>JAPPHA010000049.1 GCA_028874915.1 Paracoccaceae bacterium
CCGCACCTGCGTTCCTGGCATACCTGTCAGCCATGAGGAAGATATACGGGCGGCAGACGTCTATTTCAACAAGGAACGCGCATTCACCTGTCGCCTGAACGCGACAGTCCCCTGCGCGAGTTTTATGGATTCCGTTCTCTCCGTCTCGAACCGGCCGAAGATTGTCCATCGCTATCCCGCGAAGACTTCGCAACCGACTCTGGAGGCAGCAAGCGATGGTAAAATCTCCAGCCCGCAACTCGGCAACCGCTTGAATCCGCCTGTGGACAAATCGACCAATCCGAACACGCCGGAATGGGAATGGTCATACGAGGTGGATCAGTTCCAAGAAAGTTGCACGCGGCCAATGTCATCGGTCCAAGAGACCCGGACACCCATCTACAGAATCGCCCATCCGGTCGGTCGGCACCACGATGGGCCGGCACGGCAACCCATCCACTACTCGGACAGGCCGGGTTCCTTTCCGGCATCGTCAATCCGCCGTCCAATCGCCAGAGCCCGAGCGTAGGTGACCCGTTTCGATATTCCCAGGCATTCGGCGGCCAGAGACGCCGCATCGCGGGCCGACAGTTTTGCGAGCGCGAACCGGAGGAAGCGGTCGACCTCCTCGTCGGCCACAGCCACTGGGTCAGGTGGTGGTCCGAGGACAACGCATATCTCGCCCCTGACAGAATCCGGTTTCTCCGATTGTCGGTCCCGGATCAGAGTTCCCAAGCTTGCAAGCGTCCCGGGAATAACTTCCTCGAAAACCTTGGTCAGTTCACGGCAGAGGGTTGCCGGCCGATCCGGACCCAAGATGTCGACCATGTCCAGGACCGTTTCCCGAATCCGCTTCGGGGACTCGAAAACGACGACCGACGCCCGAATTCCCGCAAGGTCCTCCAGAAACGCCCGCCGCGCCGGCCGCCTGGCGGGAGGGAAGCCAGCAAAGAGGAACCGGTCCGTTGGCTGCCCGGCCACGGCGAGAGCGGCGAGAACTGCCGATGCGCCTGGTGCCTGGTGGATCGGCATGCCGACCTCCCGAAACGCCTGAACAAGACGATATCCCGGATCCGACACCAATGGCGTTCCGGCATCCGACACCAACGCGACGCTGGCCCCTTTGCGGGCCGCCCGAAGCAACCGCTCCCGCACGCGCGATCCGCTGTGATCGTGGTATGCGATCAACGGCCGCCCTTCGAGCTGAATTCCGTGAACGGACAGGAGTCGCCGGGTGCGGCGGGTGTCCTCCACCGCCAAGACGGCCGCGCTCCTGAGGATGTCGAGCGCCCGGAGCGTGATGTCGCGGGCCGCTCCGATCGGTGTGGCGACCAGGTAGAGCCCGGGAGGCAAACCGCTGCAATCGTGATCTTCGCTCATGATCTGGCGGACCCGCACGCATTCACCTGACACGGTCTGGTCATGCGGCCTTCGGTCCGACACCGCCGGTCACTCGCGCGGATTCCGGATCGCCGGCGAACCCACGGTTGGCTTCCGCGAGACCCGCGATGGTCATGGCGGCAGAATCCTGGAACCGCGGAGTCTGGCCAAGCCGCCGGAGGCCGGCGGCGTAGAGGTTCGACAGCCGCTTTTCGCCGATCAGGATCAAATCGCGACCCAACCAGTAGGGCCGGGCGCCTGCCAGTTCAGCGCCAACGAGAGTTCCGGACAGCCGGGCCGCTGCCCGACCTGGACCAAGATTCGAAACAAGCGCAGCCGCGCGAATCGAGAACAACCGGGCCATCAGCAATTCCGGCCGGGCGATCTGGGTCTCGACGGCATTCTGAAATTCCACAGGGTCCCAGTCGCCGCCGTTTTCGTCGACGAGATCCCGAAGTACGGATTCCCGTTTGACGAGATCATAGATTTCACCGGTCATGAAAGTCCGGAAACTGACAATTTCGCCGGCACTGACATGGACCCATTTGCTGTGTGTTCCGGGCAGGCAGATCACCCCGTCAAAGTCCGGGACCATCGACAAATAGCCTGCGACCTGGGTTTCCTCACCCCGCATGAGGTCGACGTCCGGCCGGGACTGGCGAATTCCTGGAAGAATGCTGACCTGAAGACGTTCATCGACGGTCAACGGCTGCACGGATTGCGAAGCCAGCAAGGGCGGGCACGGCGCTTCCCGGTAAGGCGACATCTGCCAGGCGCCCTTGGCCCCGGCCATTCCACAGACGACCACCGGAATGCGCCCCGTTTCGGGAAGCCAGTTTCCGACCAAATCCAGGAGCACGGGTTCGTATGCCTCGGGTCCGAGCTTGGCCATCCCCTGGTTCGACGTCGCCTCGGCCAGGACACCTCCCGTCCGGCACATCCCCCAGGCCCTCAGATTGGTGGTTCCCCAGTCAACTCCGATCCAGTCCGGGTTCGGCATCCCCCGCCTCCAACGCCACGGCGCGCAAGCCCTACTCAAATTTCCGGCTCAGGGAAAGAACAGCCACTGCAATCCCTTCGCCTGCCCGCCCATAAGCCCATCCATCACGGTTCACTCAGGTCGCAAACGAACCTGGAATAGTCGTAGACAGGACAGATACGCCGGGAACGGCGTGAAAAATTCGGACAAAATTTCACGAAAGGCCTGACATGGCGACCTCCGGCCCCACCCTTGGCAGGGATCTCCGTGCCCTCCGGAAGTCGCGGGGCTGGACACTTGCGTCGCTCTCGTCGTGCATCGGAAGGTCAGTCGGCTGGCTGAGCCAGGTCGAACGGGACCTGTCCCGACCGTCAATCGACGAACTTCGCGAGATCGCCGACGCCCTTTCGGTCCCGGTGTCGATCCTGTTCGGTCAACCAGCATCCAATCCGGAAGAAACCGGCTACGTGGTGCGCAGGGACGCCCGGCGCAAACTCGGTCGCCGCGATGCCGGCCTGGTCGAGGAACTGCTGTCGCCCGATTTGACCGACGATTTCGAGGTGGTTCACTCGGTCTTCGAGGCGGGAGCGGCGATGGACCGTGCCGTCGTTCGAAAAACCACGGAAGTCGGTTATATCGTGTCGGGAAAACTCGATCTGGAGATCGCCGGACGGCACAGCTTCACACTGCATTCCGGAGACAGTTTCCGGTTCCGGGGCGAATCCTACCGATGGTCGAATCCTTATGCCCGCGCCGCGACTGCGATCTGGGTCGTCGCGCCACCGGTCTACTGAGCCGGTCTGGAACCGGACGGTTCGGAGCGAAACGACCGCCCGGAGGCAACTGGCCGGAATGACAAAGGGAACCAATGGCATGAGCGCACCGGAAAACACCACGACTCGGACCGGATCCTGTTTGTGCGGTGCCGTCCGCTATGCCTTCTCGGGCGTACCTGACCGCCTCGTCGCCTGCCATTGCGTGCAATGTCGCAAGACCTCCGGCCACTACCTGGCTTGCTTGACCGTCAACCCGGACGCGCTGGACATCACGGCCGACGCCGGTCTCGCCTGGTACCGGTCATCCGAAAAGGCCGTCCGGGGATTCTGCCAGACGTGCGGGTCGAGCCTGTTCTGGAAAGCCAATGACAACTCGATCCTTGCCGTGTTCGCCGGAACGATCGACGGTCCGACCGGTCTTCAGCTGTGCGAGCACATCTATGTTGGCAACCGTGGTGACTACTATGACCTCGCCGACGGGTTGCCGCAAAAACCGGCCGGCTGAACGCGACTCACCCATAATTCGGGAACGAACCACATGACCCACATCCCCTCGACCGCACGGGTGGTCATAATCGGCGGCGGCGCGGTTGGCGCGTCATCGCTCTATCACCTTTGCAAATCTGGATGGACCGACTGCGTTCTCCTCGAAAAGAACGAGTTGACCGCAGGCTCCACCTGGCACGCGGCCGGCAATGTTCCGACCTTTTCCACCAGCTGGTCACTCATGAACATGCAACGGTATTCGGCTGAACTTTACCGGAACCTGGCCGAGGCGGTCGACTACCCGATGAACTATCATGTGACCGGTTCTGTCCGGCTCGCCCATTCCCGCGAACGAATGCAGGAGTTCGAACGCGCCAAGGGGATGGGGCGATATCAGGGCATGGACATCCGAATTCTGACGCCGGAAGAGGCGCGGGAACATTATCCGTTCCTCGAGATCCATGACCTCGAAGGAGCGCTCCACGATCCCTATGACGGCGATATCGACCCGGCTCAGCTGACCCAGGCTTTCGCCAAGGGCTGCCGTGACATGGGGGCACAGATTGCCCGGATGACGCCGGCGACCGGCGTCAGCCGGGAGAACGGCGAATGGATCGTGCACACGGATTCAGGCAACATCCGATGCGAATTCGTGGTCAACGCCGCCGGCTACTATGCACAGCGGGTCGGAGAATGGTTCCGGCCCCATGGCGGGCGGCGGGTCCCGATGGCGGTCATGAGCCACCAGTATCTCCTCTCGGAGGAGATTCCCGAACTCGCCGAATGGACGCAGGAACACGGGCGGAAACTGCCTCTCCTCAGGGACGTCGACTCCTCCTATTACCTGAGACAGGAGAAGACCGGCCTCAATCTGGGACCCTATGAACGAAACTGCCGGGCGCATTGGGTAACACCGGAGGACCCGCTTCCGGAGGACTTCAGTTTCCAGCTCTATCCTGACGACCTCGACCGCCTCGAATGGTACATCGAGGACGCCATGGCGCGCGTGCCACTTCTCGGCAGCGCCGGGATTTCGAGAGTGATCAACGGACCGATTCCCTACGCCCCTGACGGCAACCCGTTGGTCGGCCCGATGCCCGGCGTGCCGAACGCCTTTGAGGCCTGTGTCTTCACCTTCGGCATCGCCCAGGCCGGGGGCGCCGGAAAAGTGCTCGCTGAGTGGGTGACCGAAGGCGAGACCGAATGGGACATGTGGTCCGTCGATCCCCGGCGCTATACCGACTACACCGATCACGACTACTGCGTCGCAAAGGCCGTCGAGGTCTACGGCCACGAATATGCAATGCACTTCCCCTGGTTCCGCTGGCCGGCCGGCGCCAATCGAAAGCAGTCGCCCGTCCATGACCGTGTCGTCGAACTCGGTGGGCAGATGGATGCCTACGGCGGCTGGGAACGAGCGAACTGGTTCGCCCGGCCCGGCGATGACACCTCCGATTCGCCGACCCGGACCTGGAGCCGGAACGGCCCCTGGGAACCACGCATCCGTGATGAGTGCCTGGCTGTCCGCGACGCCGTAGGTGTCCTTGACCTGCCGGGCTTTTCACGGTTCCACCTCTCGGGACCCGGTGCAGCGGACTGGCTCCGGGGCCGGATCGCCGGCGGGTTGCCAGCCGTGGGGCGGCTGAATCTCGGGTACTTTCCCGATGACCGCGGACGGATTCTCACGGAGATGTCGCTCCTGCGTCACGACCAGGACGACTTTACGCTGATCACCGCGGCCGCCGCCGAGTGGCATGACTTCGAATCTCTCTTGGGCGCCCTTCCCGCAGGCCTGTCGCTCACCAATCGGACGGCAGACATCTCGACGCTGATCGTCACAGGCCCCGGGTCGCGGTCACTTATCGAATCCATGAGCGATGCCGACCTCACCCGGCCCTGGCTTTCCCATCAGTCGGCCCGTGTCTCCGGAAGACAGGCAATGCTGGCGCGGGTCAGCTACGCCGGCGAACTCGGCTGGGAAATCCATGCTGCGAATGACCGCATGCCCGACATCTACGCGGCTGTTCTCGACGCCGGCGCCCGCCCCTTCGGCATGTGGGCGCTGAATTCGCTTCGGTTGGAAAAGGGCTATCGAGCGTGGAAAGGGGATCTGTCGACCGACTATTCCCTCCTTGAAGGCGGGCTCGACCGTTTCATCCGGTTCGACAAGGAGGAGGGATTCCCCGGCCGGACGGCCTTGCTGAATGAACGGCAGCAGGGATCGAAGAAACGGTTCGTGACCCTTACCGTAGAGGCCGGAGACGCCGACGCCCCTTACATGTCGACCATCTGGAAGGATGGAACCGTGGTCGGGGAAACAACTTCGGGCGGTTGGGGTTACCGGGTCAACCGTTCGATCGCCCTCGGAATCGTCCGAACGGATCTCGCCCGACCAGGAACCCGCCTGGACATCGAGATCTACGGAGACCGTTTCGCCGCCCGGGTTGAGGACGACCGGCCGCTTTGGGATCCCGACAATCGGCGGCTCCGCGGTTGAGGGCGGCATCGGAACTACGTTCGGGAGATCCGTCGATGGACAGCGTCACCATACTCGACGGCGGTATGGGCCAGGAGCTCCTCGCCCGGACCGGCGCCATACCGAAACCGCTCTGGTCGGCACAGGTCATGATCGATCATCCTGACGTGGTTCGCGCCGTTCACGACGACTATTTCGCGGCCGGTGCCGAAATCGCCACAACGAACAGCTATTCTGTGCTTCACGACCGGCTCGTGCCGGAGGGTCTGGATCACATGTTCGCCGATCTGCACCGCCTCGCCTGCCGGATGGCGGCGGAGGCGCGGGATGCCCACGGTCACGGACGCGTTGCCGGATCTCTCGGCCCTCTCGGATGGTCCTATTGTCCAGATCTCTCACCGCACTGGGAACAAGCGGCCGAGACCTATGCCGAAATCGTGCGCCTGCAGGTGCCGGCGGTCGATCTGTTGCTGATCGAAACAATGGCGTCCGTGGACCAGGCTCGGGGTGCGCTGGCCGGAACGTCAGTCGCCAACAAGCCGGTGTGGCTCGCGGTTACCGTCGATTGCCGCGACGGCCGCCGCCTCCGGTCCGGCGAAGAGGTCACGAACATCATTCCGCTTGCGCATGAATTCGCCGTTGACGCCATTCTGGTCAACTGCTCGACACCGGAGGCAACCACACGGGCAATTCAGGAAATCGCGCCCCGGAGAGACGGCCTGGCGCTCGGTGCCTACGCCAACGGATTCGCCGGAATTCCCGAGGCGTTCATGACGGCCGGTGCAACCGCCGATATCCTGGAGGTCCGGAACGATCTCGACGCCGGAACCTATGCCGACTTTGCCGATTGCTGGGTAGACGGCGGCGCCACGATCGTCGGCGGCTGCTGCGAGATCGGTCCGACGCACATCCGGGAAATCGCCCGGCGTTTCGGCAAACGGCCGTGACGCTCTCCGCGTCCGCAGTCCGGACCATCGAGACCTGGCGGTTGGGCTTTGTCGCCACCACCAGCCCCGACGGGATGCCCAATCTTTCGCCGAAGGGCACCTTTGTCGTTGTGGACAACAAAACGATCGCCTTCGTCGAAATGCGGTCACCGGGTACGGTTGCCAATCTCGAGACCAATCCAGACGTGGAGATCAACTTTGTCGATGTCCTCAGCCGGCGTGGTGTCCGGATTGCCGGGTGCGGCACCATCCTCGACCGGGAATCCGACGCCTATGAGGAACTGCTTCCGCTGTTCCTCGCCCTCTGGCCGGAGCTCGAGCCCCTCTACAACCGAATCGTTCGCATTCACGTTCGGGAGGTTCGGCCGCTCGCAAGCCCGATCTATGAGGCCGGCGGCCAGGAGGCGGAACTCCGGGCGCATTGGAAACGAAAGATCGCGGCACTTTGACGGAAGCGCCCGATTCCGACACGGATCAGGCGGGCCGTTGATCAGGAAGAGCAAGGACGAGACATGACAACGATACCAAATCATGCCCGGGTGGCGGTCGTCGGCGGCGGCGTGGTCGGCTGTTCCGTTGCCTATCACCTGGCAAAGCACGGCTGGAAGGACATCGTCCTTCTGGAGCGGAAGCGGCTGACGTCGGGCACGACGTGGCACGCGGCCGGGCTCATTGCGCAGTTGCGGGCAACGGCCAATATGACCCGCCTCGCCAAGTATTCACAGGAACTCTACGGGGAGCTGGAAGCCGAGACAGGCGTGGCCACCGGCTTGCGACGAAACGGATCGATCACCGTCGCACTGACCCCAGAACGCCGTGAAGAGATTTTCCGCCAGGCTGCAATGGCACGGGCCTTCGATGTCGAGGTCGAAGAGATTTCTCCCGCCGAAGTGGCCAGGAGGGTTCCGCATCTGAACACGGCCGATGTCCTCGCCGGTGTTTGGCTGCCTCGTGACGGACAGGGCGACCCGGCCAATATTGCGCTCGCGATGGCCCGCGGTGCCCAGAACCGCGGAGTGACCATCGTCGAACAGGCGCGGGTGACCGGGTTCACGGTCGAGAACCGCCGCGTGACCGGCCTCAAGGGCGAATGGAAGGGCGAGCCCTTCCGGATGGCCCTGGAGGCGGTGGTCAACTGCGGCGGCATGTGGGGCCGCGAGATCGGCCGGATGGCCGGCGTCAACGTTCCGCTCCACGCCTGCGAGCATTTTTACATCGTTACCGAACCCATCGACGGGTTGGGCCAACTGCCAGTCCTCCGGGTTCCCGACGAATGCGCCTATTACAAGGAAGATGCCGGGAAGCTTCTCCTCGGTGCCTTTGAACCGGAGGCCAGGCCCTGGGGAATGGACGGCATACCGCCCGACTTCGAATTTGATCAGCTTCCGGAAAACGTCGAGCATTTCGAGCCGGTTCTCGAGAAGGCCTGCAACCGAATGCCGCTCCTGGCGAGCGCCGGGATCCAGACTTTCTTCAATGGGCCGGAGAGTTTCACTCCGGACAGCGCCTACCACTTGGGACAGGCACTGGAACGGGACAATGTCTGGGTGGCGGCGGGTTTCAACTCTGTCGGCGTCCAGTCTGCCGGTGGCGCCGGTTGGGCGCTGGCGCAGTGGATGGTGGACGGGGAAAGGCCCTTCGACCTCGGTGACGTGGACATCGGCCGCATGCAACCGTTCCAGGGCAACCGGACTTACCTTCGTGAACGCGCCCGTGAGGCGCTGGGACTGCTCTACGCCGACCATTTCCCCTACCGGCAAAAGGCGACGGCCCGGGGCGTCCGGCGCTCGCCGTTCCATCACCAACTCCTGGACCATGGCGCAGTCATGGGCGAAGCTGCCGGATTCGAACGCCCGAACTGGTTCGCGCGGGAAGGGCAGGACCGCGAATACCACTACAGCTGGGGACGGCAGAATTGGTTCGAAAACGCGGCCGTGGAGCACCGGGCACTCCGCAACGGAGTCGGAATTTACGACATGTCGTCCTTCGGCAAGATTCGGATCGAAGGCCCGGACGCCGAATCCCTTCTCAATCACGTCTGTGGAAACGATGTCAGCGTGCCTGTCGGAACGATCGTCTACAGCCAGTTTCTCAACCGATCCGGCGGAATCGAATCCGATGTTACGGTGACGCGTCTCTCGGAAACCGCCTACTTGGTGATCACACCTGCGGCGACCCGTCTCGCCGACCAGACCTGGCTCCTTCGCCACCGGAATCACCGCGACGACCGCGCGGTGATCACCGACGTTACTGCTGGCGAGGCCGTCCTCGCCGTCATGGGACCGCTCTCCCGTTCGCTCCTGGAATCCGCGTCGTCAGGGAGTTTCTCCAATGACGACAACCCGTTCGGCACAATGCGGATGATCGAAATTGGAATGGCGGAAGCGCGGGCTCATCGGGTTTCCTATGTGGGCGAACTCGGCTGGGAGATCTACGTCTCCACCGAGTTCGCCGGTCATCTCTTCGAGACACTTCACGATTCCGGCGCCGAGTTCGGGCTCAGGCACTGCGGCATGCACGCGATGGACAGCTGCCGGATCGAAAAGGCCTTCCGGCATTTTGGCCATGATATTACCTGCGAGGATCACGTCTTGGAGGCGGGTCTCGGATTTGCCGTGAAGACGCGGAAACCGGATTTCGTCGGTCGGGACGCCGTGCTCGCGAAGCGGGACGCCGGCCTCGACAGGCGGTTTCTCCAGTTCCTCCTCCAGGATCCGGAACCCCTGCTCTACCACAATGAACCCATCGTTCGTGACGGAGAGATCGTCGGCTATCTGTCGTCCGGGAACTACGGCCATCATTTGGGCGGCGCCGTCGGACTCGGCTATGTTCCGGCTCGAGGCGAGACTTCCGCGATGCTACTGGCGTCGTCCTGGGAGATCGATGTCGCTGGCACCCGGGTGGCGGCCACCGCTTCGATCCGCCCCCTCTATGATCCGGGTGCGGCTCGGGTCAGGACATAGTCCGTGCCTGAAGCCCGGAGCATTTCGAGGCTTCCTTGCGAACGCGATTTCGACTGGAGGCCATCGCGGTGAGTCCAGCTCCGGTTGCGGGCGACGCCTACCGGCCACCGGACGTTCCGCTCGCAATCGTCCATGCCGACGCGCAACTCCTGGTCGCAGACAAGCCATGCGGGCTACTGTCGGTCCCTGGAAAGGGGCCCGAACGTGCGGACTGCCTGGCCGCCCGGGTTCAGGCCGTCTTTCCGGAGGCCCTTGTCGTCCATCGTCTGGATCGGGACACCTCCGGGCTCATGGTTTTTGCGTTGACGCCAACGGCACAACGCCATCTTGGTCTGCAATTCGAAAAACGCCAAGTTACGAAAGTCTACATGGCCCGGGTCCGCGGCCGGATGGTCAGCCGGTCCGGCACTGTCAACCTTCCGCTCATCGTCGATTGGCCAAATCGCCCGCGGCAGATGGTTTCGCACGACCATGGCCGCCCGGCCCAAACCGAATGGCAGGTCCAGAGTCTCCAGGATGGTGCAACCCGCGTCCGACTGATGCCGAAGACCGGTCGAAGCCACCAGCTCCGCGTGCACATGCTGGCTATCGGACACCCGATCCTCGGCGACCCGCTATACGGCGACGATAGAGTCGCCGCCGCCGCCGACCGGCTCCAGCTTCACGCCATGACCCTGAAGCTGCGCCATCCGGACGGTGGCCGATGGATGACGTTTCGGAGTCCGCCACCTTTCTGACCGGAGTGCAGAGTCTCAAGTTTCGAACCAACCGGGAAACCGCGACCCCAAGACTGGAGCCACGCGTCGACGGGCACCGGGGGGCGTCTCCGGTGCAAAGGGCGCACTCCGGTGTTCAGTAGAGCGTGTCGTCCTCAAGACGGTGAACGCCGTCCGGTTCCGCTGGAGCCGTGGCCGCGGACTTCGGTTCGAGACACCCTTTGAGAGCCAGACGCTGGATCTTGCCGGACGGTCCCTTGGGGAGCGACGCCAGGATGTGGATTCGCTCGGGCGCCTTGAAGGCCCCGAGCCGCGCCCGGCAATGGTCGCCAATCGTCTGTGCCGTCGCCACCGAATCGCCGCGAAGCCGGACGGCCGCCTCGACCCGTTCGCCGTAGACCTGACAGGGCATTCCGAAGGCCGCCGCCTCGACCACGTCGCTATGGGCGTAGAGTACCTCGTCGATTTCTCGGGGCGCGATGTTCTCGCCGCCCTTGATGATCAATTCCTTCAGCCGGCCGGTCACGACAATGTAGCCAGCCGCGTCCTGGCACCCGAGATCGCCAGTTCGGAGCCATCCATCGTCGGTGAATACTGCTTGCGTGGCGTCCGGATCCTTCAGGTAGCGGGACATGATGTTGGGACCACTGACAATGATTTCGCCTTCGGCGCCGACGGGCGCCGGGCCGCCGTCGGCGAGAATGATACGAGCGGCATTGCCGTGCGCGAATCCGGGTGAGCCGATCTTTCGCCTGCCGGGCGGTAACGGGTTCGAGAGGATCTGCGCCGCGGCCTCGGTCAGTCCCATGGTCTCGATGATCGGGACGGTAAACCGAGCCTCGAACGCCTTTTGCGTTTCGACAGGAAGTGGCGCCGAGGCCGACCTGGCGAATCGGACTCGCGTCCGCACCGCCGGAGGGGGAACCGTTTCACTGTGAAGGAGATGCGAAATTATCGTCGGAACCACCGAAAACCAGGTCACCTCATGGCGTTCGACATCGTCCCAGAAACGCCGGAGCGAGAACCGGGGCGCCATGACAAGCGTGGCTCCCGAGATCACGGTTCCCATCACGGTCACACAAAGCCCGTTGATATGATAGATCGGAAGCACGCAATAGCCTCGATCATCGGTCGACAGCCGATGGGCGACCGTCGGCGTCCAGCCACCGGCCAGCAGGCTGGCATGGCTGTGAACCACACCCTTCGGCCTGCCGGTGGTTCCTGACGTGTACATCAGCAGGGCGTCGTCCGACGGATCGAGCGGCAGGAGATCCGGCGACGGTTTTGGTGCAGTCTGCAGGGCTTCGGCCAGGACCATGGATTCAAGCCCGGGCGGCCGAACTCTGTTGAAGGCCTCCCGCTGGCCCGACCCGACGAATGCCAGCCGGGCTCCCGAGTGCCCGAGAGCATATGCAATCGCAGAATCACCCGCGACCAGGTTGATCAGGGTCGATCGAAACCCGCCGATGACCGTGCCGAAAAATGCCAGGACCGCCTCGCGGGAGTTCGGCATCATGATCGCGACGCTTTCGCCCTTGCCAATTCCCTGGGCACCAATTGCCATCGCCACCTTCCGGGCTCCGGAGAGTAGGTCGGGCCATGTCAGGGGCGGCGCACCATCCGTGAACAGAAATGCAGGCCGGTCCGGAATGGCTTTGGCGTTGTAAAAAAGCCAGTCGTGGATGGAACCGCATGGCGGGACGGAAGGGTCGAATTCGAATGTCGACAATGGTTCACCCATCGCCGCCGGTGACGGACCAGTACTCGGAGAAAATCTCGTCGAGATCGGGTTCACGGGCGGGAATCGGGCGGACGACCCGGGTGGTCTGGACAAAGTGCCTCCAGTGCAGATTGTCATCGATGGTGTTGCCACCCCATGTTCCGCATCCCATGGAAAGCGAGAACGGCATGCCGTTGTCGAAGGCGCCGCCGGTCGCCAGGCAGTGCGCCTGGTTGACGATCACCCGGCAGACCGGCATCCGCCGCCCGAGCTCGATCGCCCGGGCGTCGTCGGCGCTGTGCAGCCCGATTGAATGACCGGCGCCCTGGTGGCGAAGGATTGTATGCGCTGTGTCGGCTGCGGCCGCAAAGTCGGGGGCCCGGTAGACCGAAAGCACGAGCGACAACTTCTCCCGGGAGAGGGGGTGTTCGGGACCTATCCCCTGGGTCTCGACGGCCAGAAACCGTGTCGAAGGAGGCAAGGAACCCGAGAGACCGAGTTCGGCAAGCATCCGTTCGGAACTGCGGGCAACGATGGCCGGGTTGATACGGCCTTCCGGGAACAGCCGTGCCATCAACGCCGGGGTCTCCCGGACCTGGGCGCCGCCTTCCCGCCCGAGAGCCTCGAGAAAGGCCTCACGGACAGCATCGACGACAATGACCGCATTTTCCGACGAACAGGACGTGGCGTTGTCGAAAGTCTTCGATTGGGCGATCTTCCGGGCGGCGGCGGCCAGATCGGCGGTCTCGTCGATGATGACCGACGCGTTGCCGATCCCAACGCCAATCGCCGGGCGGCCGCAACTGTAGGCCCGCCGAACATTGTCCTGGCTGCCGGTCGCCACCACCATGTCAGAGAGTTCCAGCATGCGCTGGGTCTTGGCCTTGGATCCGGGCGGCGGCAGCATCTGGACCAGGTCGGGATCGAGGGCGATCCGGTCGAATTCGGCGTGAATGAAGCCGAGCAGCCGCTGACAGGTTTCGACGCCCCGGGGAGACGGCGACAGGACAATGGCATTGCCGCACTTGAGCGCGTTGATCACGTTGTTGGCCGGCGTCGCCGCCGGGTTGGTCGATGGCACAACGGCGCCGACGACGCCCACGGGCCGGGTGATTTCCGTGATCCCGGTTTCCGGATCGTCGCGAACAACGCCATGGGTGGCAACATTCCTGATGTCCCGAAGAAGTCCGAGGGTCTTGCGATGATTCTTGGAAATCTTGTCCGGGACATTGCCAAGTCCGGTGGTGGCCACGGCGAGTTCGGCGAGCGTGCGGTTGCGGTCGGGTTCCACGATCGCCCAGCCGGCCGCAAGCGCCGCCCGGTCGTAAAGTCCCTGGCTGCCGGACGCAGCATAGGTGGCCTGGGCCTGGCGCGCGCGCACCATGATCGCCTCAACGGCCATGACATCGTCCCTGACCGTCATGACAGCTGCCTACGATTCCAATCAGGAGACCGTGTCAGGGGGTCGGGGTCAAACGCCGTAACGACGGCGGACGGCGTCGGCGCCCCGAGGACCGGCCGGGTCTCCTGCCGACCGGCCCCCTGAGCTGCGGTCACGGATCTCAGAGGCCGGCCAACAGTTCGGCAAGCGCCGACTGCCGGGCCGCCCACATCGCCTGGACCTCTTCGCGGGTCATGATGTGCATCGGTGATCCTCCAGCCTTCATCTTGCCCTGAACCCGGCCGTTCTCGAACATCGTCGGCACGATTTCGGACAGCTTGTCGATGATCCCTTGCGGCGTGCCTTTCGGAACCATGATGCCACGGAAATTCACTGAAGAATTGTCGACATCGAATCCCTGCTCCACCAGCGTCGGGACATCCGGAAGGAAGTCGTTCCGTTCCAGGTCGAAGACTCCGAGGATCTTGACGGTCCCCGCTTCGCGGGCCCGGAAGGCATCGGAGAGATTGTTCACCCCGCCCATGACTTCGCCGGCGATCACTGCCTTCATAGCGCCGGCACCACCCTTACTGTTGGGAATGTAGGCGAGTTGAACACCGGACGCCTTTTCGAGCTGGAGCGCAGCAATGTGATGACCGACAAAAAGGCCGGCCCCGGAAAAGGTCAACTTGCCCGGGTTCGCCTTTGCCCATTCGACGACATCGGTCATCGAGTTGAACGGGCTGTCAGCGGCGACGACAAAGACCGCCGGGTCAGCACCCCAGTTGGCAATCGGTTCGAAACTGTCGGCCGAATACTCGACCCCGCCCTTGATCGACTGGGCGATGAAGTGCGGGATGTTATAGGCGGCCAGCGTGTAGCCGTCGGTCTCGGCCTGGGTGGCGAACCAGTTCCAGCCAACGCGCCCACCGGCGCCCGGCTTGTTGATGATGGCAATCGGCATGCCAAGCGCGTCTTCGTTGCCGGCAGTCATCGTGACGATCCGAGCCTGGAAATCGGTGGCCCCTCCTGCCCCATAGCTGATCATCAGCATGATCGGGCGGTCCGGATAGCTTCCGTGAGCATCGGCCAGGGTCACGGCGGGCACCGTGGCCAAGGCAAGGGCCGCGGCAAGGAGTTTCTTCATGGTTCCGTCCTTTCCTTCAGTTGACGGTTTGGATCAGGCCATGGCGTCATGGCCGTTTCATCTGAACAGGATTTCACGTGGGGAAAACACGTTCAGAATGATGGCGAAAAGACCGTACATCACCGCCACGAAGCCGGCGGTGATGACGATTCGGCGAATCCAGGTCGCCGACCGGTTGTGCGGCGCCGGGTCATAGAGCGTAATGAGCAGGAAGACCACGACCGCTGTCGACGTATAGAAACCGACGTTTGCCGCCGCCAGGTAGACGTAGATGAGTCCGATGGCGAGGCCGGGCAGGAAGTTTCGCCACTCGGCGGTCGGAATCGCTGCCGAGGTCACATCCTCCGCTTCCGGTCGCAGCACCGTCCGGATGAAGACCGCGAGCGACAACACCACGAAAACGGTTGCGATGATCCGAGGAAAGGCAAAGGCAGCGGCCGGCGACTGCGTATAGCTGATGGCGGCGACCCAAATTCCGACGATCAGGATGAGTCCCGGCGGCAGGAGACGTTCGAGCGTTCGCATATCCACCCTCATACGCCGCCCTCCGGCCCGCGGCGGCCGCGGAGTTCCAGCCAGGCCGAATATCCGACCGATGCCAGAACGATTCCAATCAGGACCAGATTGAGCGTTCCGGTAAAGAAGTACATCAGGATTCCATCTTGGGCTCTGGCAATCATCGCCCCTTCGACGAAATTGCCTTCGGCAATCGGCCCGAGGATCAGCCCGAGGACCAGAGGCGCGGGAGAGAAGCCGTAGCGTTCGAGGAAATACATGCCGACGCCAAGCGCCATCATGATGTAGACGTCATTCATTGAGTGCTGAACCGAGTAGCTTCCGAAAACTGCAAGGGCCAGGACCACTGCCGCCATCACCGAATGATGAACCATGGCAATGCGGGCGGCAAAGCCCGCGATCACCAGACCGAACGCGCACATCAGCAGTTGACCAACAAGCATCGAGTTGACGAAGGGCCAGACCACGTTCGGATAGAGTCGGAAAATGTCCGGTCCGGGGAAGATGCCATGGATGATCAGCCCGCCGAGGAGCACGGCAGCAGTCGGGCTGCCCGGGATCGAAAGTGTCAGGAGGGGGACCAATGACGGGCCTACCATGGCGTTGTTGGCGCTTTCGGCGGCTATGATCCCTTCCGAATGTCCGGTCCCGAACTTGTCCCGTTCGGCGCTGAAGTTCTTCGCCTGGTCATAGGCGACCAGCCCGGCAATCTGGCCGCCGACCCCGGGAATCAGCCCGATGATCGATCCGACGGCCGTCCCGATTCCCACAGATCGGCTACGGCCCAGGACTTCGCGAACCGATTGCATCAGTGGGTGCCGGGCCACCCGGATGACATCGACATCCCGGTGTCGGCGTCCTCTCGCCAGGAGCGAGATCACCTGAGGGATCGCGAACAGGCCGATCAGGGCGGCAATGATGTTGATTCCGCCGCCGAGCGACGGGTGAAAGATGAAACGCTGGGCACCCATGATGTCGTCGAAACCGATGGTCGCAAGCCACAGTCCGATACATCCGGCCAAGAGTCCCTTGAGGACTGAACCGCCACCGAGCGTCCCGATAACCGTGACCCCGAGGATGGCGATCCAGAAACTTTCGCTGGGGCCGAAGGAGAGCGCCCATTCCGCAAGTATCGGCGTCAGGAAGATCAACAGGAATACGCCGATGACGCCGCCGACGAGCGAAGCCAGAAAAGACAGCTGCAGTGCCCGCGCGCCCTGGCCGCTCTGTGCCATCTGGTGGCCGTCGAGCGTGGTCGCGATATTGGCAGGGGCGCCGGGAATCTTCAGGAGAATTGCACTGACGGCACCACCGGCAACCGTCGAAGTATAAGCCGCGCCGAGAAGGATCAGCCCCTGAACCGGCTGAAGGTGAAAAGTGAAGGGGATCAGCAGCGCGACGGTCATGGTCGGCGACAGGCCGGGGGTCGCACCCAGGATCAGGCCACCGATCGTTCCTCCGAGCAGCAGCAGGAACGAGACCGGTTCGAACACGGGCCCGAAATAGGCCAGAAACGTCATTCTGCCTCCGACGCCGTGACCTCTGGGTCCTTCGACCCGTTCCTGTAGGACCGATGATCAGCCAGGACGCCGGCGTTTCCCCTTGGTCAACCGGAAACGGTGGCCGACCCGGAACACGGACCTTCCATGGTCCATGGCCAGCTCGACAGGGCGTCCGGCGTGGGGTGCGAATCAGTCAGAACAACACCAGTGTGTCAAGCCGCCACGGGACGGCGACCACAGGACAACTCACGCAGCCCAACCCGAATTTTTGACAGACACGACTTGGAGTGCCCTCCTGTCCAGGTCGTTCATCGGAAACCGGTTTGCACGTCAGCATGGAATGGTAAGGATGACCCTCACGCCGCCTGTGGTCCCGTAACGGCAACACCGCTTCAGGAAGAGGCCAACACAAACCCGGGCGCCGGTGTTCGCTGCGCCGATTCCGCCCCGATCCGGACGGCATCCGATCCACGCGGGCCGGCAAAGCCCGTTCCTGACCGGAAACGATGTGCCGACACCGTCAACATGTCCGGATTCTGCAATGGAACCCGAACCCGGACGCATGGCGGCGTCAGCCCGTCACCGACTGCCGCCGGAACACCAGCACATTTGACCTGTCGCGAGTCCTGGCCCGATATGGGAGCCGCCGGTATCGATGGTCCATGTCCGAAGCCATCGCCTTTGATACCGCCCCCGTTTCGTCGAACGCCTGATGAAGAACGGCTTCACGTTGGACAATGCGGAGACACTCGCGGTCGAACACGTCACGCTGCTGGATGCGAGCCTGGCCACCAAGACCGACATCGCCGAAGTCAAGGCCGATATCGTCAGGCTAGAGGCCAATGTCGAGACCCTGCACAAAAACAAAGGCCTGCATCGAGTCCCTGTGCCAGGAAACAAAGGGCTGACCTCAAGGCGGTCGAGGCCGATCTTCTGAAATGGTTGTTCGGTGAACTGATTGCCCTGGGCAGCCTGTTCGTCGCCCTGGTCAATTTCTTGCGAAGCCATAGAAGTCAAACCCCCGAGACCGTGATCCGACCGCCTCGTCACACACGCTGCAATCATCAAGTCATCAGTGGCGGCCGCCACATGCGGGATCGGCAGACGGCAGTTTCGCGTCCATTCGAAACCGACCGACACCCTTGAATCCCGTGTACCCAACAGGGGATGTGCCACCACGCGTCGTTCCAACCGTCATGCCATCCAGTCTCGCATCACGCCTTGCCGCCCCCGGCCGCCCGAAGTAAGGCACGCCAAGAGACTCAGGTGAAGGACCGGACATGGCGACGGACCCTGTCAAACTGGCCGCGGACCTGATTCGCTGCCCCTCGGTCACGCCGGATGACGCTGGCGCCCTTGCTCTCCTGGAGGAACGACTGGGGGAGGCGGGCTTTGTCTGCACCCGGGTTAACCGCGGTTGCGTCAGCAACCTGTTCTGTCGCTGGAGGGCGCCGGTTTCGGGGCCGACGTTCGGATTCAACGGCCATGTGGATGTCGTGCCCCCGGGCGACCCGACTGTGTGGTCGGCCGATCCCTTCGGCGGCGAAATCCGCAACGGTATCCTCTACGGCCGCGGGGCCTGTGACATGAAGTCGGCGGTCGCCGCCTTCGCGGCCGCTGCCATCGACAGCATTGGCAATCACCGGCTGACCGGGTCCGTGGTCCTGACCATTACCAGCGACGAGGAAGGCAATGCCGTCGACGGAACGGCAGCCATTCTCGACTGGATGGACGCAAATGGCGAACGGATGGACTTTTGCCTCGTCGGCGAACCGACCTGCGTCGAGCGATTCGGAGACCGCATCAAGATTGGGCGGCGGGGTTCGCTCACCGCCCGGTTCACGGCCAGGGGCGTCCAGGGCCATTCCGCCTATCCCGAGCGGGCACGAAACCCTGTGACGGCGCTCGCCGGTCTCGTTTCCAAGCTGGATTCGGAACCGCTTGACCAAGGCACACCTCATTTCGACCCGTCAACGCTGGCGTTCACGGCCATCGAGACAGGCAACCCGGCGAGCAATGTCATCCCCGGATGCTGCCAGGCCGTGGCCAACATCCGCTTCAACGATGCCCACAGCATTGACGGGCTCCGGTCCCTGCTGGCCCGGCGGGCAGACGCGGCGGCGGTCCAGGCAGGAATCCGGATCGACGTGGACTTCGACCGGGCGACCGACTGGTTCCTGACCAAGCCCGGATTCCTGTCGGAACTTGTCGGCGCTGCCATCCGCGCCGAGACCGGGGTTCCGCCAGAATTGTCCACATCCGGCGGGACGTCCGACGCCCGGTTCATCAAGGACCACTGTCCGGTCGTTGAGTTCGGTCCAACGGGCCGGTCCATGCATCAAACGGACGAATGCGTGACCGTCGACGAGATTCACCGGTTGAAGGCCGTTTACACGCGGATCCTCTCGGACGCACTGGCGTGAGCGCCGGCCCGAGCCGGCCTCGACGCCAGTTGTACATCATGGCGAAGGCACCGCGCCCCGGTGCCGTCAAGACCCGACTCGGCCGTGACATCGGCATGGTCGGTGCTGCCTGGTGGTATCGCTGGCAGCTCGACCGCCTGATTCGCCGGGTAGGTCGCGATCCCCGGTGGCGGACGGTTCTTGCCATCAGTCCGGATCGGGCTCGGTTCGACTGCCGCCCCTGGCCAAGGCGTCTCCACCGAATTCCGCAGGGCCGTGGCGATCTCGGCGACCGGTTGACCCGCGTCTTCCGGCAGGCCGGACCCGGACCGGTCGTCATCGTGGGTGGCGACATCCCCGGGATCACCGCCGGTCAGGTCGAGCAGGCGTTTCGCGCACTGGGCACCCATGATGCCGTCCTCGGCCCGTCCGACGACGGAGGCTACTGGGCCATAGGCCTCAGACGGACGCGATCAATTCCCGCCCGGTTTCTGAAACCCGTGCGCTGGTCGACTCCTGAGACCCATGCGGACACGGATCGCGCCATGACCCGTTTCTGGCCCGGCATCCGGATCGCCCTGATTGATACTCTCAACGACGTTGACACCGTCGATGATCTGTACGCCATCAAACGACAGAAACCCGGAAAGGCCATCCGGGCATTTCCCGGCACGCATCCATGAATCCGCGATTGTCAGTACTCGACCGGATTGTCACTGTGGGCGTTCATCCAGTTGATGAGGGCGGCCCGTTCAGCCGGATCGGCGATTCCAACGAATGCCATCGACGTGCCGGGGACCGCCGACTTCGGCGACTTCAGATAGGCGTCGAGCCGTTCGAGGGTCCAGAGACCACCAAGAGTGCGAAGCGCTTCGGAATAGCGGCGGTATCCACTGTCGCCGGCAACTGAAGCACCGACAACTCCATAGAGGGTTGGCCCAAGGCTCCCCGAAACGCCACGGTCGAGCTTGTGGCAAAGCCGACATTTCCGGAAGGCGCGCTCGCCATGGGCCGGATCGGCCTGGCGGAGACGCAGGACAAGGGTGTCATCCGGTATTGCCGGTTCGGCTCGGGCAGTCCCGGCCGTTACGCCGAGCAGAGCAACGCCTATGCCCAAAGCCGCGAATCCCTTCCCCATCCAAAGGCGGGCTTGTGCCGCCCGGCGCTTTCCGCTGTCCAACATCCGCTGTCCCCGGTGGCCCTTTGCGGTCACCGCCTACCCGCCTCGAAGAGCCCGGCACCCATTGTCCCGGCATGCCGGCGTCGATGAATTGCCTTGACCCCGGAATGACCTGTAGTTGACCACCAGGCAAGCCGAAATGACGCCAGTCGACGCGAGCGTGTAGACGGGATTGGAAACGAATCAGGGATGTCCAGTCGGAATTACCAAAAAAACGGCGCGAAGTGCGGCCGTTCCGACGAAAATGCAAAAGCCCGGTTCTCTACCTGGCTCCGGGAATTCCGGACACGGGCCCTCAGCCATGGCATTGCCCGATCAACGCTGGAGACAGTGTTTCGAAACGTCACCCTGAATGCCGAGGTTATTGACGCCGACCGCCATCAGCCTGAACACGTACTGGGACCCGATTCCTATCTCGCCCGAATAGCGTCACCGTCCCGGATCGCGAAAGGTGCCGCTCGCCGGGAGCGGCTAAGGGATGATCTCGTACGCTTGGAAACGGCCTTCGGCGTCGACCGGGACATTCTTCTGGGCATCTGGGGCGCGGAATCCGACTTCGGTTCGGTCATGGGAACGTTTCCGGTAATTGAGGCCCTGGCGACACTGGCTTTCGACGGCCGCCGCCGCGACTTCGCCGAAGGCGAGCTCTTGCAAGCGATTCGCATCGTGGAGTCTGGCGAATTCGCGCCTGAGTCCCTAGCGGGATCATGGGCCGGCGCCATTGGGCATGTTCAGTTCATGCCATCGAGTTTTCTGGACCACGCTGTCGATTTCGACGGCGATGGGCGTCGGAACATTCTGGACCCGGCCAGCCCTCTGGACGCATTGGCATCGGCTGCCAATTACCTCGCGGAGGCCGGATGGCGTTTCGGTGCCCGCTGGGGGCTCGAAGTCCACATACCCGTCGGGTTCGACTTCACCCTTGCCGACCCCGCGATCCGAAATTCGGGGACAACCTGGCGACTTGCCGGAGTCACCGCCATCGACGGAGCAACCCTGCCCGAAAATGATGACGCCGCCATTCTTCTTCCGGCAGGCGCGGCTGGCCCGGCGTTCGCCGTGTTCCGGAATTTTGACGTCATCCGAAGTTACAACCCTTCCAATGCCTACGCGTTGGCGGTTGGACATCTCGGCGACCGCATTGCCGGCGGTGAGCCGATCCGAGTCGCCTGGCCAGACAATGGCCCACCGCTTACGAGAACGGAGATTCGCCGACTCCAAAGTAAGCTGAATGACCGGGGATTCGACACTGGCGCTGCAGACGGGGTCATGGGTCCCAATACGGCGGCCGGGATCAAACGATTTCAGAGCGCCATCGGCCTCCCACCTGACGGGTTTCCGACCCGACCGCTTTTCGATTGGCTGAAGTGACACGAGGTCCGGCACCTGTTTCGACCGGGCGATTGACCCGGTCATCCACGCCCGCGACAGCATTCCCAGCCTGGATCGCTGGCAACGGGCCCGAAGCGCAGAATGCCTAGCCGAAATTCTTCGCCGCACAGATCCGGAACCCGAACACTCGCGAAGCCTGTGCCCAACTGCACACCGGCCGTTCGAACGGCTAGCCGACTACACTGTTGCCGACGTCCGTAAGATCCGGCCAATGCACATTACAGCCTGGCCCGAGGTTCGCACAGGCGAGGTCACGCGCCCCAACGTCAAGCAGGAACTCGCCGCGATCCGGGTTTTCTTCGACTGGCTGACGGTACGCTGGACGATCCGTCGTCGCCGACGGCGAATTTTTTCAAGCACAAGTACAGCGTACGCAGAGGAAAGACACCGGTACTTTTCGCTGCCGAGCGCCGGCATTTGCGGTCAAACCCCGTGGAAACCGTCACAGGCACTCGCGACAGGCCGCTCATGGCGGGGATGACTTCCCGTTGTCAAGCGACACCCAGAAATAGGAAACAAGGTGGCACCCGAGTACGCAATTGATGCTGGAGGAGACTATGCCGTTGCCTGCCGGCGAGGTAAAGAACAGGGCATGGCTCGGCCGAACCTCACGGCCACCAAAGTCCTTTTTTGACCCTTTCACCCCCTTCACGGAGGTCGTTGCGAACGCTGAACCCGGACAAGCCACCGGATCGGGATGTCGGAGCCTACCGGAACTGGCGTCCGGGGTTCAGAGAGTCCTCGTGATCGAGCACGGGATATCTGCGGCCCCTGATGTTCAGGACATGAGCCCGGTGCAAATACCCGATTCAGGTCTGGACCATCTTGCGTGCGTCGATGATCAGCCCGGCTCCGTGGCAGACCCAGCCGACCTACAACATCGGTATTGCGGGCACTAATAAATCGGTATTGAGTAATCGCAGTTCGTCGAATGCTATCGAAACCGCACTGGCAGAAATCAGCGTCATACCAATCAGACAGACGATGCCGATTGCTTGCCACAGGCGTGAACCGGCATGTTTGCCGTAACCAATCGCACTGATTGAGAAACACGTCGAACAGGTCCCTTTCGCGGTCCATCACCGCGACGGCCTTCACCCCGTCGAGCGCCTTCACGGCACCAACGCTGTGACGCAGCCCGCGGCGCAGCCACCGCCCGGTCTTGCTCGCCTCCACCGGCTGGTCCGGTTCGGGGGCGTCGTCCGGTGCGTCGAACTCGAGATTGACTACGCCCAGCGGAACCCCGTCACCGCTCACCGCGAAGGTCGTGTGCAGGTGCAGGCGCAGCGTCCCCGAAGACCCCCGGGTGCGGCCGATCGTTCCGAGGCCCTCGCAGCCCGGGTGGGTCGCGAAGTTCAGGTCGGTCCCGTCCTGGACCAGAAACGACAGGGACTAGCCCTGCATCCGCCGCAGCGTGCGCTCGCGATGGCCGGCCAGGATGGTGGCCGCCGACACCGCCGCGCAGTCCGGGTGCTCGATCATCCTGTAGTACCCCTTCACCGCCGCCTCGCAGCCCGCCGCGGCCGCGAAGAAGGTTTTCGTCGGCGCCCGGCCTGGATCTCCGCGCTCCGCACCAGGCGCTGCGTCAGCCGGGCGTCTCCCAGCGGCGCCGAACCGAATTCGTTCTCCGCACAGCTCGCGCTGTCGAGGTCGTCCCCGGGCGCCAGAATGCGTTTCGCCGATATCACGATGTCGTCTCGTCGCTGGCGATCGGACGTCTGTCCGGCACAGCACCAGTCGGTCGCCCGCCCGGAAACAACGGCCCCGGCATTCCGGCGCCACAAAGGTCTCGGCCAGAACCGGACGGACGCGATAGACCGCCTCAAAGTCCGCGACAACCCGCCGCGACGTGATCGCGGCCGCGCTGCAGGTCAATGTGGTGCGAGGAACACCGGCAGGGACAATGGCATGACTGGGCCGAGCCTGCGCGATCTACAAAGCGGCGAACATGCTGTGGGTGCGGAGTGGATCACCACCGAGCTGATCTTCCCCAGGAAGGAGCAATCTGAGGCCGCCTGCAACCACAATATCCGCGAACCAGGCACCGCCGGGAGCCCCTAGATTCGCCGCCTCGGCGGCATTGTGCTGATCGCGCTGGACGGCGCCCAATTGTTCCGCTCAACGAAGATCCACTGCGAAACCTATTCGACGGGGGAGTACGCTGACGGCGGCATCGACACCTTCTCCAGTTTCGTCGGTCCCGTCATGGTGGCCCAAGACTATCGTGCCACTGCCTATGAAGCCCCGCTATCTCGAGATCCGCCCACACGACTACAAACGCAGCGGCATCACCTGTTTGATGGCGGTCCTCTATGTCGCCACCGAAATGGTCACCGGCCACATGGTCGAGCGTCACCGCTCGGGTGTATTCCTCGCCTTCCTCGGCCTCGTCTCCGAGGAGATCAAACCCCGAACTCCGGTGCATGTTGTGCTCGACAAAGTCTCCTCCTACAAGTCAGAAGAGGTCAACCAATGGCTGAAGGAACACCTACCCCGGCCTTATGGATGAACGCCGTCGAGGTTTTCTTTTCAATCCTCTCACGGCAGAGGCTTAAGCACGCGATCTTCAACTCGCTCGACGAGAGCATCGCGGCGATCGAGGGTTACATCGACCACTACAGGCTAATGACGCCCGCCCTTTCCGCTGGAACAAGAAGCCCGAAGATCTCGTAGACGCTCGGGAACAGGGTACCAAAATCTCCAGGAATCGGAATTGCGAAAATGAAACAGTGTCTAAGATCCATCCTCCAACTCTGCGTGAACCAACGGTGTGAGAAGTGCAAAGAGTTCTGCCTGCGATGAGATTTTGCAACGTTCGTAGATCTGTTTTCTGAACACCCGAACGGTTTGCCAGCTTATTTTCAGTTCGCGACCAATTGATTTTGAGGAATGCCCGCGCAAGAGAAGAACCGAAACCTGCGCCTGTCTTGGCGTGATCTCGATGCCATGGACTTCCTTGAGTCGGTA
Organism: Paracoccaceae bacterium; assembly: GCA_028874915.1. Taxonomy (GTDB): domain Bacteria; phylum Pseudomonadota; class Alphaproteobacteria; order Rhodobacterales; family Rhodobacteraceae; genus JAPPHA01. Next base: position 24,910 of record JAPPHA010000049.1, read on the forward strand.
GATCAGGGCACCATCAACGCTTGGCGAATTTCCCCTCCGTGCAATAGGAGATATGTCAAAATGCCGTTCCAGCAACGCTACGATTGTTGGCGCCATTTCGACCGCGTTTTTCCGTGCTCTCCTATCGAATGTTCTATCTGACGTTTCATCACGCCCAATGCAGATATTGATTGTCCACCCGTTTTTCACATAGGCAAAAAACGCAATCTCATCAATCAATGTCGTTTTCTGATAATACTCGCGATAGTAGCTCGTGGTCCTGAATTTGTCCGGAGCGAGATCAAGCAGCCTGTACGCGCCAACCGGGATCTTCCCGAGATGGGCGGAATAGAAAGGATCAAGTACGTAGAGAGAGGTTAGATACTTGCTGTCCATCTCAGCATAAACTCGCTCAGACCAGCTACTTCTATACAACGCAATCGGCGGTTGCTCGCCGAGATAGGCGATCACCAAGTAATTGTCGAAGTTTATTTCTGACTGCATAAAACGCTCGAGTGCGGCATGGAACCCTAAGGAACCCATCGCGCGGATGGCATTTCCCAATTCGATAAAAGCGTTCGCCATGGACAATATACGGTCAAGTCTGAAGTCTGCTGGATAGACCGGTGAAGGATGTGGTCATGTCTGGACCCTGAACTGTGGCTCTGTCCGTCTCGTGTTCCCCGTTCAGTTCCCGCCGGAGCGCCCGCAGATATCGCCGCTCAAATTCGGTAACCCGGATGGACTTCCAGCGCTCCGAGACCCGGATCATCGCCCCGAACATTGGCTTCAACACGGGTTTCTCGTCCAGGTGTCGGGAATGATCTTCAGCCGCCGGCGCTCTTCGACAAACAGGCACTCAAGACGATTGGTTGATTGCACAGCACGGCGGTGACTGACCGGCACCCGGAACCGGGCCATGCAGGCCTCAAAGTTGTCGTCGAAGCACGCCACTGCCGTCGGTAAGGCCCCGCCGGACTCCCGGGCGAGATCCTTCACGAGATCCTGGGAGATCGCCCAGGACGGAGCCAGACGGGTGACCTGGGTCCGAGCCTTGAACTCCGGCCAAAGATCATCCGGCAACTTATCCCGGAGATTGCGCGTGCGGTGCATCAGGCACCGCTGTCGCAGCAAGCGGGGAAAGCGGACCTCGATCGCCTTGATGATGCCGTCCATCCCGTCGGAGACCCCAACCGGCAGGTCCCTTGGATTGCAGCCCTTCAGTTTCTCGAAGACGGTCGAGACCGTGTCGGTATCCTCCCTCGACCCAGCTGCCAGGCCGAGAAGAACCTTCCGGCCTTCCGAGGTGATGCCCCAAGCCGCCAGAACCGCCTCACACCGCTGGCTCGGTCTGACCCGCTCGGTAATGCCGTCGACAAACAGACAGGCAATGTCGTAGTCCCCGAGGTCCCGCCTGCAGAAGTCCTGAGTGTCCTGCCACAGCCGCTCGCCAGTCTCCGAGACCACCGTGCGCGACAGTAGCCGCGAACCGGTCTCGTCACGGAACAAATCTTCGATGTCGCGGACGCTCTGCCCAGGCCCCTGCATCTCCACTGCCAAGGCCTCCAAGCGTTCGGTGTGGCCTCGGAGCTCGGAGCAGATCCGGGAGCGGAAGGGCTTGTCCTGGCTGGCCGTCTGCGGGGCCCCGAACTCCACGGAGCCCTCCGCCGTCTTCAGCCGGCCGGAGTGGTTGCCGTTGCGAGTCCCCCGACCGGGCTGGACGCCGCAGGCATGGTCGTCACGCCCCGGAGCGTTCCGGTTCTCTGCCTTGAGGGCTTCTTCAAGAACCAAGCGCGCGGCCAGCTGAACGAGCGTAACCGGGGCCTCCAGACCGGAGATTTCGCCTTCGATGAGTTCGGAAGGGGATTGCCGTGTATGCACCAAACCGAGGACCTCTATTTGAAATGGGGTGTGGCTTCCTGTTGACGGTCGGCGAAAGCGCCAGCTGTTTCGTGTTTCACTCTTTCAATATGACCACACCCCTCACTGGTTTTTCCAGCAAGTATAAGACTTCGCCCAATTTACCTATGTCGCCAGAACTGCCCACCGCGATGAATTGCCTTCGTAGGGGCATACCTCACTAGGGTTATATACCACACTATGTGATGTAGGATACATCTTTTTTCAACATTGCGCGGTACAAACGCCGTCCGGGGAAAATGTCACAACCACCCTCAGTCCAACGCACTGCCATCTGCATCGACAAGGTCTGCAAGGTCTACGGACCCCCCGACAGCGGTGTCGTGGCCTTGCACGAGGTCGATCTGACAATCTACGACAACGAGTTCTTCACATTGCTTGGCCCATCTGGCTGCGGCAAGACAACGCTCCTACACTTGATCGCCGGGTTCGAGGATGTGACTGCAGGCACAATCCGCCTGTTCGGGAAAGATATTGTCAGCCTGCCGCCAAACAAACGCCCGATCAACACCGTGTTTCAGCACTACGCGCTTTTTCCACATATGTCCGTACTCGAAAACGTTGCTTTCGGTTTGAAGATGAAAAGTGTGGCTGCGGATACGGCACAGGCGCGGGCGCAAGAGATGTTGGAACTGGTGCAACTACAGCAATTCAGTCACCGCATGCCCAACGAACTGTCGGGCGGCCAGCAGCAACGAGTGGCCGTGGCACGCGCACTGGCACCGCATCCGAAGGTCTTGCTCCTGGACGAACCGCTCTCAGCACTCGATCTCAAGCTCCGGCAGTCGATGCGGGATGAGTTGAAGCGTATCCAAAAAACCACCGGAATCACCTTCATCTTCGTCACTCACGATCAAGAGGAAGCTCTGACTCTATCGGACCGCATCGCGGTGATCGAAAGCGGAGAGATCCAACAGGTTGCCGTGCCGAAGGAACTCTACGAGGCGCCACGGAATCGATTCGTCGCCAAGTTCATTGGCGATGTCAACCTAATTGACATCGAGATCGACGACATGACGGACAATGGACTCGTTCGGGTGCGTACAAAGTCTGGCGACTTGATCGAGGCAGTTCCTAATGGCAGCGGACATAAATGCGGCCCAGGGCATGTGGCGATCCGGCCTGAACGGCTGAATGTGACACGGAAAGGCGGTGACGGAATCCTAACCGGTCGGGTTCGTGAACTGATCTACCTCGGTACAGATACCCAGATCATCGTGGAAACTGAGGGCTCATACGAACTGACGGTTCGGGTGCAAAATGCTCATCAGTCCCATGTTGATGTCTCACCGGGCGACATTGTGCACCTGAGACCCGACGCCGGGACAGTTCAGCTTCTGGCAGACTAGAAGTCGCATACGATGGCGGGTGGAATAAACCTTCAAACGAACTGGTCGACCAAAGCCAGCAACTCGATTTCCGGGAAACAATTCTTGCAGCTCTTTCCGGCGATGGCAGCCATCAGTTTCTTCCTGATCGGTCCGCTGACCTTCATCCTAATCTACTCTTTTCTCACTCCCGGAACCTATGGCGGGGTTGAGTGGCAGTTCTCGACAGAGTCCTATCTCCAGTTCCTTTTCGAGCGAGACCTGATCACCGACGAATTGATCTTTGAGAACGCCTATTTGCTGGTGTTCCTGCGTTCGCTGGTCTTGGCCTTGATCGCCACAATTTCCTGCTTGCTGATAGGGTTTCCAACGGCGTTCTTCATCGCAACGCGCTCTGAGCACAACCGCAATATGTGGGTGTTGCTGATCACCGTACCTTATTGGGTGAACCTGTTGATCCGTACCGTGTCGATGCTCTTCATCCTGCGCGACGAGGGGCCGATCAACGCCGCCCTGATCGGCACCGGGATCATCAGCGAACCAATTCACATGGCCTATACCAATTTTGCCATCGGCATGGGATTGATCTACAGCTACCTGCCGTTCATGGTGCTTCCGGTCTATGCCTCGTTGGAACGTTTCGACTTCCGGCTGATGAAGGCAGCTTACGACCTCTATGCGGGTCGTTGGTCCATCCTTCTGCGGGTAATTCTGCCAGTTGTCAAACCGGGTCTAATCGCCGGTTCGCTCTTGGTTTTCATCCCTTGCCTTGGTGCCTTTATCGCGCCCGACATTCTGGGCGGTGGCAAGAAACTGATGATTGGCAACCTCATCGCGATGCAGTTCCAGGCCTCGCGCAATTGGCCGTTCGGCTCAGCAGCCGCGATGATCTTGCTCACCATTGTCCTGATAGCCCTGACCGTCGCCGCACGCCAGCCTCGACCCGGGAAAGAAGTCGCATGATGGCTGGTCACGCAGAAAAACTCAAGAAATTTCCCGGTTTTCTGACGGTGACCATCGGATGTCTCGTCTTGTTATACGCGCCGATGATTGTCATCTCGGTCTATTCATTCAATGCCACCCGTTCAATCACCAAATGGGGTGGGTTTTCGCTCGGCTGGTACGCCAAGGTCTTCGCCAATCCTGAGATCCAAAGGGCGACTGTCAATTCCTTGGTCATCGCTGTGTCCGCTTCAACGTTGGCCACTCTATTGGCACTACTGGCCGCGATTGCCATGGTCCGTGGCCGTGCGTTTCGCGGCCAGGAAGGGGTTTATGTACTGATAAACCTGCCGCTGTTGGTGCCGGAAATCATCTCCGCTGTAGGCAGTCTGATCTTCTTCTTGGCGATCGGCATCAGCTTAGGACTCATGACCGTGATGATCGCACATACGATCTTCTGCATACCATTTGCCTATTTACCGATCAGCGCTCGACTGCAGGGCATCGAGGACCACTACGAACAGGCGGCACGCGATCTATATGCGAATGCCTGGCAGAGTTTCCGGTATGTCCTCGCACCGATGATGCTGCCCGGCATCGTGTCGGGATACATGCTGGCATTTATCATCTCACTCGATGATTTCATCATCACTAACATGGTCGCGGGTCCCGGCGCCACCACGCTGCCCTTGGCAATCTACGGCATGGTCCGAATTGGCTTCACCCCGGAAATCAATGCGATTTCCACCCTCATGCTGCTTGCGTCGCTGGTCGTCGTGACGCTGTCCTACCTCATTGGCCGAACCAAGAGAAACTGAAACCAAGAAGGAGAAAAACGATGACTATCAACAACATGATGAAATGCGCCGTTCTGGCTGTAGGTCTGTCGTCAATGGGCAGCTCAACCGTCGCAGAGGGCAAGCTTCGCATCTATAACTGGTTCGACTACATGCCTCAGTCGCTTCTGGATAAATTCTCCGAGGAACACAACATCGAGGTGTCGATGGACACCTACGACTCGAACGAAACTCTTTTGGCCAAACTGAAGTCTGGAGTGACTGGGTTCGACGTGGCTGTACCGGGTGACTACATGGTCGCGATCATGATCCAAGAAGGCCTCCTGGAACGGATCGAGCCCAATCAAATGTCCAACTTTGGCAATGTCGATCCGGCCTGGGTCGACGTCTATTTCGACGAGGGTCGGCAGTACTCGATTCCCTACCAGTGGGGGACGACCTCTTTCATGGTCAACACTGAAGACTATTCCGGTAACATCGACACATTGGAACTCATCTTCAATCCACCGACAGAACTCAGTGGTCGCATCAACATGTTCCGAGACATCAATGACGTGTTGAACATGGGACTGCGGTACTTGGGGTTTGACAGGTGCAACTCGAACCCGGAAGAACTTAAAGCCCTGAGCGAACTCATGAACGAGGCGAAGAATCATTGGCTCAGCTTCAATTCGGACGGGGCCAAGGAGGCATTGGTGTCCGGCGATGCCTCAGCCGGCATGATTTGGAACGGAATGGGAATGCGTGCCCGTGCTGAGCGCGGCACCCTGAAATACGCCTATCCGCGTGAGGGCTTCACCGGCTGGATGGACAACCTAGTTGTACTGAAGGGTGCGCCAAACCTAGAGAACGCCAAGCTGTTCTTGGATTTCATGATGCGACCCGAAAATGCGGCGGAATTGTCAAATTTCGCCCGTTATGCCTCGGGGATCATGGGCACCGAACCTTATCTCGATCAGGAACTAATGGATGCCTACGAAATCAACATCCCCGCAGGTACCCCGGATCCGGAGTTCGTGCCACCCTGCGACCCGAAAGTAGTGCGGATCTATGACCGGATTTGGACCGACCTCTTGAAATAGTCCTAGCTGAACTTGGCCCCGGCATTGTCGGGGCCTTTTCTTAACCAAATCACCAAGCTAACGGGGGCGCAGCCTTTGATAGTGACAATGGGCGACATCTCGGGCAGCCCTGCACAGGACCAATTGAGTTTTCTGCGACCGAACTTGTGCCGGGTTCGGGGACCAGCGCTTCTCAGTCGAGGAGGTGATCTGAGCCCTTCGGCAGCGGGTTGAACATGTTTCGAACCGGTTCAACTCTTTTGCAGAGGTCTATACTGAACACGGTCTGGACACCGCACGTCGCGCTGATCTGATTCTTGCAGGCAGCATGGCGACAGGTCCATGTTTGGTGTACCCGTCTCGATCAGGGAATTCACGCCGACGAAAGGACAATTGCCTACCCGTGGCTCGAAACCCTTCGTGGATCATTATGACACCTATGATGCAGTCATTATTTCGGAACGCCGTTCATCCGTTTCGTTTTCGAGTTCGCCTTCGCCCGGACCGGGCTGGATCCACCCGCAGGCGGGTTCCACACCCATGTCCTGCATGGCTCCTTGGCCGTCACCCTGCAGGATCGCGGCCTCTCGCCGGGTCAGATCTGCGACTTCTTGCGCCATCGCTCGCGGACCACCACCCCGTACGCGCCACGACATCGAATCCCTGCGACCGCTGGCGCAGCCCTGGCCGACACCGGCAGGGACAACGGTATGTGACGGATTGGACGCGATAGATTGGCGAATTCGGCTCGGAACTTCAGCTTAAGGCGCGATCCGGGGCTTTCGGGGGACTATATCCAGCTACTGCGGAAAGCGCGCTTGCCGCAGACAACTTGGCGGATGGTAAGAGACACACTTGCGAGTCTCGAGTTTCAAAACCGGTGTCAGTAACTCGCGAGCTTCAAATTCGCGGAGTGCCCCCGACTATCATATTCGCTCGGCAGTCGTTCGGAGCTTACAATCGAATCTGACGTGCCATGACTACAACAGGTTGTATGGCCCTTTATCTGAAGTTCCGTACGCGTCTTCAACTCTCCAGACATCATGAACCAATTTAGAAAACTGCACCAAAAGCTAAAATCGTAACCGCTATGGCAAACCACATTACTCTTGACGGGGATTCTTGGATTGGCCGGTGCCATAATTCCATGCGTTCGTGTCGTTTGCGCATCACTTCCCGGTCCCCGAACTTCCCCTGCCAATTGAACACCAGTGCCAACGAGACACACCCGCCAGTCGCGCCGTAAACAATCATTGTTGCAATCTGTTGCCCGGACATGGTGTCTGGCCCACTCCACGATTGCGAGTTCGGCACGGGAGCCGAACATTTTTCGCAAGAAATCGGCAGCCGCGCGCTGCTTGGGCTTGATACTTTCTCCTTTGCGTTTCTTGATCTCCCTGAAGGCGATACGTCCGTCTGAAAACAGTGCGAGCACGTCCGGAAATCCACTTAGGCGTTCCCGCGTCTCCTTCACCTCATTGATGATCTGCCAGAGCGCATTCCCAGTCGGTGAGATGCAAACAAGATTCTCGTCCACCGGAACAACACTTCCCCAGATCTCAATGAAAGCAACATCCGTTGTGCCTTTCGTTTTCAGTTCTCTAGCCACGATGGCGTCAGCAGGAACAGCGTTACCGAGTTGGTCCGTTGCATAAGTCTCGATCTGGCTTCCCGTTCCCTACCCGGGCCCTGCCGAAGGTCTTTCGGAAAGGTTCTCTCTGTTGATTTCCGGCACGAACGCCACTTTAGAGGCGTGTATCCAGCGGGCGACTGCCGTGAGGATTCCGTCACTGCCGGGTCCGGCGGCGTGTGCAGTCTCCATTATGGTTTTGCGATTATTATTTCTTGCGGCAATGCCATATCATTTATCGGCAGCAGAAAGCCAACGAACGCCGGATTCAGCGATTCCGACCGTTGAACCAGTCTTCGCTTTGCATTTCCACGAGGCGGGAAGCTGTGCGCCGGAACTCAAAGGCACCCCGGCCCACGGTGTAGAGCCGCTCCGGCGCGGCGGCGGCCGTCGCAATCAGCGGCACTTTGGATTCGTAGAGTGCATCGACCAAGGTGACGAAGCGACGCGCCGGATCGCGGTCGGCGTCACTCATTCGGGGAATGTCGGTGAGCAGCAGGAGCCGGACCGAGGCAGCGACCAGCAGGAGGTCACCCGGACCCAGGGACGACCTGCAGAGATCGGTGAAACAGGCTCGTGCGATCCCGTTGTGAAACGCCGGGATAAGGATGTCGCGTCCCTTGTTCCGAAGAGCAAGCGGGTCCGAGTGTCCGCCGGTGAGTCCGCGCCAGATCGCCTCGATCGCCCGGGCCGCTGCGTCGTCATTCGGCCAGAAATAACGCTGTTCACCGCGGAGGCGCAGCCGACGATGATCGGTGTCGCTGTCGATCCCGACGACGTCAAGCCGATCCTTCAGAAGGGAAACAAAGGGCAGAAACAGCTGCCGGTTGAGACCGTCTGGATAGAGATCGTCGGGAGCCTGGTTGGACGTCGTAACGATTGTCATGCCGGCGTCGAAAAACTGCTCGAAGAGCCGACCAACGATCATCGCATCGGCGATGTCGTTGATCTGCATTTCGTCGAGACAGAGAAGCTGTGCCGACCTGGCAATGGCCGACGCCACCGGAACCAGCGGATCCCGATTCCGCGTTCCGGACTCCCGCAGCTGGTGCAGGTTGGCATGCACATCCTGCATGAACGCGTGGAAGTGGACCCGGCGCTTCGGGATCGTCGGAGCGGCGTCAAAGAACAGGTCCATCAGCATTGACTTGCCGACTCCGACGCCGCCGTGAAGATAGATCCCGCCCTGTGGCGACGCGGCAACCCGCCGGCCCAGGATCCGCCTTAGGACGCCCGGCCCCGGGAAACCGGAGGTTGCGCCGACGAGTGCGCACCGGAGCCGCTCCAGGCGTGTCAATGCGTCCGACTGGGACGGGTCATCGTCAATCTCGCCGTCGCTGACGAGACGCCTGTATCGCTCGATCAGCGTCAAATATTCGATCCTCTCCGAAGCTCTTTCCGTATCTGCGGGACGGTCATGCACCCACGCCCGGGCACGTCTTGACGTCGGATAACAATTCACCAGACTCCCGGCAACAAACGAACCGGGGCGGGCATGCAGGGCAGGAGCCAGACCGTATTCACGCCGGTGTTGATCGCTGGCAGCATCATACTGCTGGTCGGATTCGGCATTCGCGCGTCATTCGGCGTTTTCCAGATTCCCATTGCGAGCGAATTCGGCTGGCCGAGGGCCGACTTTTCGGCGGCGATCGCCGTTCAGAACCTCGCCTGGGGTATTGGCCAGCCGATCTTTGCCGCCATCGCCGAGAAATTCGGCATTCGTCTGGCCATCATTCTCGGGGCGCTGGTCTATGCGCTCGGCCTGGTTTGGTCGAGCTTTGCGGTCACCCCTCTCGGCCACCAGATGCTCGAAGTTCTGGTCGGTTTCGGGGTCGCAGGCACCGGATTCGGGGTCATTCTGGCAGTCGTCGGGCGAACCGCCTCCGACGAGCACCGGTCGCTGGCGCTCGGAATTGCCACGGCGGCCGGATCCGTCGGACAAATCATCGGGCCGCCACTCGCCGCTATCCTGCTCGCCTTCATGAACTGGTCGATGGTTTTCATCGTCTTTGCAGCGATCATTCTTGCCGTACTCCTGACGCTGCCAATGCTCCGAGGCGGCGATGGCGACATGATTTCGCAGTCAGAATTAAAGGAGCCGCTTTCCAGGGTTCTTGCCAACGCGGCCCGCGATCCCTCCTACACGCTGATCTTTCTCGGCTTTTTCTCCTGCGGTTTCCAGATTGCATTCAACACCGCCCATTTCCCCGCGATGGTCACCGAGATGTGCGGTCCTATCGCCTCCGACGGACTTCTCGCCAGCATCGGAATCGGCACCACGTCGGCCCTTGGAGCGGTGGCGATCGGGCTGATCGGGCTGACCAACGTTTTCGGCACCGTGCTTGCCGGCTTGCTCGGCAAGACCTTTGTCAAGAAATACCTGCTCGTGGTGATCTATTCGTTGCGAACAGTCATTTCGATCCTGTTCATCGTCTTTCCGATAACTCCACTCTCGGTCGTCCTTTTTTCGTTGGCCATGGGATTCCTGTGGCTTGCGACAGTCCCGCTCACGTCCGGATTGATCGCCTACATTTATGGCATCCGTTTCATGGGAACGCTCTACGGCATCGTCTTCCTCAGCCACCAGATCGGTGGTTTTCTCGGCGTCTGGCTCGGCGGTGCACTCTACGACCTCTACGGCAACTACACGGTGGTTTGGTGGGTCGGAATCGGCGTCGCCGCCTTTTCGGCCGTCGTCCACCTGCCAGTCCAGGAGTCGCCCCTCCGCGAGCGTGTGGCAGCGGCTGGATGACGGGCCGCACGACTCGAACGTCGCGGACCGGAACCGAGCATGGCAGTTGCGATACGGGACCGTGAACCGAATTCACCGGCAACCTCCGGCATGGAGGATGTGCTCAATTCTGAACATAGGCCGCTCAATGCACCCGTCGGTGACCGCTGCCACGCCGTCGTCTACCGATGCCGGTCGGAACTCGAAAACCGGGATGTTCAGTCCCGACCGCTTCACGCGGCGGCAAGCCATCGCCGGTGCCACAAACCGACTTCCGTGGCGATCGACAACGGATGCCGGAACGCCACCTCGTGTGAATCGAATTCGAGACGTCCAATTCGGTTGGCGGAGTTCGGCATCCCGCGACCTCGCCGATCACGCATGGACACGAGTTCCTGCCTGTTCAAGCATTGCTCGTCCGGGTCCCCGGAAAACCGGAACCGATCATGATGAACAACCCGCTGGACTGGATCAAGATCACGGCCCAGGCGGCCAGTAAGACGCTCAACCGGCATTTCGACCGGTCCGAATTCACCAACACTCACCTGCAGCAGGCACCGGAATCGGCTGGAGATTCCCGTACCGGCGCACCGTTCGGAGCCACGGTTACCCAATCCTTGGCGGCGCGGCTGCCGACCGGCGAAAACCTGAACGTTCGGACCATCGGGCTCGCCGCCGGAACTCTGGATGTCCTCACCGACCGCCACACTTCCCGTCGGATGATTGCGGCCGAAGGCAACCGATCATGGTTGGTCGCAATCCGCTTCATGTACAAGCAGCCCGGCGTCGGACTTGGCAACGCCGAACGCCCCAGCTTCTATGTCCGCATCTGCTCGACAGATGGTAGCTGTCACCCGACCATTGTGTGGAATCCGTCCGGCAGCGAGACGGTCCGACCGAGAATGTGGGCTGCAACTATGTCTCCAGCGACATGAGCAATGCCAAAACCGATTCCGTACCCCCCGGTGGCCACAAGCAAACCGGGCCGATTCGGAACCAGTCCCAGCAGTGGGTTGGCCCCATCGGCTCTCGGACGGAGGCCGGCCCAGCGTCGGACGACCGGGGCGCCGATGAGTTCCGGGCAGATCGCCGCAGCCGCGTCGATGACGGAATCCAGTTGCCCGTCGGTTTCCGTCGGGTTCGACCAGTCAACCTCACGGGTCGAACCCACACCCACAGTTGCATCGGAGTGGGACACGATGAACAGGCCACCCGACTGGATCACCGGAGTCATTCCAAGATTGCAGTCGACGAGTGCCGCCTGGCCCTTGACACCGCCTCCGGTCAATCCTTCCGACGCAACTTCCGGACTGAGCCAGCGAAAGCTGTCGGCACCGGCAGCCAGGATGATCGTGTCGGCGCGAACCCCGTCGGGGCGTGGCTCCGTCGAGATTGCTCCCCGTTCGATCCCGGTGACTCGATGACCTTCAAATACGTCGACACCTGCAAACCGGGCGGTGCGGGCCAGCGACCGACAGGCATCGGCGGGGCGGATACGGGACGAGAGCGTGTCGTGCATCACGCCGAACCGGGCCGAACCGGGTGCGATCCGCGGCGATGCCTTGGACCTGAGGGTCAAGTCGAAAGTGGAACCCCAAAACCGTCCGACCTCAGCGACATGGGCTTGGGCCCGTTCAAACGCCTGCCTGTCGGCGAGAGGAACCCACCGTCCAACCCGTCCGTATCCGGAATCGATCCCCGACACTGCATCCACCTCCGCCCAGTACCGTTCTGCGGTGACCAGTGCCTCGAACTGGAACTGCTTGCGGGGCGACCACGGGACCGGCGAGAACGGGGTCATGGCCCCGAGGGGCCCCCCGCTTGCCCCGGACCCAATGCGATGGCTTTCGAAAACCGCCGTCGCGAGTCCGCCTCGGACGCAAGCCAGGCCGCAGGCCAAGCCGAATACGCCGCCGCCAACGACGGCCACATCCCAATGCCGGTTCCAGGATTGGTTTTCGGACAGCGGCATCGACGGGGAGCCGGTCCCCGACGCCTTTCCGGTCGAAGGAAAGGTCATTGAGCCGCGCCAGAAATCCTGACACGCGGGCTTCCGGCCTCGAATCTGGCGAAACGTCCGACCCGACCGACAAAGGCCCGTTCGCCAAACTCTCCTGGATTGGCGGCAATGTCCCGGTTTCGCGAACCTACAGCGAATCCTATTACTCGATTGGCGGCGGTCTCGGGGAAACGCGACATGTCTTCCTGGCCGGAAACCGGTTGCCGGAACGGTTTCGATCCGGTTTCCACATCGCCGAAATCGGCTTCGGCACTGGTCTCAACCTGCTGGCGGCCTGGAAGGCCTGGGTGGACAGCGGTCAAACCGGAGCGCTCCTCTATACCGGATTCGAGGCCTTTCCCGTGGAGCCCGATGACATGAAACGTGCCCACGCGGCCTGGCCCGAACTCGCCGAATACGCGGAACAGCTGATCCGTGCCTCGCAGGCCGGACAGTCCCGAATCCTCACGGACTCCCTGAAGGCCCGAATCCTGCCGGGCGACGCCCGACAGACCGTTCAGAACTGGACCGGTGCCGCCGACGCCTGGTTCCTTGACGGTTTCAGCCCGGCGCGGAATCCGGAACTCTGGGAGCCCCGCCTGCTTCAAGCTGTCGCCGCCCGAACTCGGCCTGGCGGCACGTTTGCCACCTATTCCGCGGCCGGGAGGGTCCGGCGTTCGCTCAAGGCCGCCGGATTCTCCGTCATTCGCCTTCCCGGTTACGGGCGCAAACGCCACATGATCCGCGGTTGGCTCGATCCGGTCGCGAGGAACGCGCAGGCATCGAGACCGGCCGTCAGCCCGGAGACGCTCGACCGCAACGACCTGGCCTGAGCTGGTCATCTCTCCCGGTCCCGCCAAACGGCCTGAGGTCGGTTTCCAAGCAGGGTTCGCCAGGCAGCGATGGCCAACAGGATCCGGTCCCGGCACGCCTTCAGTCAAACTGTCAGTCAACCCTTGTGATCACCGCGGCCGAGTCCCCGGTTCCGTCGGTGACGCCTGCTGTCCATCGGGTCAAGTCGTCGGAGATTCGGAGCGCACTCCCGCGACCGGACAGCCGCGACCTGTACACATGCAGCGATTCCTGGATCCTCATCACGTAATTCCGGGTCTCCCGATAGGGGATATGTTCGATCCAGTCGATCGGATCCGCCCAGTCGAGGTGCGGATGCCCGAATCGTTTGATCCAGTTCCGGACCCGTTCGGGACCGGCGTTGTAGGCGGCGAACGTCAGCACGTGAGAACCGCCGAATTCAGCCAGCAACTCCTCGAGATAGGCCGTTCCCATGCGGGCATTGAATTCCCAATCCCGAATCAGGCGCCGCTTCGAAAATGCCTCCCCATGCCTTTCGGCAATCTCCCGGGCGGTGTTGGTCCTGACCTGCATCAGCCCGCGGGCGTCGGCACGGCTGATGGCATCAAGGCGGAATTCGCTCTCGGTGCGGGCTATGGACAGCGCCATCTCCGGCGGCACCGGGCCGGAGTGCTGCGCAAGCTCCGTGACCGGATAATAGGACCGAGGCAGGACCAGTCCCGACTTGGCCGCCTCCTTGGCGACGCCAAGCATGACAAAGGGTGAGCCGAGATCAAACGCCATGTCACCGAGGCGAATGAGATCGTCTCGGTCGAGAGATTCGGCGACATGGGCGAAGAACCACCGGGCGTGGGGCTCCCAGTCGGCAATGAGGAACAACCGCCCGGCGCGGATGGAACCCGAGTCGACGAACGTCGCAGACTTCCAGTCGAATTCCCGTTCCCGGCCGGTCAGCGACGGATCCGGGGCGGCACCGATGCGTTCGGCCGCAAGCTGTCCGTAAAAGCTGGTCTGATAGCCGGCTCCGGCCTGATAGTGAGACCGTGCGCGTTCGCTCTCGCCAAGAGCTTCACGGGTTCGGCCGAGCCAATAATGGGCGCGACCGAGGCTGATCGGGGAGCGGACGCTGTCCCGAAACCGGATGAAGTGGTCTACTGCCCACTCGGGTCGGTTCAGCATGCGTAGCGCGACATAGCCGGCCAGCCACTCATGCTGGGCCGCCTTCGACGGATCCTCGACATGGTGGCGGCTGACCAGTTCATAGGCTGTCGCGTACCGGCCGGCCTCCATCTCGTCACTGGCCATTGCAAGGCGCCGATTTGCCCAGGCCTCCGGCCGACCGAGCGATCGGGCGGACAGAGACCGGGAGAGGATCAGTTCCTTCGCCGACTTGTCGAACCCGGACGTCATCCGCCAGACGAATCGGTCGAAGGCCAGACCGGGATCGTCCCGGAGAGGGGCCGGAACCGCCCGGATCATCGCGTCGACTCCGGGCCGTTTTCTCTGAAGCGCGATTCGCGCCTTCGCGAGTCGGGCCTGGTCCGACGACACCAACGTCAGCATGCGTTCGGCCGACTGGATCCAACCTTCCCAAAGCATTTGGTCAAGTCGCTCGGCATGCAGTCCACGAAGCGAATCCCCAAAGTGAAAAAGATAGGCGTCCTGGGTTGCGGCATCCATGTCCAGGAGCGTCCAAGCCCGTCGGACCTCGACCTCTGCGTCGTCCACCCTGCCAAGCGAACGCATTGCCTGGGCCAGTCGCAGGGCTCCTGGTGCCGTCTGCGGCGGCTCGACGTCGAAATACCCGAGGACCAACCGCGGCTCGGCTCCTTCCGGGATATGGGCTTCACCCTTCCGCCGAAGCCGCTTGAGTCCCGGCCAGTCGCCGTTTCTCCCGAGGAATTCCAGATATGCCGACCAGTCCCCGACACCGGCGCGCAGGCGCCACCATGCGATCAAGTCGACGGCAACCGGATCGCCGAAGTCCTGCGCCAGCCTTCCGGCGTCACGCCAGTTCTCCGCGTAGGCAGCTTCGATGGCCGCCTTCATGGTTGCGGCGGAGCCCGGTTCGGCGTTGGCGTGAGAACCGGCCACCGCGAAAACGAACGCAAAAGCGAATGCCGAAAAAGAGAGTGGAACCGGAATCCTGAAACGAGTCCGGATCACAGACATCACCACTGCCAGGGTCGCCACCAACGCCCGAACTACCGTTTTTGCCATCGGATCGCCCGGATTTCTGCTCGTGATTGCGGGTTTACAGAACCCGCCGCCAGACTTACAGCAGGAATTGCCGGATCCCGCCAACGGGACCGTCCTGCACAATCTGGAATTCGGGGAGCCATTCTATGTTCAGCGGATCAATCCCGGCGTTGGTTACGCCATTCCGGGACGGTGCGGTCGATGACGAAGCCCTGAGGGCGCTGGTCGAATGGCATGTGGAAGAAGGCTCCAATGGCCTGGTTCCGGTCGGCACCACAGGCGAAAGCCCGACGCTGTCCCATGATGAACATGAGCATGTCATCGAAATCGTGGTCAAGGCCTCCGCCGGCCGGCTCCCTGTCATTGCAGGCGCCGGATCCAACAACACGGCCGAGGCCATCCGTTTCATGACCTTCGCTCACCGTGTGGGTGCCGATGCCGGGCTGGTGGTAACACCCTACTACAACAAGCCGACCCAGCACGGACTCATCGCGCACTTCCGAGCGCTCGCCGATTGTTGCCCTCTGCCGATCATCATCTACAACATTCCCGGCCGGTCGGTCATCGACATGACTCCGGAAACGATGGGTACGCTCGCAAAGCTGCCGACCATCATCGGCGTCAAGGATGCCACCGGCGACGTCACGCGCGTCAGCGAGCAGCGGGCGACTTGCGGAACGGACTTCATCCAGCTGTCCGGCGAGGATGCGTCGGCTCTCGGTTTCAACGCCCACGGCGGAACCGGCTGTATTTCGGTGACGGCCAATGTCGCGCCGCGGGCCTGTTCGGAATTCCAGCAGGCCACCCTCACCGGGGACTGGCCTCGGGCACTTGAATTGCAGGACCGGCTGATGCCGCTCCATACCGCCATTTTTGCCGAACCCGGCCTTGCCGGCGCCAAGTTCGGCCTCTCCCTTCTCGGGAAGTGCCGCGAGGAGGTTCGCCTGCCACTGACACCGCCCCGAGACAGAACCCGTGCCCGGATCCGCGAGGCCATGTCGGCGGTGGGGGTGACCGCCTGAGGCATGGCCCGGCCGCGGAGGAAGAGCGGCACCAGCAAGGGACTTGTGGCGGAGAACCGGAAGGCACGGTTCAACTATGCCATCGAGGACACGCTGGAATGCGGAATCGTCCTCACCGGATCGGAGGTGAAGGCGCTCCGGAACGGTCAGGCCAATATCAGCGAGAGCTATGCCAGCGTCGAGAACGGCGAACTCTATCTGATCAACTGCCACATCGCCCGCTACGACATGGCGGGCCGATTTGGCCATGAAGAGCGTCGCAAGCGGAAACTTCTGGTCAACCGGCGGGAACTGTCACGGTTCTGGCGAGTGACAGAACGCCAAGGCATGACCCTGGTGCCGTTGCGGCTCTACTTCAACGCCACTGGGCGTGCCAAACTGTTGCTGGCCATTGCACGGGGACGCAAGCTGGTGGACAAGAGAGACAACCAGAAGACCCGTGACTGGAACCGGCAAAAGGCGCGGCTGCTCCGAGAACGCGGATAGTTGCAGGGGTTCGAGAGAATTCGATCCGGAGCGCCAATCAACGGAGGCGGATGTCATGTCCAAGGATTCCCAGGCACCTATCGTTTCCACCGCCTGGCTGTTCGAACGACTGGATGCTCCGGACATCCGCATCCTCGATGCATCATGGTATCTTCCGTCAGAGGGGCGCGACCCAAGGGCGGAATACGACGCGGCGCATATCCCAGGTGCCCGATTCTTCGACATCGACGAGATTTCCGACACAGGTTCGGACCTTCCCCACATGGTCCCGCCCGTCGACATGTTTGTGTCGCGTATGCGGGCGATGGGCATTGGCGACGGCCATCGGGTCATCGTCTATGACGGGGCCGGGTTGTTCTCGGCGGCGCGGGTCTGGTGGCTCTTTCGCCACATGGGGAAGACCGATGTCGCCGTTCTCGATGGCGGATTCCTCCGCTGGCGGGCGGAAGGCCGGCCAGTCGAGGACATGCCCCCTTCCGCCCGCGACAGGCACATGACCGCCCGCCGGAATGCCGGTATGGTCAGGGATGTCGAGCAGGTGGCCGCCGCGTCGGTATCCGGCGATTGGCAGATCGTCGATGCCCGATCCCCGGAACGGTTCCGGGGCGAGGCGCCGGAACCTCGATCCGGCCTGCGGTCGGGCCGGATTCCAGGATCCCGGAACGTTTTCTTTGCTCGACTTCTCGATTCCGAGGGGCGGCTTCGGTCCGATGACGACCTGCGCCGCGCCTTCACAGACGCCGGGGTCGACCTGTCCCGGCCCATCATTACCAGTTGCGGCTCCGGGGTCACGGCGGCTGTCCTGTCTCTCGCCCTCGACAAGCTCGGCCACCCGAACCACGCGCTTTATGACGGGTCCTGGGCCGATTGGGGGTCACGCACCGATCTGCCGATCGAAACCGGATAGCTCGAATGCCGGGAGTCGCAGCATCGGCAGGCGGCCGGGTCGCGAAAGTCCCGTTCGTCGCGGGAACCGGAATCTGTCTCCTTGTCCGGGGTCGCCACCGGGCCCGAAACACCGAACCCGCTCGATCACGCCAATTCTGCGCCGTCGTGCAGGTCTTCGAACATGACAGGACGGGGCAGGACGGGAAATCCGCGAAGGACCCATGAAGCGGCACTCGCCTGCGCTCTCATGCAGGATAGGTCAGGGTCGTCAGGACAGGCGAGACGGCGTATATGCGCTGGCCTCTGTTGAGCGTGGCTTGACGCAGCGTGAGGGATTCCGCTGACAACAAGTGCCGGGATCAGGCCATCCTGCCAGTGCCAGAACCAATGAGGCATCGCGAGGGACCATAGGCCGGCCCGGACATTGTGAGCCAAACCTTGATCGGTTCGACGGTATCCACTATGGCCTCTCGCCGGTTTCCCGGGAACTTGCATTTCCGGAGGAGTTGCATCGGGAGGCGAAGAATCCATGTCACGCGATATCCGGTTCGGCATCGGCGCCATGGCCGCAGTGGTCGTGCTGTCCAATATCCTGGTCCAGTTTCTGTTGGGCAACTGGCTGACTTGGGGGGCGATCACCTATCCCTTTGCCTTCCTCGTCACCGATCTGATGAACCGGCTGCACGGCCCGGCGGCAGCCCGTCGAGTGGTGGTCGCAGGATTTGCCGTCGGCATTGCCTGTTCATTTGTCGGGACCCTGATCGACCTGGGAACCGGGCCGTTGGTCACGTTGCGCATCGCCATTGGGTCGGGAACGGCGTTTCTTGTGGCCCAGCTTCTGGATGTGGCGGTGTTCGACCGGATGCGCCGCCGGCAATGGTGGCAGGCGCCGCTGGTCTCTTCCGTGGCGGGTTCGTCACTCGACACAGCGCTTTTCTTTACCATCGCGTTCTCGGCCAGCTTGACCGTTCTCGAACCCGCCAACGACGTCAGTTGGGCCGGAACGATTCTGCCTCTGATCGGTAAGGGGCCGGACGTACCACTTTGGGTCTCTCTTGCCGTCGCCGATTGGATGGTGAAGCTCACGGTTGCCTTGATCGCCCTGGTCCCGTTTCGGCTGATCACCAGTCGCCTTACGCAAACCATCTGAAACCGGACAGACTCGCGCCGGTCGGTCCCGGGACCTGGAATGGCCGGCCGAGCCATGTTGGCGAACAGCCACTCCAGGGCTCTGCCCGAAGTCACGGCGAAACCCCACAGCGACCGAACCGGCGATACCCGCGCGTTCCGGCTGGACACAAGCGACTGACTGTGGACCCTTCGTTCCGAGGAGAGTCAACTTGATGATTCGCGTGACGGACAGGCTTGTGATCCCGGGCCGCGAAATCGAAGAGACATTTATGACGGCTTCCGGCCCGGGAGGTCAGAACGTGAACAAGGTTTCGACGGCCGTCGAACTCCGATTCCAGGCGCGCGAATCCACGGTCTTGACACCAGCCCAGAAAGACCGGCTTCGCCGGCTCGCCGGGTCCCGCTGGACTACCGACGGGATCATTGTCCTGAGGGCCGACCGCGAACGCCTGCAGTCCGCCAACCGCCGGATTGTCCGCAGCCGCTTGGCCGAACTGGTTCGTAAGGCGCTGATCGCACCGAAACGGCGAATCCCGACCCGGCCGACACCGGGTTCCAGGATCCGGCGGCTGGACGCCAAGGCCCGCCGCGGTAGACTCAAATCGCTGCGCCGGCGACCTGAAACCGGAGAGTAGAATCCCGAACGACCGGGTGCTCCCGTGACCGCGCCCGTTCCGCGCCGCGACGAGAACTGGCAGTGAGGATTGAGCATGGAACCCGTCAACGACTTGCTGACCCGAAGGCACCGGCTGCTGGGACCCAATGTCCCGACCTTCTACAGCGAACCCGTCCACATCGTCCGAGGCCGCGGGGAGTGGCTCTGGGATGCAGACGGACGACGCTTCCTCGACTGCTACAACAACGTCCCCCATGTCGGGCATTGCCATCCCACCGTCGTCCAGGCGATCGCCCGGCAGGCCGAACAGCTCAACACCCATACCCGGTATCTGCACGCCGGCCTTCTCGACTACGTCGAGAGGCTGACCGAACTGTTTGCCGAGCCACTGTCGACAGCGATTCTGGTCTGCAGCGGTTCCGAAGCGAATGACGTGGCACTCCGGATGGCCCGTACCGCCACCACCCATACCGGCATCATTGCCACCGACAACACGTATCACGGCAACACGGACCTGGTCAGCCAACTCAGCTCGCGGACACCACCTCCAGGCGGGCGTATGTCGTCTGTTCGTCGAATTCCAAGCCCGATCGGCATGCGAACGGCCATGAGTTCACCCGTTGCAGACGAAGCTTCGGCCTTTGCTGCCGCGGTGCAGTCAGCGATCGACAATCTGGAATCCGGCGGCCATGGAGTTGCCGCGCTGATCGTCTGCCCCTTCTTTGCCAATGAAGGGTTTCCGGCGCTCGAAACGGGATTCCTCGACGAGGCGGTCGACTGCATCCACCGGGCCGGCGGGCTGGTGATCGCCGACGAGGTCCAGCCGGGATTCGGACGGCTCGGCAGCCATTTCTGGGGCCATCAGCGACTCGGCTTCCAGCCGGATATCGTGACACTCGGCAAACCGATGGCGAACGGCCATCCGGTTGCAGCAATCGTGACGCAGCATTCCATCATGGGCGAATTTCGCAACAGGGTTCCGTATTTCAACACTTTCGGCGGCAATCCGGTTTCGGTTGCCGCCGCTGCCGCCACTCTCGACGTCATCGAGGAGGAAGGACTGGTGGCCCGCGCACGGGACACCGGCGACCATGCTCTCGAACGCTTGTCGGCCATCGCAGAACAGCATCCGTCTCTCGCCGCGACCCGGGGATCCGGCTTGTTCTTCGGCGGAGAGCTGGTCTTGCCCGACGGGAAACCGGACACGGATCTAGGCCGCCGGCTTCCCGACGCCATGCGCCAGGCGGGCGTCCTCCTCAACGTCACCGGCCGTTATCGCAACATCCTGAAGATCCGTCCGCCCATGGCGATCAGCAATGACGGAATCGACCTGCTTTGCGACACGCTCGAACGGGTTCTTGAGGACTTGGCGTGACGGACGGTTTCAGCGACCAGACGGCACTCGCCGATGAGGCCCGTTCAGCGCTTGCCCGTTTCGGCCGCGGCCGACACATCGTCCAGCTTGCATCCATCCGCGAAAACGCGGTTTTCGAGGTCCGCGACAGCGATGGAGCACGGGCTGCGCTTCGGCTTCACCGGACCGGCTACCACGAACTCCCGGCGATTCGTTCCGAACTCCTGTGGTTGACGCATCTTCGAAGCCACGGACTCGCAGTCCCCGCACCGATTCCCGCAACCGACGGGAGGTTGGCGATCACCACCAGCACGGGCCGGGCGGTCAGCCTTCTGGACTGGGTCTCCGGTCCCCGCCTTCTGGATGTCACGCCGGAATCGGGTGCCGTCGAAGTGACGGGTCCGGAGGCCCGGCCGGACCTGCCGCTGCGGGGACGTTTGTTCTTCCAGCTCGGCGCCATGCTCGCCCGGCTGCACAATGCTTCGGACCGATTTGACCCACCGGCTGGCTTCGTCCGACCGGTCTGGAATTGCGACGGCTTCCTCGGCGAGACGCCACTTTGGGGGCGGTTTTGGGAACACCCCGGGCTCACCGCCGACACCAGGGGACTATTGGTGCAGGCGCGCAGGGCCGTCAAAACAGAATTGGAAGCGTTTGTCCGGGATGGTGCCGACTTCGGCCTGATTCACGCGGACCCGCTTGAAGACAATGTGATCGTGACCGATGCCGGACCGGTGGCAATCGACTTTGACGATTCCGGGTACGGTTTCCGCATGTATGATCTTGCAGTGGCCCTCTATCGCCGCAACGATGAACCACAGGAGCTCGAACGGGCCGAACCGCTCCGTGACGGTTACCGTCGGTACCGGCCGTTGCCCGACAGCCATTGGCAGAGATTGTCGTTGTTCCTGCTTCTCCGAAGCCTGGCCTGTCTTGGCTGGATCGTCCCGCGCACGGACATTCCCGGCAGGGGAAGCCGTCACAAACGGTATCTGCAAACGGCCATCCAGGCGGCCCAGCGATACCTCGGGACCCGCTGATCGCTTCTTCCAACTTCCATCGGTTCGGTTGCCCGCCGAGTTCTCCGCCAAGTCGGTGGCCTTCAGTGTGTCAGCCGGGTGCCGGTTTCGATGTTCGGCCGACTGGGCATGAAGTGTCAGGCATGATCGCCGCCGGACCTTCCCTCCCGAAAGCTGCCTGCATGGCGGGTCGGCGCCAACACCAAGGACACCCCTCTTTGTGGTCTGTCGCAGGTATGACGCAACGACCGACATGTGTCCGATTGCGCCAATCCAGTCATCCCGAACGGTCTCCATCGCCATGCCGGGGCAGGATTGAACGGTGGACAGACGCCCCGACGAGAACGGCAAAGTGGCACGGTTCGGAATCTCATCCGGACTGGTCGGACCCAATCACCATCTCGTGGACTCTGTTCTGACGCCAGACCATCACAGTGTTCTGCAAGTTCGCAGATGCATGTTCGAACGGAGGCTCGGATTTTTTCCCCGGATCCGGTCGTTCAAACCCGAGAAGGAACCGGCAAAGTGGCGAACGCATCCGGGCTTTGCTGCCGGATTCGCTGTCGAACGCACGTCGCCGTACTGCAAGACCGTTTGCACGCTGACGAGAAATTCCTCAATCGACGGGCGGCCACCCGTCAGAGTGACAGCCGGTAGCCACCGGACTCGGTAATCAGCAGGCTCGGATTGCGGGGATCGGGCTCGATCTTCTGTCGCAGCCGGTAGACATGTGTCTCGAGGGTGTGGGTCGACTGGATCCGGTAGTCCCAGACGTCGAACAGCAACGCTTCCCGCGTGACGACTTGCCCTCCGGCCCGGTAAAGGCGCTTGAGGATGCCGGTTTCCTTTTCCGTCAGCCGGACTTTCCGATCCTCCGGGTCGGCGAGACACTTCTTCGATGGCCGGAATGACCACGGTCCAATCTCCAGAACCGCATGGTCTGTCTCCTCGACCTGACGAAGCTGCGCTCGGATTCGCGCGTGCAGTGCGCTGAACCGAAAGGGTTTGTTGACATAGTCGATGGCGCCGGCATCCAGACCGACGATGGAGGCGTCATCCGAAGTATGATACCCTGTCACCATGATGATCGGACATTTCATGCCCTGACGGCAAAGGGTGCGGCAAAGGTCCCGACCATCTCCGTCCGGAAGATCGACATCGAGAATGGCGAGGTCGATGGCCGATTCCGTGGCCCTGGCTCGGGCTTCGGCACAATTTCCGGCTTCGATGACTTCGAATTCCCCTGTGGCGATCAGTTGTTCCGCCAACACTTCGCGGAAGTCCGGATCGTCTTCAACGAGCAGTATCAGCTTGTCTCCGGCCACGGCCTTTCCTCCTACCAGTTTTTCGGCACCGCGGGCAGGTGGCGATGCGTGCGTGGAATCTAGGCATGGCCACCCGGTTCCGGAAGGGCGGATCACGTGAATGTGTCGAATCGCGCAAAGCCGTGTCCGAACCCATGGAATCGGGGCGATTTGTTTCAACTTCCGGGTGGCACCGATATAGACTGCGACCGAATTGTTTCAGTTCGGGGTGCCCGCCACCATGGACCTGGGCCTGACCAAAGACCAGCGAATTGCCCGCCTGCATGCGGACCTCCGCATGGGGGCGGCAGTGACGGTGGTCGACGGACAGACCCTCTGGCTGCTGGCCGCGGTCGAAACGATGCGTCCGGGGCTGCTCGACGGTTTCCGATCCGTGGCGGTCGCCGGTTCACTGCATGTTGCAGTTACAGCCCGCCGGGCCGAGACGCTTGCCGCCCGGCCCTACGACGATGACATTGCGCGTCTGGCTGTTCCGCCCACGGTCGGCGACGACTGGGTCCGAAGCCTTGCAGATCCGTCCCGCGACCTGACGGCGCCGCTCCGTGGGCCTTACCGAAGCCTGCGGGAGGGTTCGCCGGCCGTCTCCCGGGCCGCCATCCGGCATTGCAAGGCGGCCCGTCTGTTGCCGGCTGCCGCTATCGCCCGCGTCCGTCCGGATGCGGTCTTGCCGGATCCGTTGCCCGTGACGAGTCTCGAAACCTTCGAGGCGGGCCTGGATTCAGGCGTTTCTCTCAGGCTCGTGGCGACAGGACGTGTGCCGCTCCGGGTCTCGGAACGCGCGACGACCCATGTGTTTCGACCCGCCAGCGGCGGCGAAGAACATTACGCCATCGAGATCGGCCGCCCGAATCGACACTCGGCAGTCCTCACACGGCTGCATTCGGCCTGCTTCACCGGCGACCTGCTCGAGTCCCTGAAATGCGACTGCGGCCAGCAACTGCGGGCCGCACTTGGCCAGATGGGAGCGGCCGGGGAGGGCGTGCTCCTCTATCTCAATCAGGAAGGACGCGGAATCGGCCTCGCCAACAAACTTCGCGCCTATTCCCTCCAGGACCAGGGATTCGACACGGTGGATGCCAACCATCGGCTCGGGTTCGAGGACGACGAGCGGGACTTTCGGTTCGGCGCCGAGATGCTGACGGAACTTGGATTCAGGCAGATTCGGCTGATGACCAACAACCCGGCGAAGCTGGAAATGATCCAGAGGCACGGGATCGCCGTCACCGAGCGCGTTCCGTTGGTCGTTGGCCGGTCACCGTTCAACGCCGACTATCTGGACACCAAGGCCAGGAAAAGCGGTCATCTGATGTGACATTCCGATCGGCGGACCTGGTTGTCACTCGCTGGGGTGCCCGATTCCAGGGGCGTCCGATTCCCTGTGCCGTCGGACGATCCGGAATCGGCGCAAAATCCCGCGAAGGCGACGGATTGACCCCTGAAGGGGTTTTCCATGTCGACACCATCCTGTTTCGGCCGGACCGGGTTCGACCGCACGGCCTAACGGCGTCACCCTGGTTTCGGTTGTGTAACAATGGATCCCGATCGGAGGATCCGGGTGAGGCCATCAACCTATACCGAACAGCGAGGGACAGCAGCCCGTACCTTCGGGTCCCACCCATTCCCGTCCGACCGATTCTTCCCGGCGACATCTGGTCCGACGACCCGGAGGACCCCGGTTACAACAGCCGGGTTACAGCGGCCGACATGCGTGGAGACCGGGGGCTTGGAACGACTCTGTTCAGCCATGAACGGCTGCGACGACCGGATCCGGTCTATGACATCGTCGCCGTTCTGGACTTCAACCGGCCCGCGCCCGTCCCGGGACGCGGCAGCGCCATCTTCCTGCACATATGGCGACAGCCGAGGAACCGGACCGAGGGATGCGTCGCCTTCCGGAGGCAGGACCTGACCGAGATCCTCACCCGTTGGACGCCCCGATCAAGGGTGATCATTCAGCGATAAGGGCCGTTCACCGAAGACTGCGGAACCGATCCGGACATGAGTGGCCCCGAACGCAATCGCAATGTCGAAATCGCTACTCATCCCCATTGAGAGGCGGTCGAGGCAATTGCGTTCAGCGATCTTGCGCAGAAGCGCAAAATGGAGAGACGGTTCCTCGTCGACAGGAGGGATAACCATAAGTCCGGTCACCGGCAGATCCATGGAACGGCACTCGCGGATGAAACCGTCGGCATCCGCAGGTGCGACACCGGATTTCTGTGGTTCCTCGCCGGTATTGACCTGGACAAAGAGTTCCGGAGACCGGCCGGCCACCTGGATGGCGCGGGCGAGCTTCCGGGCCAGACCCGGACGGTCAAGAGAATGAATGGCGTCGAACAGACCCAGTGCCTGGCGGATCTTGTTGGTCTGGAGCGGACCCACGAGGTGGAGTGCGAGATCGGGGAAACGCTCCCGATACTCCGGCCACCGGCCCGCGGCTTCCTGGACGCGATTCTCGCCGAACACCCGGTGGCCGCTCTCCAGAACCGGTTCGATCCGTTCTCTCGGCTGCATCTTGGAGACGGCGATCAGGCGCACTGAACCTGGCGGGCGACCCGCCCTGAGTTCGGCCTCGTGAATCGCGTCAATCGTGTTCTTGAGCCGGTTCAACCCGTCTCCTCCTCCGGTTCTCGGGCCACCCACCATGGCGATCCCGGGATCCCAATATCCACCAGACCAGCCGCTGAGTTCAATTGGTTCCAGTCGACTGAACTCGGCGGCTTGCCTCGAACGCAGCGGAATCGTCTTTGGTTCCGCATCCGATGACCGATCGCCTTTGCGACAGCGCGAACGGAACTCAGTCGTGTTCCTGGGCAGCGACAGAATCGGCAAGTCCGGCTGGGCTCGCTCGAAAGCGTGAACGCGGGCTGCCTACAGCCGTCACGACCCAAGGGGCCACGCCGTTACGGCCAGTTTCATGACCGAAGGCCCGCCACACCGTGCCAACGACTTCATGGCCGGAATTCCAGTTTGGTTCGCTCATAAACGATCCGCATCCATTCGGCATATTGATGCCCGTTCCGATGCGTTCCTCCGTCGAGGGGATGCCGGTGGACACTTGCCAGCCAATCTGACCGATTCTGGTTGAGTTCCCGACCCGAGAGACAGATTGTATGAGCGGCTCATCGAATCGGGGGCCGGGTTTGGCCAGTCCCCATTTCGTACAACGAGGCCGGACCGCAAGGCCGCGCCAAACCAAATGCAGATTGACGGAGATACTCGATGGCACGTTTCTGGATTGTTTCGGTTTTCGCCGTACTTCTCACGGCTCGGGCTGTGGCGGCCCCATTGGTCGAGTGGACCTCGGAGGAAAGCTTGGACCGATTCACCAGGTCAGCACACAAGGCGGACTTCTTTCCCCTCAGCAATCATTTCGTCAGCCAGGACAACAAGATCTATTGCGGCCCGGCATCATCGGCGATCGTGCTGAACGCACTCCGGCTTGGCAAACGCGACGAACTTCCGCGGGATCGCAGCCCCATCGCCGCAAAGGACATGGCGTGGCTGCCCGAAGGCTTCGACCCGTTCCTTGGCAAATACACGCCGAACAACGTGCTTATGACGGGCACGAAGACAGTCGCAGAGGTCCTGGGAAAGCCGATCGAGATCGAGGGAGAATGGAAAAAGGACTTCGGATTGCAGCTCCACCAACTCGCACAGGTGCTCCGCACACACGGTCTGTCGGTGACGATGCGGGTCGTGGAAGACGATACGGCAGCGGAACCCCTTCTCGATGAACTCGCCCGGAACCTCGCCACCCGAAACGACTATGTGCTCATCAACTACTCCCGCAAGACGCTCGGCCAGACCGGCGGCGGGCACATCTCGCCTCTCGCGGCCTATGACAAGACGAGCGACTCCTTCCTCATCATGGACGTGAACCCGAACCGGGCCCCCTGGGTTTGGGTCGAGGCGGCCGACCTGATCGCCGCCATGAGAACTTTCGACACCGTCGAGAACCGAGGATACCTTCTCATTTCAGACCCTTAGATCGCGCATGGGGCTTCAAGTCGAATTGCCTTCCTGCCCTTGAGCTGATCTCCGGGTCCGGGACACTTCGACAAAAAGGGACCTGCCCGAACCTCACCAACTCGACATGATCCCTCCACGGTCGATGACCTGCCGGGCCTAGCGATCAATGCGACTCGCGTTCGCGGAGGCTGGCCCGTCACCTCCGAGTCTGTGTCCCGAAGACGATAACCGCATGACGACGACAAACTTCCGTTTGGATAAACCAACGCATCCCGCACGGCAGGATAAAAGGGCTGCAAACGGCCGTAAACGAGTTCGCCTGTGCACCTATGACGGACGACTTGCCGAGAGGCTTGCTCGCCAACCATCCAGTGAAGCTGCGGAGGTGCAGAATTGGAGACGGGGGGCGTTGATTACGCGATCCGGGCGGGCCGTGTCAGACTCGGCAGGCGCGCTGCCGACCGACGAAGGGCAGGCCGTCCCGCAAAAGGCACGGATGCCACTCTGAGACTCCGGAGCCGATAACCACAGGCAACCAGGCCACCGTCGGGAGACGTGAACGGCCGGACCGTACGGGCAGTCACGGGGTCTCCGAGGTATGGCGGGAAGCCGAAACCGCATTCATACTGAAACACTGACTCGGCATTCCACCCTGGAAACACAGTTGCCGATCCAGAGAAACTTGTCGACGTGCCGTCCAATCCGGCCTCGGGACGACCTTGTTCAGTGGCATTTCGGCCCGGCTCGGCCCGTCGAATTCGCAGTTCAGCGTTCAACCAATTCCTGGCGGCTACCGGCGCGGAGCTCGCCATGCCACCCGCAGGAGCGTTCGCTCAAGCCTGGCGGAACCGGGTGTCGGATCGCTGCGTCGAAGACCCAACTCGGCATCGAAGAGTTCCTCCAGGACGCCTTCGAGTCGTTTCGGCGCCCAACGGTCGACCTGGCGCGCCATCCTTGTTCGCCGCTTTCCGAAGACCGGCGGGCGTTGCCGGGCCAACGAATCGTACGGGCTTCCCGGCTCTACCGCAGCGGCGTGAAGCGACCGGAAATACCGGTAGGCCGAGGTGCAGATCGTCGACGGCCCCACGCCCTGGGCGTAAAGGCGCAGCATCAGGGGAACAACTTCCGACGGCCGTCCCTCGGCGACCGCATAGAGCACATCATCAAGGCCGGTAACCCGGGAGTCGGGGGCAAGACGTTCAATTTCCTCAGTGCCGATTTCGGGCTCGTCGCCGTCGCCTTGCCCGACCGCCCCGTCCTTCCCGTCACGTCCGTCCGACACGCGAGCCCCGGATCCAGCCGTCATCGAATAGAGCGCAAGTTTCTCGATGGTCTGCCGGATCTCGGAGACCGTCTGGTGTTCCGACAATGCTGCCAGATGCCCGACACCATCCGGAGACAGCCGCGTGAGTCCGGCAGTTGACGCCATGGCCTCGATTTCGTCCCGGCTCAGGGGGTCGTCATAGACGCCGATCGCAGCAGTGTTCCTGTTGGATTCGAAAAGCTTTCGCAGACGTGACCTGGGTTTGAGACTGCTGGCGGTGACAATGAGAACCGCATCCCCATCGCGCCGGGTATCCAGGGCCCGGCCGATCGAAGTTGCAAGGGAATCGGTCGCGTCCGAGACCACCACGGCCCGGGGCCCCGGGAAAAACCCCATCATCTTCAGCCCATCTACGATTTCGCTCGGGTTCCGTCCGGCTCGGGCTGCCGGAATCACGGTCAAACGGAGTTCGTCGGCGGCTCCAGGCCCGACAAGCTTGGAGACGAGGTCAACCCGTTTGTCGGCAACTCGAATCGGGTTGGGGCCATGCAAAAGGACCCCACCGAATCTCGACCCGGGACGGGACAAGAACTGCCTCGCCTGCGCTCCGTCCAGCTTCATCCGGACCAGCGTCCCCAGGTCAACTCAACGCGGGCCACGATTCGATCCGCCAGGGATCGCGCCAACCTGAGTTCGGCATCTCGGGCTGCCACCCGGGTCGGATAGGTCGCAACCGTGGCACCGTAGGCCGCCCGCGACCAGGCAGTCGCCGTATAGACCGTCTTTCCTGTCGTCCTGTCAGTCACCCGGAAGGTGACCGTGCCGTCGAGGCTGTGCCGAGCGAATTGCCCTTCGCGCTCAAGAGCGAGGCGCCTTTCGGTCACGGACATCTCGAATTCCAGGGAATAAGGCGCGGACTCCTCTGCCGGACCCAGCCTTTCCACCAGCCGCTCCCGAAGTTCGAAATCCGCTCGGTCCGTCCCGGGAACCACGTGGACACGTCCCTGAAATCCAGGTCCCGTGGCGCCGGTTCCGTAGACCGGTTCAAACCCGCAACTGCAGAACACAAGAAGCAGCCCGGCCGCAACCGGCAGAATGAGGCGTTCAGACAACCACATTGACGATCCGGTCGGGCACAACGATGAAACGCCGAGGCGTCCGGCCGTCAAGGGCGTTCCTGACCGTTTCGATCTCAAGGACCATGCGTTCGATCTCGGCAGCCTCCAGTCCTTTGGCCACCCGGATTTCCGCCCGGCGCTTTCCGTTGACCTGAACAGGGAGCGTGATCACGTCCTGGGCGACGAGTTCCGGATCGACGGTCGGCCAGGCGGCCTGCGACACCAGACCGCCACCACCGGCCATGGCCCAGATTTCCTCGGCGAGATGCGGCGTTATGGGTTGGAGCATCTGCGCAAGGCCCCGAACGGCGGTCCGACGATTGGAGGCCCCGGCCGTGGATCGAGCCAATGTTGCGGTGAACTCGTAGAGGGCGGCGACGGATTTGTTGAAGGCGAAGTTCTCGTAGCCCTTCGTGACGCTGTCGAGGGTTCGATGCAACGTTCTCGAAAGCTCCAGATCGGTATTCGGTGTGCCGGATTCCGGCCCCGGGCTTCTGCAGATTTCGTCGGCCAGCCGCCAGACCCTCTGAAGGTGCCGGGACGCCGCCTCGACACCGCTTGTTGTCCACTCCACATCCCGATCCGGCGGGCTGTCGGAAAGGATGAACCAACGCGCTGTATCGGCGCCGAACCGGGTGATGATGTCCTGGGGATCGACAACGTTCTTCTTGGATTTTGACATCTTGATGGATGGACCGACGGTCACGGGCCGTCCGTCGGCGGTCTCGTAGCCACCACCGGGCAGAAGCCTGACCTCTTCCGGGGCCAGCCAGCGACCGTCGGGGCCACTATAGGTCTCATGGCAGACCATGCCCTGGGTAAACAGCGCATTGAACGGCTCCTGAGCCGAGGTCGGCAGATGACCCGTCAGATGCATCGCCCGGGTGAAGAATCGCGAATAGAGCAAATGAAGAATCGCATGTTCAACGCCACCGATGTACTGGTCGACGTTCATCCAGTAATCGATCTCGTCCGCCACCGTCGGCGACGCCGCACGGGGGGCCGTGAACCGGACAAAATACCAACTGGAGTCGACGAAGGTATCCATGGTGTCGGTTTCGCGCTGCGCAGGCCCGCCGCAGGACGGGCAACGGACATTTCGCCAGGCGTCATGCCGGTCGAGAGGGTTGCCGGGTCTGTCGAGTGACACGTCCATGGGCAGGCGAACCGGCAGGTTTTCCTTCCTTTCCGGAACGACGCCGCAGTTCTCGCAGTGAACGACCGGGATCGGGCATCCCCAGTAGCGCTGGCGCGAGAGGCCCCAGTCCCGAAGACGGTACATGACCCTGCCCTCGCCATCGCCGGATGCCTCGAAGCGGCGGGTCACCTCTGCCTTCGCCGCCTCAATGTCCAGGCCGTCGAGGAAACTGGAATTGATCATTCGGCCCGCACCGAGCCAGGGTTCATCGCCGATCTCGAAAGTTCCCGGATCGGCTTCTTCCGGACAGACGACCGGAACCACCCGAAGGCCGTATTTTCGTGCGAATTCGAGATCGCGCCCGTCATGGGCGGGACAGCCAAAAATAGCGCCGGTACCGTAGCCCATCAGAACGAAATTGGCGATGAAAACAGGCAACTCCAAACCGGGAACGAACGGATGGATCACCCGAACTCCGGTCTTCAGCCCGGCCTTTTCTGCCTTTTCGATGCTCTCCTCTGAGATCGCATCCCGACGGCATGCATCAATGAAAGCCGCCGTCTCGGGATCCGATTCCAGCGCTGTCGCCAGGGGATGATCGAAGGAAACCGCGGCGAAACTGGCGCCGAAGAGCGTGTCATGCCGCGTCGTAAACACCTCGAGTTGCTCGAATCCCTCCGGCGCGCCGACGGTTCGGAACCGAAACTGCAATCCGAGACTGCGCCCGATCCAGTTCCGCTGCATCAGCCGGACCTTTTCCGGCCAATCGGTCAGCGCATCGATGGACTCCAGCAGGTCTTCGGAGAAATCGGAGATCCGGAAACACCACTGCGGCAGTTCCCGGCGCTCGACAAGAGCACCGGATCGCCATCCCCGACCATCCTCCACCTGTTCGTTGGCAAGGACGGTCTTCTCGATCGGGTCCCAATTCACGACGGCGGACGTTCGGTAGACGAGACCCTTTTCCATCATGTCGATGAACATCGACTGCTGCTGGCCGTAGTATTCCGGATCGCATGTGGCCAGTTCCCGCGACCAGTCGATGGACAGGCCCAGCGGCAGCAACTGCCGCCGCATGTCGTCAATGTTCCGGTTGGTCCATTCGCCAGGGTGAACACCCTGTTCGATGGCGGCATTTTCGGCCGGAAGGCCAAAGGCATCCCAGCCCATGGGGTGCAGCACGTTGTAGCCGGTGACAGACTTGAAGCGCGCGATGACGTCGCCGATGGTGTAATTCCGGACATGACCCATGTGGATCCGACCGGATGGATAGGGGAACATCTCGAGGACGTAATACTTCGGCCTGTCGGGGTCCCGGCGGGAGGTGAAGATCCCCGCCTCATCCCAGGCCGCCCGCCACTTGGATTCGATCATCCCGGGTTCATATCGTTGCATGGTCATTTCACCGCCAGCCGGCAGCGGGAGCCGGCACTCGATTGCCAATCAGACTAAAGAGACGACCGCAGCCGATTCGCCATCAGGGTCGGATATCTCGCTGCAGAAACATCGCGTCGCCCGGTTCGACCGTCACGTCGGCAGCCTCATCCCGACCGGGCGGGATCGTCCCGCCAGAGCTGCCGGGCACGCGTCAGGATCGCATTCTCCACCGATTCAACCGTCGCAGCCGCCGCCGGGCCATTCCGTGTGAGAATCGACAGATTCAGCGACCGCGCGTCGAGAGCGGGATCGGAAACGAGCACCGTCATCCTGTACTCCGTCCTGGCGCCGGGCGCGCGGCCCCAGCCATAGATCAGCGTACCGTGAAAGGGATCGGCCTTTTCGAGAGGCATGAATTCCAGCGTCTCGAGTGCCGCCTGCCACAGATACTTGTTGACCCGGAACGTTGTCCCCGGATCGGGCGAATCGAAGAGTTCCCAGATCGTCGACCGATCCTCGGTCCGGAACTCCTCCGGAATATTCTGGTGCTGCACTTCGGCCGCAGCCTTTCGCCGAGCTTTGTCCTGTGGACTATCGGACCCACAACCTGCCAGAACGGCTCCGCAGACGAGTGCCAGTATCAGCTGCTTTTTCATCGACGGTCTCTAAATATGGGCTTCGTTCCGGTTAGCTGTAGCCGTTCACCCCGACGCCGACAAGTGATCAAGTCCCGCGATTCCGGCTTCCGGTTCCGACCGATCCCGGCAGCCGTTGATCCGGAGCAATTGACAATGGTTCACTCGGTCCCTAGCGTCGGGAACTCGGTCACCGTGGGCCCGTAGCTCAGTTGGTAGAGCAGCTGACTCTTAATCAGTAGGTCACAGGTTCGAATCCTGTCGGGCCTGCCACCATTTTCGTGTCGGACCGATGTCCAGTCCGGAACACACATTGGAACTGGCCTCTCCGATTCTCCCGGGGAGCAATGGTCGACCGGCTGGTTGAGATTCAGAACCGGATGCACCGGTTCGGGCCGGGCCAGGCCACGGCAATCCATTCAGCGCCTCACCGGCGGCGTACCGTGGGTATGGAAGGTCTCGATCGTCTTCAGGCCCCAGGCCTGACCCTTCCTTCGCTCGCTCTCGTTCCAGACAACCGGTTCCCAATCGGGCTGCAGAATCAGGCGCGCACCCGAATTGGCAATTTCAACCCGGTTCCCCGCGGGTTCCCAGGCATACAGGAAAAAGGTGCCCTGGATGGCGTGCTTGTGAGGACCGGTTTCAATATGCACCCCGTTTTCCAGGAAGATGTCGGCGGCCCTGAGAACATCCTCCCGTTGGTCGACGGCGTAGGTCACATGATGCAGCCGGCTATCGCCGCCGCCGTGCTCCTCGGTGCAGGCAAGGTCATAAGTCTTGTTGTTCACCGTAAACCAGCATCCGCCGAGTCGGCCGTTGTCAAGCCGGATCATTTCGGTCACCCGTGAACCCAGACAGGTGACCATGAATTCACGAAACGCCGTCACGTCCCCGGCCAGCAGGTTGACATGATCGATCCGCCTCGGGCAGCATCCCCGGCCGTGGTATTTCTGGAATAGGTTCTTGAGGGCCGGCTGTTCCCCCTCCGGCGCCTCGTACACCCGTGTCTCCCAGTACAGTTCGAACACATGC
The DNA here is from genome assembly GCA_028874915.1 of Paracoccaceae bacterium. Classification (GTDB taxonomy): domain Bacteria; phylum Pseudomonadota; class Alphaproteobacteria; order Rhodobacterales; family Rhodobacteraceae; genus JAPPHA01. The sequence goes on from JAPPHA010000049.1 coordinate 58,686, forward strand.
CCGGACCGGGCCCGGAACCGATACGCTGGCCCATGCCCCAGATCGCCCTCGACCCATCCGAGCCCGTATCCGGTATCCTCGATCGCCCTTACCCGCCGTTCGAGCGCCTCCGGCGACGCGGCGCGGTATCCGACATGACCAATGCCGGTCGTGTGATGCCGGGTCAGCTTCAGCGAATGGAATTCATAATCATCAAAACCGCGAAGGTAGACGCTGTCGCCGTCCCGGCCGCTTTCGCTCAGGCCATAGACCTGAAGGAAGAATTCGAGGCTGCGATCGAATCGATTCGTGTAGACCTCTACATGGCCGAGATGCGCGACATCAGGCGAACGGGTCACGATTCTGGTCCTTCCTTATCCGCAGCTGACGATCAGCCGAACACCTTCCCGTCGAACAGTTTTCGGGCAGTTCGGAGCAAGGCGACGGACTCGACTGTGCCGTCATCGGACATGTCGGCCATGACTGTTGTCACTCCGGACGGGTGTTCCACAGACAGCGACTTGCGTTGTCCTGCCGGAACGGATGCCAGAGGATCGGCCACACTTCCCGGCAGCAAGCAGGCGGTCCCCACGCTAACCGCCCCAAAGAGGCCGATCGCTGCATGACAGCGATGGGGCGTAAACGTGCGGGTGGCGATCACCCCTCCAGCCCGGGGCGAACTCACCAAGGTCACTTTTGGTACGGTCTTCCCGGAGACGTCGCCCAGGTTCATGTGGGGACCGCAAGCCCTCCGGATTGACTCGAGACGGTCCTTCATCCTTGCATTTCGATCGAGTGCGCCGGGGCTCTCCGAGCCGTCAATGCCGACGTCCGACGCGTGAAGAACGACTACCGGCATGCCGTTGTCGATCATCGTCACGGCCACACCCTCGATCTGGTCCAGGACGTTGCCGCTCGGCAAAAGCGAGCCGCAGATCGATCCGGCCATGTCCCGGACCTCAAGAGGAACCGGCGCCGAACTCCCGGGGACGCCGGCAATCCGCGCATCCCCGTCGTAACGCACCCGGAAGTCCGGAGTCGCCACTCGGGCAACGGCTGTCTGTCCGCTGTTCTCCATGAAGATTACGACCTGCGTTTCGCCATCCTCGGCGTCGACCAGCCCTCGCTCAATGGCGAAGGGACCAACGCCAGCAAGGATGTTGCCACAATTCTGAGCGTCCGTGACAAGTGGTTCTTCCACGGAAACCTGAAGAAAGAGGTAATCCACGTCGACGCCACGGCGACCCGAGGGTCGGACCACCGCCACTTTCGAGGTGAGTGGGTCGGCACCACCGATTCCGTCAATCTGCCGGATGTCTGGCGAACCCATGACCCGGAGCAGGAACGCGTCCCTGTCAGCGGGCAGGTCCTCGGCGAGGAAATAGGCCCCCTTGGAAGATCCGCCACGCATCCACATGCAGCGGACGCCATCAGACATAGGTGAGTCCCTTGTCCTTGAGGCGCGACCGCATTCCGTAGATGTCGAGTCCGAGTTCCCCGGCGGCGAGCCGTCGACGCCGTTCCTCCTCGCCGGCGAGCCGCTCCCGTCCCTTTTCCGCGACCGATCCCGCATCCTTGCGAGGAATCACGCAGACCCCATCGTCATCGGCAACGATCGCATCTCCCGGCTCCACCCGCGCGCCGCCGCAGATGACCGGCACATTGACCGAACCCAGACTCTCCTTGACGGTCCCCTGGGCACAGATGGCCCGGGCCCAGACCGGAAATCCCATCGCCTGGAGTTCCCGAACATCCCGGACGCCAGAATCGATAACCAGACCCCGGCACCCCCGTGAGAGTGCCGATGTCGCCAGAAGATCGCCGAAATACCCGGCGACCGATGGCTCTGTCGTCGCCACGACCAGAATGTCGCCCGCCTGGATCTGTTCGATCGCCACGTGGATCATCCAGTTGTCAGCAGGCGGGACCAGGACACTGACAGCGGAGCCGGCTATGGTCACGCCCTGCTGGATCGGCCGGATAACGGGATCGAGAAGCCCCTTCCGGCCCAGCGCTTCGTGCGTCGTAGCCACTCCCAGTGCACCCAGTTCATCGGCAAGCCCGACCGGGACGCGCCGGATGTCTTGGACAACGACTCCACTCATACCTCTAACCTTTTTCTTCACGGCTCGTGCCGCGTGAACGGACAGGACCGGCCGGGGCGATCCGGACCGCAGCGCATTCGGACAAAACGGCAGCAGGCCGCCACGTCAGTGATTCCCTGACCGCAAGTCGCGTCGTCTCTGGAAAGCGTGCAGACGCAGGAGATCAGAGTTCATCCACGCAGCGCGGGTAGACGGACTGAAACGCTTCGGCGTACCGGGCCGCCCTGCCGCCCGCCTGGCCACCCGAGTTTCGACGAAAATGATTGGCCCGGTTTTCCGCAACATTCGTGTAGTAGTCCCAGAGATGCTGCTGACCCCCCATGCAATTGATGGCGGCACGTTTCCGGTCCCAGACTCCCGTGATGTCAAGAAACGTATCCGGCTTCCAGCCCATCTGCTCGGTCTGGTGCGGCTCAAAAAGATATAGCTGCGGCGCCCCCAGGACCGTTTCGCCGGGATTGTGTCCCCAGGCCTGCGCAATCATCCTGGCCTCGATGGCAATGCTGGTCGTGAGCATGTGGTCAGTATTGTAGGGATCATAGGTCGAGTGACTGAGCATGAAACGCGGCTGAACGGCCCTGATGATGTCCACCAGCCGGTCCTTGTCATCACGGTCGACAACCAGTGGATAATCACCGAGATCCATGAAGATGATGTCATGGACGCCTAGTTCGGCGGCCGCGGCTTCGGCTTCACGTCTCCGCTCCGCCTTGACGTCATTCAGTGTCATGCCACCCTGTTTCCACAGCCTGGCACTCTCGCCTCGTTCACCGTAGGAAAGGCAGACGACGGTCACTGCGTAACCAAGTTCTCCGTGAAGGGCGATGGCGCCGCCACATCGCCAGACGAAGTCCGCGGCATGGGCGGACAGGACCAGGGCTGTTGGCTGTTGTGCGTCTCCCGTCATTTGAAGTCTCCGTTTGATAGCCGCCCGACGCCGTGCAATCTCGCTGTCACTCCGGCCATAGTCGGAAACTTTCGGATTTGCCAATGGCTTCGTTTGTTGCCTGACAGTCGAAACGACACGCGGTCATCCGAACAGACGTCCCGAATCATCACATGATAGGCTCGGCTGGTCCGATTTGGCGTGGCCTGTCATGTTGCGGCGGCGGTCCAAAAAGCGAAGAATGAGCCTCGTTCCGACTCTGATGACACGTGCGGGTCCGGTCATGGGGACTTCAGGATCATTCCGGGGTTGGTCCGTCCTTTCCGAATTTGGACGTGAGCAAAGGGTTACCGGCCCCTCGAACCCGGATTTCGCTGTGGGCGCCGGCTGTTTCTGGCTGGGTTCTGCCAATACCAACCAAGATTGGCTCACTTCTGACTTTCGCTCGTACCCCGGACGCGGTTCCGGTGGCCTTGGCCTCGGTAGCGCTGTGTGGCCAGCCAATTTGGGCAACTACGGCATCAGCCGGGCGGCGTGCCACCCCAACGGGCAAATCCCGGATGAAACGTTTCCAGGCCCGATGACACTGCCAATCGATAGAAACGGGGTCCGGCCAAGTGTCCCGGAACTGCCGTTCACCCAAAACGCGTCCGCCCGCCACGGCACCGTCGAAGCCGGGCAGGATGAAATCCCTCGCTCAGGACTCGCCCGCGTATTCGGCGTCGGAGACCTGCTCAAGCCACGTTACGTTTGAACCGTCGACGGCCTCCTGGATGGCTATATGCGTCATGCCGGTCTCCGGTGCCGCGCCGTGCCAGTGGCGCTCTCCCGGGCCGAACCAGACGACATCTCCGGGCAATACGTCTTGAATTGGACCGCCTTCCGTCTGGGCACGGCCCTTCCCGGAAACAATCACAAGTGCCTGTCCGAGCGGGTGCGTGTGCCAGGCCGTACGAGCGCGAGGTTCAAACGTGACGGTGACAACCCGGACACGCGCCGGGTCCGGAGCCGAGATCACCGGGTCCAGTCGAACGCGGCCGAAAAAGTATTCGTCCGGCCCCTCTGTCGACGGCCGGGAACCTGCACGATGGATTTCCATGGACCCAATGCTCCACATCCTAGCCGGAAACGTGTCCGCCACTTCCGGTCCTGGGGCCAATATCGGATCGACGCTTGCGATGGTCAACCGGGCTTGGCGCCGAGGCCGGGAAACGGTCCCATAGTGGATCTGGCAACCGTGAATCAGGAATTCACGCAAACACGCAGGTGAGATTGCGAGGACGGCCCCCCGAAAAACACATTCGTGGCGCAGACCCCGAATACATGGGCAGACACCGGGTTCCGGATTCGAACCCTGTGGCCGGAGACGGATTCGCAACGGGTCTGGAATACGTCTGAAACCAGACCTGCAAAGGGCAATGTTCGGACCCGAATGCCATACGCAACCATCATGTCTTCCGGACAGTCACCGGCCAGAAAGACCGTTGGCGGCAGGATTGGCTTCTGCCGCTTCGAGCTTCTCCTGTGCCGCAAGCCACAGGTTTTCGGCCTGGTCAAGACGGTCTTCGACCTCGGCAAACCGTTTCTGTCGCATGATCATTTCGGACGCCCGGTCTGGCGCATAGATCCCCGGGTCGGAAAGTTCCTGCGCGAGTACCTGGCGCATATGGACGAGCCTCTGAACACGCATTTCACACTTCCGCAATTCAACCTTCAGTACGCGCAGGCGCGAATTCGGTCCGGGAACCCGCCGGGCAGGTTTCTGCACCTTCGCGGGACCGGCATTCGCAAGGATCTGATTGCCGTAGCCTTCGAGATCATCGTCGTATGGCCGAACGGTACCGTTCTCCACGAGCCAGAGTCGATCCGCGACATTCGAAAGGAGAAACGCGTCATGGCTGATCAGAATGACCGCCCCCGGATAGGCGTTCAGCGCCTCGGCTAGAGCTTCCCGACTTTCAATGTCGAGGTGATTCGTCGGCTCGTCGAGCACGAGCATGTGGGGCGAGTGGCACGTGGCGAGAAGAAGCGAGAGACGAGCGTGTTGCCCGCCAGAGAGTTTCTCGACCGGCAGTTCGGCCTGTTCGCAGGCCAGTCCAAATCCCGCAGCCATGGATCGCAACCTCGGCAGCGGCTTGTCAGGTAACTCCCGCGCAAGATGTTCAAGCGGCGTTTCACTCGGATGAAGTTCCTCGATCTGATGTTGGGCGAAATAGCCGACGCGAAGCCGGCCGGCCCGGGTAATACGACCGCCAAGAGATTCAAGACGGTTCGACAGCAATTTGGCAAACGTGGATTTCCCTTCGCCATTTCGTCCCAGGAGCGCAATCCGGTCATCCTGGTCGATACGAAGGTCCAGGTTTTGCAGAACCGCCTGCCCGTCGTAGCCCGTGCTGACCCCTTCAAGCGAGACGAGCGGTGGTGGAAGGTCTTCCGGTTCCGGAAAACGAAAGGCCGCATGGTCGCTTCCGGACGGTGCCACGACCGGAACCATGCGCTTGATCATTTTCAACCGAGATTGGGCCTGTTTGGCCTTGTCGGCCTTGTAACGGAACCTGTCGACGTAGGACTGAAGCTGCGCTCGGTACGCTTCCTGTTTCTTTGCAACCGCAACCGAATACTGTGCACGCTCGGCCCGCTGGCGCACAAATTGGTCGTATCCGCCCCGGTACAATGTGAGCCTTCGCTGCTCGAGATGCAGGATCGACCCCGCGACCCGATTCATGAGGTTTCGGTCGTGGCTGATGATCAAGGCCGTTCGCGGATAATTTGCCAGGTAACCCTGAAGCCAGAGCGCACCTTCGAGATCGAGGAAGTTCGTCGGCTCATCGAGAAGAAGGAGGTCCGGGCAGGCAAAGAGTGCTGCGGCGAGGACCACCCGCATGCGCCAGCCTCCTGACAGACCGGAAAACGGCTGCATGTGCTGGTCGTGCGGGAAGCCGAGACCTTTGAGAATAGCGCTTGCGCGACCCTCGGCAGACCAGGCGCCGATCTCCGCAAGCCGCGTCTGGACTTCCGCGATGCGAACGGGGTCGTCGGGGTTCTCGGCAAGCAGCGCGGCACGTTCCGTATCGGCGGCAAGCACCGTTTCGAGGAGTGAGCCCCCGTCTCCGGGATCCTGGTCGACGCCGCCGACCCGGGTTCCTTTTGGTTGCCTTATCTCGCCGGCCTCAAGTTCAAGCTCACCGCGTATCAAGCGGAACAATGTTGTTTTCCCGGTTCCGTTTCGCCCGACGAGACCGACCTTGTGGCCGCTGGGAATCGCGGCGCTCGCACCCTGGAACAGCGGCGCGCCGTCGTAGCCAAAACGGATTTCGCTGATATGCAGCATCCATGTGGTTTGGCGCATGGCCGCTACGGGGTCAATCGGGACGTTTCGGGCCGGCCCGAATCTCGCAACGGGCTGACCACAACCGGATTCGGAAAGTCGGGTGGCGGCAAGCTGTTGCGGCATGATCCGTAGTGTCGAAGGGCATAACGGGAGCGCGCCGAAGAGAATCCGCAACAAACCGAAACCTTTAAGGAAAGGCAAATGCCGTCGGCAGAAAGTCAAGACCAACCGTTCACGGTCGTGATCTACTCATCGACGGATTTCAAACCGGATGCGTCACGGATATGGCGGCCATTGCCTTCGCATGGTCCCGTCCCGACCGCTCGGCCGCGCAGGGTTGCAGACGTGTCGTAGGGCGGGGCGGCGATTCCCGGGAGGTCCGACCTAGCGGACGTGGGCAGCGCTGCAATGCGCAGCATCCTGCCGATTCCGTCGCCTCCCACCGAATTCAACCTCACAATGGAACAGGGCGGGCGGTTTTATGACGTGCGCGGGCCCATTCCTCAGGATGGCCAACCCGGCCCGTGCCGAACGCATACGGCGGCGTGATGTGACACCGCAGCGTCCGATGACCGTCGACGTTCACTCTGATACCGTTGAAAGTTGCCGGCCGGTGCGTGCGCGGATCGATGCGGACCGGAAAGCCTGCCCCTCTGGTCGCAACGCCCGGCATGCGTTCGTGGGATCCTTCCATGTCTCAATTCGGTGTCAAAGTGCGCGACAGGCCTTCGAGAACCGCAAGTTCGTCCCGGTTTCGGAATCCGCCGAGCGCATAACCGTCGGGCCGGACGACGACGCCTTCAAGCGATCGCTCCTGCAGCCATCGCGACGCTCCGGCCTGGACCGGAAGTCGTTCCGCGGAAATCGGAGAGGCTGCAAGAATGTAGAACCCGTGATCGGCCACGCTATCGGCGAGACGTCCATCTTCGGCCTGGACCTGGGGAACGAGTATCCCCCCGACCCCGTCGCGTGGACCCAGGCCAGGTCCCAGATTCGGCCAGATCGAGAACATGCGGCCCCTCGGAACACCGTCGGCGGACGTCTGGTTGACCAGTTGGCCCAGTGAAACGGACGTGTTGATGAAGGCGTGGACGTTGGATTCGCGCTCGCTCTGATACGTGCCCAGCATGCCTTCATCGGCTCCACCCAGCACTGCGTCGAGTTTCCAGCACAGATTGGCCGCGTCACGGACGCCGGCGCACATTCCCTGTCCCATGAAGGGCGGCATCTGGTGCGCGGCATCACCAGCCAGGAACACATTGCCGTCCATCCAGGAGTCCGCCAGTCCCGATCGAAAGGTGTAGACGGTCGCGCGTTCCAACTCCGCGTCGGCGGGGGTGATCCATCGGCTCAGCCGCGTCCATACCTCCGCTTCCGTCAAGACATCCGGACTGTCCGCACACAGGCGGAACTCCCAGCGCCGTCGGTTGCCGGCACCGCGCACATAAGTTGCGGGCGAGACAGGGTCGCAGAACTGTATCGAATGGTCGCCCAGATCGTCGCGCCTCCTGCGCAAGACCAGGTCGACAACAAGCCAGCGTTCGCAGAATCCCAGGTCGGTGAACCCGATACCGAGGGTTTGCCGCGCGAAGGACTGTGCGCCGTCGGCTGCCACCACGAAGCGGGCAACGACCTCGCTTCCGTCCTCCAGGACAAGAGAGACGTCATCGCCGTTCACGAGATCCACCACCGCGGCGCCTTCGCGCAACGCGACACAATCATGCCGGCCAAGCCCCTTGCGTAGTTCCTGCTCCAGGCCAGGCTGATAGAAACGGTAGCTCTCGTGCCAACCCATCGGACCCGGTGTCTGGTCGCGCGACCAGTCCACCAGAGTGGTGCCGTCCCTGTCCCTGAACAACATGCCCTTTCCGACATGGGTATGGTGCAGGATGGACCGAGCCAGGCCGGCAGCCTGAAAGCACCGCATCGCCTCTCCGTCGAAATGGATGGCCCGCGGCCAGGAGTATGGCTCTGACCGCTTCTCGACGATCGTGACGGAACGACGTCGTCTGCCGAGCAGGTTGGCGACCAGGAGCCCGACCGGTCCGGCACCGATGACGGCAACGTCCGTTTTCACAACTCCTCGGTCCTTGTCCCCTCCAGCCGCACGCCGCCTGCGCAAATGTGGGTGCCGTCCTCGTCAATCGAGGCCAAGTCGCAGAACAGCTCGATGCGGTGGCCATCCGGGTCAAGGATGTAGACGGCCTCGTTCTCTCCCCAGCTCCCGTCACCCCGGGGCTGAACGAACGAATGCAGGACCGGACCGCGTATGATTTCCGCACCTTCGGAGCGAATGTGGTCAAGCAGCCGCAACCATTCCTCGCGGTTGTCACATTCAAGTGCAACGTGGTGGAAGTTGGCCGGACCTTCGCGATCATCCTCCGGCGGTGGCTTCCGTCGGTAGGTTTTTTCCTGATTGTGGACCAACACGATCTCGTGGTGCACATTGGCAAGCCGAATGAACGTGAGGTCGACCGGAATCCCTGGTACCTCGTGTGCCGAATGGCGTTCGGTGACCTTGAAGCCCAACATCCGCCGATACCACGCTATCGAGCGGTCGGTATCGCTGACCTCGATTGCAATGTGCTGAAGGCGAGCGGGCTTCGGACGGGACATGGGCGGCGGCCTCTCAACTGGTGGCGACGCGAAGGCACTTGATTTCCCGGAACCGCAGCCTGGGCGCAAACTTTGCCGGTGAACAGAGCTGCAATTTCGGGAAACGGCTGAACAGCTTCCGAAAGGCCACGGTGGCCTCCAGGCGGGCAAGCGCATTCCCGGCGCAAATATGAATGCCGAGTCCGAAACTCAAGTGACGGTTCGGACGGCGGGCAATGTCGAAACGGTCCGGGTCGGCAAATTGCGAAGGATCGCGATTGGCGGCCGCAACAATCATGTGCACGGTTGTTCCGGCGGGAAGACACGCACTGCCGATCTTCGCCTCCTCGGTACTCCGGCGATTGTTGATCTGGATCGGCGCCTGGAATCGCAGGACTTCCTCCACCATGGAGCCGATCAAGCCGGGATTGTCGGAAAGGCGGCCAATCTCGGCCGGATTGCACAGCATCTCGTTGACGCCGTGCGACAGCATGTTGGTTGACGTTTCGTGTCCCGCATTCAACATGAAAATGCACTGGTGCAGGAGTTCCCGTTCGGTGAGTTTTTCTCCGTCGGCCTCGGCGTCGGCGAGCGCGGCCAGAACTTCGGTCGGCGCCGCACAACCGGGATACGCTCGACGATGTCGTAGCAGGTCCCGAAGGTACGCCTTGAACTCTGCAACCGCACGGTTGCCTGTGTCCACCTGCTCCTGAGCGAGGTTCGGCTCGAGGGCAGTCAGGATCGCAAGGGCCCAGCCTCGGATCAGCGACCGGTCGTCAGTTGGCACACCGAGCATCTCGCAAATGACCTCAATGGGCAGCCTCAGGGAAAACTCTTCAACGAATTCCATCTCTCCTCGGTCCTCGAGGTGGTCGAGATAGCTGTCCGTCAATGCGGCAATTCGCGGTTCGATCGTGGCAAGCGACTTCCGGGTAAAGGCGAATTGGAACAACTTTCGGATGCGCGTGTGATCGGGCGGGTCGATGAAGACGACCGAGGTTGTGTGGTGTTCGTAAAGCAGTGACTCGGGACCGAACTTCGGCGCAAAATCCGCCTTCTTGTCAGAGGACCAGATCGTGGGCTGGCGGTAGACCGCCACGCAATCGTCATACCGGGTCAGGATGACGCTACCGTCAGGATTGCGATGGATGGGGGACCGTTCGCGAAGTGCAGCAAGATACGGATACGGATCAACGACGTAGTCGTGCGGCACATGCAACAGGTCGAAATCCGTTATGTCGATCGCATGTTTCATTCACCCCCCGTACGAACACGCGCGACACTATACGGGTGCTACTGGCCGGTCAAAATCGCGTTGACCGGGAATTCCGGGTTCGGCCATCGATCGGTCCATGCATTGATTTCCCTTCTGATCACCACAAACGCCGCGCCTGGAAACGGGCCAGCGGGTCCTGGAGCGCGTCCGACATACCAAGTCCGGCTCCGTCTGCAGCGGCATCGGGCGCAGCTTCACTCCAAACGCGTTGACCACCTCAGAACAGTGTCCTGGTGCATGCCCACCTCACGAGGCGGCGCCTTATCCGGAACAACCTCGCACGCCTCCGTTGCTTCGGACACCGTGCCAGACGGGGCACGCGCATCGACAGTGTCTTCGCCCTGCCAGACATCGCTCTCCTGGTGCCGGCGCTGTAGCGTCCCGGACAGCGCGACAGCCCGCCAGTACTGTGACTCCCGTCACATTTCCGGCGCGAATGTCGCTCCGGGTCCGTATGCAGGCGGAGCCATGCGCGCCTCTTCTTGAGCGGTGATCACGGCCGGGTTTCACCGGTCATGTTGCCAAGATGGCGCAAATTCTCGCTCGGTTCGGTGAAGCGGCCATGCCGAGAGATAAGAACTTGCCGGGGCTCGGATCGCGAATGCTGAAGGGCACCCCTGCAGGGCAGCGGGCGGTCGGCGCAACCGGCAACTGATTCAAAGTGTTCGGATTCGATGGATTCGGCATGAGGGAGACGGACCTGATTGACTGTCACCAAATGGGTAGGACCATGCCAAAGAAATACTCCTCCCATCCCGGCCTTTCGGTGCGCCATGACGGCCTGGAGCCTTTGGGGCTCAGCGTGACCGATGCCGCATGCAGGCTCGGGATCAGCCGCGAACAGTTGTCGGTCATGCCATAAACGGCCGTGCCGGGATTCCCCGTTGATGGAGACTCGGGCGAACATGGCGGCCGGCGGCGGCATCGATACGTGAGATCGTCATCAGTCTGCTTGGGACTTGGCCCAGGTGGAGAACAAGGCACATCGCATCAGTGTCGAGCAACTGGTGTCCGATGCCTTGTCCTCGCGCGATGAGTCGGTGGAGCCGGCCTGATGTACAGACCACTGGCAGTGACGGTAACTGCCGTGGAAAAGTAGGCTTGTTGAGTGGCGGCTGTCCCGGGAACCGACCGCAACCCGAGGTCATGGTCCCCTCTTTGGCTTGGGCGGGAGACGATGATGCGGTACGACTTCATGGCGGACCTCGAATACGATGGAGCCTTGATCGAAACTTCCTGATCGATTTGCTGCTGTGGCCCAACAAGGCACTTCGGCAAGCAATGACGTCGATGATCCAGGACGAAATCCAGTCGCAAAGGCCGATCGTGGACAGCGAAGGCTTCAAACTCCGGGTGACTGATACTGTCTTCAATTCAAAGTCGGCGCGGGCGGATGCCTTGTAAGCGACTCCACTGTCAGTTGACTTTGCGGACGGAATTGGGCCTCCACCTCCCGGAAACGCCAAGTCTCCTGCTCCGGAACAACCGTGTCTGATTCCGCAAAGGCGAATGAAATGGACCGTGGGAACCGAATCTTCGAACCGACCGTTACCTTGATCGGATTCGGTGAAGCCGCACAGGCCTTCGTTGCGGGTTGGCACGTGTCACGGCCGTCGATCACCACCCACGGATTCGACATAAAGACGCAGTCCGATTCGGCGACCGCAACGGCCAAACGTGCCGAGTTCCATCAGGCAGGAACCGCCAACCACCGATCGTTGGCGGATGCAGTCAAAGCCGGAGAACCCGGACCGATCATCTCACTGGTCACAGCCAGCCAGGCCCTGAGCGCTGCCGTCGAGACTTCCATGGCGGATCTCGGCGGACGGCTGTTCCTCGACGGCAATTCCTGTTCGCCGCAAACCAAACGGAAGGCGGCGGACCGGATCAACGGGGCGATGGGCCGGTATGTCGATGTCGCCGTGATGAGTCCCGTGCATCCCCGCCTTCACCGGACACCGACGCTCGTCTCCGGTCCGCATGCAGAAGCCGCCCGGCAGGTGATGACTGATCTCGACATGGATGTCGCCGTCGTCGATGGACCTGTAGGGGCTGCCGCAGCCATCAAGCTTTGCCGGTCCATCATGGTGAAGGGAATCGAGTCCCTGGTCGCGGAGATGCTCGCTGCAGCCAGGACGCTCGGAGTCGAACGTATTGTCCTCGAGTCGCTCGACGCCTCGCACGGCCATGCGGGAACCCGTTGGGAAAGTCTGTCGGCGAACGCCCTTCAACGCATGATGGAACACGGCGAACGCCGGGCCGAGGAAATGGAGGCTGCGGTCGACATGCTTGCAGACATGGGTCTCCCACACCGGATGAGCGAGGCCACAGCCCGCTGGCAGCGGCAAGTCGCCAAATTCCGACAAGGTGACCGCGAGGCGGACGCGCGCATTCCGACCGAATTTCTTGTCGAGGCACTCTCGCCACCGCGTGACAGGGCTGCCGAATCCCCTCTCGAGGAATCGGGCCGGCCACCACGGCAGAAACGGTCGATCAGGTCGAATTCGTCGGTCTCCGCCAAGTGAGGACAGCTTCGGACCCCGGTTTCGTCGCCCCCGGGTCCGGATTTCCAAAGTTGTCGTGGACCCGCCCCGATTAGGGACTTCCACCCAGGCCCGGCCGGGTTGACCCGCAGCGAAGACACGATCTGATGGAAACCGAATCGTTGACGGAACCACAATCATTTGAGAACGGTTCCGAATTCGAACTCGCGGCGCACCCGTCCCGTTCCAACGCGCAGCGACCGGCTGACCAACGAAGGGGAAGACTATGGCCGAACGGCCAAACGTCCTGATGATCATCTGCGACCAGCTGCGCGCCGACTGGCTAGGATATGCCGGCCATCCTCACGTTCGAACCCCCAACATCGACACTCTGGCGGCGCGGGGAACTCGGTTCACCAACGGATTTGTTGCCACGCCGGTCTGCATGCCGAACCGGGCCAGCATCATGACCGGACGCATGCCATCGGTTCACGGGCTCCGGTACAACGGCTGCACGCTGCCGGCTCGGGTGAACACCTTTGTTGATGTCCTTCGCTCCGGTGGTTACGACACAGCCCTGATCGGCAAGAGCCACCTCGAACCCTTCACAGGCATCCGGCGCGTGTATGACGATGGGGACGAGCCGGTTCCGATACCCGAAGCCTGGAACGACGACGACCGGGACCCGACGAATGAAGAACCCGATCGATTCGAGGCCGAAGATGACTACCGCTATCCCGTTCCGTACTACGGATTTGATCACGTCGACATGGTGACCGATCACGGTGACCGGGCAAACGGTCATTACCGGCAGTGGTTCCGCCGGACGGTTCCGAACTGGCGTGAACTGTTCGACCCGGCGAACGAACTGCCCCACAGTTATACCTGTCCCCAGGCCTACAGGACGCCGATCCCGGCGAACCTTTATCCAACTGCCTATGTTGCCGACCGGGCGTCACGTTACCTTGAGCGGGCAGCCGGACCGGGTTCGGGCCAGCCGTTCTTCGCCTTCGTGTCCTTTCCCGACCCGCACCACCCGTTCAATCCGCCAGGCCGGTACTGGGAAATGTATGAACCCGACGCCTTCGAAATACCGATTCGGTCAGGCGACCATGTATCCCCACCGCCACCACTGTCCTGGTGCCTCCGGGCGCGCGACGCTGGCGAGGAACCGTCGACGCCCCAGTCGGCCAGGGCCGAGTCGGATCGGCACATACGAGAGGCAATGGCGCTTTCCGCCGGCATGATCACAATGATTGACGACGCGGTCGGTCAGATCCTTGACACATTGCGGAGTACCGGACTCGCTGAGGATACCGTCGTCCTGTTCACGTCGGATCACGGCGACTACCTGGGAGACAGCCACCTCCTCTTGAAGGGTGCCTGGTCGCGCGACAGCATCAACCGGATTCCACTTGTCTGGGTCGACCCGGACGCCTCCGGACCGGAGGTCCGCGATGACCTGGTTTCGTCGATCGATATCGCTCCGACCATCCTTCACCGAGTCGGAATCCGGCCCTATCACGGTATGCAGGGCCGTTCCTGGATGGACAGTGACTCACGCGATGCGCTCCTGATCGAGTTCAACGATCCGACCGCCCGCATGGGGTTTTCGACGCCGGCACGGGTCCGGACGGTCCGGACCCGGCACCATTCGCTGGCCCTCTATGGCGACCAGGACTGGGGCGAACTCTTCGACGATGAAAGCGACCCCAACCACCTCAACAACCTCTGGGACAGCGCAGGTCATGCCAAAGTGAAGACGACCCTGCTGGAACAGCTCGGCCATCTCCTGACAGCACAGATGGATGAAAGCCCTCGCGCTCTCCGCCAGGCGTAACCCGGCAGGCGAGCCCGGAGTTTGTCGTCGATCCGGGCCGATCGCACGGGATCGCAGGTGAAATGCCGTTCAGGGAATTCGTACCACGTACAGCGACGCGGCCCCTCAGCCTCCCACGATTGAGATTCCGGGATGCTGCTGCCATCCCGATCGTTGCGTCGGCCTCGGTTCCTACCTGCTGACGTCGGCCTGCATTTTCCGCTCGAGCCAGCGAACGCCCGCCGAGACTGCCAGGATCAACACAAGGTATTCGAGAACCAGAATGCTGTAGATCTCCAGGGGGCGGTATTCGGTGACCACCAACTCGTTGGCCTTGCGGGTCAATTCCTGCATGCCGATGACCGAAACCAGCGACGACATCTTCAGCATGTAGACGAGCTGGTTTCCGAGCGCCGGCAGGATGCGCCGAATCGCCTGCGGCAGGATCACGAACCGCATGGTATCGACGTAGTTCAAGGAAACGGAATGCGCGGCCTCGTATTGACCCTTGTCGATCGACTGGATTCCGGCGCGGAAGATCTCCGCCTCGAAGGCACTATCCGAGAGCGCCAGCGCAATGGCACCGGCCCAGAAGACGCTGATCGAAAGGCCGGTCATCTGCGGCATCCCGTAGTAGACCCAAAGGATCAGGACGAGGATCGGCACGGCCCGGACGAGTTCCACATAGGTTCGGTTGAATCCGCGAAGGGTCCGGTTGGCTGCCAGTCCCGGAAGCGCGATCAACAGGCCGGCCGCCACCGATATGACGATCGCGGTCACGCTCAGGAGCACGGTGTAGTAGAGCCCGCCGATCAGAAACCGGAGATTCGCCATGCCGGACTTCGTGGACGGGTTGACGACGTACCAGCCCCAGTTGTCCGAACATCCAGTGAGCGACGTCGTCGCCACCACAAGGGCCATTGCGACCACGATTCGCCGGATTGCCGTCATACCGCCGCCTCCTGTTTCCTTTGCCGCAACGGTTCCGAACCCTAGTGTTGCAGGATCTTCTGCAGGAAGTCCTGGCAGCGGCGGGTTTCCGGTGCATCGAAAAACCGGGCCGGTGGCGCCGTTTCGACGATCTCCCCAAAGTCCATGAACACCATCATGTCCGCCACTCGCCGGGCAAAGCCCATTTCATGGGTGACGCAAATCATCGTCATCCCGCTCCCTGCAAGCTGGACCATCACTTCGAGAACCTCGTTGATCATTTCCGGGTCAAGCGCCGAGGTCGGTTCGTCGAAGAGCATGATCTTCGGCTCCATGCAGAGTGCCCTCGCGATGGCCACCCTCTGCTGCTGACCTCCGGAGAGATGGCGTGGATACTTGCCCGCCTGTTCCGGTATCTGAACGCGTTCGAGATAGGCCATGGCCCGGTCTCGTGCCTCCGCCTGCGAAAGGCCCCGTGTGCGCCTCGGTCCGAGAGTCAGATTATCGAGAACCGTCAGATGCGGGAACAGGTTGAACTGCTGAAAGACCATCCCGACCTTTGGCCGGACCCGTTCAAGGCTGGCACGATCGCCGGCGAGGACATCGCCATCGACGCGGATGGTTCCCGATTCATGGCGCTCCAGGCCATTGATACATCGAATCAGCGTTGACTTTCCCGACCCCGAGGGCCCACAGACCACGACCCGTTCCCCCGGTCCGACCGTGAGCGTGATGTCCTTCAAGACCTGGAAGTCGCCGAAGGACTTCGAGACCGTAAGCAATTCGATCATGGGTGCGGCGTCGTCTGACATGTGCCCTCCCGTCGTCTCTCAAGCCTTTGGGTCCGGCCGTCGCCGGATCTCTTGGAAACCCTGCCTCAAATCGCAATTGGGGTCAAAAGGTCTATGATGGTGCAGGCCGGTTCCCACACCTACGACCCCCGTTCGAGGCCATGATCTCCGGTTTCGGACCCGGGACGCAGGCGGGTTTCCGCTCACACGCGTGACGAACCGTCGCCGTTTCGGCCCGTGTTGCAAACCGGGACCGGTTCGGCAATTGTGAGGTGTCAAACCGGAAAGGAGTTCACGATGAGACCACTCAGGATCGCAGCCACCGCATTGGTGCTGTTCGCGACATCCCAGACCACGGCGCTGGCACAGTCCGCACTCCAGGACATTCTCAATTCGGGGGTTCTGAAGGTTGGGACAACCGGCGACTGGAACCCGATGACCATGCGGGATCCGGCCACAAACGCCTATCAGGGCTACGACATCGACGTGATGACCGAACTGGCAAGTGACCTGGGCGTCGACGTCGAATTCGTCCCCACCGACTGGAAGACGTTGGTCAGCGGCGTCACCTCCGGCAAGTACCACATGACCGGTTCGGCTTCGATCTCGCCAGCAAGGGCCAAAGCGGCCGGATACTCGACCAGCTACTTCTCGTTGGCCACGGTTCCACTGATTCTCGCCGAAAACCTCGACCGGTTCCAGGACTGGGATGATCTGGACAAACCCGAGGTGACCGTCGCGGCGACACTCGGCACCACTCAGGAAAAACAGGTAAAACAGTTCTTCCCGAATGCGGAGCACAAGATCGTCGAGGCCCCGGCCCGCGACTTCCAGGAAGTGCTGGCTGGCCGGGCTGATGCCCATATCACGTCCAATGTCGAGGCCAATAAGCTCGTCATCAAGTACCCGCAAATGGCGATCGTTCCGGTCTCCTCCCCCCGGGCTCCCACCCCCATCGCCATGCTGCTCCCGCAGGCCGACCAGGTCTGGATCAACTATGTGAACACCTGGATTGCCCTGAAAACCGAGCGTGGGTTGTTCGACGACCTCGGCAAGAAGTGGAATCTTCTGAACTGAAACATGGCCGGCGGGATCGCCATTCGACAAACGCGATCCTCACCCATGCCGGCCCTTTTGTCTTCGCTGGCTGCGCCCGACTTGCGGGCGCAGCCCATTTCGGTCGCCTGACCGGATGCGGCTCGACACGACGACCTGGCTGGAAGTCAGGGACTACCTCGATCGGTCCCGGGGAATCATCATCCTGACCGGTTCAACCGAGCAACACGGCCCGATCGGTCTGATCGGTACCGATACGATCTGTGCGGAAAACGTTGCCGTCGGTGTCGGTCAGATCGCCGATTGCCTGGTGGCGCCGACGCTTGCCTACACCCCGGCCCCCTTCAACCTGGCGTTTCCTGGAACCGTATCCATCCCGGCCGGTCTCTTTGAGGTCCTCGCCCGGGAAGTTGTCGACAGTCTGCGTTCGCAGGGCTTTTGCCGCTTCTATTTTCTGAACGGCCATGGCGCCAATCTCGAACCGTTGAATTCCGTCAAACGCGCCCTCGCCCAGTCGTCTGCGGGGCCCGGTTCCCGGATCTGCATCCGGATTCGCAGTTGGTGGGCGTTTCCCGAGGTCTCAAGTCTCCGCGACCGGTTCTACGGCGAGTGGGAGGGGATGCACGCGACTCCGTCGGAGGTCGCCATCACCCAGGCAGTCGGGCGACGAGTCACGGCGAAGGCGGCCGAATTGCCGCCGGAAAGACTGTCTCAAGCGTTTGTCCGTGCCCACGCCGGTGACCGGCACGGGCCGCCGGATGTCCATCGAGCGCGGTTCCCGGACGGGCGCGTGGGTTCCCATTCTGCCTTGGCTACACCGGAACAGGGACGTGAACTGCTGAACGCCGCGATATCGGCAGCCGCGGCGGACTACCTGCAATTCATCGGGGATGACAAACATGGGCGCCCATCGGAATCGTGAAACTGACGTGCGGAACGTGGACCGAGCCGAACAATTCCGTGACGCGCTCCTTACCGCGCTTACGGCCGTCGCCGATCCGGACCGCGCGGCCGGGCAGCAAGCCTACATGCGATCGGAAATGCCGTTTCATGGGGTCACCGTACCCGACGTCCGGAAGATTGTCCGCGGAATCGTCGCCAGGGATCCCATCCCGGATGCCACCGTCTGGCAGGCGGTGGTCCTTGCCCTCTGGCGCCAGGCCGGACATCGGGAGGAACGCTACGGCGCCATCGATGTGCTGAACCATCCCCGCCACCGGGCCTGGCTGACCCCCGGCCGCATCGATCTGATCGAAGAGCTGGTTGTGACCGGGGCTTGGTGGGATTTCGTGGACGCCGTCGCAAGCCATGGGGCCGGAGCCATGCTCGCCAACCATCCTGCTGAAACCGCCGCCATCCTCAGGTGCTGGGCAGTCGATTCCGACATCTGGAAACGCCGGACAGCCATTCTCGCGCAGTTGCGGCGAAAGGCGGCCATCGATCGGCAGTTGTTGGTCGACGTCATCGAACCCTCCATTGGGGAGACCGAGTTCTTCCTTCGCAAGGCCATCGGCTGGGCGCTCCGTGAGGTCTCTCGGACCGATCCGGACTTCGTTGTGGAGTTCGTCACCGAGAACGCCGACCGCTTGTCCCCGCTTTCGAAACGGGAAGCCCTCAAGATCCTCCTCCGACGCGGTGTGATCCGCGACATCCCAGGCAACAACTGATCCGAATGTTGCGGCCACTCAGGCCGAAAACGTCAGTTCGACGCTGCCGAGGGCCCCGAAGTCGGCGCGAATGTGCTCACCGGGTCGGATCGGGTAGATGTCTGTGCAGACGCCCGTCGTCACCCGATCGCCCCGGCGGAGCCGGTGACCGTAACTGGGAAGAGTGTTCGCAAGCCAGGCGACGACTTTCATCGGGTGGCCGAGGACATTGGCCCCGCTACCGCTCCTGCAGAGCCGTCCGTCAGCGGACAGGGTAACGGGGCAGGCGGACAGGGTAAGGTCGCGCCAGCCCTCGAACGGCTCGCCATAGACCCACCCCTGTTGAACGGCATTGTCGGCGGCGAGGGACGGCGGGTCGTAGCTTGACCAATCGGTGAAGCCGTGGCCGACGAGTTCAAGGGCCGGCAGCATGTCACCGACATGGCCTGTGATGGATTCGGGGGTCCAGCGTCCGCCGGGTTCGGGAAAAACGGGGACGTCACCTGCCATGACAAACGCAAATTCCGGCTCCACCGCGAGCGTCGGAATCTCCGGCCTCGGGAGCGTCACGCCTCCCGGCCACGAGAATTGAGAAAGCAGGCAGCCAAAGATCGGACTGTCGACTCCAAGGAGCTGCTGGGCATGGATGCTGGTACAGGCCGCCTTGTAGCCGACCACCCGACCGCCGTGGCGATCAATCAACCCGTCGACGAGGGCCGACTGGACCGCATAGCCCTCGGGCAGGTTGGCCGGCCGGGCTGCTTGTGGAATCGGTCGGCGGGGACCACGATTCTCGCGAATGGACAGAAAGAACTCGGCGCATGCCCGAACCATATCTCTCTCCACGACTGCAACGTTGCCCGACGATACCGCGAACTTCGACCTACACCCAAAACTTAACCGTTGGCCCGGACCCAGCCAAGGACAACGGCCATCAACTTGCGATCAAGCCCTGTTGGCGGCGCCCTTTCGGGGCCATTTGCACGACGCCGAACGGTTTTGACCCGCACAGGTGTCGGGAGTATGATAAGAATGCGGGTTTGGGTTCCGTATCAATGTCCGGCGAGCCGGGATCAACCGCCCGGGAGGCCGCCTGGACGTGAGACGATGCGGACACATGATCGAACCCGTCGAATTCGTCGGTATCACGACCGGCACCCGACCGAGCGAGGCCGATCATGACCGTTGAGACTTCTGAGTCGCCTGCCGGCATCCGTTTCGAAGCCGACGAGAAACCGCCCGCCTCACTGTCGGCAGGACTGGGACTGCAACTGGCAATCCTGACGATTGCAGGAATCGTTTTCACGCCAGCGATCGTCGTTCGTGCAGCCGGTGGGTCGGAAGCGTACCTGTCGTGGGCCGTGTTCGCGGCCGTCGCCATCAGTGGTCTGACGACCATTCTCCAGGCCGTCCGGGTTGGTCGGTTCGGTGCCGGCTACGTTCTGCTCATGGGAACTTCCGGGGCATTCATCGCCGTTTGCATCGCCGCCATCGCCAAGGCCGGCCCGGCCATGCTTGCGACGCTGGTTGTCATCTCTTCGTTCTTCCAGTTTGCCCTGGCCGGCCGGCTGCGATGGTTTCGCCGAATACTCACACCTGCAGTCTCGGGGACCGTGATCATGCTGATCGCCGTTACCGTGATGCCGATCGTTTTCAAGACCATGAACGAGGTTCCCGAAGGCTCCCCGGCCTCGGCCGGTCCGCTTTCAGCATTGGTGACCATCCTCATCATTGCCGGCATCGCCCTGAAGGCCAATGGTCCGCTCCGTCTCTGGGCACCGGTCATCGGCATCGTTGTCGGAACCGTCTTCGCGAGTGTTCTCGGACTCTACGACGCCCAGCGTGTCTCTGAAGCCGCATGGGTCGGGCTTCCCCAAGGCAGCTGGCCTGGCCTTGATCTGGGATTCGGAGGCGTTTTCTGGGCCCTTCTGCCGGCTTTCATCTTCGTGACCCTGATCGGCGCCGTCGAGACCATCGGTGACTCCGTCGCCATCCAGCGTGTGTCTTGGCGTCGTCCGCGTGCGGTGGATTATCGCGCCGTTCAAGGCGCGCTGTCGGCCGACGGCGTGGGAAACCTCCTCTCCGGTCTCGCCGGCACGGTTCCCAACACCACCTACTCGACCAGCATTGCGGCAACCGAACTCACGGGCGTGGCAGCGCGGATCGTCGGCATCGCGGCCGGTATCGTGTTTCTGATCCTGGCTTTCCTGCCGAAGGCGCTGGCATTGATCCTCGCCATTCCCGCCCCTGTCGTCGGCGCCTATGTTACAGTCCTGATTGCGATGCTGTTTGTGATCGGGATGAAAATCGTCATCCAGGACGGTGTCGACTACCGGAAAGGCCTGATCGTTGGAATCGCGTTTTGGGTCGGAGTCGGTTTCCAGAACGAATTGATCTTTCCCTCGGTGACCTCTGGGTTTGCCGGCGGATTGCTTAACAACGGCATGACGGCGGGTGGGCTGGTGGCCATCATCATGACCGCCTTTGTCGAGTTGACGGCGCCGCGCCGG
Source organism: Paracoccaceae bacterium (assembly GCA_028874915.1). Taxonomy (GTDB): domain Bacteria; phylum Pseudomonadota; class Alphaproteobacteria; order Rhodobacterales; family Rhodobacteraceae; genus JAPPHA01. The sequence goes on from JAPPHA010000049.1 coordinate 80,093, forward strand.
AGTTCAATGACCTCGCTCCTCGATCCGTCCGCCCTTCCCAAGATCCGCGAATTTCTCGCCGGCCACATCGAGCGGTCGTCACTCGATCCGTCGATGACGACGCGACTCGAGGCGGCGGCCGAAGAAACTCTCCTGACACTTCACGAATCCGACGCAAGATCCGCGGACTCCGGTCCCCGGCATCTACAAATCACGGCCTACGCCGAAGGGGGTGCGGTGGTGCTCGAATTCGTCGCGGCCGCGAACGAGGACAACCTCCAGGACCAGATCGCCCTGCTCGGCGAACGGTCATCCGGCGGCGCGCCGGCAGAAGATGGATTCTCTCTCCGGATTCTCGAACACCTGGCGTCCTCGATTCGCCACCAGCAGTTCCACGACACCGACGTCATCACGCTCAAGGTCAAGGGACCCGGAGATTCGCCGATTCTCAGCACCTGAAACTGGGGCCCGGGATCGGTGTGGCCGGGCCAGGCCGACGTCATGTTTCGGGCGCAGTGGACTCCCTTGAACGAAGATATTCAATGATCCTGCTGGCGAGGGTGTCCGGGTCGCTTTCGGCAGTCTTCAGCGTGATTTCCGCGTGTTCCGGTATCTCGTACGGGCTGTCGATACCGGTGAAGTTCTTGATCTCGCCCCGTCGGGCCTTTCTGTAAAGCCCCTTCATATCGCGAGCCTCGCAGACCTCGATGGGCGCATCGACGAAAACCTCGATGAATTCTCCCGGTTCCATCATCTCCCGTGCCATGCGCCGTTCAGCCCGGAAGGGGGAGATCGCCGACACCAGAACGATCAGGCCGGCGTCGACAAAGAGTTTCGCAACTTCGGCGAAGCGACGGATGTTCTCGGCGCGGTCGGCCTCGGTGAATCCAAGATCCCGGTTCAGCCCGAAACGGACGTTGTCGCCATCCAGCACATAACTGTGACGGCCATCGGCAAACAGTTGCCGTTCCACCGCATTGGCCATCGTCGACTTCCCGGCACCGGAGAGCCCGGTGAACCAGAGGACGCAGGCCGTCTGGTTTTTCTGAACCGCCCGTGTGCGTTTGTCGACGGCGAGGGTGTGGCGGGTCAGATTGGACGCTCGCCACAGCGAAAAGTCGATCATGCCGGCTCCAACCGTGGCCAGGGTGTAACGATCGATCAGGATGAAACCGCCGGTTTCCCTGACCTCGCGGTAGGGATCAAAGGCGACTCGCCGGTCCAACATGATGTTGCAGCTGCCGATCTCGTTGAGCCCGAGCATCGACGCCGAGACATGCTCAAGGGAGTCGACATTGATCCGGTGTTTGAGCTTGGTGACCTGGGCAATGGCCGTTCCGGTGCCGATTCTCATAAGATACTGGCGTTCCGGCACGAGTGCCGCCCGGTCCAGCCAGATCAGTCGGCAGGCAAACTGGTCGCTCTCCTGAGGCGGTGACGCATGATCGGCAATAAGGTCTCCCCGGCTTGCATCGACGTCCTCCGCGAGGACAAGCGTCGTCGCATCGCCCCGTTTCGCTTCTTCGAGGTCGCCGTCGAAGGTGACGATCCGGGCAACGGTCGCCACCTCGTCAGCAGGAAAGACCCGAACTTTGTCGCCTGGCCTGACACGACCCGCGGCGACGGTTCCGGCCAATCCGCGGAACCCCGAATTCGGGCGGCAGACTCTCTGGACCGGCATGCGAAACGCCACGGCCTCGGACTCCGTGCGTCCAGGTTCCGCTTCCAGGGCTTCCAGGACCGTGGGGCCCCGGTACCACGGCATCGATGATGATGGTAACGCAACATTGTCGCCGATGCATGCGGACAGCGGGATGCAAACAACGCCTTCAAACCCGAAACGATCGGCGTAGGCCCGGAAATCGTCGGCAATCGCCTGGTGGATCGCCTCCGACCAACCGACCAGGTCCATCTTGTTGACCGCGAGAAGGAGACGGGGCACACCGACGAGCGAGAGGATGTTGCAGTGACGCCGGGTCTGGGTCACCACGCCCTTCCTGGCATCAACGAGGACAACGGCAAGATCGGCTGTAGACGCTCCGGTCGCCATGTTTCGCGTGAACTGTTCGTGACCCGGGGCGTCAGCAAGAATGAAGGACCTCCGACCGGTGGCGAACCGGCGGTAGGCGACATCAACGGTGATGCCTTGCTCGCGTTCCGCCTGCAGACCGTCGAGAAGCAGCGCAAGATCGACGTCCGCATCCCGCCCACCCCGGCGCCGGCTCTCGTCCGCCGCTTGTTCGAGCTGATCCCGAAACACCTGCCCGGTTTCAAGGAGGAGCCGTCCAATCAGCGTCGACTTGCCGTCATCGACACTTCCGCAGGTCAGGACACGAAGGATACCTTTCCCGGTCCGGACGTCAGGTTCCGATCCTTCCGGCATCAGAAATACCCTTCCTGCTTCTTTTGCTCCATGGAAGCCTGCCGGTCGTGATCGATGGCCCGGTCGCGGCGTTCCGAATGCGTCGCTGATTTCAGTTCGCGGACTATGGCGCCGACGGTGTCGGCGTCGGATTCCACTGCGCCCGTGAGCGGGTAGCATCCGAGGGAGCGGAACCGGACGCGTTTCCGGACCGGAGTCTCGCCCGGCGCCAGTTCCATGCGATCGTCCGCCACCATGATCAACATGCCGTCACGGCGAACGACCGGGCGGACAGCCGAAAAATATAGGGGCACGACAGGTATCGACTCCTGTTCGATGTATTGCCAGACATCGAGTTCCGTCCAGTTGGACAGTGGAAAGACCCGCATGGTTTCTCCTGGACCGAGCCCCGTGTTGTAGAGGTGCCAGAATTCCGGGCGCTGGTCCCTGGGGTCCCAGCGATGCGCCGACGAGCGCAGTGAGAAGATCCTTTCCTTCGCCCGTGACATCTCCTCGTCGCGACGAGCCCCGGCGATCGCGGCGTCGACGCGGTGTCTGTCGAGGGCCTGCAGGAGCGCCTGAGTCTTCATGACGTCGGTGTGAAGACCGGAACCATGGGTGAATGGCCCGATGCCGCGGGCGAGGCCCTCGTGATTGACGTGAACGATCAGTTCGAACCCGGTTTCCGTAGCCATCTGGTCCCGGTGAGCATACATCTCCGGGAACTTCCACGTGGTGTCCACATGCAAGAGCGGGAACGGCATTCGGCCCGGGAAGAACGCCTTCTCCGCGAGGCGCAGCATGACTCCGCTGTCCTTCCCGATCGAATAGAGCATAACGGGACGTTCGAAGGCAGCCCCGACCTCCCTCAGGATCTCGATGGATTCTGCTTCCAACGCATGGAGGCGCCGAGATCGACCGTCGTGAACGGAGCCGCGGGTCACGGTCGCCGGCCACCATCCGGGCACAGGACCATCGGTCGGCCCTTGCACCGGCCCATCCCGGTGTCCGTCACCCCTCCCGGTTTCCGCGCCGAGGCGGTCAGCGGTTGTCCGACATCAGCAAAAGGACGCGACATCCCGACTGTCGTCCGATCGCACATTCCGCGATTCCTCCATCCGGATCGTCCCGCAACCAGCCGCCGGACCCACGACCAGTGACCCGACCGCCGTCGCCAGCGTATGGCCGTCACGGGTTCACATCCGACCGGAGTCATCCAGAACCTGCTTCGCGACGCGGAAGCACTCGAGGGCCATGGGTACGCCGCAATAGATCCCGACCACGTGGATGATCGCCCGGATTTCCTCCGGAGAAACGCCATTTTTGAGAGCGCCCCGGCAATGCGTTTCCCATTCATGAAGCCGCCCGAGCGCCCCGAGCATTGCGAGGTTGATCATCGACCGGGTCTTTGCATCGATCGCCGGATCTCCCCAGCCAAATCCCCAGCACCAAGCCGTCATGGCTTCCTGAAATGGCCTGGACAAATCGTCGGCCGTCGCCAGATTCTGGTCCACATAGTCCCGGCCCAGCGTTGATCTCCGCGCCTCAAGACCTTTGCGGAACAGGTCCTCGTCAAACACGCTCAATCGGCAGCCCTCCCTATCCAGGATCCGGTTGTCCGGCATTCGGTTTTCGGCGCCCGGACTCCTGTTCGGACGAAACACCAGGTCTTGGTCGGGTGAATTCGGCCGAACGCGGTTCGGCCCTGTTATACAGTTCAACCACGGATGGCTCGCCGAAAGTCACGCTGCCACACAATCCGATGTCGAGGCGCGGCGCGGCGCACCTCGTCACGCGGCAGATCGGTGGAACAACGGATCCGTCCTCTCGTCCTCCTCATCGGCCTGACCGGTGGAGGCATACAGGTAGTTGCGGCTCGCCGGAACGCTGGTCTTGTTGCGGGCAATCTGGATCTGGAAAACGACCTGAGCCCGGTTCCGGAAGGTGACCTCGCAGGCGATCAGGTAGAACCGCCACATTCGACAGAATCGTGCGTCGAACATTTCGGCGACTGCATCAAGGTTGGCCTCGAACCGTTCCCGCCAGCACCGCAGTGTTTCGGCATAGTGAAGTTGCCAGATTTCAACATCGGTGACAGCCAGTCGCTCCTGTTCGATCGCCTGCATGACTTCCGAGAGCGCCGGAACATAGCCGCCAGGAAAGACGTACTTTCGAATCCAGTCATTCGTGGTCCCCGGCTTGTCGAGCCGGCCAATCGTATGCAGGAGCGCCACACCGCCTTCCCGGAGCATCCTGCGCATGTGGCGGAAGAATTCCCGGTAATGGGGAACGCCGACATGCTCGAACATTCCGACCGATACGATCCTGTCAAATGTGTCGGGCACAGCCCGGTAGTCACTGAGACGGAATTCGACCCGGTCGTCCAGCTGATGGTCCCGCACCCGCTCCATCGCCAGTGACTGCTGTTCGGTCGACAGCGTGACCCCGACGACCCGGGCCCCGAAATCTTCCGCAAGGGTAATTCCCATTCCGCCCCACCCGCTTCCGATGTCGAGCACATCCATACCGGGTTCGAGCAGCAGCTTGGCACCGATATGGCGTTTCTTGGCCGCTTGCGCAGATTCCAGGGTCATCCCCGGTTCCGGAAAATAGGCACAGCTGTACTGCAAGTCCGAATCGAGAAACAACGAATAGAAGTCATTCGACATGTCGTAGTGATGCGCGACATTTCGGCGCGCACGACTGGACGGATTGAACTGGGACACGAAGCGTGTCAGTACCTTCCATCGGTAAAGCAGACGGCGGTAAAGCAGATCATCGCCCTCGTCCAGGTTACGGGTGACGATGTCGAGAAATCCATAGATGTCGTCACCGTCGACCGTGACCGACTCGTCCATATAGCCCTCGCCGAACGCCAGTTCGGCATTAAGGACACATCGACGAATGAACCCCGTCGAGTGGACCCTGACGGTCACCGGTTCGCCCGATCCATCCCCGACGGCGAAGCTGCTCCCGTCCGGAAGGATCATGGTGAGTGATCCGACCTGAATGACGCGCTGTGCAAGTGACGTGAAAACCGCTTTCCACAAGGACTTTCCCCTCTCCTGTCCTTTCCGTGACAGTCGTTCCAGAATGCCGTCTATCCATAGAAGATTCAATTGTCAGGCCTGAATCCAGGCGACGGTTTTTCCCGGTTGCGGGCCCCCAATCCCGTCCACGCCGACTGACGACCGCCAGACGGGCCGACAGACCTCCCGGCCCGCCCCGGATCCACGCCAGCGAAGTCGACGTGGGTCGACAGTTCTGGTCAAGACCGCCGACGTTGCGGGTACCTGCGATGTCGCAAGGCAATACCGATCAAGGCCATCAACGGGTTCGACATACGGCGACCGAATTCGAAGCCCGGATCGCAGGCTCGCCGCCCGGGGTCCATGCGTACGGTCTCGCGAAACGGAGTTCTCCGCCTTTCGTCCCGGTCGGGGAATTCCCCGCTGGATCCGCACGGTGGCCGGTCTCGGCGAATTCGGGCACCTTGACGGCACGATGGCCCAACGTCGGACCTGGGAACGACCATCAACATTTCCTGCCATGGGGTGCGTGGTGGAACGGCCCACGCGAAAGTCCCGAGTTCCGCCATCCGAACCGAGGAACCACAACACCCTGACCGATCGCCATGGGCTGGAACGACACTGATCCGGAACGATATCCCGTTTTCAACGACAGGACGTTCCGTATACAGTTGCCGACAGACCGCAGCCGAGAGCCCTATGCCTTTCCAGCCTCCGCCTTACCGAGCTGACCACGTCGGGAGCCTTCTTCGCCCGCCTGCGGTCACCGAAGCGAGGAGTCGCCTGGAATCGGGCGCGATCGGTGCCGATGATATGAAGGCGATCGAGGATGACGAAATCCCTGCGCTGATCGCAATGCAGGAAGAAGCAGGACTCAGAGCGGTTACCGACGGCGAGGCCCGACGGTCCTTTTGGCACTACGACTACATGGGCGCTCTTGACGGTCTCGATCTCGTCGAACGCGACGAAGGCGTTCAATTCGCAGGCGTTCGGCTCCGGCCGATCTTCCCGACGATTACCGGACGGATCGGGTTTCCCGATGATCACCCGATGCTTGACCACTTCCGATTTGTCGCCGAACGAACCCAGGTGACTCCGAAGATCTGCATCCCGGGCCCGAGTTGCTGCCATTTCCGCGTGAGCCCGGTCGACATCGGACCGGAGGACTATGGTGACCCCGACGTGCTGTTCGCCGACATCGCGGCGGCCTACCGCAAGGCGGTGGGGGCCTTCTACGATGCCGGTTGCCGGTACCTCCAGCTCGACGACATCTTTTTTGCCTATCTCTGCGACCCGGATCACCGGGCGGCCAAACGCGCCGAGGGTCAAGACCCGGATTGGCTGATCGACCGTTACGCCTGGATGATGCGGGAATCCATCCGGAATCGTCCGGAGGACATGCAGATCGGGATGCACATGTGCCGGGGCAATTTCCGCTCGACCCACGCGGCGGAGGGTGCGTACGACCCGGTAGCCGATACGGTCTTCAATCGGACCGGCGTCGACATCTTCTTCATGGAGTACGACACCGAACGGGCCGGCGGACTCGAACCGCTGCGCCATCTCCGGTCGGGCGGGCAGCGGGTCATGCTCGGCTTCATCACCACCAAGACCGGCGAACTCGAATCCCTCGATGACCTGAGGCGCCGGGTCGATGAGGCCGCGAGATACGCTGATGCCGACCAGTTCGGAATCGCCCCGCAGTGTGGTTTCGCATCTACCGAAGAAGGCAACACGATCACCGCCGACGATCAGCGTCGCAAGCTTGATCTCGTGGTCCGGGCCGCCGAAACGATCTGGGGAGAGGTCTGATCCTGTCGGCGAAGGGCCGATCGCGAATGAGGGAGGATATTGGCCTGATGTCGACGGACGGCATACGACATTCGCCCCCGACGTCCGTCGATCCTTCCCTCCGGAACCCCGGCCCGAACGGCCGTTCGCGAGCAACGGAATGAACGGCGAAACCCGCCTACCGTTTGACGAAATGATGGCCGATGCCGGAGACGTTCGGCGTGCGTATGCGGGCTATCGGGTTTGGTTTGACGGTCAGGCCCCGCGGCAGCTCCGGCGGAAGTCGGCGGAGGCGGAATCGCTGTTCCGGAGCGTCGGCGTCACGTTTAACGTGTACGGGAGCGACGACGCGGATGAACGCCTGATCCCGTTCGACATCGTTCCCAGAATCCTGTCGGCGGCGGAATGGGAACGGCTGACTCGCGGAATCGAGCAACGCATCCGGGCAATCAATGCCTTCCTCCACGACATCTATCACCGTCAGGAGATCATCCGCGCCGGCCGCATTCCGGAGCGGATGATTGCCGAGAACGCGGCGTTTCTGCCACAGATGATCGGTGTTTCGCCGCCCGGGAATGTCTATACGCATATCGTCGGGACCGACATCATCCGCACCGACGAGGACGATTTCTATGTCCTCGAAGACAACGCCCGGACCCCGTCGGGGGTATCCTACATGCTCCAGAACCGCGAGACGATGCTGCAGATGTTTCCCGACCTGTTCTCGGCGGTCCGGGTGCGGCCGGTCAGCGACTACCCGAAACATTTGCGCCGCTGCCTTGCAGAATGCCCACCCGAACACTGCACCGGTCGTCCGGTCATCGCGGTCCTTACACCCGGTATCCACAATTCGGCCTATTTCGAACACGCATTCCTCGCCGACCAAATGGGGGCGGAACTGGTCGAAGGACAGGACCTGCGGGTGGATGACGGCCGAATCGCCATGCGAACGACCCGGGGCTACATGCCCGTGGACATTCTGTATCGGCGGGTCGACGACGACTTCCTCGATCCCCTGAATTTCCGTTCCGATTCCGTTCTCGGCGTCGGGGGGATCATGGACGTCTACCGGGCCGGTCGCGTGACTCTCGTGAACGCCCCGGGAACGGGAATCGCTGACGACAAGGCGATCTATTCCTACATTCCGGAGATCATCCGTTTCTACACCGGGGAGGCCCCCCTTCTCCCGAACGTGCCGACCTGGCGTTGCTCGGAACCGGACGCGCTGGCCCATGTACTGGACAATCTGAAGGATCTCGTGGTCAAGGAAATTCACGGGTCCGGCGGCTACGGCATGCTGGTTGGGCCTGCGGCGACAAGACGTCAACTCGCGACCTTTCGAAAGCAGCTCATCGCCCAACCGGAAATCTATATCGCCCAACCGACCATGTGCCTTTCGACGGTGCCGATATTCACCCGCCGCGGGCTGGCACCCCGCCATATCGACCTCCGACCCTTCGTGCTGGTCGCCCCGCACCGGATTCACATCTCGCCGGGCGGTCTCACTCGCGTGGCGCTCAAGAAGGGGTCGCTTGTTGTCAACTCCAGCCAGGGCGGAGGCACCAAGGACACCTGGGTGCTGGAGGAGTAGGTTCGTGCCACTCCTCGGAAAGACCGCTGGCGGGCTTTACTGGATGTTTCGCTATCTGGAGCGAAGCGAGAATACCGCGCGGCTCGTGGGCGCCGGGTTGAGAATTGCGCTGACGCGGTGGAGTTCCGGCGCCGACGAATGGTCGTCAATCGTGAGCACGGTTGGCGCCAGGGATGAATTTCTCGCCAGGCACAGGGGATTTGATTCCACATTCGTCGTAGATTTCATGCTGCGGGACCGGAGTCACCCGTCAAGCGTGATTTCTCTCGTGGAAGCGGCCCGCAACAACGCGAGGGTGGTGCGCACGGCCCTGACCCGTGAGGTGTGGGAAGCCGTCAACGAGACCTGGATGTCGTTGAAGGATGTTCTCGATTCCCCGATTCGGCCCCGTGACCTGCCCATGATTCTCGGCCAGATCCGTCGCCAGAGCGCCTATGTCCGAGGTGCCATGCACGGGACCATGCTCCGGAATGACCTGTTCGATTTCGCCCGGACCGGGACCTTTCTTGAAAGGGCTGACAACACGGCCCGCATACTCGATGTCAAGTATTATGTGCTGCTGCCCTCGGTGGTCCATGTCGGCGCCCCGATCGACAATGTTCAGTGGGAGACGATCCTTCGTTCCGTTTCCGCCGAACATGCCTATGAATGGCTGAACGAGGGCGACCCCGACCCATCCAGAATTGCCCATTTCCTGATCCTTGACCGGCGCATGCCCCGATCGATGGCCTTCTGTTGCGACAAGATTCTCGACAATCTCCGCCACCTGGAAGCGGACTACGGAACACGGATGCCAAGTCTCGACATGGCCGAGGGAATCAGCGCCCAACTGTCGAACCGGGACATCGGGGAGATTCTCGAAGACGGACTTCACCCGTTCATCCAGACCCTGATCTCAAGGATGAATGCTCTTGGCTGCCAAATCGAGAAAGACTATCGGTTCACCGCATAGGCGACGCGAACGCACGGCCCCGACAGATGCTGCTCAAGATCTTTCATCAGACGCGCTATAGCTATGACACGCCCGTTCCCTACGGACTGCTGCAACTGCGGCTCGTTCCTCCGACCGGACCCGGGCAGGATGTCCGGTCATGGAAGACCAGCGTCACGGGCGGGCGGAAGGAGACATCCTTTCGGGATCACTTTCGGAACACGGTCGAACTGGTGAGCACCGAACCGGAGACCGATGCCATTACCGTGACCTGCGAAGGCAGCGTCGACGTTTCGGACAGTACAGGCATCACGGGTCCCCACCGAGGCTTTGTTCCCCTGTGGCTGTTCAGACGCACGACAGCGATGACTGACCCGGGACGCCGGGTCGGCAAACTGATCCGGGAATTCTCGGAATCGGGACCCACGGAAGGCGGCCGCCGGAACGACGGCAGGAAGGGCGACGACGATGGGGACATTGCGCGCCTGCACCGGCTGTCGGCACGGGTTCGCGAACGGATCGACTTTGAACCGGGCCGGACCGACGCGACGACACGCGCTGAGGATGCCCTGGCCGCGGGTCGCGGCGTTTGCCAGGATCACACCCATGTGTTCCTTTCGGCAGCCCGCGGGCTCGGATTTCCGGCCCGCTACGTCAGTGGCTACCTGTTGACCCACGGTCAGAACGGTGCTCAGGCCAGCCACGCCTGGGCCGAAGTTCATGTCGAAGACCTGGGATGGGTCGGGTTCGACATCTCGAACGGCATTTCCCCGGATGACCGTTATGCCCGGGTTGCGACAGGTCTCGACTACATGGATGCGGCGCCGATCCGGGGAATGCGGTTCGGCAACGGCGGCGAGAGCCTGGACGTGACATTGCAGGTCCAGCAATGACGGCCCTTCGACCTCCAACACCTTCCGCCGACGCCCAAAGAAGCCACGGGACCCGACAATGACCTACTGTGTCGGCATGTCCCTCGACCGCGGGCTGGTCTTCATGGCGGACACCCGAACCAGTGCCGGGGTCGACAACGTCTCGACCTATCGAAAGCTCTTCAGTTGGGAGGTCCCCGGCGAACGGTTTCTCACCATGATGACCGCCGGAAACCTCGCCACGACTCAATCCGTCATCAGCATCATCGATGAACAGATCCATGCGGGCGACGACAGCCCATCGATCGTCAACGCACCGTCGATGTTCCGGGTGGCCGACCGGGTCGGCCAAACTCTTCGCAAGACGATCCGGGCCCACGAAACCGGTGGCGAGCAAGAGGCACAGGCCTTCAACGCCAGTGTCGTCGTTGGGGGCCAGATCCGGGGCGAGGCGCCGCGAATGTTCATGGTCTATCCGGAGGGAAATTTCGTCGAATCGGCCCTGGACACCCCGTTTTTTCAACTCGGTGAAACCAAGTACGGCAAGCCGATTCTGGTTCGGGCCTATACGCCCGAAATGAGTTTCGAGGATGCGGTAAAACTGCTGATCGTCTCCTTTGATTCCACCATCAAGTCGAATCTCTCGGTCGGCCTCCCGCTGGACCTCCAGATCTACGCCAAGGACAGTTTCCGGAACGGCCGGTCACTCCGGATCGACGACAGCGACGCCTACTACAGGACGATTTCCGACGGCTGGAGCCAGGCCATTCAGCTCGCCTTTGATTCCTTGCCCGACTTTACGTTTCCCGAGGTCTGACCTCGACGACACTGGCGAAATCGAAGCGCAAGACCCAAGATGCCTTGCATCATTCGTGGCTCCTGTCCACCGGTCCGGGGACCACGGTCCCACGACTTGAAGGCTGGAATGCCAGGAACGCCCCACTCGGCCGGGGCCGGGCAATCCGGGTTATTCCGAACCGGCAGCCATCCGGCCAACCCTCATCCGCGACCGACATAGGGCATTTTCGTCGCCATGATGGTCATGAACAGGACATTGGTCGTCAGCGGAAGCGAAGCCATGTACGCCACGGCATTGCCGCACTCGTCGACATCGAACGTTGGTTCGCTCGTTACCCGGCCGTCCGCCTGGGGTACGCCCGCATGCATCCGTTGAGTCATGGGCGTCTCAGCATTGCCGATGTCGATCTGGCTACAGGCGATGTCGTGGTCGCGCCCGTCCAGCGCGAGACTGCGGGTCAGCCCCGTGATCGCATGTTTGGTCGCGGTGTAGGCAATGCTGTTCGGTCTTGGCACATGGGCGGAGATCGAGCCGTTGTTGATGATCCGGCCACCGCGGGGTGCCTGCGCTTTCATGATTCCGAAGGCCCGCTGTGCGCAAGCGAAGGCACCGGTCAGATTGACGTCGACACAGCGCTTCCAGTCGTCGAGCGGCAGTTCATCGACCGGAACGGCAGGGGCCCCGACACCCGCGTTGTTGAACAGGACATCCAGCCGACCGAATCGGTTCATCACGGTGTCGAAGAGACTGTCGACATCAGCGACAACGCTGACGTCGGTCGGGACGGCCACGATCTCCTGTCGGGCACCGGCTGATTCCGGAGCCAACTGCGCGGTCTCGCAAAGGGGCTCACGTCGACGCCCGGCCAGAACCAACGTGTAACCGGCACGCCAGAGGGCCAGGGCCGCTGCCCGTCCGATCCCGCTTCCGGCACCGGTCACGAGCGCCACGGTCCTCCGTCCCTCTGTCTCCGATGATGGCATCATCCGCGTCCTCGCCGCTGTCCGACGGAAATCCGACGTCCGGTTCCAGGCATCCGGTTCCATCGCCAGCCGGACCGCAATGGCCGATGATGAATCACCGTTTCACGGCCACGCCGGATGTCCAACATGGCTCCGGCCATCGCGACCGCGGAACCGCACAACACCTTCTCGTTCCGGCTCCGTGTAACAGGGGCACTGGACCTGGACAATTCCGGTCGGCCGCGCACGGCCATGCCCTTCGATGCAGACGCCGGCTTTCGGGCTGCCATCCGGGCGTGGCCGTGATGGTCTTTTCGTTCCGGCCATCATTCACGCACGTCTCCGTGGCATTGCCGAATGCCCTGCCAGATCCAACGCGGATCATGGGCATTCGCCACCGCATCCACAGACATCTCAGCAGCAGTTCTTGTGAACGACGATCTCGGTGACTTCCCCGGATTTGTTGATCCGGAACAGGATTTGCCATGAGTCCTGGTCACGTGTCCGGGCCGTCTCGATCAGATATGTCGGCGGCAATTCGCTATAGTAGTATCCAGTTGCGTTGCCGAACTGCGAAAGTACCTCCAGGCGATGCATGCCGATGTACTCATCCTGATGTTTCAGCAGCGAATATGCCATCCGGGCTCTGACGCTTTCATCATTTTCCGAAGACTTGAATGCTACGATATCGAGAGGTTGTTCCCCCCAGCGTTGGCAGACTTTGCTGACACGCATGAAGTCTCCGCGAATGGCGTACCACGAGACAGCAATCACGATCGCCAACGCCACGGCGGCGGACACGAATTTCGTCAGAATTTTCTTCACGGGATCCGGGCGTGGATGGAGTCACAACTGCTGGAATGCGTGATGAAGGGCATAATCTCGTCGAAATGAAATTCCAACAACGGCCGACGGTTCACGGCCTTCAAGTGGGGGCAACACACAGTTTCCCTGCGGACGTGGGCATCGCAAGGCGCCCGGAAGACCTTGAGCAGAAAAGCGAACTCCGCAGCCTTGCCGTACCGGCATTCGGAAGACAAGGCGCACGGGGATGATCACAATCGCCGGGGGAGTCTTTGCATTGCCGGACATCGGGCCATGGTCTCGGTTCCCCGCCGACCGGCCCGGTCACCGACGCGGTGCCGCGGCTGACCAAGATATCGCGTTGCTTCACCTCAGGACGAATAACTCCCTCGCCGGCCAGGATTCGAACCGGTCCACCGGAAAAACGAATTCCTGCATCTTGGCCTGCAGACAGTTGATGACTGATCTGGTGTCTCTGGTGTTCCTCAGCCCTGCGCACGAACCGACCGCGAAACATGAACTCCTTCGCGTCAGGGCAAACCCGATCGAAAACGGCTCACCATACCGGCCCGGTGTCTCCGGCGCGCGCCCAGGCGCGGGACGGAAATCCAGGTCGTGGATTCCCACCGCCATGAATGGAAGCGACTCGATGACCTGAGTCCCGGCGGGTGTCCCCGGCCCGGTTTCGCGATCTCGTTCGAGACGCATTCAACGGAAGCGCGACAAGGCTTCGATCCCCAATTGACGAAAGCTCTGTCGATGTCGACTGACCCGGCCGAACCGTATTTTCAGCCGCCCCGGATTTTGTGCGCCATCATCCACAACGTATTCGGCGCGCTTCCGACATCACCGCTCAGCGTCATGTCCTCCGCGCAAAGGAGCGGGACGTCGGATCCTGGATTCCCGGACCGTTCGACTCCGGGGTTTCAACTCATGGCTCCAGTCATGTCGACCGGCGCTGGCGGCAACGGGCATTGGCGGGATGATGGTTCCGTACTCGATTCAACCTGACGTTTCCGTCCGGTCCTCGTGCCGGTTTCGTCGTCGACCCGACGAAAAGCCCTCACTCCAGACGATAGAACCGGCTGGCCGTTCGACCGAAAACCCTGGAATGCGCTGAATCGGGGATCAGCACCGAAAAGACGTCGATGAGTTCGCCATATTCCGAACTCAGGCTGTCCACCGGAAAATTGGATCCGAACATGCAGCGATCCGGCCCGAACTGCTCGAGACAGGTCTCGACTATCGGGCGGATCGACTCCCGGTTCCAGTCGGGATCGAACATGCCAAGACCCGAAATCTTGCAGTGCATGTTGGGAAGAATCGAGAGTCGTCCGAGTTCCCGGGACCAGAAACGCAGCCCGTCCGGCGTACGGTCATGCGGGGATCCGGCGTGACAGATGACCACGGGCAATTCAGGGACCTGACCGAAGACCCGGGCCGAATCAGCCATCAATTCGGGCAACAACTGCAAGTCGAAGGATAGACCAGCCGCCGCAATCATTCTCAATCCCGCCAGGAACCGGGGATGGCCAAGCAGTCGATTCGTTCCGGTCGCCGAATCTTCCGCAGGTGACCGCCCGACAATCTGACGGATCCCCCGAACAGACGGCAGGGCACCGAGGGTTTCGAGCTGCCTGTCCAGATCCGGACGGGTGAGATCGGCGAAAGCCACCTGAGCAGCCGGCCAGCCGGGATTGGCAGCCGCCACGCCGTCGACCCAGCGGGTCTCGGCCAGCGGGTCCTCAGCCCCGACCTGGACATGGACCGAGGCCTCGACTCCATGGCCTGCAGCCGTGACCCTGAATTCGTCAATGAGATAGTCTCTCTGGATCGGTGTCGGATCGCCGAAAAAACGTCGCTGACCCCGGGCCTCGAGCCACGGGTAGGAGACCGCCTTCAGGTCCCAGATGTGATGGTGGGAATCAATTCTC
Source organism: Paracoccaceae bacterium (assembly GCA_028874915.1). Lineage (GTDB taxonomy): Bacteria > Pseudomonadota > Alphaproteobacteria > Rhodobacterales > Rhodobacteraceae > JAPPHA01. The sequence continues at coordinate 95,147 of JAPPHA010000049.1, forward strand.
ACGGCCGCGCCCTTCCGCATCGTCGGCCGGGATCAGCGAGGCCCGTTTCCGGATTCCGAGCCCTGTGTGGATCACGGCGAGCACCCCGGTTCCACGTCGCCCGGCACTCGCTTCTTCGCAGCCGGCCGCCGGTCATTCCGGAAAATCCATTGCCGGGTTCCCGGTCAGGTGCCGAAGCCTCGAGAAGACGTCGACGCCGAGCTGGAGGAGGACGTGAATGATGTCAATCGGAATCCAGTTTTGGGCGATGAGGCCGTTGTCGAGCCTGTAGAAGTCCATCACCCGCATGGCGACACGCTTGCCGGTGGCGCCGAGTCCCAGCCATTCCCCGGTGTGCGTCGCGACCACGGACGGCCATCCCCCCGTGACGGCGAACTCGCCATCGCCGATCCGCATGTAGTGTCCGGCACCGCGACGATCCCGAAATCCTGTCAGGAACGGGATCTGATGATGCGCCCGGAATTCTTCCATCCCCTGCGTGATCCCGATCCCCGCGGGTCCGCACCAGAGGAAATCCGGCGTCCAGTATTGTCCATGCGGCATCGAGTCGAGGTTGCGGCCGTCAAACTGCGCGAGCGCCCCATGCATGGCCAGGACCGTTTCAATGGACCGGTGGCTCCGGTCTCTCGCGCCAAGGGCGGTTCCGGAACCGTCCCCGTCCTTCGGGCGCGGCCAAAGTCCCTCCCGTCCGAGAGAGGGCGAGATCGGCCAGTGGCCGGCCTGCCGCATCAGATCCAGGAAATCGAAAAGGACATGAGAGCGGATAATGTGATCATCGCAGATCCGGTGCGCTTCGCAGCACCTGAGATGCACGACTTCACCGGTCGGCGGGATGCCGACCAACGGTTCCCGAAAAGTTCCCCGATAGTGGCCCATCCAGGCCACGATGATGTCGCCCTCGGGGTCGGATTCCGGTCGAGGGTCCCCGAGGCTCCGGCCGGCGACAAATAGCGAGTCGTCTCGCTCGACATCCGGAATCGCCTTTCGCAGCTGGGATCGGACCGCGTCGATCGCTTCCGTGCCCTTCCGTTCATTGAAGGGGTGGCTGCCCCACCAGTCCGCCTCCGGATGGTAGGCGTCACGCACGTCGGCCCCGGCCGTAATCGCGTGCAGCCGGTCGTGAAAGTCGCGCTTGATCCTGGCCAGGGTCGTATCCATCGCTCCCGAGTGTCCCTGCCGCCGGAGCCGGCACAACCGCAGGCCCGACCTGTTTCCTGTCTCTCGCAATGGGCATCAGAGATTTGCTCACCGCCAGACGGGCCTGTTCCGATACCGAAGGTCCATTCCTTCGCCTCTGCCGATTGATGTCAACCCGCGATTGGCCTGACTGCGGAGACCCGGAAATCCCTGGCGGACAACACGGATCGGACGAACTCGGCGTTCAATTGCGCTTGCAATGACCGGGTGTCGCAAGGAAAATGGACCGATTGTCATCACCTTTTTCGAACGACTGCCGCGGAGATCATGGCATGGCACAAATCCTGCTTCAGAACCTGACCAAGCGTTGGGGATCATTCGTCGGCGTCGACAATCTCAACCTGTCGATCGCAGATCGCGAATTTCTTGTCCTGCTCGGTCCGTCGGGCTGCGGCAAAACCACGACCATGCGGATGATTGCCGGGCTCGAGGAGGCGACCGAGGGCGAGATTTCCATCGACGGCAAGGTCGTGAACGATCTGGAGCCCAAGGACCGCGACGTCGCCATGGTTTTCCAGTCCTACGCCCTTTATCCGAACATGAACGCATACGAGAACATCCGCTTTCCGTTAATGGTCCGAAAGGTCGACGCGTCGACCCACGAGGACCGCGTTATGCGGGCCGCGCGAATGGTCGAACTGACCGAATTCCTGCACCGCAAGCCGGCGGAACTCTCGGGCGGCCAGCGGCAGCGGGTGGCGCTCGCACGGGCCATCGTCAGAGAGCCCAACGTCTTTCTGATGGATGAGCCGCTGTCCAACCTCGATGCCAAGCTCAGGGTCTCCACCCGGGCCCAAATCAAGAATCTCAGTCACGAATTGCAGGTCACCACAATCTACGTCACCCACGATCAGATCGAGGCGATGACGCTTGCCGACCGTGTCGTGGTCATGAAGGCCGGCGTCGCACAGCAAGTCGGAACTCCGACCGAGATTTACGACCGCCCGGCCAACACGTTCGTAGCCGGATTTATCGGTTCCCCGGCCATGAATCTGCTTGAGGGTCGATTGGAAGGCGGCGCTTTCCGGGCAGAGAACGTGGACATTAGCGGAATGGACGCTCCCGACGGTGATGTCGTACTCGGCTTTCGGGCCGAGGACGCGTCGGTCAGCGGGGCCGATGCCGACGGCCAGATCCGCGCACCGGTCTTCACGCTCGAACTGCTCGGTGACGCTACCATGATCACATTACGCGCTGGCGGCACCCTGATCTCGGTCAAGGCCGCGAAGGACTTCCGGATCGAGATCGGCCAGACGGTTTCAATCTCGGTTCCGGTCCGGATCTGCCACCTGTTCGATCGACAATCGGGGAATCGGCTCGACAGCTAACCCCTGCCCACGTCCTCAACAACCACAGTCATGCCTCCATCAAGACCCGGGATCCGGCACCGTCACAGAGAGACCTGCAACCGGGCCGTGAATCGGGTGGTTGCATGAAGGGGTCGCGACCCGAGCAGGCCGTGTTGAGCCGCGGAACAGACCTGTCGCGAACGTCCGAGACCCGGAACGTGGTCGAAGCCATGGTCGACGGGCTCAACGATCACCGTATCGACGATATCGACGCCTTTTTTGCCCGGGACTTTCGCTGGATAGGCAACTGCGGATGCGGAACCAAGACCGGCATCCGGGAATTCCAGGACAACTGGCAACGTCCTTTCCAGGCCGCATTTTCGGACAAGGTCTGCATCGATGAAGCCCGGCTGTTCATGGGCGAGTGGGCGGCGGCATTCGGCCGCCAGGAAGCCACCCACAGTGGCGAATTCATGGGAGTGGCGCCGACGGGGAAGCGGATCACCATCCGATACATGGACTTCTGGAAGGTTGTTGGCGGCAAGATCGTCGACAATTGGGTGATGGTCGATTTCCCGGATGTCCTCGCCCAGCTTGGCGTTGATGTATTTGACGGTCATGGATGGGAAGCCTTCGACCGAGGCGAGCGGCGCCCGCCCCGACCCGGAAAGGAGACGATCGATGGCGGTTGAAACTCTCAAGACCGGGCGGTCGGAGGCCGAACGGTCCGACGAAGATGCGCGAATCCGCAGCGTTGTCGAGACGACCCTCCGTGACATCGAATCCGGCGGAGATGCGGCGGTGCGGGCCCTGAGTGAGAAATTCGACAATTTCTCGCCACCCTCTTTCCGCCTCTCTGACTGCGACATCGAAACGGCCATGGGCAGTGTCGCCGAACGGGACCTCGCGGACATCCGTTTCGCCCAGGCCCAGATCCGCAGATTCGCCGAGGCCCAGCGCGCTTCCATGACCGACATCGAGGTGGAAACGCTCCCCGGTATCATCCTCGGCCACAGGAACATCCCGGTCCAGTCCGTCGGCTGTTACGTCCCCGGCGGCAAATTTCCGATGGTGGCCTCCGCACACATGTCCGTGCTGACTGCCAGCGTCGCGGGCGTTCCCCGGATCGTTGCCTCGGCACCGCCGGTCGATGGTGCTCCGCATCCGGCCATCGTCACCGCCATGCATCTCGGTGGTGCTCACGAGATTTACTGCCTCGGCGGCATCCAGGCGGTCGGGGCCATGGCCCTTGGAACCGAAACTATTGAACCCGTGCATATGCTGGTCGGTCCGGGCAATGCCTTCGTCGCCGAAGCCAAACGCCAGTTGTTCGGCCGGGTCGGAATTGACCTTTTCGCCGGACCGACCGAGACCATGGTGATCGCCGATCGGACGGTCGATGCAGAAATCTGTGCCACCGATCTGCTCGGTCAGGCCGAACACGGTTACGATTCGCCGGCAGTGCTGATCACCAACGACCGGGACCTGGCTGAAAAGACTCTGGCCGAGATCGACCGCATCCTGGCGATCCTGCCGACTGCCGGGACGGCTTCGGTCAGCTGGCGGGATTACGGTCAGGTCATTCTCTGCGACACCCATGCGGAAATGCTGGTCGTGGCCAATGACCTCGCCTTTGAACATGTGCAGGTGATGACCGATCGCGATGACTGGTACCTGGAAAACCTGACCTGCTTCGGAGCGCTGTTCCTCGGCCCACGCACCAACGTCTCGAACGGCGACAAGGTCATCGGCACCAACCACACGCTGCCAACGCGTCGCGCCGGGCGCTACACCGGCGGTCTCTGGGTCGGCAAGTTCCTCAAGACCCACAGCTACCAGAGGGTGACAACCGATGCCGCCGCCGCCGACATCGGCGCCGTTTGTTCCCGGCTCTGTCTGCTCGAGGGATTCGTCGGTCACGCCGAACAGGCCAATCTCCGGGTTCGCCGCTACGGCGGGCGCAACGTTCCCTATGGAGGCGCAGCCGAATGACCGCTGGCGGGCACGGCGAAGCGGCGGGCTGTGCCCGTCGCCACTCCGCCAACCGGCGGCTTCTGGCCCCGTTTCTCGACGCGCTCAGGGAACCCGGCCCCGATCCGGCCGAACTCCTGCCGATCGCCGACCGGCTTTTTCGGAATCGCGCGCGCGTCTATCTTGCCCACCCCTTCGAGACACTTGACGGTGCGGAAGAACTGCTGGGAACGGCGTTTGCGCCATTGATCCGAGCCCTTCCCGATCTCGAGAGGCGTGACACGATTGTCATCGAAGGCGCCGATGCCGACGGAGCCGACTGGGTGGGATGTTGCGGCTACTATACCGGCGTCTTTCAACGTCCCTGGCTCGATATCCCGCCGACCGGCCATCAGATCGCGATGCGATTCCATGAGTTCTTCCGGATCGAAGACGGAAAGGTCGCGGAGATGCAGGCGCTCTGGGATATCCCGGAGGTGATGATGCAATCCGGCGCCTGGCCCCTGTCGCCAAGCCTCGGACGTGAGTGGCAGGTCCCCGGCCCCGCAACACAGGACGGCGTGATGAAACCGGCTGCGGAGGAGTCGGTCCCGTCTCGGGACGCCGACTCCAGCGTCAAACTGGTCGGCGACATGCTGGCCCATCTCGGCCATTTCGCGAAAGGCGGCGTCGCCGCGATGCGACTTGAACGATTCTGGCACCCCCATTGCAGCTGGTATGGACCCGCCGGAATCGGAACCTGCCGCGGCGTTGCCGGTTTCCGGAACTGGCACCAGATTCCGTTCCTGAACGCCATGCCCGACCGCGTCGGCAGTCTCGGCAAGGGACATCTGTTCGGAGAAGGCGCCTATGTCGGCTTCACGGCCTGGCCGGGAATGCGAATGTCCATCAGCGGCGACGGCTGGCTCGGAATCGCACCCGCGGGACAGCGACTGACCATGCGCAGCCTCGACTTCTGGCGAGTCCAGGACGGTCTCATCCGCGAGAACTGGGTCCTCGTCGACCTCCTCCATGTCTATCACCAGATCGGTGTCGACGTCCTTGCCCGGATGCGGGAACTGACACGGGCTCGGCGTTGGGCCAGCGGCGGCATGGAACCGGGGGCGCTGCTCCCGTGAACCGGTTTCCCGCCACCCCGTCGTTCCGGCTGGACGGCCGGTCAGCGCTGGTTGCCGGTGGAACCTCGGGAATCGGTCTTGGCGCCGCAGCGGCGCTCGCCGAAGCCGGCGCCGATGTCACGGTCGCGGCCCGGTCTCCCGACCGACTCGACGAGACCCGCGAGGCCTTTGCCGAACGCGGCCTCGCGGTCCGACCCTTGCGTATGGATGTCGGTGACGTCGACGCAATGACCGACTCGGTCTCCCGGAACGGTCCCTTCGACATCCTCGTGAATTCGGCCGGACTGGCCCGGCATGCCCCGGCCCTCGACGTCACGCCGCGGTCCTTTGACACCGTCATGTCCGTCAATCTCAGGGGCGCCTTTTTCCTCGCCCAGGCCGTGGCTCAAGGGCTGATCGCCGCGGGGAGGCCAGGATCGCTGATCACCATTTCGTCACAGATGGGGCACACGGGCGGTGTCGACCGTTCCGTCTACTGTGCCTCCAAGCATGCCGTCGAAGGGTTCACCAAGGCCATGGCGATCGAGTGGGGGAGTCACGGCATTCGCGTCAACACCGTCTGTCCGACCTTCATCCGTACGCCTTTGACCGAGGGCACTTTCGCAGATCCCGAACGCGTGGCCTGGATCACCGAAAAGATCCGGCTCGGCCGGGTCGGACAGGTCGAAGACGTCATGGGGGCCGTCCTGTACCTCGCCTCCGACGCCTCGGCACTGGTCACCGGCAGCGCGCTGCGGGTGGATGGCGGCTGGACAGCCGGTTGACAGGCGGCTAACGGGCACCCACCGCCCAATCGCCACACCGCCGCCGAACCAAACGGGACCAGGATCAACGGCATGACTGATTCTCAGCGACAGTTCCGGGATCTCCCCGATTTCATCATAGGTATTACCCGGGAGATCTGGGAAGACCGTAACACCGCTTCGCTCCGTCAATACTATGCCCCGGATGTTGTGATGCGCTCGCCGGCCTCGGTTGTGACCGGCAACGAGACCGTCATCGCCGACACGATGGCGACACTGGCAGAGTTCCCGGATCGGACATTGCTCGGCGAAGACGTGATCTGGAGTGGTGACGCGGAATCCGGCTGGCTGTCGTCCCACCGTCTGCTTTCGACGGCCACGCATCTCGGTCACGGGACCTACGGGCCGCCGTCGGGACGGACCCTGGCCTACCGGATCATCGCCGACTGCCACGTGGTGGCCGGCGGCGGTGTCATCGACGAGGAGTGGCTGATCCGCGACCAGGGCGCCATCGTCCGGCAGATCGGAAAGTCTCCCCGCGAATTCGCGGCCGAACAGATCCGGCTCGAGGGCGGCCCCGACACGGCGACGCGTCCGACCGACGTCGCCGGGACCACCCCCACCAAGTACCTGGGCGAGGGCAACCGGAATTCCTGGGGCGAACGGTACCGGAACATCCTTGAGCAGATCATGGCCGGGGAACTGGCCGTCATTCCCCGGGAATACGACCGGGCCTGCCATCTCGAATACCCGGGAGGAATCACGGGACATTCCCACTCGGACGCCGATCGGTTCTGGCTGGGCCTCCGAAGCAGTTTTCCGGATGCCGAATTCAAGATCACCCATCAGATCGGAAGGGAGGATCCGGCCATGCCGCCGCGGGCCGCCCTTCGCTGGCGGTTGACCGGGACTCATGGCGGCGCCGGCCACTTCGGACCGCCGACCGGCGCCGACGTTCATGTCATGGGCGCCTGCCATGCCGAGTTCGGGCCCTGGGGACTTCGCCGGGAATTCGTGCTCTACGACGAAACGGCCATCTGGAAGCAGCTTCTCCTCGCCTGTCCGACGGCGTTCGGTTCCTGAATGAATCGGCGGCCGTGAAGACGGGCGGATCAACCAAAGAGGAACGGCCATGACAGCAACGGACATGCAATCACGAATCGTGCGTTACGGGACGCTCAGGCCCTGCCGAACCGCCTTCATCGACGCCCACACACCGGGGTCCGACCAGAAGGAGAATTACGCGATCGTCGGTGGTGGGGTCTCCGAGAATCCCGACCAGCATGTGCATATCGTCGACACGCCGGGCTTCAATATCGGGGCCGCGGGCCAACCACCCAAGTGCCGGAATTCGTTGCATTCCCACCGGACCGCAGAAGTCTTTTTCGTGCTCAAGGGGCGCTGGCGGTTTTTCTGGGGACGCTGGGGGACCGCGGGAGAGGTCACGCTTGAGGAAGGCGACATCATCAATCTGCCCACAGGCATGTTCCGGGGATTCGAAAACATCGGCAACGACTTCGGAATGCTGATTGCCATTCTCGGCGGCGATGACGCTGGTGGTGGCGTCGTCTGGGCGCCGCAGGTGATCGAGGATGCTGCCGAACACGGCCTGGTTCTTGCCGATACCGGGCGCCTCTATGACACACAGAAGGGCGAATCCCTTCCCGACGGTGTGGGACCGATGCCCAGGCTGAGTGACGCGGAGCTGGATGGATTTGCCGAGTATTCGACCTCGGAGGTGGTGCCGCGTTTCGTTGCCCGGTACCGCGACATGATGGCCTGCGCCGACCGGCAACCGGCCCCCGTCATCGGACCCGACTCCATGCTTCGGGACCGACCCGGATTCGAGGTCGACTTCCTCTCCAGGGGATCCGCGATCGCCGATCCCGGCGGCACCGAACGGCACGAAGTGCTGCTGATCATGCGCGGACACTGGCACCTGACCTGGAACGCAGAGGAGACGGTCCTTTCCCCGGGCGACACATGTGCAATCCCGCCCGGCGTCCGGCGAAGCCTGGTTCCATCGATGTCGGGAGAGGCGAGCCTGTTCCGGGTGCGGAATTCCGACGATCCCGCCGGACCCACGCACTGGATCTGAACCGGCACGCCACCCGTAACGAAAACTGAGACCGGGAGCTTCCGATGACACCAATCCCGACGACCCACGTCGGTTCACTGCCGAGATCGCAGGCGGTTGTGGATTTCCTGTTCGCCCGGGAACAGGGCAAGGACTTTGACGCCGAGGCGTTTGACCGTTGCATGGCATCGGCCTGTTCGGAAACCGTTCGCCGGCAGGTGGGTGCGGGAATCGATGTCGTCTCCGACGGCGAGACCTCGAAGATTTCCTATTCGACCTACGTCAAGGATCGCTATACCGGGTTTTCCGGCGACACGCCCCGGAAGGCGCCGGCGGACCTGCTCCGCTTCCCCCAGTTCCTTCGCCGCCTCGCCGAATCCGGCGGTACGCCGACCTACGCCCGGCCGCGCTGCACGGGTCCGGTGACAGCGCTCGACCATGGAGAACTCCACAAGGATATCGCCAATCTGAGAGCGGCGATGCAGGCGCATGGCGCCGATCGCGGTTTCATGAATGCCGCCTCGCCGGGAGTGATTTCGTTGTTCCTGCCGAATGACCACTATCCGACTCGGGATGCCTATCTGGCGGCGCTCGCCGAGGCCATGCGGGATGAATACCGGATCATCATCGAGGCCGGACTCGACCTCCAGCTCGACTGTCCGGATCTGGCGCTGTCGCGGCACGTTCTATTCGAAGAACTGTCCGATGCCGAATTCCTCCGCGTTGCCGGGGCCAATATCGAAGCGCTGAATCATGCCCTCGCCGGCCTCCCCCAGGACCGGATCCGCGTCCACATCTGCTGGGGCAACTACGAGGGACCGCACGTTTGCGACATTGCCATGGACGCCGTGTTCCCGGTCCTGATGCAGGCCCGTGCGCGCTACCTTCTCTTTGAAACGTCCAACCCGCGCCACGCCCATGAATGGGAGGTCTTCGCAAACAGGAAGGCCGAGATCCCCGATGACCGAATACTGGTTCCCGGCGTCATCGACAGCACGACCAATTTCGTCGAACACCCCCGCCTTGTGGCCCAGCGGATCGAGCGATTTATCGGCATCGTTGGCCGCGACCGTGTCATGGCCGGTTCCGATTGTGGCTTCGGCACCTTTGCCGGCTTTGGCGCCGTCGATTCGGAAATCGCCTTTGCCAAACTGGCGGCGATGGCCGAAGGAGCCCGGCTGGTGCGTTGACACCGTCCGGGTCCGGCGACGATAGCATCGATGGGCGGAACGAACGGGCGAGCGCCGCCGTCGATCAGGGCGACGGTCGATCGGCCGCTCCGGACGGTGTCATGTCAATGCCGATGATCTCGGCCGCGGCGATCAGGGATTCGATGTAGCGCCGGGCCGCGCGCGTCCAGGCACGTTTCTCCAGAGCCTCGCGAATACGCGGGCGGACGGTTTCGAGAGGGAGAACGTCTCCATCGGCCCGGGCATCAAGCCGGATGACGTGGTACCCGTATCGGGTCGCCACAGGTTCCGGCGACAACTCTCCCGGGGCGAGCGCCTCGAGGACGGCCTCGAATTCCGGAACGGTATCGCCCGATGACAACTGTCCGAGACGCCCGCCATTGGCGCCGGACGGACAGGAACTCCTCTCCCTGGCCAGCACCTCGAAGCGATCCGGGGCCGTGCCGAGAATCTGAAGGACCTCGGCTGCCTGTGCCTTCGCGCGTGCCCGACCGACCGCGTTCGTCGGCGGCGCGGCGAACAGGATATGGGCTGCCTCGAAGAGCGACGGTCCCCGAAACCGACGCGGATTGCCGGCGGCATAGGCCGCCGCAATCATCGCCTCGGTCGGCGGTTCCGGGCGAAGGGCACCCTCCAGCACCGTCCGGGTTCGCGCCTCGTCGTCAGTTTCACGCCTGCCCTCTCCGAGCCGGAGCGGAACCGCCCTGACTCCGATACGGTCGGCTTCCTGAAGGAGAAGCGTCCTGATGACCAATGCCCGCGCGGCCTGGCTCCACGGCGCCAGCGGCTTGTCAGGAGCCGCCCGGTGCAGCTGCGCCTCGGCAGCAATTGCGGCGGCCGGAATGACCTGCCCGTTGACGGTGATGTCCGAGAAGGGCGATTCCCGGCGAAGTCGGGCGGCGGGCGGTGGCTGGGCTGAACCGGTCATCAGCTGGCGGTTCGGTCACGCTCCCCGGACCGGGCGCCGGCAGCAGACCGGCGCGACCGGACGATCTGATAGCCGGGGCGGAACAGGTAGCGTACCGGAAACGACAGCATGTGAACGAGCCGCGTGAAAGGGAAAAGCAGGAAGATCGTCAACCCCAGGAACAGATGCAGTTTGAAGATCCAGTGAGCGTCTATCACGAGATCGGCGACATGAGCCCGGAACGTGAAGATCCCCTGTGCCCAAGCCATGAACCTAACCATTTCACCGCCGTCGAGATGCTGGGCGGACAGCGGAATGGTGGCAAGACCGAGGAGAATCTGGGCAAGCAGAAGTGCCAGGATTCCAATGTCGGCAACGCTGGAGTTCCTGCGAATCCTCGGATCCGACACCCGCCTGTGCAGGAGCATGCCGCCGCCGACGAGGGCGAAGAGGCCGGCGATGCCGCCGACGACGATCGCCAGGATCTGCTTGAAGCCATGGCTGATCCCGATGGCATCGAAAATCCAGATCGGAGTCAGCAGCCCGACCAGATGCCCGAAGAACACGATCAGCACGCCCACATGGAACAGCACCGAACCCATGACCAGCTGGCGTCGCCTAAGCAACTGACTCGATGAAGACTTCCAGGTGAAGGGATCCCGCTCGTAACGGGCGATACTCCCGACCGCGAGGACTGTCAGGCAGATGTAGGGATAAATGCCGAACAGAAAGGTGTTCATGGCTCGCTCCTGGTCCCGCCCGCTTGTCTCGCGTCCGGCCCGGTCGTGAGCGGGGGCGCCTGTGGTCCCTCCATGCCGGCCAGCAGATCCCGGGCCTTCGGACATCCGGCGCCCGGATCGGGCCCGAACGTGACCTCGGATTCCTCCCACGCCCGATCGAGTGCCGCGAGGTCATCCGGGCTTTCGTCCGGCCGCTCGAGGAGTGCCGCGACGGCGCTCCGGCTGACCGATGCCCCCGCCAGAACGACGAGCGCCCGAAAGACCGGTGCGTAGTCGCTTTTGCGCCGTTCGAGTCGGGCCGCCAGGGCCTCGAATAGATGGGCTGCATCGGCCAAGAGCGCCTTCGCTTCCTGCGGCGGACGGGTCGACAGGAATTCCAGGAGCAGCGGCAAATGGTCGGGCAGTTCCGGCGTGGCATTGACGAACCCGGCGCGTTCGTAGGTCTCCAGGAGGTCGACCATGGCCGATCCCCGGTCCCGGCTCTCGCCATGGACATGTTCGAACAGGTTCAGCGACAGCGAGCGCGACCGGTCGAAGAGGTCGACGTAGCGTTCCTGAAGGTCCCAGACATCCTCCTGCTCGAACACGGTGAGCAGGCGACCGATCCGCCTTCGCAGACGCCGTCCAAGGCGCCGGTCACCGTCCAGCACCCGCCTCAGTTCGGGAATCTCGCGCTGGAGCTCCGGCGACGGATAGCTCAGGAGGAGAGAGAAGGACTTCAGGGTCAGGTCCATCCCGAGACCTCCGGCGGCATCCGCAGGGGACGGCTGCTCGAGCCGCCGAAGAGCGAACCACCACTGATCCCCGACGAACACCGGTTGCCGTCGGTGAAACCGCATCCGCCACGCAGGTCATAGGCGTCCTCGACGGTTTCCCTGTGGGTCGTCGGAATGACAAAGCGGTCTTCGAAATTGGCGATGGCCATCAGGTCATACATGGCTTCGATCGCCTCCGGTGCCAGCCCGACGCGGTCGGCGATGCCCTCGTCGATGACTGTCTCCACGGTCTTGGCCCGCATGTAGATCCGCATCGCCAGCATCCGTTCCAGTGCCGTGACGATCGGCAACTCGTCGCCAGCGGTCAGCATGTTGGCGAGATAGCGGACCGGGATGCGGAGCGAACGGACGTCCGGCAGATCCCGGTCGGAGTCCAGGAATCCGGTCTCGGCGGCATTCTGGATCGGGCTGAGTGGCGGAACATACCAGACCATGGGGAGCGTCCGGTATTCCGGATGAAGGGGAAAGGCGACCTTCCAGTCCATGGCGAGCTTCCAGACCGGTGAACGTTTCGCCGCCTCCAGCCAGTCTTCGGGAACGCCGTCGGCCAGCGCCGCCCGTTGGATGTCCGGGTCAGCGGGATCGAGGAAGATCCCCAGCTGTTCTCGGTAGAGATCCTTTTCGGACTCCGTACCGGCGGCCGCTTCGATTCGGTCGGCGTCGTAGAGGATGACACCAAGATAGCGGATCCGGCCAACGCAGGTCTCGGAGCAGACGGTCGGGTTTCCGGATTCGATCCGCGGGTAGCAGAAGGTGCATTTCTCCGACTTTCCGGTCTCCCAGTTGTAGTAGATCTTCTTGTACGGGCAGCCGGAGACACACATGCGCCAGCCGCGGCATTTTTCCTGATCGATGAGGACGATTCCGTCCTCTTCCCGCTTGTAAATGGCGCCCGAGGGGCAACTCGCGACACAGGAAGGGTTCAGGCAGTGCTCGCAGAGCCTGGGCAGATACATCATGAAAGTGTTTTCATACTGGCCGTAGATGTCTTTCTCGATGTCGGCGAAATTGCTGTCCGCAGATCGCTTGGCGAATTCTCCGCCGAGGATTTCTTCCCAGTTCGGCCCCCATTCGATCCGGTCCATCCGTTCGCCGGAAACCCGCGACCGCGGCCGGGCGGTCGGGAACGCCTCCATCTCCGGCGCCGACTGGAGATGGCTGTAATCGAAATCGAAGGGTTCATAATAGTCGTCGATCTCCGGAAGATCGGGGTTGGCAAAGATATTGGCGAGGATCCGCCACTTGGCACCCTGCCGGGGTTGCAGCTTTCCGGATGCGGTCCGGACCCACCCGCCTTTCCATGTCGACTGGTCTTCCCAGTTCTTCGGATAACCGACGCCGGGCTTCGTCTCGACATTGTTGAACCACGCGTATTCGACGCCGTCGCGGCTGGTCCAGACATTCTTGCAGGTCACCGAACAGGTGTGACAGCCGATGCATTTGTCGAGATTGAGAACCATCCCGATCTGCGCGCGTATCTTCATGCTGCCGCCTCCTCCCCGGTTGCCCGCCGTTCCAGCCAGTCGACATCCTCGATCTTTCGGACGATGACGTATTCGTCGCGGTTCGAACCGACCGTTCCATAGTAGTTGAAGCCCCAGCTCTGCTGGGCATAGCCGCCGATCATGTGGGTCGGCTTGACTGTCGTTCGCGTCACCGAATTGTGAATCCCGCCACGCCGCCCGGTCAGTTTCGAGGCCGGAGTGTTCACGATCTTCTCCTGCGCATGGTACATGAAGAGCGTTCCGTCCTTCATGCGCTGGGAGACCACGGCCCGAGCCGTCAGAGCCCCGTTGGCGTTGCAGACCTCGATCCAATCATTGTCGGCGATCCCGGCCCGTTCGGCGTCAGCTTCGGACAGCCATGCAACCGGTCCCCCCCGGTTCAGCGTCAGCATCAGGAGATTGTCCGAATAGGTCGAGTGGATACCCCATTTCTGATGTGGCGTGATGAAGTTCAGCACCACATGCGGACCGGCCCGCGCGGCTTCTGAAAGGCGAGCGCCGTCGGAATCGACAATGCCCTCGATCGTCTTCAGGTCGACCGGCGGCCGGTAGGTACAGAATCCTTCACCGAAGGCCAGCATCCAGAGATGGTCCTGGTAGAGCTGCTGGCGACCGGTAAGCGTCCGCCAGGGGATCAATTCGGTGACATTGGTATAACCGGCATTGTAGCAGACCTCTTCACTCTCGATTCCGGACCAGGTCGGAGACGAAATGATCTTTCGCGGTTGTGCGGCAATGTCCCGGAAGGTGATCCGGGCATGCTCCATCGGCGTTGCGAGATGAGCGTGTTCACGTCCGGTTACTGTCTCCAGCGCCTGCCAGGCCTTGACCGCCACATGGCCGTTCGTCTCGGGTGCAAGCGTCAGGATGACTTCGGCCGCATCGATGTCGGTGACCACCTTGGGACATCCAACAGCCGGTCCGTCGCGCCAGACACCGTTCAGTTCCCGCAACTGTTCCACCTCTTCTGCGGTCTTCCAGCCGATTCCCTTGCCACCGTTGCCCATCGACTCGAGCAGCGGACCGAGCGCGACGAATCGGTCGTAAAGTGCCGGATAATCGCGTTCGACATCGACGAACGCCGGCGCGGTCCGGCCCGGAATCAACGAACACTCACCCCTTTTCCAGTCGAGCGGCCGGGGCTGGGCGATTTCCCCGGGCGTGTCGTGAAGGATCGGCTGAGCAACAACGTCGGTCTCCCGGCCAAGAACGCCCGGCACAATCTCGGAAAACTTGCGGGCGATCGCCTTGAAAATCTCCCAGTCCGACCGTGACTGGTAGGCAGGATCAACCGCCGCCTGCAACGGGTGAATAAACGGATGCATGTCGGACGTGTTGAGATCGTTCTTCTCGTACCAACTCGCCGTCGGCAGAACGACGTCCGCGTACACGGCCGTGGTCGACATGCGGAAGTCGATGCATACCAGCAGGTCGAGCTTGCCCTTCGGCGAATCGTCGTGCCAACGCACATCGAACGGGAGCGGGCGCCCGCTTTCCTTCAGATCGGGGCTCATGACACTGTGATCCGTGCCGAGCAAATGCTTCAGGAAGTATTCATGCCCCTTGCCGGATGAGCCGAGCAGATTCGATCGCCAGACAAAGAGATTGCGAGGCCAGTTTTCAGGCGCATCCGGATCCTCGCAGGACATCTCGAGCTCTCCGGATTCGAGCCGTTCCTTCACATAGTCCGGAATGTCCCGGCCGGCCGCCCGTGCCTCTCGGGAAACCTCGAGAGGGTTGGTTCGGAGCTGTGGTGCCGACGGCAGCCAACCCATGCGTTCCGCTCGAACATTGTAGTCGATGAGGCTGATGCGCCAGTCGCCTTCCGGAGCCGTCGGAGAGAGCAGTTCATCGGCATCCAGTGTTTCGTAACGCCACTGTCCGGTATGGGCATACCAGGCCGAGGTGGAATTCATCTGCCGGGGCGGCCGTGACCAGTCGAGGGCGAAGGCAAGCGGCAACCAACCGGTCTGCGGACGCAGCTTTTCCTGGCCGACGTAATGGCACCAGCCACCACCGGAGACACCGACGCAGCCACAGAAGGTGAGCATGTTGATGATACCACGGTAGTTCATGTCCATGTGGTACCAGTGGTTCAGCCCAGCCCCGAGAATGACCATTGACCGGCCGTTGGTCTGTTCGGCATTCCGGGCGAATTCCCGTGCGACCGTCTCGATCCGGTTCCGTCCGACGCCCGTGATGCGTTCCGCCCAGGCCGGTGTGAAGGGCACATCGTCCGCATAGTCGCGCGTGGTCCAGTCGCCGCCGAATCCCCGGTCGAGCCCGTAGTGGGCACAGAGCAGGTCAAAAACCGTGGCGACCCGGACGTCCTCGCCGCCCAGGCGCAGCAACCGCACCGGAACGTTCTTCGTCAGAACCTCGGGGGCCTCGGTGTCGTCGCCCACCCCGAAATAAGGGAAATCCACCGCCACAATGGCGTCGTGGTCCGACGCGTCGGCGAGCGTCATCGTCAGCTTGACCGGGTCGCCGTCTGCCGTTTCCTCAAGGTTCCAGGCACCGTTTTCGCCCCAGCGGAATCCGATGGAGCCGTTCGGAACCACAACGCGGCCGGTTCCCGAGTCGATCCCGACGGTCTTCCACTCCGGGTTGTTGGTCTCGCCCAACGAGTCGTCGAAGTCCTCGGCCCTGACGAACCGCCCCGCAACCCGGCGCCCGTCCCGTTCGTCCAGACGGACCAACAGCGGCATGTCGGTGAACCGGCGGCCGTAGGATTCAAAATATGGCGTCTGTCTGTCGAGATGGAATTCGCGCAGGATCACATGACCCATGGCCATGGCGAGCGCGCTGTCTGTCCCGGTCCGGGGTGCCAACCAGATATCGCCGAACTTGGCCGCTTCCGAGTAGTCCGGACAAATGACCACCGACTTTGTGCCCTTGTAGCGGGACTCGGTGTAGAAATGGGCGTCCGGCGTCCGCGTCTGCGGCACGTTCGATCCCCAGATCAGGATGAAGCCGGCGTTGTACCAATCGGCGCTCTCGGGAACGTCGGTCTGTTCGCCCCATGTCATCGGCGAGGCCGGCGGCAGATCGCAGTACCAGTCGTAAAAGCTCATGCAGACGCCGCCAAGCAGGCTCAGATATCGCGAGCCGGCGGCATAGGAGACCATCGACATGGCCGGAATCGGCGAGAAGCCGAAAACCCGGTCCGGACCATGGGTGCGGACCGTGTGGGCGTTGGCTGCCGCGATGATCTCGGTGGCCTCCTCCCAGTCAGCCCGGACGAAACCGCCCTTGCCACGGACGGCGACGTAACTGCGTCGGGTTTCCGGGTCATCCTGGATGGCTTGCCACGCTGCGATCGGATCCAGGGTCTTGCGGCGTTCGCGCCAGGCCCGGAGAAGCCGTCCCCGAACCAGAGGCGTCCGTACCCGGTTTGCCGAATAGAGATACCAGCTGTAGCTGGCCCCCCGGGCGCATCCCCGCGGTTCGTGGTTGGGAAGGTCCGGCCGGGTGCGGGGATAGTCCGTGGCTTGGGTTTCCCAGGTGACGATCCCCGACTTGACGTAGATGTTCCATGAACAGGAGCCTGTACAGTTCACGCCATGGGTCGAGCGGACCACCTTGTCGTGCCGCCAGCGGTCCCGGTAGACGTTCTCCCAGTCCCGGCTCTCGCGGGTGACTTCGCCGAAGGAAGCGGGAAAGGTCTCCAGCCGTTTCGGTTGCAGGAAATTCAGCCTGTCAAGCAGATGGCTCATGGTCCCGGTCCTTCCGACCTGTTCAAGATTGTCTCACACTGTCCCGGGTCGGGACCCGGACACTCGTTTCCGGCATCAGCCCGGCGTGTACCGGACGTGATCCCGTTCAGCACGGCACGGGCGCGCCCTTTCTCGTGTAGTAGCCAAACGTGATGCCGACACAAACAGCATAAAACGCTGCGAAGACCCAGAGGGCCGCTTCCGGCCCACCCGTGAGGCTGATCGAGGATCCATAGGCCTTGGGAATGAAGAAGGCGCCATAGGCGGCGACAGCCGAGGTGAAGGCGATGATCGCAGCGCTTTCGCGTTCGGACTGAACCCGGGAGCTGTTCGAATCGAGGTCGGGAATCAGTCGCGGCACTTCCTGGCGAACGATCTCCGGAATCATCTGAAAGGTCGAGGCATTGCCGACCCCGGTCAGGAAGAAAAGCCCCATGAAGCAGGCGAAGAACCCCCAGAAGTTCCCGCTCCCGCCACTGCCGCCTCCGGGCAGGAAAAAGAGCACGCCGAGCACGGCGACGATCATCCCGAGGAATGTCCAGAAAGTCACGCGTCCCCCTCCCCAGCGGTCCGAAATCCATCCGGTCGCCGCACGGCTGAGCGCCCCGACAAGGGGACCGAGAAAGGCATAGGAGAGCGCATTGGCGTCAGGAAACTGCGTCTTCATCAGGAGCGGGAACCCCGCGGCATACCCGATGAAAGACCCGAACGTGCCGGTGTAGAGGATGCACATGATCCAGTTGTGCTTGCGCCTGAAGATCACCGACTGTTCCCGGAAGGAAGCCCGGGCATCGGCAATGTCGTTCATTCCGAACCAGGCGGCGATCGCCGTCAGGGTCAGGAAGGGGACCCAGATGAATCCGGCATTCTGGATCCAGAGCCGACTGCCGTCCGCCAGAATCTGGGGTTCACCGCCGATCGTTCCGAAGACGCCGACAACGATCACAATGGGCACCAGGAACTGCATGACGGACACCCCGAGATTGCCGAGCCCGGCATTGAGCGCAAGGGCGTTGCCCTTCTCGGCCCGGGGAAAGAAGAAGGCGATGTTGGCCATTGAAGACGCGAAATTGCCGCCCCCAAGACCGCAGAGGAGCGCCAGCAACAGGAAGACCGCATAGGGCGTGTCCGGATCCTGAACAGCGAATCCGACACCGAGGGATGGAAGCAGCAGCGACGCGGTCGAAAGCGCCGTCCAGCGGCGGCCCCCGAAAATCGGCACCATGAAACTGTAGAAGATGCGCAAGGTCGCTCCGGAAAGTCCAGGCACAGCCGCCAACCAGAACAACTGGTCCGTGCTGTAGTCGAATCCGATGGCCGGCAACCGGGCGACGACAACCGACCAGACCAGCCAGACCGAAAAGGCGAGCAGCAGGCAGGGAATCGAGATCCACAGGTTTCGGCGGGCAACCGCACGACCGGTGGACGCCCAGAACCGGCTGTCGTCGGGCCGCCAGTCCGTGAGGACGCGACCCCGGGTCGCGTCCACGTTCATGACGCCGCTCCTGTTACGGGATCGGGAACGTCGGACAGATGGGTCTCTTCGACCAGCGCCGGATGACGCCGGCGTTCCATGCGCCGGATGGCAACATGCATCCAGATTGTCGAGATTCCGACGATCGCGAACAGCAGCATGAAAGGCGTCGTCCAGACACCGGTGACATCCAGAAGGATACCGAAACCAATCGGCAGCACGAAACCGCCCAGTCCGCCAATCATGCCCACCAACCCCCCGACCGAACCCACATGGCGCGGGTAGTAGACCGGGATGTGCTTGTAGACCGCCGCCTTGCCGAGACTCATGACGAAACCGAGAAGGACGGTCAGGGCCGCGAACTGGATGTGCGAGAGGCCGAAGGCAAACGTGACCGGTCCATGGACCCCGTCAATCGAATAGTGAGTCTCAGGGTAGCTCATGACAAACAGGCAGGCCAGCGAGACGATGAACGTGAGGTACATGACTGACCGGGCGCCCCAGCGGTCGGACATCCAGCCACCCAGTGCCCGGAAGACCGAGCCCGGCAGGGAATAGAGGCCCGCGAGGATTCCCGCCAGAGTCAGTTCAAGGCCGTAGGCCCCAGTGTAGTACCGGGGAAGGAAGGACGCCAGTGCCACAAATCCACCGAAGACAAAGAAGTAATAGGTGGAGAAGCGCCAGATCTGCACGCTCCTGAGCGGCGCCAGCTGCTGCGCGACAGAAGCAACTCGGGCTCCGGTCCGTTTGCGTTCCGCCTCATGGGGATCGGTCTTGGCGGCGACGTAGAAGAACACGGCGGTGATCGCGATCGCAACCGCATAGATGTTGGCCGCGCCTTCCCACCCGTAGGCGACGACCAGGAAACCCGCGCCGAAGTTTGTCACGGCGGCCCCGACATTGCCGGCACCGAAAATTCCGAGCGCGGTTCCCTGGTGGTCCGTATCGTACCAGCGGGATACATAGGCAACGCCGACAATGAAGGACCCGCCAGCCAGACCGACACCCAGGGCAGCCAGCAGGAACAGCGGATAGCTGTCGGCTGCGGTCAGCAACCAGACCGCGATTGCCGTCACCGCCATTTGCAGCGGGAAGATGATTCGCCCCCCGAATTGCTCGGTCCAGACGCCGAGGAATATTCGGCTGACCGAACCGGTCAAGACCGGTGTAGCCACGAGCAGGCCGAACTGCGTGTCCGAAAGGCCCAACTCCGCCTTGATCTCAACACCGATGATCGAGAAGATCGTCCAGACCGCAAAACAGACCGTAAAGGCGAATGTGCTGAGCCAAAGGGCCCGGCCCTGATCTCCCCTGATCATTCCGTCGAATCCAACCATGTTCCTGCTCCGCAGCCTCAACCGGCCCGCGGGCACCATGGGCGGAATTGTGGCACCCGTTTTTGATCCAGATCAATTTTTTGACGAATTTTGCCACGGCGAACCCGGTCGGAACGGATCCGTCCTGTGAACCTGACAATTCAACGGGCTCCGAAGTTGATGGAAACGCTGGGCAGTTGACCCGAACCGCTTCGAAGCCGATAAACCGACGCCCGTTACCGGGTTTCAGGACAGGGTCGGAACCATGGACAACCCAGGATTTACCGAACGCGTCTTTTCGGGGATTCAACCGAGTGGGAATCTCACCCTCGGCAACTATCTCGGCGCCGTCAAACGCTTCGTCGAGATGCAGGACGATGGTATCGAGACCGTCTATTGCATGGTCGACCTGCACGCCATCACCGTCTGGCAAGACCCTGCGGAGCTGTCCCGAAACACCCGGGAGCTCGCCGCGGGCTTCATGGCCTGTGGGCTGGATCCCGATCGATCGATCCTGTTCAACCAAAGCCAGGTCTCGGCGCATGCAGAACTGGGCTGGATCTTCAATTGTGTCGCCCGGCTTGGCTGGATGAACCGCATGACCCAGTTCAAGGACAGGGCCGGCCGGAACGCCGAACGAATGAGTCTCGGCCTCTACGCCTATCCATCACTCATGGCGGCCGACATTCTCGTCTACCATGCCACCCATGTTCCGGTCGGTGAGGACCAGAAACAGCATGTCGAACTGTCACGGGACATCGCCGCCAAGTTCAACCACGACTTCGGCGTCACCTTCTTTCCGGAGCCGGTTCCGGTCATCGAGGGCTCTGCAACGCGCATCATGAGCCTCCGGGACGGAACCAAGAAGATGTCCAAGTCGGATCCTTCCGACATGTCCCGAATCAACCTGACCGATGATGCTGACACCATTTCCCGAAAGATCCGGAAGGCGCGAACCGATGCGCTTCCCCTGCCGGATTCGACGGATGGTCTCGACGGACGCCCGGAAGCCGGGAATCTGGTCCGGATTTTCGCGGCGCTTGGCGACATGTCTGAGAGCGGGGTCCTTGAGCAGTTCGGGGGTCAACCCTTCTCGAAATTCAAGCCGGCGCTTGCTGAAATCGCGGTCTCGACGCTGAAGCCGATCTCGGCAGAAATGCGCCGCCTGACCGGGGACCCCGGGGAAATCGATGCCATCCTTGGCCGGGGTGCCGACCGGGCAGCCGCAATCGCCAACCCGATCCTCGACCAGACTTTCGAGATCCTCGGCACGGTGAGAAGCCGATTCCGCGAGCGCTGATGTTCCCGAATCGGGACGGGGTCCGTCGACCCCGACACGCGGCCTTGACGCCGTCCCGAGAACTCGAAGGCCGTGCGCAAGTCAATTCTCATTCCGCCACACGAGCGCACCGTCCTGACCGGTCTGGCACGAAAGGAACGTAAATTCTTTCCGAACAGTCAGGGCGGCGGCCAGAAGAATGGCTTGGGTCCAAGCCAGCAGAAGCGGCGTGTCCCGGTCGTCAAAAGGACGCGCGAATCGACCAATGGCGCGACACGATTGCCGGTTTAGCCACAATGAACGGCCTCGACCACTTCGCCGTTGGGCACTTTCCCGGCAATTCCGAGGCCGCTTCCACCGAACGTAATTCCTATCTTGGCGAGGCGCGGTTCTTGGCCGCAGATCCAACAAAAACTGGTCGGGTTGACGGAGATCCGCTGGTGTCTTGTCGCAGAGATCTTGACGGTTTGGGTCGTTGTCATTTCAGTATCGGTAGACTGCCTGGATCAACGAGCACTCGGATAGTCCGAGGCTTGCCCGGGATGCGTTCGATCAACCGGGCACGATCGAGATTGAGAACCATCTGGTGCACGGTCGGCGGGGTGACGCCGAAGTGTATCTGCATATCGGCCTCGGCGGGCGGCCTGCCGTTGATCTTCGTATAGGCATGAATGAATGCCAGGTACTGGCCCTGCTTTTCAGTGAACCCGGTACGTGGGGCGTGGCGCGGCGTAGCCGTCTGATTCATCAGCGTGTCCAAAACAACGGAGGCTCTGATGACCATACGCTATCGAGCGGAACTTCACCATTCGGAACGTGACGAACTGAAAGCCCTGCTCGCCGGCGGGAAACAGCCGGTCCGGCGCCTGAAGCGGGCACAGGTCCTCGTGGCCGCGGATCAAGGAGCATCTGATGCGGAGATTGCCGAACGGGTGGTCAGCGGCATGTCGACGGTCACACGAACCAGGCGGCGTTTCGTCGAGGGCAACCTGGAACTGGCCCCCTCGATCCGGTTCGGGTCCGGGTGTTCCGCCCAGGGGCGGCGCTGTTCAAGCGAGAGGTTCCGGACAAGGCGGCATACACTATCGGCCTGTGCCATCCGCATGTCCTGCTGCTGCGTGGGGCCGAGCGCGCAGGGGGTGGCGCGAAACATCACATCAAGTCGCGTGGGCATCGCATCGGCCAATGTCGGGAACAGAGGCGCGCCTTCCGCACCGGCCTGAACGCCGGGGCCTCCGGCGCGGAAATCTGGCGACCGGATCGGGAGAGAAAATTGTGGCAGGTGCGTCGGATCATCGACGCGGGAATGCTCGGCTGTGCCGCGGCACGACTGAGAAGTTTGCGCCGCTGACCGCTCTGCCGACCTTCAATCCTATCGCATTTCGCGGCGAGTCATAGGCAGGTGTACCTCGAAGAGAGTGCCGTCGGGTCCGGTCCGGACCAAAGTCAGTTCGCCGCCGTGTGCACGAACGATTTCCTTGGCAATGGGCAGGCCAAGACCGCTGCCGCCCGCGTGGGACCGGCTGCTGCTGAACGGCTTGAACAGCCTGTCTTTCATTCGGGGGGCGATCCCCGGGCCTTGATCGGCGATGCTCAGAATCCAGAATCCCGGGGGTCCTGCATCAGAGACCGAGATGTCGATCGTTCCCGACCGGCCAGCCTCGACCATGGCGAGGCGAGCGTTTCCGATCAGGTTGCGCGCCACCCGGTAGATGCTGTTTTCGTCAACCCTCGCGGTCGCGTCCTCCGGAATGTCCAGCCGGACCGCGATCCCGCCGTCCTGGGCCAGCAGGCCTTCATCTTCCACCACTTCCTCCAGCAACGCCAGGAGCGGCACGTCGGCGAGGTCGAGTTGCAGGCCCTGGCCCTTGGCGTAACCGACGATGGATTCGCAAAACCGTCCGGCACGCTCGACATGCCGGACCAATTGGCTGGCCCGTCGGCGGAGTTCGGTGGGTTCGTCAAGCACGTCCGGATCGGCGAGGATCGTCGCTCCCGACAACGTCTGCGCGAGATCGTGGCCGATATTGGCCACAGCCAGGCCGAGATTGGACAGCCGTTCCTTCTGGCGACGGAATTCGATCAACTGTCGCTGCATGGTCTCCAGTGCCGCCTCGGCCTCAAAGAGTTCCGTCACGGTTTCGCTTGGTCGGATGACACGGTTCTCGTCGTCCGGATTCTCGGCATAACGGCGCATTCCGCTCACGAGGCGGCTGATCGGCCCAACCATGAGCAACCTGACGGCGGCAAACAGCAGGACAGCCGTCGCGGCCGAGATGACCGCGGACAGCAAGAGGATGCTTTTCCCGTATTCGAACATCGCCTTGCGGAGATCGGTCTCCACCATGACCACGTCGATGAGCTCTCCGGCATCCATCACGGGCCGGCCGAAAACCCGGACAATCCGGGTGCCGTCGGTCAGGAGAACCCGGACCGCATCCGCGAGATGCTGCCATCCGGTCTTCGACCGCATGTCGAATTCCACTTCGATCGGTCCCGGAATCGGGCTCGAGAGGAACAACTGTCGCACATCGTCACGTTTGAGCGCCACGTTCAGGACGCCGGCATTCGCCAGCAGTTCGGCCTCGAGATCGTCATCGATCATGTAGGAGGGTGTCGAGAGCAAGGCGAGCGATGCCATCTGCGACCGCTCCAACCGGTCCTGGATGAATTCCACCCGGAACCGGGACACGGATGGCAGCAGAATGAGAACTTCGGCCAAAACGACGAAGATCAGTGTGAGCAGGAGAAACCGCCCCGACAGCGTCCTGAAAATCATCATGACCCGATGGTCCTGTCCCGGCGGTTCATGCGGCCGCTGGAGACGGTCATCCGAAACGCTGGACCAGCCTCACGACCCGCTTGACCCACGGGTTTTCAAACAGGCGGGGCGCAAAGTACTGGCCGGCCGCCCGTTTGTTGATCTCGCCAATCGTCGGATAGGGTGACATCATCGCGGCGACGGCCCCCATCTTCAGCCGATTGGCGATGGCCAGCGCCCAGACCTGGATCTGCTCGCCCGCCTGGGCGCCGACAATGCTGGCCCCGACCGGGCGTCCCCGGTGGACGATCACCTTGACCATGCCAAGTGTCGCCCGTTCGGCGCGGGCCCTGTCATTGTCCTCGTAGGCGAAACGCACCACCTCGACAGAATCGCCGTGGCGCTTTCGGGCCGCTGCCTCATCAAGACCGACATGGGCGAGTTCCGGATCGGTGAAGGTGGCCCAGGAGACATGGTGATCGCTCACTTTCGCCGGCAGGCCGAAAAGGATCGAGCGGATGACGACACTCGCATGGTAGCCGGCGACATGGGTGAACTGGTACACGCCCCCAACGTCACCGATCGCGTAGACCCGTCGATTGCTCGTCCTGAGCGACGCATTCACCTGGATCCGGCCCCTGTCGGTCCGAATTCCGGCTTTCTCGAGATCAAGGGAGTCGGTATTCGGTTTCCGCCCAACGGCGACGAGAAGATGCGTTCCACTGTGGACGGTCCCATCAGCGACGGTCACACGGATATCGCCTTCCGTTCCCGCCGCCTCGGCGACCTGGGCTCCTTCGTGGATCGCGATGCCTTCACGGCGCAGCTGTTCGACAACGATGGCCGCGAGTTCCGGATCGTCCTTGCCGAGGGCGACCAGCCCTTCGAGTACGGTGACCTGGCAACCAAGGCGCCGGTGTGCCTGGGCCATTTCGAGACCGATGGGGCCGGCCCCGATAACCAGAAGATGCTCCGGGCGATCACGAAGGTCGAATACGGATTCGTTGGTCAGGTGAGGCGTCGCGTCGATCCCGGGGATCGGCGGGACAAGAGGTGAGGAACCGGTCGCGATCACGAAGCGTCGCGCCCGGATCCGATGAGACCCTGCCTCCACGTCTCTCGGCGAAACGAAGCGGCCGTAGCCGGTGATCACCCGGACCCCCAGGCCTTCGAACCGTTCGACACTGTCATGGGGTTCGATTCCGGCAATGACGGCCGCCACATGATCCTTCGCAGCGCCGAAGTCGATTTCCGGGTTCACCGGGCGGACGCCGAAAGGTTCGCCCCGGCTCATCACATGTGCCTGCTTGGCGGCAGCGATAAGTGACTTCGACGGGACGCATCCGGTGTTCAGGCAGTCTCCGCCCATTTTGTGGCCTTCGAGCAGCACCACCTTCGCCCCCATCTGCACGGCCCCCGCCGCCAGCGAAAGCCCGCCCGATCCGGCGCCAATGATGCACAGGTCCGTGCTGATCGTCGGTGTCATGAGACGGTTCCATCTTTGCCGTTCCGCCTGCCGCGGAAGTGGTTGATGATGATTGGAAGGGCGGCGAGAGCACAGAGACCGAGAATCGGTCCGAGGATGTGCCACTCGAAAATGATGCCGAGATCGGGCGATTCCCCGCGGGCAAAGACTTCCCCCAGACCTGCTCCGACGGAACTGTAGACGACGGTCCCCGGGATGATCCCGAAGAACGTGGTCAGGACGAAATTCCGAAGCCCGACACCAAGAAAAGCGGGCGCCAGATTGGCCAGGAAGAAGGGAATGGCCGGCACCAGTCGCATCAGAAGCAGGTAGCTGACCTCGTTCTCGCGGAGGCCCTGCTCGATCCGGTTCATCAGCCCCGGGTCGCCGGCCTTTTTCTGAAACCGTGCATGCAAGACGTCCCCAAGGCCGGTCTTGGCGGCAAGAAAAATCGCCGTGGCCCCGAGAGTCGCGGCGACGACGGTCAGCGGCGCGCCAACCATGATGCCGAAGACGAACCCGCCGGCCAGCGTCATCACCGCGCCCCCCGGCAGAGAAAAAGCCACGATGAGCGTGTAGATCGCCACGTAGCCGAGCGCGACGAGGGCATAATTGGCATCCCGCCAGCCGGTCAGCCGTTCGCTGTTGTCGCGGAGCGTTTCGAACGTGAGAACATCTCGGAGCGTGAAGGCGCCCACAACCGCCGCCACGACGATCAGCGCCAGGGGAATCGCCTTTCGGACATCCAGACGCTTCGTTGTCGTCTCATCCGTCATGGCTGCCGACCCACGCATTCTCGGCCGGTCAGGCTGCCGACCTCCCGATCCGCAGACTGCCTTGTTCGCCCCCAACGGTTACGCTGGCCGCGTGACGCACGCCCGATCATGCCAATACCCTCCCACAAATTCCGGCGACAATAAAACGGCGGGAACGCCTGTGGTAGCCCGATTTCGCCGGTCCGGGCTGCGAAACGGCCGAATCCGACTGCGTCGCCCTACGCCATGCGAGCCGCCGTACCCCGCCATCGCGAGGTGGCAACGCCATTGTCGCCACCGGATCCTCGCCAATAGCGAACCGCCCTCGTGACGACCTGCCGTCGACCTGATCCCGCATCGCGGGCGGAATCCGCCGCGCCTCGTTCATGCCTTTGCCAGATTCGTTTCCCGGGGGATCAGGTGTCCCGGAAGACATTTCGGCGATGCCAGTCCAGATAGCCGGGTGCCGGTCTGTCCGCATCGCGTTTCGGAACGAGTCGTAGCTGTCTCTCGTGTAGTTCGGTGACAGGGCCCTCGGGCAACCGTTCGAGAACGATTCCGGCGACCTGAATTCGGAGAGATCCGGGCCGGATCGTGAAGATTCCCCAGTCGAAGAGTTCGTGATGGAGGGCGCAGAGAGACAGTCCGTTTCCGGCAATGTCGGGTCCGAGATGACTGTGCCACCTTATATGGGCAGCTTCGAGAGCCGGCCACTGCCCGATCGGAAACTCGAACGAATAATTGCACACTGCACATCTGTGACCATAGGACCGCAAAACCTTGGTCCTGAACTCAGGATTGCGCACGCGTCGGGCACGCAAGGAGACGAGAGTCGGCAACTGACGGTCGGGCCACGACGCCTGCAATCCTGGCTCTGCGTCTCCGAGCGTGGCTTGGAGGACCGCGGAACGCAGGGTCTCGGCGAAGTGGTCTTCGGCGATTCGCAGCGCAATCGCGAAGGCCGCGTCCGAATCTTGACGCAACGCCGCATAGAGCGGTTCACGAAGGCCGCCTCGAACTTTGAACGTCCGAAGGCTCGTCGGCGTTACGCTTCCATTCGGCTGGACTGGAACCTCATCGGCCCGGGTGACTTCCCAGATCCCGTCTTTCTGCAGCCTCCAGAACGGCTCCTGAGGCTTGAAGACCTTGCGCGGTGGACCAAACGTCCGAAGGAGCGCGAGAAGCGCCCTATGGACGACGTCGTAGTCAGCAAGCCGACTCTGGCCCCGGAGACATCGTCCGATGGCCCAAAGCGCAAGAAGGGGCTTGTGCGGGGCGCGTTCATCGCCCCGCCGCCAGATGGTCAACCTGTCAAATTGCCGGAAATGGGCTTCGGACATGCCTGTTCCTGACCGGTCAATCAGCCTGATCCGTCCCGAGTCTCGTTCTGTTGCCATTGCCGTTGCAATGACATTGTCGGGCACCGTTACTCGTGACAATCCCCTTGCGGACGTGGCCGACGTCGATTTCCCGGTCCACTGCGTCGGTCCCATGCGGGTGCCACGGCATTGACAGAAAAAATGCCAACGCATAATGACCGGAATTCGCCGGTATCGGCATCCCGCCGCGTCGTGTCAGTCAGGAATTCGCCATGAAACGCACCTTTCAGCCAAGCAACCGTGTCCGCAAGAACCGCCATGGTTTTCGTGCCCGCATGGCGACCAAGGCAGGGCGGAAGATCCTCAATCGGCGCCGGGCCAAGGGCCGTCGCGTGCTGTCCGCCTGACGCTCGCGACCAGGACCTTCCGAAATGCCCAGGCCCGGTGGAAGCAACGTCCGCCGGGCGACGGCGGACTCGGGCGGCTCCGGATTCCGCCCGGTTCGCGTCGCGGGGAATGGGGCGTCGGCTCCGGACGAAGGCCTGCCGCCGCAACCCGAACTGACGGTCGTCCGCCGCCGGCGTGATTTCATTTCCGCAAGCCGGGCTCGGCGTCACGGGACCGGGAGCCTCCTCCTTCAGGCCCGGCACCGTCGCGACGGCACCGCGGCCATCCGTTTTGGCCTCACCTGTTCCCGGAAGATCGGCAATGCCGTGGTCAGGAACCGGTCGCGCCGCCGGCTGCGCGAGGCCGCCCGAATCGTTCTCCGAACCGCCGGTTTGCCTGGGTGGGACTATATCCTGATCGGCAAGCCGGACGTTACGGCCGTCTGCCGTTTCGACAGACTCGTTGCCGACCTCCGGCACGCGGTAACCCGGGTGCACCGACCTGACCGCCGTTCCGGGCCGCTCCGATGAGTCCCTTCGCACGGATTCTATCCCTCCCGATCCTGGCCTATCGTCTGGTTCTCAGCCCCTATGTGGGATGGCACTGCCGGTTTCAGCCGAGTTGCTCAACCTATGCGCTCGAAGCCCTGCGAAAACATGGCGGACTCCGCGGCGGCTGGTTGACAGTCCGCCGGATCGCCCGATGTCATCCATTGGGTGGAAGCGGTCTCGACGAGGTTCCCGACTGAGCCCGGGCCGGACGAATCCGAAGGCGGGCTTTCGGCGGTCTGACCTGATGGCTCCCTGTCGTGCCGGGCATATCGTTCTTCGGCTGCAGCAGGGCGCCGACATTCGCATCATTCGCCTCGGCCGAGACGGCAGAGTCATCACCGAACCTCTGGTTCTCGGCTGAGATCTGCCAGAAGCGCCAAAAACCACGATGTGGAGATGCGGTTCGAGGCTGCGGTTGGCCTTGTGGTGGAAGGTGGCGGCCACCTTGGAGGGAGCGTTCACGCGTAGATGGCGTTTTCTCTGGCAAACTCTGGCGTGTGGCTTCGGCAATCTGCGTGACCGCCTCTCCAACGATCTCGACATCCTTGACCAGCACGAGGACCAGTTGGCGATCCTTGTCGAGGTCACCGCGTGTCCGTCCCAGTGCGAGTGACACCGCTTCGCGCGCTGCGTCCAGCATGTGCCGCAAAGGGACTTGTCATCCTCGCGCGCACTGGACTGCCGCCGTGTCGAGGACTTTCAGGCGGGAATTGCGACTCAAGTCCTCCGGGGCTCGCAGGTCCACTTTGCGGCCGCCGAACAGGCGTGAAAATTCGATCTCCATGCCGACCAAGCCCAACAGACCGGGAGCGAGGCCTCGCCGCGAACTCCGGCCTTGAGCCGTTCGTCGCACCAGTCGCCTGCTGAACGGTCGGGACTGCGCGTGCCACGGAATCGTCCGTAGGCAAAGGCCTGGGCGTCTCGAAATCGTCCAGCGGCCTTACCGCCAGCGTGGGCACCGCATCCATTGAGTACGGTCCTGTGACGCGTGCATTTTCGCGGACGATGAGAGGCAGGTCTTAGAGTGTCGTTTCGTTGGACCGATCGTCGCAACCTAGCGTTTGCGGTGACACCTTAGGGACACTCCGGCGACTGAACCCGGCCCTGACGCCTTCACCGGGATGGTCCCATCTCGCAATACCCAATAGTCGTAGTTTGTTGTCATCAACCGCTGGCGCGCAATGGCGACGGCTACGCATGAGGTGTCGCGGGCGATTCAGCGCCGATCCCAGTCTCCTGCGACTTCTGCGGTAGTACGGGTGCCGCAGGTAGGCTGGAACACCGGCTCCTCCGGGTCCGGAGTCATCAAGATACATTGTCTTATCCCATGTTTAACGCGCACAAAAAAAGATGATTGTTTTTCAGTGGCATGTGCCGAC
>JAPPHA010000026.1 GCA_028874915.1 Paracoccaceae bacterium
TTGTCCGCCCCCCCCCCCCCTTATTTTCCCCCGTTTTTTTTTTTTCGGCGGGGGGGGGGCCCCCCCCCCCCGTGGGGCGGGGCCCGGGGGGGGCCCCCCCCCGGGGGGCCCCCCCCGCCGCGTGCCCGGCAGTTTCGTCCCGGCTGAATTCACCCGTCAGCGGGAAGAAGCAGGCGACGGTGTCGCCTTGTTCGCCCGGCACGCCGACCGGCAGCTGATGCCTGCACTTCTCCTGCGCTCTTTCGCATCGGGGCGCGAACGCGCAACCGGGAGGTCTCCTGTCAGGTGAGGGCACCTGGCCCTCGATGCCGTCAGGGATGTGACCCGAGAGAGTCGGCATGGAGCTGATCAGCCCCATCGTGTAGGGATGGCGGGGCGCGCTCATGATCCGGTCTACGGAACCGGTCTCGACGATGCGGCCGGCATACATGACCGCAACGGTGTCGCACACTTCCTTCACGACGCCGAGGTCATGAGTCACGAAAACGACACCCATCTCCGTTTCGTCCCGCAGCGACTTGATCAGGGCGAGAATTTGGGACTGCACCGTAACATCGAGCGCGGTCGTGGGTTCGTCGGCAAAGAGCAGTTCGGGTCGGCCTGCCAGTGCGACGGCAATCATGACTCTCTGGTTCTGGCCGCCTGACAGCTGGAACGGGTAGGAATGGAAGCGTTCTTCGGGATCCGGCATCTCGACACGCCTGAGAAGATCCAGTGCGATCTTCCTTGCCCTGGCGCGAGGGACCTTCTGAAGGCGCGCGACGGTCTCCGTCAACTGTTTGCCGACCCTCTGAATCGGATTGAGGGAGGCGCTTGCGTCCTGGAAGATCATCGCGGCTTCCCGTCCGCGCACCGCGGTCAACTGGCTGTCGCTCATCTTGTCGGTGATCCGGGTCCGGGCGAGCCGGATTTCGCCATCCGATTTCCAAGCGGGACCGAGCAGTCCGAGCGCCGCAAGGCAAGTCACGGACTTGCCGCTGCCGCTTTCGCCGACCAGGCCGAGGATTTCACCTGGCCGCACTCGCAGGTGCACATCTTCGATAACGTCGATCCTGAGCGGTCCGGACTTCAGGCTGATGGTGAGGCCGGAAATGTCGAGGGGCATTGACGGGGCGGCGTTCGTTTCCGCTACGGGACCTGCCATGACAACCTCCGAATCCGACGGTGCGCTGGTGACCTTATGGCGCTTCGATCCTGGCATTCCGGACTTTGCCGACCGCGTCATTGCGGATCGTGGAGAGTCCGGGCAACAGGCTGGGATTGTCCAACACCTGAACAGGCGGTTCGCCAGGGTTCGACAACCGCCAGTTGATCATTGAAACGATGCCCTGCACGACGTGTTCGGTCGTGCGTCCTACGGCGGTCAAGCGCGCGTCCGCCGCGTACGACTCGGCTTCCGCGCGCAGGCTCACGACACTGACTGCCGAAGGAATCTCGAATCCGGCCAAGAGGAATCCTTCCCTGATCGACACCGGATCGAAACGCCCGGATACGATGAATCCGGTGGGAAGACCGGAAACGTTGGTCAGGTCCTTCTGCAGGGCTTCGCGGATTTCCGATGCCTGAATTTCGTCGCCCCGATCGGCGGCCACACGCACAATCAGCGACTCCGCGTTTCCCGGCAGCGAAGCATGGTTCTGCAGGAAATGGTTCTCGATTTCCGCGTACCCTGCAGCTGCATCCAGCCTCTCTGTGAGAAGCCCGATCCTCCCGTGCCCGAGTTCACGCAGGCAGTTCAGCGCCAGTGCCATGCTCTTGGCCCTGTTCCGGACGAACACATCGACATCGAGGCGTTCGAGTTCCCGGCCTTCCACGATCATGTGTTTCGCCTTCGCCTTC
The DNA here is from genome assembly GCA_028874915.1 of Paracoccaceae bacterium. GTDB lineage: Bacteria > Pseudomonadota > Alphaproteobacteria > Rhodobacterales > Rhodobacteraceae > JAPPHA01. Next base: position 1,840 of record JAPPHA010000026.1, read on the forward strand.
AGCATGGCGAGGACTTCGACAGGAAGAATTGAGCGCCTGGGCTGTAGAACGCACATGTCGTAGCGTCCGTCGCCGAGGACGTCCCGGAGTTCGGATGCATCGCTGTAGCTGACGGTGATGGCCCTGCACCCGGCCTGCAACAACTCTGTCTGCAGAGCGTGAGCAATCTTGTAGCCCCGCAGGCTCGGCGTGGAATGGTTCACGATCAGGATCCGCGCCGGGAGTGACTGTCCGGGAATTCGCGACTTCGCGATTTCGCCACCGGTCACGAAGGATCCGCGACCGACAAAACTCTGTATCAGCCCCTCTTCCTTGAGAACCTCGAAGGCTCTCTGCACAGCGAAGACGCTGACGGCATGTCGGCTCGCGACATCGCGCATGGTCGGCACGCGGCTGCCAGCCTCCAGCGATGCGAAGTCGACGCGCAATTGATCCACCAATGCAAAACCGCTGGAAATGTCGCTCATAGGCAAGCCCCCTGATTCGCCATCTTGGCGGAGCCGTATCCCATAGTCAAACACTTTGTATGCATTGTATGTTAACTAAGTTGACGGGATGTTTCTAGATTTCATTGTAAGAAACTACTTAAATTGTTTTTTCCACATTTTTCAATCAAGCAAGGCAATCACACAATCATGTTTGCATTGTAATGTATTGTCTGTTAGAACCGTTTGCGAATCGAAATTGCAGCGTTGCTTGCAAGCGGGAGGGAATGAAAATGCTGACAATTGCCAGGAGAGAGTTCCTCAAGGGTGCCGGCGGCATCGCCGGTGTGTCCATGCTGCCGCGCGCGACTTGGGCTCAGGGCAGGCGCGACATCGTCGTCGGCGTGCAGCGATTGCCGGAAAACATCAGTCCGGGCCGGGACACGGCCGACTATACGGTCCCGATCTCGTATAACGTGTTCGACAAGCTGATCGAACCCGATTTCCACAACCAGATGCAGCTTGGCCCGGGCCTGGCGACCTCCTGGGAAATCGACGGATACAGGGAAATCGTCTTCACGCTGAGGCAGGGGGTCAAGTTCCACAACGGCGACGAGATGACGGCGGAGGATGTCGCCTTCACCTTCTCGAAGGAACGTCGCGAGGGCGACGGACCGGTCCGCCTGTCACAGTTCTTTGCCAACGTTTCCGAAGCGAACGCCGTTGACGACTACACCGTGCAGATGGTGATGGACGGCATTGATCCCATCATTGAACAGCGGTTTGCGATGTGGAGCAGTGAAATCGTCAACAAGCGCGCCTACCAGGATGCACCAAGCTACGGCGAATGGGCCCTGAAGCCGGTCGGAACCGGACCGTTCAGCGTCGCCGATCTCAACACTGACCGGTTCGTGCTGAATGCGTTCGACGATTACTGGGGTGGCGGCCCCAATGTGAAGTCGCTCACGTTCGTGGAAGTTCCCGAAGTTGCCGGCAGGATCGCCGGACTCGCATCGGGGGATTTCGATGTCATCACCGTCGTCCCGGTCGACCAGATTTCGACGATCGACAATTACGACGACATCGAGGTCGTCGGAGGTCCTGGTGCAAAACTCAGGATTCTCATTTTCAACCAGGGCGAATTCGCCCATGAGATGATGAAGAACGCACACTTCCGCCGCGCACTGAGTTACGCGATCAACCGCCAGCTGCTGGTGGACGCGTTGTTCGCCGGGCGGGCAAGGGTTCCGAATGGATTGCAGCTTCCCAGTTTCGGAGAAGTCTACGACGCGGACTACCCGGTGCCGGTCTATGATCCGGAACTGGCAAGGCAGGAACTTGCCAAGTCCGGCTACAACGGTGAGGCCATCGACTATCCGCTCCTTCCGAATGTCATCGACACCGAGGTGGCAGTGGCCGAGGTCCTGCGCGAAATGTGGAAGGCCGTGGGCATTAATGTCGACCTGCAGATCAGGGAAAACTGGAAACAAATCACGCGCGGACACCATTCAATCAGAAACATGTCCGCCACCATGGTCTGGCAGGACCCGGCGACGATTCTCTGGCGGCTCTTCAAGCCATCGGTCATGCAAGGCCGTGGATGGGGTTGGGTGAACGACACTTTCAATGCCAATGGGATTGTCCTGGAAAACGAACCCGACAAGGCGGCTCGCCGGGACGCATTCAGGGCGATGATGACGGAATGGGAGACGGCCGACCCAATGGGTGTCGTGCTGTTCCAGGAAGTCTGGCTCTACGGCAAGAAGAAGGATCTCGGCTGGCAGCCCTATGTCCTGCCGTACATGGACTTCGGTCCCAACAACGTCTGAGGCAGTTTCCCAGTCCTTCCTTCCGGAGGCTTGGGCGGATCGCCGTTCTGAAATGCCGTCGTGGCGGATGATCTCGGACACCGTTTCAATCGAGTCCTCCGATCCAAGCTGCCAAGGCCGCTGACTACGGAGGTTCGGAACGACAATCCCGGCGAGGCGGACAGGTGGTTCTGCCGGCGGCCTCACGACCTGCACGGAACGCCTGAACGAATGGATGGCCGAAAGGGGTTCGATGGGGGCAGTCCGTAAGGTACAGTTCCAGGGAATGCCGAATTGCGTTGGAGCCGATCACGACATGTTGGTACGTCGGGCGGAACAGCGCCCGACAATCATGCGGGCGCGGTCGCCGCGAATCGCCGGCGTCAAGAGGAAGTCGTCGCTGTCGGGCCTGATCAGCCTTGTCTGTCTGCGGCCGGGCGACGTCTTCGCCAGGAGACCTCGCCCATACGCTGCAATCTGGGTTTGGAATCCCGGGTTACGGTTCTTCGACGCCATCGCGACCGTGCGCACCCAACTCTGTTACAATTGTATTTTCCAGTGCTCGGCGCCAGATCGGCAACGAAAAAAATTCGCCGTTCGCGCGTGCCGACCCTGCCATGTGCGGCCTTGTGACCGAACATGACCTGCTGAAGGTCCCCCGACAGCATCCGACGCGTGATGGAAACGCTATGTTTCACGAAGTAATCAGGCAAAGTCGAGCTCAGGGCACAGTGAGCAGTTTTCGACCGGGATCGGCAATACTACGATGAATAGCCCGCACACGCATTGATGCTACGCGCCGTTCGGTGCCGGTGAACCACAGCGGCGCGAGAAGGGTCAGGAGGACAAGATGGATATCGTAGCGTGGAGAATCAGGATATCGAATTCTGTTGTATTCTGCCTTCTCATGCTGGCCGTCATCTTTATCGATGCTCGCGTGGCCCTGGCGCAGGAGGCTTGTCCCGTGCCTGCTGGCGCGACTCCTCCCGAGGATCCGCCAGTGACGGCGCAGCAGGTGGAAGATGGAACTGGCCTCCTGAGAGACTTCGCACTGGCCGTGAGGGATCGATCCAGAGAACATGCCCAGCACGCCACGACAGTGGAACAGGGGCTATACATTGGATGCATCGTCAGACAGGAGGGGAGTGTCTGGCGTTCCGGCTCCACCTACATCGTGACCCTGACGCCCGATGGCAGGGTGTTCCTTCACGCGAAGGATATGGCCCTGGCGGGCAGGCAGCTTGATCCTGCGATTTACGGGGAGATTCTCGTCGCGCTGGGCATTTCTCAGTCCGACCTGTTTAGCCTGGCGTCTCCCGACCCCGCCGTCTCCGGCCCGGCCTTCGCCAGGGTCAGCGCCATCCTGGCGAATGAACCTGCCGCTGCCTTCGATCTGACCCAAGCTGTTCCAGGCGGCCGTCCGGGCATCCCGGGGGCCTCCGGCCATGCCGCCGTGTATGTCTCGCCCGAATTCGGTGCTCCGATCGTGTTGCTTGCCGGATTCGATCTCGGCGAGTCTCACCTGGTTCCCATCAGCAGGGAAGCGATCGACTACGGCGACCCGACCGTTACCGCCAGAGACGTTGTGGACCGGGAGAGCCTGAAGGCCTTCGTAACGCAAGCAGGAAACTACATGCTTGAAATCCAGAGGTCCGGCGACGCGGCCGCAGCCTCGAAAGCCAGAATTGCCCTGCGAGATCCGAACGGACCATGGAGGCATGGTTCCGTGTATCTTTATGTCCTGGATACAGTCACCAACATCATCACGTTTCATGCGGCGTTTCCGGATAGATTCGAACATCGGCCTTTGGTGCCGACTGTCCGCGACGCGGTGACCGGAGAGTTCATCCTGCCGCAGGTTATCGCTGCAGCGAAGAGCGATCCCGAAGGCGGCTTCGTCGAGTACTACTTCGACGATCCTGCTGACGACACGGACAGCGCCGAAATCCCCAAGGTTGGCTATGCGAGAGAATTCGCCGGCCAAATCCGAAGGACGGACGGAAGCATAGTCCCGGTCGACCTAATCGTTGGCTCGGGTTTCTATGGAACCGCGGCGCCTGAGGCGGCTGCGTCACACGGGGACACGGTAATTGAAGCCGTCCTGCCGCAGGTGATGCGGGCGATGACCGCGAACGTGGTCGAGGCGGTCTCAGGCCGCATCGAGCAGGCAACCTCCGGTGCACACACAACCAAGGCGTTCAGCTTCGCCGGCGCCTCGACTCTCGGGAATGTCCTTCTGGTCCACCGACAGGCGCTGGAAAGTGGCACGTTTGATCCCGGCCGGCTCCTCGCGGGCTCGTCCTTCAAGTTGCCGCTTGACGGCGGAGGTTCTGGCGACGGTCTGTTCGGGAAGACGGCGCTGTGGGGGAGTGGGGACTACCGCAATCTCTCTGGCGGCGACCGGCGGAGTGTCGCCTACGACGGCGACCTGGTGAGCGCCAACCTGGGGTTCGACACCCGGCTGAGCGCGGACACGCTGGTCGGAATGGCGATGGCCCGCTCGCGTGCGAGCTTGAACTACACGACCTCGGGAACGTCGAAGGGCACGTTCACGACCACGGTGACAAGCATATACCCCTATGCGGGTTGGGCGACGGGCAGCATTGATGCCTGGATCATGGCAGGCCACGGCTGGGGCGAGATTGAAGTCGAGGATGGGTCGGGCACGCAGGCGAGCGATCTGACGCAACGGATGGTGGCGGTGGGTCTGAGCGGGTTGTTGGTGTCCAGCGACGAGTTGATCGAGGGCGGCAGGACGAGCGTGCGGGCCAAGGGCGAAGCGGCGTTCACGGAAGCCAAGGTCGAGGGGGCCGGCACCATCAAGGCGGTGACGCAGGATGTCAGCCGGCAGCGGCTGATGGTCGAAGCAAGCCACACCCGGCAACACGAATCGGGTGCGACGTTCACGCCGTCAGTTGAGATCGGCATTCGCAACGACGGTGGAGACGGCGAGACCGGCAACGGCATCGAGGCTGGAGGCGGCATACGCTACAATGACTCAGCGTCGGGTCTGACCGTCGCATGGCGGGCCCGAACCCTGCTGAGCCACGTCGGCGACCACAAGGAATGGGGCGTGAGCGGGCTGATCAGGGTAGACCCGGGAACGGATGGACGGGGCCTTGCGTTCGGCGTCCAGCCGGCGTGGGGCCGGACGGCCAGCGGCGTGCAACAATTGTGGAACACAGGCAAGACATGGCTGGCACCGCAAGCGAATCAGGCGAGCGGTCGTCTGGACGCGCAAGTCAGCTACGGCATGCCGGTCTTCGGCGGGGATTTTACGGGAACGCCGGAGCTGGGCCTCGGGCTTTCCGAGGCCGGACGCGACTGGCGGTTGGGTTGGAAGCTTGCGCTTGCAGAAACGAAGCGATTCTCGTTCAACTTCGGTCTCGAAGGGACGCGGTGGGAGCCTTCGAACGACGACGCTGAGGTGGAGCACCGGTTCGGGCTCACCATGGCGATGCGCTGGTAGTGAGCGATCCGGGAACAGCAGGTCGCTCCACCGGCACCGCACGAATCGCGCCGTTCGCCCGTTTCGCGGGCTGATCGGTATCACCCAACCGACCTGGTGCTCGGCGGATGACCATGCGTAACGCGACCCGTTGAACTCGCGCCAAGTCCGTTCGTCAGTCTCGCGTATGACCTTCGGCTGGAATCGATGGGCCCACGAGTACATGAGTAGTCGTTGATCCAACCTCTGCCGTCGCCGGCCTGGCAGCCGAGCCGATCGTCCGTGAACGTTTCCTGCAAACCCGCCATGGGCCGGTGTGTCTAATGCGCCGCACATAAAGCGCCGTCCGAATCGGGTGAATCACGATGAACGTCGCGATCTCGTGGACGTCGACATTGGCCGGCTTGAAACTCCACGAGCATGTCGCCGACATCGACATCGCGTGGCGCATTCCTGCCGGTCTCGGCCCGCTGGTGTTGGACCGCTATGACGCCACGACGATGCTCGGCAAAGGCCGCGATCGAGATCTCGCGATGCCCGACCGTGCATTCAACCAGTTGGGCGATCGGCAAGCGGGCCTAGCTGGCGAACATGCAGGCGGTGGATCCCACGCGATGGTCGTAGAGGCGAGCGGCTGTTCCTGAAGCGCCTTGACGGCTTCCAAGCTTGATCGTGCATCGAGGCGTCGTGTTTTTTTGACGGCAAAGCCGAGCCCCCGAGTGGAATCCTGCCGGACCTTCGTTCATCGTCCCTGCCCCTCACTTCGAGCGCCGGAGCAATGACGACGTCCTGCGTCTCGCGCCCGACGTCAAGCATTGGCTTCCGACCGAAGGGGGTGAACCCATAGTCCTTCCGGCAAGCGGCTTCGATGACCGCGAGGTATCCGGGCGGAACGGTGGGCACGGCAGACCCCCCGAGCCGATCCTTGGCGATCGCCCTCGCGCTACGTGAATGCGATCGCCGGCTGGAATCCCGGTCCGGAAGTCGATTCGATCGATCCGTTTCACGGGTCAGACGCGGTCGGCGCTGAAGGACCCGTGGAATCCGAGTGGAAGCGGATAGGGGAGCCAGGCGGTTGCAACGGGACCATCGGCAATCCGCCGGGCATCAAAGACGGTGATGCCGCTGACGCCGCGCCGGTGGGCAAGGACGGGACCCACGAGCCAGCCATCGTCTTCGGCCGTTCCTTCGGGAAAGGGAACGAAGACATGCTCTTCCGGGATCTGGTCTTCACCGAAGTCAAAGCTCTCGACACTGCCGCCGTCCAGATCCTGACGAACGAGAGTGCGAGGCAGCCAGACGGGTCCGTGGCCCGTCGTTCCGAGCGTGTAAACGAATCGGTTTCGTCGGCCGGCAAGGCTCGGCAGGATCTGCGGGAACTCCGCGACCCGGCCGGAATCCATGATCTCGACAGAACCGTCGGTGCGAATCGCAAACCGGGTATAGGTCGGCGGCGAGGTGGGCCGGAAATCACCATCCATGACCCGGCGAAACACGTCATTCACCAGCGCCGGATCGGCCGACAGGCAATGATCGAACCGGATGGTCCCGTCGGGCTCCTCCCAGCCATTGCCATGATGAAAACCGAAGCCGGCCGGCAGTTGAACCCAGCGCCGATCGTCAAAGTCATTCTTGGATACGACCAGCGCCCGCGAACCGCGTTTCGGTTCCCAGACATGCGCATCGAGAAAGGTCTCACCTCGGTCTTCCCGGTAGACAAAAGGGGGGATGACGATGACGAGATGACGATCCGTCACCACGAAATCATGCACCATGCCGAGAGACTCCACCGGCAACACCGCCGCCTTCACGAGGCGGCCGGTGCTGGCGATGTGATAGAGGACCAACGTCGGTTTCGGCCGAATGGCGATCCCGAAAGCCCAGAGGGTGCCGTCGCGGTCCACCTTCGGGTGGGCGGTGAAAGGTGCCCCGCGTGACCCACCGCCCCAATCCTTGAACCCCTTCCACTCCAGGGTGTCACGATCAAGCCGGCTGGCCGAACCACCTTCCCAGAGCGCCATCAGTTCCCCGTGGTGATCCAGGATCGAGATGTTGGCCGAATTCATGTCATCCGGAGTCCGGAGCGGCACCGAGTCCACCACCGGCGTCGCGAAAACCGGGTAGAGGCGCCGCCTGGCGGCGTCTTCGTCGCGAAGCTTCGGGGTCATGATCATCCGCCCCTGGTGAGCGACCCCACTGTCGGAAAACCGGAACGCCTGCACCATCCCGTCACCATCAAACCAGTGACCATAGCGGAATCCATGACGGTGATGGCCCGCCGGACCGTTGCGATGGAACACGCCCCGTAGCCCGTCCGGGAGCTTCCCGTCCATTTCCATGCGCCCGCAGTCCAGTTGGTCGAGCCTCGGTGGTTGCCAGCCCAGGGACCGGGAATCTCCGAGTCCCCGCCCGGAATCCGCGCTGCCGGTGCGAAAAGCAAAGTCCGACGTCGCCGCCGAGATCGATGTCATCCCCGCAGCCCCCATGGCCCCGGCCACGGAACCCAGAACAAACGTTCGGCGATTGATCATGATGGCTTCCTCTCAGTAGTTGAGTGTGACGACGGCCGTGACCATTGCCCCGGTACCGACTTCAATCGACGCCGCCTCGAAACTCGGTGGGCCCATTGCCCCCCTGGCGTCATTGGCGAACCCGTATCCTTCAAGCGGGAGGCCCAGGACGTTGGAGTCCATTTCGCCATTGCCGTTTTCGTCGTGAAAGACGGCCACGGCGTACCGATTGCCGGGCAGACCCGGAAACACGACTGTCGGGGACCCCAGTCGGGCATCCCTCCAGCCCCCGGCCACGACTCCCGCCGGATCCGGAAACGACACGGCGTCAGAGGACACATGGACAGCGACGTAAACCCGCCCCGCAGTCGAACGGACCCCCTGAACATCGATAGAGAGATCACCGGCCAGGGCCGACCCACTGATTGGTAAACATGTAGCAGACATGGCAGCGGCCACGACTCCGGACACCATCGAAGACCTGATTGACGTGTTCACGTTGTTTCTCCCTTTTGCGACTGTTAGACGGAAGCGAACGCTCGATTCCGCCCAACCCTAATCCTGAATACGGGAGCGACTGGACCCAATCGGAATTGCGCGAACGGTCCGTTTAATTCGCCAGTGATCCAGCGCCTGCAATTGACGTTTCGTGAATGGCCGGAAAGCCGGCGCCTTCGGCGATATCTCCTGGCGGTTGCCATTGCCGTCGCCGTCTTTTCCTGGCTCGGCCCCTTCGGAACCGCCGCGCGATTCGGTCCGGGAGAACTGGTGGTCTACTGGGCGGCCGCGATCGTGCCGAACTGGCTCCTGGCCATGATCATCTTTCGGGTTGTCTTCGGAAAAGACTGGCGGGAACTGTCAACGTCCGAATTCCTTCCGGCCGCGCTCGTTGGAGCCCTGGTCGGTGCCGTCCCCGGAACCGGCCTGATCCTCCTGCTTCAGGCCGTGATGGACCAGCCCATCGAACCTGGCCTGACCTGGGTTTACATCTACGCTTGTGTGGGCTCGGTCTATCTGCTTCTTGCCCTGTTCTCGCATCGCCTCATCGAGGCTCCGCTTCGCGCCCAGGATCGTGCCGAGCGGTCAACCGGAATTCGGACGGGGGGGAGTCCGGATCCCGCGACGCAGTTCCTGTCGCGACTGCCGGCCCATCTTGGAACCGACCTTCTCCATCTCCAGATGCAGGATCACTACATTGAGGTTCACACAACCCTGGGGTCCGAACTCATCCTTCTTCGATTTCGCGATGCACTGCGGGAGCTGGCAGACGTCGATGGGCTGCAGGTCCATCGATCCCACTGGGTCGCACGCCATGCCGTCGTTGAAACTATACGCCGAGACGGGCGGGTCTTTCTCAGGCTGTCGAACGCCGTAAACGTACCGGTGAGCCGGTCGTTCGTTCCGGTTCTGAAGGCTGAAGGCTGGCTCTGAGCACGGTCGCCGTCCCGACGGGCCGATGATCGACCCGGGAACGGTTCGGACGCGGTGCCCAGACGGGATCACGGCCCGGCCAGTCGCCGACATCGCTTTCGTTCAGACTCGAGGTCCGGTAGATAGGGCGGAAACGTGGACCCGGCAATCGGTCGTCCGGTCATTCGCCTTGCAGGCACTGGCCGGGTACCGCACCCGGGGCGAAATGCCCGGAAAGATCGGCAGGCTGCGACCCATGGACAACAAGACACTCAGAAAAAATCTGGAAGGCTGTTACGTCACGATCCCGACCCCGTTTCACGACGAGCCGGACTTTCCGGTCAATGACACGGCGCTTCGCAACCATGTCCGGTTCCTGACCGATGCCGGCCTGATCGGTGACTACGCAACATTTCTTGCGGCCGGTGCGGCAGGCGACTTTTCTACCTTGACCTTTGAGGAGAGGGTCCGGGTTGCGGAAATTGTCGTCGAGGAAGTGGCCGGCCGGGCTCCCGTCGCGATGGGAGCCCAGACGACGAGCACCCTTGAGCTTCAGCGACTGGCGCAGGCCGCATCTGCCGTCGGCGCCACATTCATCCAGGTGTCTTGCCCGTATTACTTCACCCATACCGAAGGAGACTTCGAGGCCTTCGTCATCGCGGCCGCCGAGGCGGCGCCCGATATTGGAATCATCGTCTACAATACGTACTGGACCAGTTCGAACATCTCCTTCGACATGGTCGGGCGGCTGGCCGAAATTCCCAATGTCGTGGGGCTGAAGTGGTCGGTTCCCCGGTCCGACGCGATGGAATTCGAAGACGTGACATCGCATTTTTCGGATCGGTTTACTGTCATCGACAACAATCTTTATTTCGCCTTCAGTTCGATGCCCGCCCTTGGCGCGCGGGCCTTCGAGGTCCACAATTGCAATTTCTGGCCGGAGTGGGGGATCAAACTGGTCGACCGGGTCCGGGCTGGCGACTACCCGGAAATCGCCCGCATGCTGGTCAGTGAAGCGATGCCGTTCTACAAGCTGTGGACCCGCATCGAACGCGAATTCACCAGCGGCGACGGCTACCTGGACAAACTATGCATGGAACTCGTCGGCCTTCCGTCAAGCCGGTGCCGACCGCCAACCCGGGACATCCGGCAAGTCTACCGGCAAGACACGCTGGAGATGCTCCGGGACATCGGTGTCCCCCGACTCCAGACTCGGGCGTGATCAGCGGACCCGTCCGGTAAACCCGGGTCGACTCGACTTTCGTCCGCGTTCAGTCAAACGCGGGTCACAGTGAGGACTTCGCCAGTGGACCTGTTTGTCTATATGGACCTGAACAGCGATCAGAAGAGTCGGGTCCGCCGCACGGCCTCCCCGCGGAAGGTGCATTTCTGCGTGCCCGGGACGACGTTTGACGCCGCGGCCGATGTGTTTTTGAAGAGCGGGATCGTCTTAGGCAATCCACCGCCTGACTGGTTTGCAAGGCACCACACGCTCCAATGGGTGCAACTGGATTCTGCAGGATTTGGAGAATACGTCGATTCCGACCCTTCAGGCGATGACGCCCGGGAACGGCCGGTGATTTCCAACCTGCCCGGATTCTTCGCCGAGACCGTCGCCGAGACCTGCCTGGCGGGAATCCTGGCTCTGAAGCGGGGGATCGATCACTGCGTCCGGCTCAAGGAGCGGCGGCATTGGAGAGGCAGCGCCATCCGGCCTGAACTCGGAACCCTGACCGGGTCACGGGTGGTGCTTTTCGCCTTCGGATCCATCAACCGGAGGCTGGCCGATTTGCTGGAACCCTTCAATTGCCGGGTGAGCCCCTTTGGCCAGGACTGGATCCCGGATGACCTCGATCGCGCGCTGGCTGTCGCGGATGTCGTCGTCTGCAACGCGCCCCATACACCGCGGACGGCCGGTGTCTTCGATCGCGATCGGCTCGGGCGGCTTCCCCGAACCGCGATTTTCGTCAACGCCGGGCGCGGCACCCTTCTTGACGAAGCTGAACTGGCCCGGCGACTCCGTGAGGGACGTCTGGCCGGCGCTGTCATCGATGTGACTGCGGTGGAACCGCTTCCGACGACCCACCCGTTCTGGGATTGCCCGAACCTGATCCTGACCCAGCACAGTGCGGGCGGTACGGCGGATGAGACCGACCGCAAGCTGGAGTTCTTCGAGACCAACCTTGCCCGGTACGACCGCGGGGTGCCGGTGAATGGAATAATCAATTCGTCTCGGGGGTATTGATGGTCACCATTGAAGCGGTTCGCTGCATCCTCCTGAGTTCTCCCTATTCCTTCGCGGACGACGTCGAAATCCGGGAGTGCTTTCCGAACGGGCCCAAGCGTACGGTCGGAATGGTTGAGGTGACGCTGTCGAACGGCGTGACGGGAATCGGGGAAGGTTATCTCGCGGTGTTCGCCCCGCTGGTTTTCAAGGCCATCATCGATCTCTGCACACCTCCCCTCATTGGCAAGGACGCGTTCGACATCGCCCGCCGGTCAGCCGACCTCCGGAGCCTCTGCGACTACTGGTCACTGCAGGGGGCGGCTCGCCACGCGATCGCGGCCGTCGACATCGCGCTGCATGATGCGGCAGCGAAGAGCATGGGAATGCCGCTCTTCGCCTATCTTGGCGGTTCGCAACGCTCCGAGATCAAGGTTTACGGGAGCGGTGGATGCTGTGACACCCGCGAGCATTTTCTTGACGAGTTCGACCAGCTCGAGGCGCTCGGGATCACACTGTACAAGATCCGAGCGGTCCAGGAGGACATCAACCGGAGCATCTGGGTCCTTGAGGAGGCCCGCCGGCGCGGGATTCGGGTCGGGGTTGACATGTGCCAGAACCTCGCCGACCCACCGCAGGCCGTCGATGATGTGGTGCGCTATCTCGACCGGGTCCACACCCGAACCGGCGCCCGGATCGAGTTTGTCGAAGAGGCCATCGGTCCGGACAGTCCGGAAGGGTTTCGGGAGCTTCGGAACCGGATCGACATCCAGGTCTGCGGTGGCGAAATCATTACCACACCCAAGGAAATGATTCGGCGAATGCAGGAGGGCGTTTACGACTTTGTGCAACCGGATGCTTCCGTGATCGGAGGGATCGGCCCGGTGATGGAGGTGTTCGCGGCCTCAGACTCTCTCGGGGTCGACGTCGTCACGCATGCCTGGGGCGGTGCCGCCGCAATCATGGCCAACTACCATGCAGCCTTCGCCGGCGGCGGCCGGCTGGTCGAACACCCAATGCTGGATTTCCCGCTCGGAGACGAAATGCTCGCCGACCAGCGTCTAATTTCCGGCGGCCGCCTCCGACTGCCCGATGCGCCCGGAATTGGCGTTACACTGACACCCGACATGGAAGCGCGATATCCCTTCGACCCGTCTGCGGTCTACTCCTGCATCCTGCAGGACTTCATCCGCAACCCGGATGACCACTGGCTCTGATCCGTTCCCCTGGAGACCTTCCGTTCCACCTGGAAGTCGCCTGAACGGGTTTCCCTTGTGTACCGTGGCGGCAGTGCCTACTTCTTCAGCGGCAGAGCGTAGCCCCGACTGTCAAAGACGTTGACCCGATCCGGGTCAATCCCAACAGTCACGGGGCCCGGTTCCGGCGGTTCAACCGCACGGGATTCAATCACGAGCGTACCCGAGGGATGTCCCGGCGCGTGCAGAAGCAGGGTGCCGCCGAGATTCTCGACAAATTTCACATCCGCTGTCAGCCGGAAGTCGCCGTCCGCGGGCTCCAAAAATCCTTCTGGCCGAACGCCAACCCGGACTGGATCACCCGCGGCCAACGGACCTGCAGTGGCGGGCAGGCGGAGCGGCGTGCCGTTTCCGCCAACGAGGCCGATGTCAAGTCCGGCCTCGGTCGATGCCATGACTTTACCCATGAGGAGATTCATCCTCGGAGAGCCAATGAAACCAGCGACAAAAACATTAGCGGGACAGCGATAGAGTTCGACCGGTGTTCCTACCTGCTCGATCCTGCCTTCGCGCAGAACGACAATCCTGTCGGCCATAGTCATGGCCTCGACCTGATCATGGGTCACATAGATCATGGTCGCTTTCAGCTGCTGGTGAAGGCTGGCGATTTCGAGCCGCATCTGGACCCGCAACTCGGCGTCGAGATTGCTGAGCGGCTCGTCAAACAGGAATACCTTGGGTTCGCGGACAATCGCCCGCCCGATCGCCACCCGTTGTCGCTGGCCTCCCGAGAGTTGTCTCGGCATACGGTCCAGGAACTCCTCGAGCCGGAGAGTCTGCGCAGCCGCCCGGACTCGTTCCGCCCGCTCCGCCTTTCCGATTCCGGACATCCGTAACGCAAAACCCATGTTCTCGGCGACGTTCATGTGTGGGTAGAGGGCATAGGACTGGAAGACCATGGCCACCTCCCGACGGGACGGATTGACGCCGCGCATCGACCTCCCGTCGATCAGCACTTCGCCGCCGGTGAGATACTCAAGGCCGCAGATCAGCCGCAAAAGCGTGGACTTGCCGCAACCGGACGGCCCGACAAAAACGACAAGCTCGCCCGACTGGATATCTAGGCTGACATCATGGATTACCTGATCACTGTCGAACGCCTTGCAGACATTCCTGAGTTCGACCTTGCTCATCTCGGCTCTCCTGACTCCTGTCGACCGATTTCAGGGAGTGCTGACCCTGACGGTTGGCGGCGGGACCGGGGCTCCACACCCGGCGGGCCGTAACGGGATGGCCTCTGGAATTCGCGTGTCCCGCCGTTCTCCCGACCCCGGTCTGCATGCGATTGCCTTGCCATCGACGTCACGCCAAAGGCATCCCGACTGTGTCAGGACGAACCGGCACGCGACCGCCGCTAAACCCGGAATCGGGTACACAACACGAACTGGAGCGGCCGGTCAGCGGTATCCCACTCGTGATAACATGCGACGACAGCCCCGTCTGGTGCCTGAACAACCGTCGGGTACCCGATATGCTGGAACAGTCCGGGATTGTCGGGGTCGATGCTGCCGACACCGGTCCTGTCAGGTTCAGCCTCGAAGCCGAGTGTCGAACCGGGTTTTTCCTGGGCCGTGCTTCCGGGAACGCCACCTTGGCGGATGACGAACTCGTTGGCGACGTCCCAGGTCAAACCGTCGTCGGAAACCACGCCGCGCACTCCATAGGGTGGGCGCCGGTAGCCGTACACCATCAGGTACCGACCATCGGCGAGCGTGATGAGATCAGCGGGATAGCCCCAGATGTTCGTCCATTTTGGCGGTGTCCAGCTGAAACCGTCATCCTCGGAAACGGTCATCACCATGGTCTTGGCGTCGCCGCTCGGATTAACATGGGTCCGCATGAAACAGACCAACCGACCGTCTGCGAGCCGAAGAACCGCCGGTTCCTCATAGTCGATTATGGAGGCCGGGTCATAGGCGATCGTGGAATAGTACTCCCAGTTCGACCCGCCGTCGTCTGAACGCATCAACGCCGAACGGGTGGTCTCGCCTTCTCCTTCCTCGCCATAACCCCGGATCCGCCCGTAGAGCCCCATGAGCAACGCTCCGGACGGCAATTGCCAGCAGCCTGACCGGCAGCCGCCATGCTTCAGCGGCCGGACATTGACCGGAATCGGTGGACCCCAGGTCTCACCACCATCGGTGGACGTGACAACGTAGGTGCCAAGCCAGCCTTGGGTCTTGTAGGCCCATGTCCAGTCTCCCCATTCACGGGTGTACGGCCGTGACGCCCAAGACGGCTGCTCGGGCCTGACGCCCCGCCGGAAGAACGCAGTAATGGTCAGATTGACGATCAGCGTTCCGTCGGCGAGCTCGCAGATCCCACAGTCCCAGTTTCCGGTGGTGTCAGTCCATGGAAGGACCACCCGGGGTTCCGACCAACTGATGCCGCCATCCTGCGACCGTGAGATCAGTGTCTGGCCACTGTCATGGTGGAAGGGAAACCGCTCCTCGTTGAAAACGGCAAGGATGTCACCGTTGACGAGCGTCCGGGCAGCAACCTGGTTGATGCAGTGCTCGGGATGTCGAAAGATGTCATGATGAGTAATGTCGGAAATGGTTGTCATGTCTGACCTTCCTCTTTTGATCTTTTCGGGCTCAACCCGATTTTTGTTCCGTCGCCTCATCTCTGCCGCGTGATCCTGTTTTCGCGGCATCAGGCGGATGGCAAACCGCCCGGTCAGGACCCCGAAGCCGCAGAATCCGCCGGGCCGATTTCGATACCAACATTCTTGATCCGCAGGTAGGAACGGATTCCTTCCAGCCCCCGTTCCCGTCCGAATCCGCTGTCCTTCGTGCCACCGGTCGGGGCCTGAACGCCGCCGATGAACCAACCATTGATCCACACAGTGCCGACATCCAGCCGCCGGGCCAGTCCGAGGGCACGGTCGATCCTCGCCGTGTAAATCCCGGCGGCCAAACCATAGGGCAGCCGGTTGGCGATCCGCACCGCTTCGTTCTCGCCCGAAAACCGGAAGACGGTTACGACGGGTCCGAAGGTTTCCTCGCAAGCCACGGGGCTGTCCAGCGACGCCGGCTCGAGGACCACCGGTTTGACGAAATACCCGCCGGCTATCCACGCGGGCAGTGGTTCCCCAAGCAGGAATTGAGCGTCCCCGCCGGCAGCCGAATCCAGATGCGTCCGGACCCGGTCATACTGCTCATGCGAAATCAGCGGTCCAAGGT
This sequence comes from Paracoccaceae bacterium, assembly GCA_028874915.1. Classification (GTDB taxonomy): domain Bacteria; phylum Pseudomonadota; class Alphaproteobacteria; order Rhodobacterales; family Rhodobacteraceae; genus JAPPHA01. Next base: position 18,106 of record JAPPHA010000026.1, read on the forward strand.
CGGGTTCTTCGTGGGCCGGCCCGACCCGGAGCCGACCCGCCTCTTCGACAAACCGCGACAGAAAGGCCTCGGCGATGTCTTCGTCAAGCAGGAGTCGCGACACCGAGGAACAGACCTGTCCTGAATTGTCGAAAGCGCCGTCGAGCGCGGTCGTGACGGCGGCACGGAGATCGGCATCCGCGAAGACGATCAACGGATTCTTTCCACCGAGTTCCAGGACGACCGGTCTCAGGTTTTGCCCGGCAGCAGCGCCAACCCGTCGGCCGGTTTCAACCGAACCGGTGAAGGTCACGCCATTGACTCCCGGGTGCCCTGCAACGGCGGCACCGGTTCCGGGGCCGTCACCCGTAACGACGTTGATCACGCCGGGCGGGAACCCGGTAGACTCAGCGAGCCTCGCCAGCGCCAATGTCGTGAAGGGCGTCTGTTCTGCCGGCTTAATCACGGCGGTACACCCGGCGGCCAGTGCGGGCGCCAGGGACCGGACAGCCATTCCCAGCGGAAAATTCCAGGGCGTGATGTGAGCGGTGACGCCAAGCGGTTCCGCTTCTGTAAAATCGACAAATCCCCGGCCGAGCGGCACCGTTGTGCCTTCGAGCTTGTCAGCAGCGCCAGCGTTGTAGGTCAGCGTCGCCGCGACACCCGCAACATCGCCTCGCGAGGCGGCCATCGGCTTTCCGGTATCCAGTGTCTCCAGTTCCGCCAGCGGTTCGGCGTGGACCCGACAAGCCGCAGCCAAGTCGAGAAGCCGCCGTCCGCGGGTTTCCGGTGTCATGGCTCCCCATGGCCCTGACAAGGCCGTTCGGGCGGTGCGAACTGCCCGGTCGACATCCCGCGCCGTTCCCAATGCGAACCGGGCGACGACCTCGCCGGTCGCCGGGTCGACTGTCTCAAGCGTAGCGCCGTCACTCGCCGAGGTCGCCCGGCCATTGATCCAGAGGCTGTCGTAGACTGGAACCGAACCGTCGAATCTGTCCGGCGGTCCCGGCCAAGGCATCCGGCCGAGACGGGCGCGGGCGCAACCGGGATTACTGCTTGATCCCGCCATGGGATATTCCCTGAATGAAGTAGCGCTGCAGGAAGAAAAACAGTGCCAGGCTGGGGACTGACAGGACGGTGATCCCGGCCATTGCAACCGAATAGCCTTCCAGTTGTGTATGCGTGCCGACAACCGGAGCGAAGCGGGCGATACCGACCGGCATGGTTTTCATGTTCTCGTCAAAGACAACGAGAAGCGGCCACAGGAAACTGTTCCAGTTCAGAGTGAACACGATGACCGCAGCTGCAATCATCGGTGCCCGGGCGAGCGGGAGCGCGATCAGCCAGAACAGCCGGAAGGGTCCAGCTCCGTCCATACGGGCCGCCTCGATCAGTTCTCTTGGGAAATTCAGGAAGAACTGCCGGAAGATATAGACAGCAAACACATTGGCGATGGTCGGAAGAATCAGGGCTTTATAGGTGCTCGCCCAGCCGATCTTGATAAATGCCAGCAACATCGGGACAACCGAGACCTCAACCGGAATCATGATTGAGGCGAGGAAAACCAGGAATATGGTCGCCCGTCCTGGGTAACGGAACTGGGCCAGAGAGAAGCCGGCGAGCGCACCGAACAGCACACAGAGCGTGGTCGAGGTTACGGCCTGGACCAGGCTGTTCAGGAACCAGCGAACGATCGGGTATTCGAAGATCTTGATGTAGTTGTCGAAGGTGACCCGCCGCGGAAACCATTCGATGGTTTGGGTCATCACATCCGACGGCAATTTGAAGGATGTCGAGACCATCCAGAAAAACGGCGCCGCCCAGACAAGCGCGACGGTCGTACCGATAATCCACACGGCCAGATCGCCCCAACCCATGTTGTTCCGTTCGAGCCAGCGCTGCATCAGATCTTTTCCCGGATCAGGAAACGCTGAACGAGTGTCGCCACCAGGATGACCAGGAACAGCGAGATCGCCAGCGCGGAAGCATAGCCGTACAGATTGCGGACGATGGCCACCGAATAGATGTAATGGATCGGGGAGGAGGAAGCGCCAGCGGGTCCGCCGTTGGTCATCACATAGACCTGGCTGAATATGCGCAACGTCGAGATCAACTGTAGCGTGACCACCATCGATAGAACCGGACGCAAATGCGGAAGGATGACGAAACGCAAGCGGTTGGCGGGACCAGCGCCGTCAACAGTGGCCGCCTCGGTAAGATCCCGGGGTATGTCCTGCAAGGCCGCGAGCAGCAGAACGAACGCCAGACCGAGATCCCACCAGATTGATGCGATCGAAACGCCAACCAGTGCCCAGTCGGTCGACGTGAGCCAGGGGATGTTGCGGATGCCGACGGTGCCCAGGAGATTGTTGATGAGACCAAACTGCGTGTCCAGCATCCAGACCCAAACGAGGCCAATCACCGTTGCCGACACGACATGGGGAGCGAAGAACAGGGTTCTGGCCAACCCTGCAAGCGGATAGGACCGATTGACGAAGAGCGCAAAGGCCAGCCCCAGAACTGTGACGCCAGGAACGATTATCAACGCATAGAAAAAAACGTTCCGGAATGCGACCCAGACCCACTCATCGGAGAGGCCTTCCCGGAAATTCTCCAACCCGACCCAACGGGGGGTTCCGATGATGCTCCATTCGGTGAAGGCGACATAAGTCCCGAAAAGGACCGGACCGATGTTGAAAAGCAGGAAGGGAATGGCGAAGCAGGCGACGAACAGATAGCCGATCCAATCGACAGGTACCCGTTCGCCCCCCAACGCACCATTTCCCGTGTCGGCAGTCACAGTCGGAACGGGCTCCCGAAACCGGTTCTGGCAGAGTTCGCGCAGCCGGCCCGGGTTCTGATCCGACCGGCCGCGCGTTTTTCTCGGGCTTCAGCTTGTGCGGATCATCCCTCGTCGAGGCCCTCCTGCCATTTCTCGGCAAGTTGCTCCATGGCTTCCGCCGGGGACTTGGACCCGGTCCAGACACCTTCCAGGGTTCGGGCGAGGAAATTGCCGCCGGAATAAATGGTGAAGTCGGGTCCCGCGAGAACAGGAATCTCTGGAATTGTTGCGAAGGCCATGCCCTCGACGAAGGCACCCCTCACATCCCAGGAATGACCGGCGGTCTTGTAGTCGGGCCTGTTGAGGATCGACTGCCGTGGCGATGCGCCCCGGCCGACCGTAGTCCAGAGGAAGGAATTGTCGGAGAGCCATTTGACGGCTTCCAGTGTCGCCTGATAACGGCCTGGATCGGTTTGTTGGTAAAGTTCAAGGCCACCCATCTCGAAATAGGTCCTCTGTTCACCGCCGATGTTCGGGAAAAGCGACGTCATGAAGTTCAGTCCCTGCCCGACGTAACCGTTCAGCGTCCAGGGACCGGTCCAGAAAATTGATCCGCCGCCGGTTCCGAACGCCTTGTAACGATCCGTCACATCCCGGGTGGAGACGCGGTGCGTGTCGAACAGATCAAGGACCCATTCCATTGCAGCGATGCCCTTCTCGGGATTGACGGCCGCCATCGTCAGATCGTCGCTGGCTCGCCGGAAACCCATTTGCTCAGCCACAATTCCCCAAGTCACTGTCGGCTGAACGCCGGAACCGGTCATCAGGATACCGGACCGTGTCACCGTGTCACCGTCCCGATGCGTCATGGCAAGGCCCCACTCGATAAGTTCCTCCCCGGTCGCCGGTGGAGACGACGGGTCGAGCCCGGCTTCCGCGATATGGTCCAGGTTGATCTCCGGCTGCAGGCTCATGAGATCCATGGGTATCATGTAGATGCTGTTTCCATACTTGGGATAGCGGGCGGCCTGGACCGACTTCGGATCGAAATCGTCGATGTCGAGGCCGACTTCACCGATCAGATCATCCAGCGGCACGGTCACGCCATCCCGGGCCTGAGCCGCTCCGGTTCCTGCGATTCCCCAGCCAAAATCCGGCGCGCGCCCGGTCGCAGTCGCGGCCAAAACCTTGGTGTTGTACTGATCGAAGGGAACCACCTCCATTCGGATCTGAACACCCTTGCCCTTGTGAGCTTCGTTGAACTTGTCGATCATCTGCGCCCAGATCTCGCCGTCCGAAGCTGACAGCCAACTCCAGTGAATGATTTCATGGCCATCGGCGGCCAGCGCCCGCGCGGGACCAAGATACGGCGCGGCAAGCCCGGCGGCAGTGGCTGCCGCTGTGGCCTTGAGCAACCGGCGACGCGAAAACCCCTCTGCTGCCACGGTTGATGGTGTCCGGGTGTCTTTGCTGGTCATCTGATTTCCTCCCTATCCGATGAAATCCCAATATCTTTCCCGGCGAACGGATACACCGCCCGCAAAAACCGGCCGCCGGCAGGAAAGTGGCTTCCGACATTGAGTCTCGGCAAGGCCTGGTCATGGCGACATTGTGTCGGCACCGGATTCGATCCGGCGCTTCAGGCCTAACCGGACGATCATGCAGAACGTTCACTGCCGGAAACCGGGGCACGGACCCGTTCGTCTCGACGACAGGATCCGTCCGGTCCAAGTTTCCTTTTTCCGGTAAAGTTATTCTATGGACCCCCGCCGGGATTGACAACTTGCCCGTCCGGAGGCCGTTTTTCTCGTCGAACAGGCTTGATCCTCGCACGGTCAGTACGGGGCGATTCCGATCATGGCTCGGGCCGGCAATCGTCACCGGATCTGGGCGACGGGTGCGGACATTCCTTCCAGGGATCGGTCACGCCAGGTTTCCCGGGCACCCCGGACCTTCCAGCTAACCGGCGTCGATTGGCGGGGAGGAGGCCAGGTCGGGGAAAGCCGGGTAGAGTCCCTTTACCGCCGCAAGTTGGCACACCAGTCCGAGAACGATGTCGGTGGCTGGTGTCTCGACTTCGACGATCTTTCCCATTTCCCTGACCGCCGTGACCAAGGCATCGATTTCCAAGGTTCGCCCGCGTTCCAGGTCCTGAAGCATCGATGTCCGATGCGGACCCACGCCTGCTGCACCATTGATGCGTCGTTCCATGTCGACCCGGAATGTTGCACCGAGTCGGGTGGCGATGGCTTCGGCTTCCGTCATCATGGCCTGGGCAAGCTGCCGGGTCGCAGATTCGGTCGCTACACGGTCGAGCGTGGCGCGGGTCAGCGCGGAGATCGGGTTGAAACAGAGGTTTCCCCACAGTTTCAGCCAGATCTCGCTCCGGATGTCGGCGAGAACGGGCGCCCGGAGTCCGCCCGCTTCCATGGCTTTGGACAGGCGCAGGCATCTTTCGGACAGGTTTCCGTCCGGTTCGCCGAGTGCGAACTTGTCTCCGTAGACATGCCGGATGACACCCGGTTCGGAAATCTCGGTCGCCGGGTAGACGACACATCCGATGGCGCGTTCGGGACCGATCTCTCGCCACTGCCGTCCCTCGGGGTCGACGGCTTGAATCCGCCTCCCCTCAAAGGGTCCGCCGAGCGCGTGGAAGTACCACCACGGGACCCCGTTCTGGCACGTGACAACTGCCGTGTCGTCATGGAAGAGAGGTTTCATCCGGTCCGCAACATCCCACGCCTGGTGGGCCTTGAGACAGACGATCACGTAGTCCTGGGGTCCGATCTCTCCGGGGTCTTCGGTCGCGTGGACAGACACCGTGTCGCACCGTCCGACACGATCGAGTCTGAGCCCCCGGTTTCGAATGGCCTCCAGATGGGCCCCCCGCGCGATCACCGAAACGGTTACGCCTTCGACTCGGGCGAGGCCAACCGCAAGATAACCGCCGATGGCGCCGGCGCCAAAGATACAGATCTTCATGAAACGGCGCCTACATCCCGACTGCCGCCGATGATGGCAAAGCGACAGGTCCGGCCGTCATCCGGTAGTGCTCCTCGGCCGCGGCAACGCCCGAACCGGCCGCGACCGGCATGCCAAGATCCCGCATGGCCATTTCGGACCCTGCAAGAGCCTGCAACAGCATGAGTTCGTTCAGCCAGCCCAGATGGCCGATCCGGAAGACACGTCCGGCAACCCGGCCGAGACCGACGCCAAGCGACAGGTTGTAGCGGGCATAGGCGACGTTCACGACATCATTGCCGTTGACGGACTCAGGAACGCGGATGGCGCTGACGGTGTCCGAGTACCATTTCGGTTCCCTAGCGCACAGTTCCAACCCCCAGGCAGCGACGGCTTGCCTGACACCCTCAGCCAGACGATTGTGCCGTGCGAACACAGCCTCGAGGCCTTCCGAGAACAGCAGGTCGATCGAGGCCCGAAGACCCCGCAACAGCGTTGTTGCCGGTGTATACGGGAAATACCCGTCCCGATTGGCAGCGATCATGTCGGCAAAGTCGAAGAAACACCGGGGGCATGTGGCCGACCGGCACGCGTCCAGCGCCTTTTCGCTGGCCGCCACGATGGCGAGGCCGGTCGGAAGCATGAACCCCTTCTGCGATCCGGAGACCGCAAGATCGACACCCCATTCCGACATCCGGAAATCGATGCTTGCGAGTGAACTGACGGCATCGACCATCAGAAGTGCGGGGTGGTCTGCGGCATCGAGCGCCCGTCTGACCGCGGCGACATCGCTGGTGACTCCCGTTGCCGTTTCGTTGTGACAGACGAGAACGGCCTTGATCGTATGACTCCTGTCTTCCAAAAGGCGCTCGGCATATCGCTCTACCGGGACCCCTTCGCCCCAGTCGACGTCGATGGCATCGACATTCAGCCCATGACGCCGACACAGATCGACCCAGAGGTGCGAGAACTGGCCGATGACCGACGCCAGGACCGTGTCGCCCGGACTCAGCGTGTTGGTGACGGCCGCCTCCCAACCTCCGGTTCCGGAGCCCGGAAACACGAAGACCTCTCCTCGATCCAGTCTGAAAACGCGTTTCAGGTCGTCGAAAAGACGGAGCGTGAAGTCCGGAAAATCCGGCGCACGTTGATCTTCAAGCGGAAGATCCATCGCGAATCGCAGCGTTGGGGGTAGATTCGTCGGTCCGGGGACGAAAAGTCCGTTGTTTCCTGTCCGCATGTCGGTGTCCTTTTTGTCAGGCCCCTCCAACGGACTTGCGCAATTGCCTGCCATCGTTTTGAGGGTCCGACATTTCATCTATAAAGCTGTGAATGCCCGGTAAATTGACAAAAAAATCACAGAAGCATGAGAAAAACTGATGCGAACATTGCGCAATCGCCTCCCGCCAGCGAACAGCCTCGTCGTCTTCGAGGCCGTCGCGAGACACATGAGCTTCACCCGGGCCGCTCGTGAACTGCGCGTCGGTCAGGCTGCAGTCAGCCGGCAGATCCGTTTGTTGGAGGACTTTCTCGGAACGGCACTGTTCCTGCGCCGACATCGGGCCATCGAACTGACTCCGTCGGGCGAACATTTCTTCAAGGCTGTCGCGATGGGATTGCAGTACATCGCCAACGCGACCGATGAACTTGACCGCGACAGGAAGTCTCGCGATGTCACGATTTCGTCCAGCGTGACCTTCGCCTCCTATTGGCTCATGTCCCGGATCGCGAAGTATCGCGCCCTGTTTGCCGATGCAGATATCCGTCTCGTCGCATCGGCGCGGGTCCGGGACGTCACGACACGTGATGTCGATCTGGCCGTCCGTTACGGCCGCGGTCCGTGGCCGGATGCCACGGCCCATTACCCGGATCTTCATCGCGGGATTTCAGAAAAATCCCTGTCGATCAGCATGATAGCCG
>JAPPHA010000062.1 GCA_028874915.1 Paracoccaceae bacterium
GGGAAAAAACGCGGCAAACCACCCAGAATCCCGCGCATTGTTCCAGCCGCCAACAACGGGTCGACCGTCACGAACCGCGCCGTCTTGCAGGCCAGCATAACCTGGACCCGGTGCCACCCGACGTTCGGGGTCGTGCGGTTCAACCCGCGCTTCCGGGCCACGCGCCTGCCCGGCTCTTCGACCGTGCCGCGCCGACGCCGTCATGGTGACGAGTACGGACCGGGGCTGTCCATTGCGACCCTGGAGCGCGATTTTCACCAGCTCACTGCGCCTCATTGCCAGCCTTCTTTCAGATCCGCCAGGGCAGCGTCCATGACGTCCGCCAACTCGGTATAGCGTCGGTCTGCCCCTGCAATCTGTGCGGCTTGGCGTCGGCACGTCGCGGTGAATCCAGGCTGACCCATTTGCCGATCTCGGATCAGTCGTGAAATGTTGAACGCAACATTTGTGAGCACATTGTCGGTAACGGGGAGCATGCGAATTTCGGCGTCACCTTGCGCAACGAAATCGCCGAACCTTGGGCTCACGGCTACCTGCCTGAAGTCAACTTGACGGACAATCCTGGATTGCAGGGGACCGCAGTGTGGAATGGCGCTTTGCTTGGCCTGACGCCGCTCCAAGAGGCAGTCACGGGCGATGCCGCAATCAGGGTTTCTCTTGCAACTGCGGCCGGCACAGCATCCTTCACGGGGCTTGAGAACTGGGGAGCACGCCAGCCACCCGGTGCAGAGGGCACCGGCACAACATGGGGAGACGGTGGTCTCGACTACACCATCGCGGTGCGCGGCAACACATTTCGCGAAACGGGCGGCGATGACGGTCGGCTGACCGGCATCTTCACCGGTCACGGCCATGAAGGCGTTGCGGGAACACTGGAGCGCACCGACCTAACAGCCGCTTTCGGGGCCAGCCGTTGACCGTCGCCTGGAATCGACTTTACCATATGCGGTTGGGAAGGGGATTCAAGAGGGCCGGGAGCCCGGGAATTGACCGGCTTGCGGGTCCCGATCGAACACATTATAAGGCTTCTCTGGCGCGCTGTCGCCACCATGTAGGTGATCGGTAGATCTCGCCGTTATGAGAATCCTGGGGCCCAGCCCCAGATTCAGCCTCCTGTTTTCTCGCTAATCCCATTCGGACGAGTTCCGAAGTCGAACCTCGCCTGCGGGGTGGGGCATCATCGTCCCCGCAGGCGAAGAAGTCAATGAATGTGGGCGCACAATGTCCGCCCAAAGAACAGGAGGCCGATATGCCGCCTACAATAATAAGTCGAGCGGGCTCCGGAAGATGACCGAAAGACCTCCACGCAGGCAGGTGCGGCTGCAATCGGCGCCCCGGAAAGGAGAAGTGTACTGGTGTGACTACCCGCCCCCCGAGTGTCTTCACCTGCCCGAGTTCTGGAAACGCCGTCCGGTTGTGATAGTCTCCCGGCATGCGACGCTGAGCGGCGTTGCCATCGTCGTGCCGATGACCTCACGAGCGCAGCCCAATCTGCGGATCTCGGTTTTTCTTCGTTCTCCGATCGACGGAAGAGATGCCTGGGCCATCTGCAATCATGTCACCACAGTGGCGGTCAGCCGGCTGCTGCCGGCGCGCGGCAGGCCGTCGGTGTCTGGGCAGGAATACAGGGAGATACTACAGAAAGTGGCCGACAGCCTTGCCGAACCTTGACAAACGTAGGCTAGTGCGCAACATTGATTGGACCTGCGGGATCTTTGGATTGCCGCCTCCCCTCTGGATACTCCGGATTCTCCGGATATCCGGAGGGCAAAAAGACGGCTTCGGCCGTCTTTTTCTTTTCATCCACACCCGGCTGATCTTGAGTGGCGCTGGAAAAGCGTTAGCCACGGGAGGAAGGCGCAAAGCGTGATAGGCGTATTCGTCTGTACAGCTTAGTTCCGTAAGTTCCGGATGAACTCGCATCCGGGGTAGATTGTGCACCCGAGAAATCAGCCATGCCTGCCCATCCTGGTCTCAAGTCGGTCGTCATCACAACGCGGACAATTCCGGATGTCGTGATTGCAGACTCGGCAACGGAAGTGTCTCCTGGCCTTGCCATCAGGCCTTTCCCACAGGCAGGGCTGGACATTGTGCAACCACCGGAAACCCGTAGTGACCGATCCGGCAACAGCCAACCATGACCTTCAGGTCAATGCGAGGTCGCAATTTTGAATGGCCAATACCAAGTTGGCACGCCGCGCCGCCAGCGGGTTTAGTTCTTCGCAGTATTCGCCGTGACAGTTTGACGGATCCGTTCAATTTCGGGGCCGAGACGGTCAAATCCTACGGGCTGGAATCCCTCCTGCAACAGCCTTTTCACCGAAACGGTCTTCTGATCGGGGAAATTCTCATCAAGCCTGGATGTGGGAATTACGAAGGCCTCCCACTGTGAAAGGTCAAGCGGATTATATGAATCTGGATCGGTCTCCTTTTCCAGGCAGAGAACGTAGATATCAGCCCACCGCCTGGGCTCGTCGGGTTCCGGCAGCCAATCTCCCTTTCGGTTGCTCCAGGCCCATATCTTTTTGCCAATATCGAACCTCGGCGGCGTCTGAACAAGTTTCCCTTCCCTCTTGGGCTGGAGATAGGCCGAGCACTTGACTTCGAGCGTCGTGCCATCTGCCCATTCGATATCCACATAGTTCCAGTCCTCAGCCGACTCACTGTCTGTGGACGTGATGCATCGGACGAAAAATTCCGCAAGCAGTGCCCGTGTCGTCGGGCTTTTCCAGTCGGAGAGCACCCAGCGCCGAAATTCGTCAACTGAACGGTCAAGGCCAGCGAATGTCTCTTTTTTAGCGCTCATCGCATGATCCCTTGCCAATTCCGTTGTTGCTTCGCCACCTCAGACAGTGTGTTTGAGAACCATGCTGATGGAAACTCCCTTGGCGAAGGTGATCTGCGCAACTTCGCGGGCGAGATCGACGCCGCTGGCACGACCAAGGGCGTGTTCGTCACCACCGCCGGATTCGCGCGCGCAGCCAAACACCATGTGGCGCGAAGTCCAAAGCGGATCGTCCAGACCGACGGTGCGAAACTCGCAAGCCTGATGGTTCGGCACAGAATCGGCGTTCGAACGCGAATCATTCACGAGATCAAGCGGATCGCCGAAAACGACTTTGATCACGAAGCATTGCAGGCCGCACGCCTGTCGTGGAACGGGGTTCGCACCCGCTCGTTCGCCTTCATTGAAAACTGGCAGGACGCGGACTGCGAGAAGGGCGAGACGCAGAGCTTCTGAAACGCCATCTTCGACGTGTTCGAATGCGGCGTCGGAGCGCCGCGCGATACGGGGCGCATGTCGAAAGGCTCGACAACGGCTCGGGCTTCATCGACCTGTTCTGACCGGGCGTGCTGCTCGTTGAACAGAAGAACGCGGGGCGTTGGACAAGGTGTTGGGTGCGGGCGTCACTCCCCGAACCCGTAGTGTCGAAAGCCAGGCCGCTGTCCGACCCGACAGTGACGCTCTCCGGAAAGATCGCCGCAGCCTTGAGACAGGGATCCGGTCCCGGGTGCAGGAAAATGCCAGGACAACGCGTCTGATGACGATCCCCGATTCCAACCGATCAGTTCGATCTTGGTTCAGGCCACTGCGCTTGCCGATCGTGAGCTACCCGTGGGGCCATGACGTCACTTCACGGCCTGGGCCGGGTTGACCCGGCGGCAGCGTTCGACAGCGGGAAGGTAAGGGCTCGGCCGGATCACGAAGATGGGGCCAGGCGGTTTCCATCAGCTGCGAAGGTTGAATTCACTTGTGTGGAGGTCGGAACAGTCGTCGGTATGGGCGGGCTGTCCGAAAGATACCCGGAACCGCTCGACGCTACGCGCCGGCCCCAGCCGCCGCTCGCTCGAAGTGGCGGATCGCGGCATCGAACTTGTCGCGGCAGCCCGTGTTGCAGAACCCGACGACCTTGCCCTCGTACTCGGTCAGCGAGTCCTCCCGGACAGGCTTGCCGGACCACGGGCAGGTTTCGTTGATGCAATCGGCGATGTCGAGATCGGTCATCCTTTGCTCCCGTTCCTTCCTGGAATGCCACGGGCACGATCACATGACGGGCCCGCCCCCGTTCCTTCCAGAACAGCCACGAGGGTGTCAACAGGCTCCAGCGGCCGGGTAGTGTTGGGCGGGAGTCCGTTGAACCCTTCAATGCAGGAGCGATCCCGCCTGCGTCGGACCTGGCAACGGCGGAAACCGAATGGCGTGATGAGCCCGACAGGATTCGAACCCGTGGCTCACTGATCGCAAGTCAGTTGTTCTGCCAACCGAGCTACGGGCTCCCTGGAGGCGGAGATTGGAAGGCGTCAGCCCATACGGACGTCTGTCAAGAAGGAAAGTTTTTCAGATGATGAATCCGGCTTCGGAAAGTCGCGTCAGTTCGCGCATGTCAGTGTCAGTCAAGTGGTACGATGTGGCAAAGGGCCACGGTTTCCTCGATCCGGGCGATGAGACGTCCGACATTTTCTGCTCCAGGGCGGTCCTGGATGCGGTCGGCATGGGCACCCTGCTTGCCGGGGCGACGGTCGACTGCGACATCGAGGAGGGCCTCCGCGGCCCCAAGGCGACCCGGATTCATGCCATCGACTTTTCAACCGCCACAGAAGAGGCTCCGATGCCCGCCGCGAGCCCCTTGGACGACGATCCGGAAGCCCTGGAGCCCGAGGTCGAACTGGCCGAGGGACAGCTCCGGGCGATCGTCAAATGGTTTCTGCCAAGCAAGGGTTACGGATTCCTGGAGCCCGAGGACGGTTCCGCCGACCTCTTCTGTCACCTGAGCGCCGTGCGGGAATCGGGTCACGACACGCTTCCCCAGGGCGCGGCCGTGATCTGCGAGATCGTCCAGGGCGACAGGGGGCCCCAGGTGTCGAGGGTTCTTTCGGTCGAACCGCCGGCCGTCATGACCGGTCCGGTGAACTACGCCCGGCCGAGGTACACGCCCCGGGACTACGGCCGGCACGACGACGCGCTTCCGATGGTCGACCTCGAGTTCCAGGGCACCGTCAAGTTCTTCGACCCGACCCGGGGTTTCGGCTTCGTCATTCCGGACGGAGGCGGCCGCGAAGTGTTCGTCCACTCCAGCGTCCTCCTGCGCTCGGGACTGAGCGATCTCCAGCCCGGTGAACGCGTGAACGTTCGAGCCGAACAGGCGCCGCGCGGACTCCAGGCCACGGAAATCGAGCCGATTTGAACTGGCCGGGCTTACCCGAGAGATTTTCAAATCCGGGCTGTTCCCGTCCGGGATTCGAGAACGAAAACTCGCCGCCGATCCACAGCCAAGCGATGGTCCCAGCCGGACACCATTACTGAAGGTTTCCGTGGCATCAGGGTTCGCCGGGTCCGGACCGGTGGAACACCGACTTGATCCATTTTCATGCATTGCGATTGACAGGATTCGAATATTTCGAATATTGAGCGCGATTCGGAATTCGAATACCAACATTACACCCCAGGGGAACCCTTGGAGATCCCACATGTTTGCCGTCGGGAAAGACGCGTTCTTTGAGCGAATGCCAGACGCGCTGGAGATCGAGAACGCGGAACAGATCAGAACAATCATCGCCTCCCAGATCAAGGACGGCAAACCGCCAGCATTGTCGCTCGTTGGGGACGATGGGAAAATGCAAACCGTGACCCTGACGCCAGCCGTGACGGCGTCTTTCCTGATCGTGTTGCGACTCATTTCGAGTGGCCGCGGGTTTCGAGTGTTTCCCGTTGAAACGGAACTGACAACGCAACAAGCCGCCGATCTCCTGAACGTCTCTCGCCCATTCCTGGTGAAACTTCTTGAAGGCGGCGAAATTCCCTTCACCAGGACAGGTCGTCATCGGCGCATTCGCACAGACGATCTTTTTGCCTTCAGGAAACGTCGGGATGCAAACCGGTCTGATGCATTGGGGCGCCTCGCCAGAATGGATGTCGAGGACGGTCTACTGTGACCGGTTTCACGGATAGGTTCACTGCCTTGCTCGACGCTTGTGTTCCTGGTGGAGCACTCAAGCGCAACCTTTTGCGAAGCCCCGCTGAGGCAGGAATTTTTCCCCCGAGGTGGACCGTCCGCATACTCGATGAAACCCAAAGGGCAATTTCGGAGATCACGAACGGCGAAATCGGCGAAGAAAAACTCACCCTTCCCGACTCCAATGACAACCATGTGCTTCCGGCAGCGAGGTCTGACACCATGTCCTGACGGCAAACGGATTCGGCGGCAATCACAGCCGTCGCCTTGCGGAACCGGACACAATCCTGTCCACTCGATTCCGCGCGTAACGGGAGAACAACCATGGACGATCTCCAATTCGGCACCCGTGACAAACGCGATCACTGGCGGCCCAGAGATCCGATCAAGCCTTCACCGCTTCTCGCCTCGCCCTGGAGCCTCCTGAAGTTCGTGAAATGGCTGCCGCACTATTTCTACCCCTGGAACGGCCTCTTCTTTCTGACCGCCTGCGCTTTCTGGTTCTTCCTGACCCCGGACGTCGAGACGACGAAAACGCTCGAATGGGGTTGGGTGGCCTATATCCTGGTCCGCAACTCGGTCGCGCTGTTTCTGCTGCACGGGGCCTTGGAACTGCGCCTCTACATCCGGCGCGCCCAGGGCACCCAGTTCAAGTACAATCCCAGGTGGCCCAGGGAAACCCGCTCGAACGTGTTCATGTTCTCGTCGCAGAACATCGACAACATGATCCGCACGTTCGGAACCGGCGTACCCATGTGGACGGCCTACGAGGTTCTGATGCTCTGGGCCTATTCGAATGGCTGGGGTTTTTGGACGACCTTCGCCGACAATCCCTGGGGACTGATCGGTCTCGGATTGGTCATGGTGGTCATTCACGAAGCGCACTTTTACTTCACCCATCGGATGATCCATTCGCCATTCCTCTACAAGCATGTGCATTCCGTCCACCACAAGGCGGTCAATCCGAGCCCCTGGTCGTCGCTCAGCATGCATCCGGTGGAGCACCTGATCTACTTCTCGGGTTCGCTGATCCATTTCATCGTACCGTCACACCCGTTGCTTGCGATCTATCACCTTCACATCGCCGGCCTCGGTGCCGTCATCGGCCATATCGGCTTCGACAAGATGGTCGTCGGCGACGAAAAGGCGATGAACACGCATGCCTATGCGCACTACCTTCATCACAAGTATTTCGAAGTGAATTACGCCGACGGGCTGGTTCCCTGGGACAAGTGGGCGGGAACCTGGCATGACGGCACCGAAGAGGGCGACGCACGCATGCGCGAGCGGTTGAAGCTTCGCCGCGATCGATCGATGGCGAGGACGTGACCGCCATGATCGATCGTCCGACCGTCGCAGGCCTGCGCGCATTCAAGGGAAGCCGCCAGATCATCACCATGCATGTCGACAGTGCCGAGGAAGCCGCCGCCGCGTGCGCGGCCGGCATCGAGATGTTCACCGGCGAAGTCGATGCGAAACTTCCGGGAATTCGCGCCGCCGCCCCGGGCGTCTTCCTGCAGGCCGGCCATGAGCAGCGCGCGATCCATGACGAGTCCAGAGCGATCCGGAAAGGCTTTGATGCCATCGAATGCGGAGACGACGCGATTTACTTCGCGGGGTCCCTGCGTATCGTCGAAGCAATGGCCAGGGAAGGGATTCCGGTCTCCGGGAATGTGGGCTACGTTCCGCGCTAGAACATCTGGACCGGTGTTCGCTCGGTCGGAAAGACCGCAGACGAAGCGGTGGCGATCTACCGCAAGGTCAAGGACCTTGAAAGCGCGGGGGCCTGCCTGTTCGAGATGGAACTCGTTCCGGTCGAAATCGCCGACTTCGTTACGCGCAATACGTCGCTGACCACCGAAGGGATGGGCTGCGGATCGGTCTGCGACACCCAGTACCTGTTCAGCTGCGACGTGCTGGGGACGAATCGTGGCCACTACCCGCGTCATTCCAAAACGCATGCAGACCTGGCAGCAGAGGAGGACCGACTCCAGGTCATGCGGGTCGAGGCATTCCAGAGATTCAAGTCCGACGTGAATTCCGGCCAGTATCCCGAACTGCGCCACGAAATCCATGTCCCCGACGAGACGGTGATGGAAGCCCTGCTGCGCGCGAGCCAGTCATGAGAGTCCGTTGTGCCGCGCTCGGCGCGTCGCGCAGCCGGACCCCGATCGTCCAGGTTCGGGCGTTCCTTCCGCGGGAGACATGAGTCGACCGTACGAATGACTGGAACGGCGGGGTGTCGTAAGGTCCTGCAAATGATCCATTCGTCATTGTGCTGACGCAGGGATTGAAGTCCGCCGTTCGCGACGTTTTCCGGCAGCGCCAATGTGTATCGGCCAGGGACACGCCGTGTTTGATGGCGAGGGACGAGATTCCGGAGAACCTGTCGCGATCGATGTCCCGGCCCTTTTTGCGAGTGGGCTGAGCACAGCCGGCATGGGGATTCCCGAACTCTCCGGGGTTGGGCGGCAGTCCTTTCCATTGCGCCCATGTCGACCGTCAATCGTACGGCACTGCCTCGTGCATTCTGTTCCTCATCCTCAACCACCTCTCAACCTGCAAGACATGGTGCGCGAACACGTGGGCGCGGCGCCTCCGTGTTGGTGACGGACGCACCAGCTGCGCAACGTCATCCACGGCGCGGCTGGCCAGGCATGGCTGACACATGGGTGCCAGAAATGGATCGAACGAATCGCCTCGATCACCCGGATGAACGACGCAAGGTCTGCGCATGACGTCCGCGAGCTCGAGCGCCAGGCGGTGACGGCAAGGGCATGATGGCCAGGGTGACCACGCTGGCCCTGGACAAGGACGGGCCGATCGTCCCTGGCGCCGCTGAACCGGACATGCCCCCTGCGCCAACCAGGGGTCCCCGGACCGGACACCGAACCGCCACGGTTCCCGACGTCGTCCACGACCGCGGTGGCGGACCGCTCGGTTTCAGCACAGTGGCACGCAAGCCCGTGCCCCGCGGCCGTTTCGCTGGATGGACGCCGCAGCCAACTCCGCTGGCGAACAGGGGTATCCGGATCCGGCCCCACCGAAAGGACCGGCGGCGAACTCAAGTCCGGTGCCATCATCCCCCCTCCACCGCGTAACCGAACGAAAACGGATCGGGTCGTCAGGGCCTTGGCAATCGTGACATTGGTGCGGGATTGAAACCGGATTCCAGGGTCCCGTTGGATCCCGGACGGCAATCACGAACAATTGTGGACGTCGAAAGGAAAAAGCCCTGTCAGTCTGAAAGGGGATCGTTGGTGAGCCCGACAGGATTCGAACCTGTGACCCACTGATTAAAAGTCAGTTGCTCTACCAACTGAGCTACGGGCTCCACGAGGGCTGGGTTTAGAAGGGACAATCCGGTTTTTCAAGCCGCTCCTGCCCTGCGGGGCTTTCTTCCTGCCTCGATCCTGGCGGATGCTGGGAAGTCCAGGGGCGACCGGGTATATGGGCGGACATGAACACCGAAACTCCCGAAAGCACCGGATCGTCCACGTTGCCGGGCCTGCCCTTTCTCAAGATGCAGGCGCACGGCAACGACTTCGTCATCATCGATTGTCGGGATGACGACGCAGGTCCGTTCGATGCCGACTGGGTGCGGGCCGTCTCGGACCGGCACCGGGGCGTCGGATTTGACCAGATGGCCGTGCTTCGGGACCCCGGTGACCCGGGCGACCCGGGCCGCCCGGCCGCCGACGTCCGTGTCGATTTCCGCAATGCCGACGGATCAGTTTCGGCGACCTGCGGGAACGCAACCCGGTGCATCGGCCGGGCCCTGATCGAGGAGACCGGGCGTCGGCAAGTCTATGTCGAAACGGCCCACGATGTGCTCGCGGTGCGGGCGGTCGACGACCGGACCTATGCCGTGAACATGGGGAATCCCCGGCTGACGTGGCCGGAAATCCCGCTGGCCCGAGAGGTCGATCCTCTCGCCCTTCCGATCAAGGGTTCGCCGGTCGCGGTCGGCATGGGGAATCCGCACTGCGTGTTCCTCGTCGAGGATTCCGAACTGCCGGATCCGGCGGTCCGGGGCCCGTCGATCGAGACCCATCCCTTGTTTCCGGAACGAACCAACGTGGAGTTCGTCAGGGTCCTGGACCGGGAGACCCTTCAGGTGCGGATCTGGGAGCGGGGAACCGGCGTGACGCTTGCGAGCGGCTCCGGCTCCTGCGCGGCGGCGGTGGCGGCCCATCTCCGGGGCCAGACCGGACGCCGGGTTCAGGTCCATCTCGATGGCGGCATGATGGTGATCGACTGGCAGGCCGATGGCATCTGGATGGAAGGCGAGGCCCGTGTCGTCTTCTCCGGAATCCTCGAACCGGAATTCCTGGAGCTCCGGCCGTGAGCAGCGAGGCCGTCTTCGAAACGCTCGGCTGCCGGCTGAACAGCTACGAGACCGAGGCGATGACCCGCCTGGCGAGCGAAGCCGGCGTTGGTGACGTCGCCGTCGTCAACAGCTGCGCCGTGACATCGGAAGCCGGTCGCCAGACCCGGCAGCGC
The DNA here is from genome assembly GCA_028874915.1 of Paracoccaceae bacterium. Classification (GTDB taxonomy): domain Bacteria; phylum Pseudomonadota; class Alphaproteobacteria; order Rhodobacterales; family Rhodobacteraceae; genus JAPPHA01. The sequence continues at coordinate 10,458 of JAPPHA010000062.1, forward strand.
ATCCGTCGGCTCCGGCGGCAGTATCCGGGGCGGCAAATTGTGGTCACGGGCTGCGCCGCGCAGACGGACCCGGACCTTTACGCCGCCATGCCGGAGGTCGACCTGGTCCTCGGCAACCGCGAAAAGATGGATCCTTCGACCTGGCGTGCGATGGACTCCGGGGGCCGGAACGGCGACCCGGCGTCCGGGTCCGAAACCGGCCACGGTGTGAACGCCGACACCGGTCCAACCGTCAGCAGCCGGATCCGCGTCAGCGACATCATGGCCGATCATCCGCTGTCCGTTCCCCGGGTCGACGGTCTCGGCGCGCGCTCGCGGGCCTATGTCCAGGTCCAGAACGGCTGCGACCACCGGTGCACCTTCTGCATAATTCCCTATGGCCGCGGGAACAGCCGGTCGGTGGCCGCCGCCGAGGTCGTGGACCAGGTCGCGCATCTGACGGACCGGGGATTCCGCGAAGTCGTGCTCACGGGCGTGGACCTGACGGCCTGGGGCGCCGACCTGCCCGGGCGGCAGCGCCTGGGGGACCTGGTCGTATGCATTCTCGACCGGGTCCCGGCACTGCCCCGTCTTCGGCTCTCGTCGATCGATTCCATCGAGGCCGATCCGGTCCTCATCGAGGCGATGGGTTCGGAGACCCGGCTGATGCCGCATCTGCACCTGTCGCTCCAGTCCGGGGACGACCTGATTCTCAAGCGGATGAAGCGCCGGCACAGCCGCCGCGACGCCATCCGTTTCTGCGACGCCATCCGCAGGCGGCGGCCGGACGTGGTGCTGGGCGCCGACATCATCGCCGGCTTCCCGACCGAGGACGAGGCCATGTTCGTGAACTCGCTGGATCTTCTTGAGGACTGCGGCCTGACCTGGCTTCACGTGTTTCCGTTTTCGCCGCGCCCGGGAACCCCGGCGGCCCGGATGCCCCAGGTCCCGAGAGCCGTTGTGAAAACGCGGGCCGGACGCCTGCGGGACCGGGCCGCGGACCGGGTCACGGCCTACCTGGATTCCCAGGAGGGTCGGCGCCACGCCGTGCTCATGGAGGACGGGCGGACCGGGAGGACCGAGGGCTTCGCCGAAGTCCGCCTTGACGCCGATTGCCGGCCTGGCAAGATAGTCGAAATCGAGGTCACCGGCCGCCGGGATCGCCGGTTGACGGGCCGCCTTGCGGCTCCGGGAACGGGACGCCGTCAGGACGGTCCGGGCGCTGACGCCAACCGACGAGCCTGACAGGGGTCACGCGTCGGACCTGGACCGGTTCGGGGCACGCGACCGTCACGGGCATGGCATGCCCGGCACGGCCCGATGATTCGGGTTCGTCCCGGCCGATCGGGGGTCTCCCCGGACCGGACGGACCGAAGTGGATTGGAGGAACGGAACGATGGCGTTGCCTCTCATTCCGGCAACCAAGGCGGTCATCGTGCTGGCGGCGGCCTGGGCCGCCTTGCGGCGGGTCGGCCCGCATCCCCTGAACCAGACCGAAAGCGATCGGCTGGACCAGGTTGCGGAGGGCGTGCACGCCAGCCGGCACCCGGGCCGGGGCGTTCACGGCGCGGCGCGGTGGCGACGGCGGATCCGGTTCGGGCCGTTTCGCCGGTGGCTGGAGATCGACGCCTCGGCGCTCGGACGGATCCGGGCCCGATGGGTCGGGAGGCGGCCGTCGTGAAACTCTTCTACGCCCCGCCGTCGCCCTTCGTGCGGAAAGTGTGCATCTGCCTGGACGAGACCGGGCAGGCCGACGCGGTGGAACGGGTCGATGCCATGGGCACTCCACTGGATTCCGGCACCATCCCGGTCGCGCACAACCCGCTTGGCAAGATCCCCTGCCTCCTCCTTGAGGACGGCCAGGCAATCTATGACAGCCGCAACATCACCCGCTACCTGGACGCCCGGGCCGGGGGCCGGCTCTATCCGGAGGGAGATGGCCTGTGGCGGACGCTGACCCTCGAATCGACCGCTGACGGCGTCCTGGATGCCGCCGTTCTGATGGTCTACGAGCGGCGCTGCCGGCCGGAGGCGATCGTTTCGGAGGACTGGCTGGCCGGACAGTGGTCCAAGGTGACGCGGGCCCTCGATGCCATCGAGCGGGACTGGATGGATCACCTGGAAGGTCCGCTCGACATGGGTGTGATCGCCACGGGCGTGGCCCTCGAATATCTCGATTTCCGGCATCCGGACCGCCCCTGGCGTCCGGGCCGCGACCGGCTCGCCGCCTGGCAGGCCGAATTCTCCAGGCGACCCTCGATGACGGCGACGGTGCCCCGGGACATGGCTGTCGGCCGGGGCTGACCGGTCGCAATTCTCCTCGCAAATCCGGTCAAGGATCATCTGGACGCGTCAATCCGGCCCGTGTAGTAATCCGCAGATTGGCCGGCCGCCGGAACGGGTGCGATCGCTCGCCCCCCGGGGGCCGGTGTGCGGCAGGAGGTGAGAGCTTGGTGGCGCAGGCAGACGAACCGGCGGGCAACCGGCGGGATTTTCTCTATGTTGCGACGGCCGCGACGGGAGCGGTCGCCGCCGGCGCGGCCACCTGGCCGCTCATCGACCAGATGAATCCGAGCGCCGATGTCCAGGCCCTGTCGTCGATCGAGGTCGACATCTCGGACGTTCAGCTTGGCACGCAGATTGTCGTCAAGTGGCTCGGCAAACCGGTCTTCATCCGTCGCCGAACCCAGCCGGAGATCGATGCCGCCCGCGACGTCGATCTTTCCGAGCTTCCGGACAACGATTCCCGGAATGCCAATCTGCCCGGCGACGCCAGCGACGCCAATCGCGTCCTCGACGACACCGGCGAATGGCTGGTGATGCTGGGCGTCTGCACCCATCTCGGCTGCGTGCCCCTCGGCGACGGGGCCGGAGAGTTCGGCGGCTGGTTCTGTCCCTGCCACGGGTCGCACTACGACACATCCGGGCGCATCCGCAAAGGTCCGGCGCCCCAGAATCTGCCGATTCCGACGGCCGCGTTCATCGACGAAAACACGCTCCGGCTCGGCTAGGGGACAGAGAGATGGCCGGAATTCCCCACGACCCCTATGTCCCGAACACGCGCATCGAGAAGTGGCTGCACGCCCGCCTGCCGATCGGCGGACTGATTCACGCTTCCCTCACCATCCCCACGCCCAAGAACCTGAACTGGATGTGGATCTGGGGGATCGTCCTGACGTTCTGCCTGGTTCTGCAGATCGTCACCGGCATCGTCCTGGTCATGCATTACACGCCGCATGCGTCGATGGCCTTCGATTCCGTCGAGCACATCATGCGGAACGTGAATGCCGGATGGGCCTTCCGCTATATCCATGCCAACGGCGCATCCCTGTTCTTCATCGCTGTCTACGCCCACATGTTCCGCAGCCTGTACTATGGCTCCTACAAGCCGCCGCGGGAGATCACCTGGATCATCGGCATGCTGATCTACCTAGCCATGATGGCGACCGCCTTCATGGGCTATGTCCTGCCCTGGGGCCAGATGTCCTTCTGGGGCGCGACGGTGATTACCGGGTTGTTCGGCGCCATCCCCGGGGTCGGCCCGATCATCCAGGAATGGCTGCTCGGGGGGCCGGCCGTGGACAATGCCACGCTGACCCGCTTCTTCAGCCTTCACTACCTGCTGCCATTCGTGATCGCCGGGCTGGTCATCGTCCATATCTGGGCCTTCCACACGACCGGCAACAACAACCCGACGGGAATCGAGGTACGGCGAGAGTCGAAGGAGATCGCCCGGAAGGACACGGTGCCGTTCTGGCCGTTTTACGTGATCAAGGACCTGTTCGCGCTCGTCTTCATCCTCGTCATCTTCGCCGTCTTTGTCGGCTTCATGCCGAATTTCCTCGGCCATCCCGACAACTACATCGAGGCGAATCCACTCTCGACGCCGGATCACATCGTGCCGGAATGGTACTTCCTGCCCTTCTACGCCATCCTCCGGGCCATCACCTTCGACGTCCTGTTCCTGGAAGCGAAGTTCCTCGGCGTCCTGATGATGTTCGGCTCGATGGTGGTCCTGGCGCTGGCCCCCTGGCTCGATACGTCCGCCGTCCGTTCGGGCCGGTACCGGCCGAGTTTCAAATGGTGGTTCTGGCTCCTGGTCCTCGACTTCCTGGTCCTGATGTGGTGCGGCTCGCAAAAGCCGGAAGGCCTGGTTCCGACAATTTCGCTCATCGGGACCATCTACTGGTTCCTCTATTTCCTGATCATCCTCCCGCTCCTCGGCGTTCTCGAAAAACCCGATCCCCGGCCGGCGACCATCGAAAGCGACTTCGACGCCCACCATCCGCCGGAGACATCGCCGGAGGCCGCAGAATGACTGCCCGGGAGACGCGACCCATGCCACGAGGCCAGCTTATGCCGCGAATTCCGGGACGCCGGGCCGCCTTCGGGCCCATCCTGGCCCTGGCGACCTGTCTCGGTGGCGGCGCTCTGGCGGCGGGCGGCGCCGGGCATATCGAGGATTTCGCCTTCAGCTTCGAGGGCCCCTTCGGCAGCTTCGACGAGCACCAGCTTCAGCGTGGCCTCCAGATCTACACGGAAGTCTGTTCGGCCTGCCACGGCCTCCGGCAGGTTCCGTTCCGGACCCTTGGCGACGCCGGCGGGCCGCATCTCGCGGTCGAACAGGTCAAGGCCTATGCGCTCCAGTTCGAGATCTTCGACCGGGAACTGGACGATTTCCGCCCGGCCAGACCCTCCGACAAGTTCCCGGAGTCCCCCATTGAGGATGCCCCGGATCTCTCGCTCATGGCCAAGGCCCGCGCCGGCTTCAGCGGTCCCTACGGTCTCGGCATCAACCAGTTTCTCAAGGGGACCGGCGGTCCCGAATACATCGCCTCGATCCTGACCGGATATACCGGGAAGGAGAAGGAGGAGTTCGGTGCCTTCCTCTACGAAAACACCGCCTATCCGGGCGGCTGGATCTCCATGGCGCCGCCGCTCGAAGACGGCATCGTCGAGTTCCGGGACGGCCATGCGAACGATGTTCATCACCTGGCCGAGGATGTCGCCGCCTTCCTGATGTGGACGGCCGAGCCCAAGCTGGCGGCCCGGAAGCAGGCGGGATTTGTCGCGGTGGCGCTCCTGGTCGTTCTGGCGGCACTCCTCTACCTGACCAACAAGAAACTCTGGGCGCCGATCAAGCATCGCCGGACCTGATCGTCAGCGGTGACGGGCAGCGGCAACCTTCCGCCCTGACCGGTCAGGGCGGGTCGGGCTCCCGTGGATTCGTTTCACGCGGTCGCGACCGCATCGGAGCCCGCCTGGCCCCGGCCCGGACGAACTCGGGGAATCCGCTTTCAGCGAGGGCGCGGAAGCGATAGTTCCACCCGGGGGAGAGGCGGATGTCGTTCAATGCCTTCGGCGAGATGTTCCGGGTCGCGACCTGGGGAGAGAGCCACGGCCCGGCGATCGGGGCGGTCGTGGACGGCTGCCCGCCGGGCGTCCCGCTCGACGCCGTGATGCTGCAACCGTGGCTGGACAGGCGACGGCCCGGACAAAGCCGCCACACGTCCCAGCGCCGGGAACCCGACACGGTCGAAATCCTCTCCGGCGTGTTCGAGGGCCGGACCACCGGAACGCCCGTCCATCTCCTGATCCGGAACCGCGATGCGCGATCGAAGGACTATTCGGAGATCGCCGACCGTTTCCGGCCCGGACATGCGGACATCACCTATTGGCAGAAATACGGGATTCGGGATTACCGGGGCGGCGGGCGGTCTTCGGCCCGGGAAACCGCCTCCCGGGTGGCGGCCGGCGGCGTTGCGCGGGCGGTGATCGCGACCCTGGCGCCCGATGTCGCGATCCGGGGCTACATGGTTCGCATGGGACCGCATGCCGCCGACCCCGGGCGTTTCGACGACGACGAGATCGACAACAATCCCTTCTGGACGCCCGATGCCGGCGTGGTCGAAATCTGGGCCGAGTACCTGGACCGGCTTCGCAAGTCCGGCAACAGCACGGGTGCGGTCATCGAAGTCGTGGCCCGGAACGTTCCGGCCGGTCTCGGAGCGCCGGTCTACCGCAAGCTGGATGCCGACCTGGCGGCGGCCATGATGTCCATCAATGCCGTCAAGGGCGTCGAGATCGGGGCCGGCATGGCAGCGGCGGGCCTGACCGGGACCGAGAATTCCGACGAAATCCGCATGGGTACCGAGGGGCCCGAGTTCCTGACCAATCGGGCCGGCGGAATCCTGGGCGGCATTTCCACCGGCCAGGACATCGTCTGCCGCTTCGCCGTGAAGCCGACGTCGTCGATCCTGACACCGAGGCGGACCATCACCCGGTCCGGAGACGACACCGAAATCGTCACCCGGGGCCGTCATGATCCCTGTGTCGGAATCCGGGCCGCCCCGGTCGGCGAGGCGATGATGGCCTGCGTGCTGGCCGACCACCTGCTCTTGCATCGCGGGCAGGTCGGAGACGGAGGCGGACGCATCGGCTGACGGCCACCGGCACTCGCGGCAGGAGCCCTGACCCCGCCTGGACAGGATTGATTCCGGATCTCCTGCCGTACCCGCCCGGTGTCGCTTTGGCCGTGGGGCCGACAGAATCCCGCCGAACTCAGGCGCGCAAGTGCAGGTCCCTGCGACTTCGCTGGACCGCGAGAATTCCGCCCATGATGATGGCGACCGCGGCAATGTCGAGCGGCGACAGGGATTCGCCGAGCAGGACGGCGGCGGTCGCAACGCCGAAGAACGGGTGGAGGAAATGATAGGTGGCCGCCCGCGTGGCGCCGATTCGTTCCACCAGGATGAACCAGAACCAGGTCGCGATCAGGCCGGGGACGAATGTCGTGTAGGCGAACGCGAGCCCGAGCGGCAACGACCAGTTTACGGTCCAGGATTCAAACAGGAAGGCGAAGGGGAACAGCGCGGCGCTGCCCACCAGCATCTGCAGGCCGATCACCTGGAACATGTTGTCCCGGACGTCCAGCGAGCGGATGGTCAGGGTCGCGACTGTCAGCGAGAGGACGCTGACGACACAGAGGCCGATCCCGAAGACCGTCGCCTGCCCCGTGATCCGTGTCGTGAGGACCAGCGCGACGCCGATAAACCCGGCGAGGATTCCGCCATACCCCGTCCAGCCCAGGCGTTCGCTCAGGAGGACGGCCGACGCAAAGGCCACGAGAAGCGGCATGGTGCTGGCCACGATGGCGGCCACGGAAGCCTCGATGTCCTGCACGGCTACGAAGACGAGCCCGAGGTAGAGTCCGTTCTGGCAGATTCCGAACAGCACGACGGCCCGCCACCGGGCCGGCGACATCGGGCGGATCCGCCCGGTGGCCCAGGCAACGGCCAGGGCGATCAGGCCGGAAATCAGGAATCGAAGACTGAGGGCGGCGAGCGGCGGCGCGTCCTGAACGATGATCCTCGCGGACGAGAAGGCGCTCCCCCAAAAGAGGGCGAAGGCCACGCCCATGACAAAGGCGCGCGTGTCCATCGGGAACCCGGCGGATCGCATGGGACCCTCCGGCTCGGCGGAAACCGCAAAACCGGTGGGATCGGGAACGGGTCGGGAAAACCGGCCGGTCGGCAGTCAGTGGCCGGACCGGCCGAAGGATTCAGTCGAGTGCGTCCGACAGGGACTTCGACAGTTTCACCCGGACCACGCGATCGGCGGGCTTTACAAATGTCGTCCCGTTAAAGGGATTCCTCGCCTCGCGTTCCGGTCTTTCCTGAACGTAGAATTTTGCAAATCCCGGAATCGTGACGCTTCCTCCGTCGTACAATTCGTCGGTGATGATCCCGATCAAAGCGTTGATGGAATCCCGGGCCGACGCTGCACTCACGCCGGTTTCTGCCGCGAGTGCCTGAGCCAGGCCCGCTTTGGTCATCGTCGTTTTTGCCATGAACTGCTCCTCACAAGTTTACTGCTTGCATGACGCGCATTGCCTACACGAGATTGCGACTGTGCTCAAACATTTGTTGGGACCTGGACGGATTCGGACCACCGAATCCGGGTTCAAAGGAAAGCGGTTTCGTCAAAACTGCGCAGTTTGCGGGAGTGCAGCCGCTCGAGCGGCATTTCGCGAATGATTTCCATGGCCCGGATGCCGATCGTCAGGTGCTGGCCGACCTGGCTGCGGTAGAATTCGGACGCCATGCCGGGAAGCTTGAGTTCGCCGTGGAGCGGCTTGTCGGAAACGCAAAGCAGCGTTCCGTAGGGAACCCGGAACCGGAATCCGTTGGCCGCGACGGTGGCGCTCTCCATGTCGAGGGCAATGGCCCGCGATTGCGACAGCCGCTGGACGGGGCCGGACTGGTTGCGCAGTTCCCAGTTCCGGTTGTCGATGGTGGCGACCGTTCCGGTCCGCATGATCCGTTTCAGTTCGAACCCCGGACGTTCGGTGACCGACTCCACCGCCGATTCCAGTGCGATCTGGATCTCCGCGAGCGCCGGCACCGGCACCCAGACCGGAAGGTCGGCATCGAGCACGTGGTCCTCCCGCACATAGGCGTGGGCCAGGACGTAGTCCCCGATGTTCTGGCTGTTCCGGAGGCCGGCACAGTGGCCGAGCATCAACCAGGCGTGGGGCCGGAGGACGGCGATGTGATCCGTGGCCGTCTTGGCGTTGGAGGGGCCGATACCGATGTTCACGAGGGTGATGCCGGACGCATGCTCCCGCTTGAGGTGATAGGCGGGCATCTGGGGCAGCGGATCGACCGGCTCTGCGATGTCCCGGGCCCGCGTCGCGATCCGGTTCCCCGGCGAGACCAGCGCGCTGTATCCGGAATCGCTTTCGAGCGCCCGTCCGGCGAAGCGGATGAAATCATCGACATAGAACTGGTAGTTGGTGAAGAGCACGTGGTTCTGGAAATGATCGGCCTCGGTCGCCGTGTAATGCGACAGCCGCGCCAAGGAGTAATCGACGCGCTGAGCGGTGAAGGGCGCCAGCGGCCGGTCCGGCCCGGTGTCGGTTTCCGCCTCGCAGTTGGCGATGCTGTCGGAGATCGTCGAGAGATCGGGGACATCGAAGACGTCCCGGAACTGGAACCCCGGGCTGATCTCGCCGGTCTGCCCCCCCACCGTCGTGGCCTGGAGGTTTCCGAAGGACTCCGGATCGCCGAGTACCCCGGCCGATTCCGGCAGGCCGTCGCCGCCAATCGCGAAATGGATCGGGATCGGCGTCTCGGAGACATCGACGGTGACCGGGACCCCGTGATTCCGGATGAGAAGTGAGATCTGCTGATTCAGGTAGCTCTCGAACAGCCGCGGCCGGGTCAGGGTCGTCGCATAGGTTCCCGGTGCCGCCACGAATCCGAAGGCGAGGCGGCTGTCCACCGGCGCGTGGGTCCCGGTGGTGATGGAGAGCCGCGGGTAGTACGCCCGGCAGCGCCCTGCCGGCGGAGACCCGGAGAGCGCTCTCGCCAGGTGCTGGCGAAGGAACCGCACCGAACCGGAATAGATGTCCCGAATCGCGGCGACGGCCGCGCCGGCATCCGAAAAGCTCTGGCTGCCGATGGGTTTTGGCTCGATGCACGGAGGCGACGTCATGCCAGACCGGTGCCTGTCACGGGCGGCCGACCGGCAGCGCCGGACGCAATGGGTCTCCGGCGGCGCCCATGCCTAGCTGATGACCGCGTCGGTGAATTCGAAACGGCCGACATCGACCAGCCCCAGATCGGAGAGGCGCAGTTCCGGGATGACGACCAGCGCCAGGAGAGAGTGCTGCATGCAGGCATTGTTGAGCGCGCAGCCGCAATCGGCCATCGCCTCGATCAACGTCCGGACCTGCCCGGCGACGACCGGGGCCGGTTCGTCCGACATCAGCCCGGCCACGGGCAACGGGACCCGAGCCATTTCCGAACCGTCCTTGACCAGGACAAACCCGCCACCGGTTTCCGCCAGCCGGTTGACGGCCATGGCCATCGCCTGCCGGCAGGTGCCGACGACGATGATGTGATGGCTGTCATGGGCGACGGTGGAGGCCATTGCGCAGGCGCTCGTGTAGCCGAAACCCGAAACAAAGCCGGTCTGAACCCGCCCCGATCCCCGGTGGCGTTCGACAACGGCGACCAGGGCGATGTCGAGCCCCGTGTCGGCCTCGAGCACCCCGTCCGGCGATGCAGGAAGCGTCGCCTCGAGAGCCCGGGTCGGCGCCTGGTTCTCGACGACGCCGATCGCCCGGACCCGCGCCGAACCGGTCCCGGACGGAACCCGGACGGCAAAGTCGACCGCCGTCATCGCCCGTCCGGTGTTGACCGTCGCCCTCGTGTCTCCGGGCCATTCGAACCGGACGTCCGGAACCGTTCCCAACCGCCCATCCTGCGTCCCCCCGCCGCCCGCGACCGTGCGGTCGACCAGGACCTGTCCCCGGGCGATCACCATGTCCACCGGGAAGGTCTCGAGGTCGCGGGTGAGAATGACATCGGCGCGCCGCCCGGGCGCGATGGACCCGATCTCGCGTTCGAGCCCGAAATGGGTCGCCGTGTTGATCGTGGCCATCTGGAGCGCGACCAGAGGATCGCATCCACAGTCGATCGCATGCCGGAGAACCCGGTCCATGTGACCGTCCTCGACGAGGGTTCCGGAATGGCAGTCGTCAGTGCACAGAATGAAGTTGCGGGGATCGAGACCCTTCTCGGTCACCGCGGTGATCTGGGCCTTCACGTCGTACCAGGCCGACCCCAGCCGCAACATCGCCCGCATCCCCTGCCGGGCCCGGGCGATGGCGTCCGCCTCGCGGGTGCCTTCATGGTCATCGGCCGGACCGGCCGCCGCGTAGGCGTGGAAGGCCCGTCCGAGATCCGGCGACGCGTAGTGGCCGCCGACGGTCTTGCCGGCCCGCTGGGTCTCGGCGACTTCCGCGTGCAACCCGGCATGGCCCCCGATGATCCCGGGGAAGTTCATCATCTCGCCGAGGCCGATGATGTTGGGCCAGGTCATCGCCTCGGCGACCTCGTCGGGGCCGATTTCGTGGCCGGTCGTCTCCAGGCCCGCCGCCGAGGGCGCGCAGGAGGGCATCTGGACGAAGACGTTGACTGGTTGTTGGAGCGCTTCGTCATGCATCAGCCGGACGCCCCGGAGTCCGAGCACATTCGCCACTTCATGGGGGTCGACGAACATCGACGTGGTCCCGTGGGGAATGACCGCCTCGACGAAGCGGCTGACGGTCAACATGCCGCTTTCAACATGCATGTGGCCGTCGCAAAGGCCCGGCGTCATGAACCGGCCGTCCGCGTCGATGACCTGCGTGTCCGGGCCGATGCAGTGGCTGGCATCGGGGCCGCACCAGGCAAACCGCCCCGCGCTGATGGCGAGATCCTGGCCGTCTAGGATTTCACGGCTCTGGACATTGACCCAGCGGCCGCCGCGAATGACGAGGTCGGCTGGCCGTCGGCCGGCCGCGACATCGACGAGAATCGTCGTCACTTCCGACCAGGGGGCGATCCCGGCCGCGGGCTTGGTTCCGGTTTCCATGGGGCGTTGTGTCACGGTGGCCGGACGGAATTCAACCGGATTCCCTCGACCCCGTTTCCGGGGCCTACCGCCCGTAGCGACCGGACTCCGCGATCAGCAGCGTTCCACCGCGACGGCGGTCGCTTCACCGCCACCGATGCAGATGGCCGCCACGCCCCGCCGGCCGCCGGTCCGTTCCAAGGCGTTGAGCAGGGTGACGAGGATGCGGGCGCCCGAGGCGCCGATCGGATGGCCGAGCGAACAGGCGCCGCCATGTATGTTGAGCCGCGCCCGCGAAATGCCCATCTCGCGTTCGAAGGCCATGGGCACGACGGCAAAGGCTTCGTTGACCTCCCAGAGATCGACGTCCGACACCGACCAACCCACGGCGGCCAGGAGTTTCCGGGCCGCCGGAACCGGCGCCGTCGTGAACAGTCCGGGCGCTTGGGCATGCGTTGCTGCCCCGACGATGCGGGCGATCGGCCGAATCGGACCGGCGCCCCCGTTCCCAGCCTCGACGAATCTCTCGCTGGCGAGAACCAGGGCTGCCGCCCCGTCGGAGATCGACGAGGAATTCGCTGCAGTGACGGTCCCACCGGGGCGGAAAGCCGGTTTCAGGTGCGGAATCTTCTCCGGACGGGCCGTGCCCGGTTGCTGATCGCTTGCGACCTCCGTCGTCCCCTTGCGCCCGGTCACCTCGATCGGGACGATTTCCCGATCAAATGCGCCCGAGGACTGTGCTGCGAGTGCCCGGTCCAAGGACGAGAGGGCATAGGAATCCTGGTCTTCCCGGGTGAACTGGTAGGCCTCCGCGCAATCCTCCGCATAGGTCCCCATCAGCCGACCCGGTTCGTACGCATCCTCGAGGCCGTCGAGGAACATGTGGTCGACCGCCTGGCTGTGGCCGAGCCGTGCACCGTCCCGCATCCGGGTCAGGAGGTAGGGAGCCTTCGACATGGTTTCCATGCCGCCGGCCGCAATGACATCGTTTCGCCCGAGTGCAATCTGGTCACGGGCAGTCATGACCGTCTTCATTCCCGAACCGCACATCTTGTTGACGGTGGTCGCGGGCACGGTTTTGGACAGCCCGGCGTGGAAACCCGCCTGTCGCCCCGGCGCTTGGCCCTGCCCTGCAGGCAAAACGCAGCCCATGATCACTTCTTCGACCTGACCGCCATCGACTTTGGCATCCTCCACGGCAGCGGAAATGGCCGCGCCTCCAAGGATCGGCGCTGGAATACTGGACAACGAACCCTGAAATACACCGATCGGAGTGCGTTTCGCACCGATCACGAACACTTCCTGCATGGGGACCTCCCGCGATGAGCCGACCGGATTCGGCTAACCGTCGACTTGTTCTACCTGTCCGGTTTCTGCGACGCTACTGTCGATCCTCGGACCCATCAAGCACCCGTGCTCCCAAGATCGCAGATTCGCCTTCGCCCCGGTCCTCCGGCCTTGCCTACGCCTCCGTTAGCCTCGATTTCCAACTCAACTGAATAATGTGCACGCGGGTTTTCACAAGAAACGTATCCTGAGGGTCCGGTTTCCGAGCCACGGGATCGGTTGGGCGATCTCCTCGTAACGTGCGGCAATGAGGAGCGGGTTGTTGGCGCGCCGTCCCAGGGTGACGATGATCTCGTCCCCGGTGATCCTGATGGCCGCACTGGCGTGGACGAGCTTGCGGAAGATGGTGCGCGCCTTCGCAACCTCGAAGCCCTGTCCGACACGGATGCCGAGGAGCCTGTAAAGGCTGCTCGCCATCAGCGTGAGCTGGACATCGAGATCGATGCGCATGGGCACGGCAGCGGAGAGCGCGTCCATGTGGAAGAAGTCGATGGCGTCGGCGATGGTGTTTTCGATCACCATGCGCCGCGCATGTAAACGGTTCTGCGTGCCGTCCCAGCGCTCGAAATCCGCCATCAAGGCCTGCCACTCGGCCTCGCTGCGAAGCTGCCAGGCGGAGCCGTCAACAGCCGGTGCCGATACAATTGTCGTCATGGAAAATCCTCCGATCACGGTGAATGGACTGGTGGAATCTCCCGCGTGAGAGCAGACCGGATCAAGACGAATGCAGAACGCCGCGATTTAATCGGTTACGTTCAAACTGAAAGATCGTTCTCCCGACCACTCCAGGGTGACGTCCGACCCCGTCTGAGCCCGCCTGTCCATGACCGAAAAAGTGCCTGTCAAAGCGCCCTCCAACTTCCTCCCGGAGAGGTGGACGGAGGTGCCCATACAGGGGTGCTTCTGTTGACCCCAATGGTTGACATATCGCTGAAATTCGGGACCACTTCCGCATGTTCGGAAACTCAACACCGGCGTCCGGAAATCGCACCGTGCGCTTCCGGATGACCCTCACCGCCCGCACCGTCGCGGCGCTCGAACCCGAGGAAAAAATCCTACACCGCGTGGGACGACAAGTTCACGTGTTTTGGCATCCGCCTGCAGCCCTCCGGCCTCCGCTCCTACCTCGTCAACTATCGCGCCGGCGACCGCGGCCGCACGGCCACCAATCGGCGAATCGTTATCGGGTGCCACGGCCCGCTCACGCCCGATCAGTCGCGCCGACGCACCCGGGAAATCCTCGGCCGCCCCGCCTTGGGCGAAGACCCGGCCGGCGCGCCCGCAGCTGGCCCATGCCCACCCTGAGCCAAGCCTTCTAGAACTATCTCGCCGCAGGACCACGCTGCAGGCACAGCACCATTGCCAAATACCGCCGCACCGTCCACAGGGGCCTTGGCGACTGGCTCGACCGCACTCTCGCAATCATTGACCGCCGTGACGTCGAACAGCGCCGATTTAGAGAACTTCGCTTCGACAACGAATTCTCACACCTTTCCAATGGATCATGCTATCTTCGCCGCCCACATTCAAAACCGCCGTCCATAATCTCGGATAGAAGCACATGCCGCTAGTAACGAACTACGATCAAGTACAAGCGAATGCTCGAGAATTCTCCGCTGTCGGGAATCATCAGAATTCACTGGCCTACATTAGATTTGCAAGATTTCGGCACTGGTACTATTTTCCTGACATAGGAGAAAATGTATTTGCACCCAGCAAATTCATTGGATATCAAGGCACGACTATCGACGGGTATAGGGGAAGGGGAAATGGCGGAGAAACTGAAAGAAGGCTAGCCCGATGGTTTCGACAATGCGAACGCGGGTCGCCAACTTTTATTAACTTATATGGACGACTCAAAAGTTTTTCTGGGAAGGTTGAATAAAACTTAAACAGAGGAATTGTTGGTGGAAGTGGGGAGTTACATGTTTTAGATCACATATTTCCAGATGAAGCAAGTGCAACCAATCTTACAGAGGGAGGTAAAAAACGAGTTACAGTTAATGCGTATGAGCGTAATCCTGAAGCGCGCCAGCAGTGTCTCGAAACATATGAATAGGCTTTTATGGATCGTGCGTAGCACGTTCGATAAAAGCAATGAGCTGAG
>JAPPHA010000028.1 GCA_028874915.1 Paracoccaceae bacterium
TGGTCAGAAATACGCCGAAATCGGCAGAATCACGCCAAGAAACGTTAAACATGGGTTGACGGGGCCGGTTTGCCGAATTCAATCGACCCGTTGTGCCGGGAAACAGGCGAATTCCTGTCGGAATTCTTGGCCGAGTCCGGTCAAAATCAAGAATTCGACATCCGGAATCCGGTTCCGGAGAAACGGGTTCAGTCCCCTACGAACCGCAGGGCGACCCCGTTGATGCAATAACGCAATCCGGTCTTGTCGACTGGACCATCAGGAAACACATGGCCGAGATGGGCGTCACACCGGCTGCAAACCACCTCGGTTCGTCTCATGAACCAGCTGTTGTCGGATCGCTCTTCGACCGCACCTGCAGAATCCGGGCAAAAAAACGAAGGCCAGCCCGTTCCGGATTCGAACTTGGCGGAACTGTCAAACAGGGTTTGGTCGCAACAGATACAGTGGAACTTTCCGGCGCTCTTGGGAAAGCCATCATGTGAGTACGGGCGTTCGGTCCCGGCCTTCCGAGTGACACGAAATGCGAGATCCGAAAGCTGGGCTTTCCATTCGGCATCCGACTTGACGATCTTTTCGGTGGACATACCCGCTTGCCTCCATCGCCCCTTGGCGCCGGGGATCAAAACTTCCGCGTCTGTCTCTGCCTGATCGATGCAGTCATCCGGCAAGGCCGACCCGGTTACCCACCGGTGTGGCTCATGTGCCTCGACATCTGACCCCCGACGGTTCCGCGAGAATAATCGAAGTCATGCCCTTTCGGTTTTCTGGCAATCGCGGCGTGGATGGCATCGACAAGCGCCGCATCGTCATCCGGTCGGCCTCTAAGCACGGAGCGGAGATCGACGGACCCTTCCTGACCAAGACACTGATAAAGCGTGCCGACGCAATTGAGACGAACCCGATTGCAACTCTCACAGAAATTGTGGCTGAGCGGGGTTATGAATCCGACCTTCTGTCCCGTTTCAACCAGCCGAACATAGCGCGCCGGTCCACCACTGCGCTCGGCCGTATCCATCACGGTCCAGCTCTCCTCGAGCCGTGCCCGAACATCCTTCACCGACCAGTACTGGCCGATGCGGTTTTCGTTACCGATATCCCCCATAGGCATCACTTCGATGAAAGTAATGTCCATGTCCCTTCCGGCACACCACTCGACCAGGGATTCCAACTCGTCCTCGTTGAACCCCTTGAGAGCCACCGTATTGATCTTCACCCGCAACCCGGCCTGTTGCGCTGCATCGATCCCCAGAAGCACCTGCTGCAGACGTCCCCAACGGGTCACCTTTGAGAATTTCTCTGCGTCCAGCGTATCCAGGGAAACATTGACCCGACGAATCCCGCAGTCATGGAGAGCCGTTGCGAAGCGGTGCAACTGCGAACCATTTGTGGTCAACGTCAATTCGTCCAATAGGCCGGTCCCGAGATGGCGCGAAATCGATCGGAAGAACTCAATGATGTTCCTCCGGACCAGCGGTTCGCCCCCCGTGATGCGCAGTTTGTTGACGCCTTCCCGGATGAACGCCGAGCAAAGTCGGTCCAGCTCCTCAAGAGTGAGCAATTCGGCCTTCGGCAAGAACGTCATGGATTCCGACATGCAATAGACGCACCGAAAATCACAACGGTCCGTCACCGACACCCGCAGATAGGTAATCCTGCGTGCGAACGGATCAATGAGTCCACCTGATGCCAACATGTTCTCAATCTAGAGTTCGCGATACCGTCACGCAAGGGGAACACGTCAAAAGACGCTACTGGCCTGCAGCCTTTGTGATCCCGATCACTCATGCCTTGTTCTGGTTGCGGGACCAATTCCGTTTCCGCGCTGCCCTCTTTCATCGCTCGAGAGATCGTCGACGAACTGCCGCAAAGAGCGATGCAGGTCCCGCAAAAACGAAATGCAGGCGGGATGAACTCGGGCTCCGGACGTCAAGCTACCGTCAAGGCCCTTGCGAAGGTATTCTACCTGGTGCACCAGTCCGAAATGGACGCGGCGGCGCCTGCATTCCCTGACGCGTCTGTGCAAGGGGCAGCCTGACTGGCTCAGTCCGGAATCCGGCCCGACCCAATCAGGACTTGGCGACAACAAATGATGGAACCGAACTCGCACAGGCTGACAGTGGCCCCGATGATGGATTGTACCGACAGGCACTGCCGGTATTTCCACCGTCGATACTCTCGGCATGCACGCCTGTATACAGAAATGATCGCCGCGCAGGCGCTGGTCCATGGCGACCGTGCCCGCCTGCTGGCATTCAACCGGGAGGAACATCCGGTGGCGCTCCAGATCGGAGGATCCGATCCCGACCTTCTCTCAACCGCGACTCGACTCGGTTGTGACGCCGGATATGACGAAGTGAATCTAAATGTCGGATGTCCGTCAAAGCGCGTTCGGTCCGGCAGGTTCGGTGCCTGTCTCATGGCCGAACCCGACCACGTGGCACGCTGCGCAGACGCCATGGTCGGTGCCGCCGGCCGCGACGTGGAAGTCACCATCAAGTGCCGAATTGGAATCGACGACCAGGACCCTCACAAAACCCTTCCCCGGTTTATCCGTGCGATAGCCGGCTCAGGAATTCGAACCGTGCTGATTCACGCCCGAAAGGCCATTCTCGGCGGGCTGAGTCCGGAGCAGAATCGCAGAATTCCTCCGCTGGACTACCCATTGGTCCTCCGCATGAAGGCCGAATTTCCTGACATTTCGATTGTCATCAACGGAGGCCTGTCAACGCTTGATCAAGCCAAGGAGCAGTTGGATGCGGGAATCGATGGTGCGATGTTTGGCCGAGCTGCCTACGGCGATCCCGCTGCCATCCTCGGGGCAGCCGACCGGCGACTGTTCGACGAGTCCTTGCCTGACGTCTCGTCGAAGACTGCCGTACTGGCGATGTTGCCATACATCGAATCCGAATTGAGAAAGGGGCAGCGTCTACACGCAATCGTTCGGCATATGATGGGAGCGTTCACCGGCCGCCCGGGAGCACGGTACTGGCGCCGTCACCTGGCGTCTGCCACGACGACACCCAACGCTGGTCCGGAACTCGTCGAGAACGCGCTCAAGTCGGTCGATGCCGACGCGGCATGAGACGCCCGGTCGGCGGAACTGACCGCGTTTCCAGAGTTTCCGTCTGCGGCCTTACACGTCCGTCACGTTCCAAGTCGGGTGCCGGGTTGCACGCCGTCGGACGCCGCCCACTCCCTGGCCTGGATCTTGCCTGTGCCTTCCGGACGGACCCGCCTCACGCAAATGCGCCCGCCATGCCCCTGGATCGTCACACCCTCATCGGAAACGTCGACCACATGGCCGGGCTTCCCGCTTCCGGAAACGCGCGAACAGTCGTAGATCTGAATTTTCTTGCCTTCGAGTGTGGTCCAAGCGCCCGGGGCCGGATTCGCAGCCCGGATAACATTGTAGATTTCGGAAACCGGTATTGACCAATCCAGCTTTGCCTGGTCCCGACCAAACCAGCTCTCGTAGGAACCGTCTTCCAGCCGTTGATCGTGGCGGATGATGACCCCGGCCTTGACCAAGTCAAGGCTCTCCATCATCGCATCGACCCCCATCGGGAACAACTTCCCGAAGTAGACATCTCCGAGTGTTTCGTCCGGGCCAATGGCGCAGGTCTTCTGCATGAGGATCGGGCCCTCATCGAGTCCGTCATCCGGCCAGAATATCGTCAATCCGGTCATCGTCCGTCCCATGGCAATTGGCCAGTTGATCGAACTCGGTCCACGGTGGTGAGGGCAAAGCGAAGGGTGGTACTGAAACGTCCCGAGCCGGGGGGCGTCCAGGACAAGTTGCGGAACGAACAGGAGGACGTAAGCCATCATGCAGACATCGGCCTCAAAGCCCTTCATCAGCTCCAGCGCTTCCGGTGTCTTCCAGGAAGCGGGCCGATGCAAGGGAAGGTCCTTCTCGGTCGCCAACTCGGCGAGCGGGTCCTCGGGACGCCCGGACTTTTGAGGGGCGCAACAGACGGCGACGACATCTTCACCCCGTTCAAGAAGGCGTTCCAGTACCGCTCTGCCGAACGCCTGTTGGCCATGAACCACAATTCGCATTTGTTCCCCCTTGCAATTTTAGGCGTCCGGCTCAGCCGACCGCCATGCCCAGTCACGCGAACGCGGCAGCAACCGCGATGTCGTCAACGTCAAATGCGGCCCGACTTGGAGAATCTCCAAAGTTGGCGGACTCTGTCACCATGTCGGTCAAGCCGAAACCGACGGACGTGACGGCTGCGCCCGATCTGACCTCGCAGGTCGCCCCTCGTCAGACACTCACCGGACCGCGTCACGGCCGAACCCGACTATGACATTCTCTCCGCTTGGCACGCGCCTCAAACCCGGCCCGCAATGCCATCGCGCATCCCGGCTGGACGGTCTTCAATACACCCTTTGTCGGCGACGTCTGCGCCATCGTCAGCAGTCCATGTCCGACGGATGTGATCGTGGAGCCCCATTGTATGTTCACGAACGAGCCTTGAGGCGAGATCGGCATCCCGGCTCTCGAGCGCTTCGACAATGACCATATGGTCCACAACCGAGCGTACGGCCCGATCGTTCTCCGCCATGGCCCTCCGACGAACGGCCCGCATTTGCATGAACAGGCCTTCGGACAATTCGATCAAGAGCTTACAGCCCGACAGCCTGAGGATTCCCTGATGGAACCGGATGTTCGCCTCCGAATACTCACCGACATCGACTGAAGCCGACGATTCGCTAAAGCCTGACGCAAGTGTCCGAATCGTACGGATTTCGGATTCCGAGGCGCGCTCGGTCGCCAACCGAATAGCCATGCTCTCAAGTGCCGCCCAGACGACAACCATCTCAAGGACTTCCTCAAGGGACTTGCGGCGGATGAACACGCCTTTCCGCGGTTGGATATCGACAAAACCGTCCTGTTCGAGGCGAGCGAGGGCCTCGCGCACCGGTGTCCGGGAGATACCCAATTGATCCGCCAACTTGCGTTCATCGAGCCGGAGTTCGGCATCATCGGCATAGATGTTCATATCCAGAATGGCTTCACGAAGGACTTCGAATATATGGTCCTTGAGCGTGAAATTCGCCGAGACCGGCTGCAGTTCGATTCTCATGGGGCGTCGTCGTTCTCGAATCTCGCCTGGCTGAACCGGGCACTGGCCAAGCCAGTCCGGGCTTCCCGTTCGAGTCCCCTCGGGAGTCAAACTGCTGCGCTGGTCAATTGGTATACCACAAACCAGAGGACTGCCGCAAACCACCCATCCATCGGCCCTCGCCAACTGAAGATTTGGGCAACCATCGGGTTTTGACAGCCTGGCTCTTTGTGGCATACATAATGCCAGATGAAAATACCGTTCCCCTGTCCGATTGCCATGCTAATCGTCGGGCAGCGTCGAAGCGGAAAAGACCCGGGAAGGAAAAGGACCGTTCACGATGATTCTGTCCGAGTCCCGATCCAAGCGGCTTCTGTCGGAATACCAGGTCGGGATTCCCGCAGGTGCCACGGCCGCTTCCGAAGCGGAGGCCATCGAACGAGCTCGGGACCTCGGTTGCAGCCGGTTTGTAGTCAAGGCGCAGATATCGGCCGGTGGGCGGGGTCTGGCCGGCGGCGTCAGTTTTTCCGATTCACCGGAAGCCGCAGGCAAGGCAGCCGCCCAGATTCTCGGCCGTCGGCTGGTGACGGAACAAACGGGGCCTGCAGGTGAAGTCGTGCGGCGGGTCTACGTCGAGGAAGCCGTCAACATTCGAGACAGCCTTTATCTCGGAATTGTCATCGACCAGCAAACCGCCCTGCCAACCCTTCTCGGTTCCGCAGAGGGCGGCGTCGCGTTCGAGCAGGAAGCCGCGGTGCGGCCCGAGATCCTGGATCGGCTCGCGCTTGCACCGGATTGCGCCTACGACGATGACGCGATCACCGGTTTTCTGGAACGGATCGGGCTGGACGGAGAACCCCTATCCAATGCTCGCCAGCTCGTCATCGGCTGCATCCAGGCCTTCAGGAAAAACGACATCAGCCTGCTCGAAGTCAACCCGCTCGCCGTCACCGACGCCGGGCAGACCCTGGCTGTCGACGCCAAGATCGTTCTCGACGGAAATGCCCTCTTCCGGCATCCGGAATTCGAGGCGCTGTCGGACGACCTCTGGGTCGACACGGCCGAACGGACGGCCAGAGACAACGAGATCAATCTGGTTCGCCTCAAGGGCAACATCGGCGTGATCACCAATGGCGCCGGCCTCGGCTTGGCAACAAATGACATGATCTTCGACGCCGGGGGGTTACCGGCCAATTTCATGGACATCCGGACCACGGCGACGAGTTTCGGAATCGCCCGGGGCGTTGACCTGCTCCTTGCGGAATCCGACATCACGGTACTCCTGCTCAATGTTCACGGAGGCGGCATGACGGTTTGCGATACGGTCGTCGAGGGGCTTGCATTTGCCTATTCCCGGTCGAAACGGCGCCTTCCAATCGTCGCCAGGCTGGCCGGGCAGAATGCACCCTGGGCGCGGACCATTCTCAAGGACCGGAGGCTGCCCCATGAACATTTCGACACCATGAGCGCGGCCGTCTCCAGGGCGGTCTCCATCGCAAGTGGAAGATACCGCTGATGGGTATTCTCGTCGACGGCACGACCCGGGTCATTGTGCAGGGAATGACCGGACGGTCAGGCACATTCTATACAGACCTGGCCATGCGATATGGCTCCGAATATGTCGGAGGTGTCCGCCCGGGCAAGGGTGGTACCCGCCATATGGGACTTCCTGTTTTCGACACAGTCGGTGAAGCCGTCGCTGAAACCGGCGCCACGGCCAGCCTGATCCTGGTTCCTGCCCACAACGCGGCCGCCGCCATGCTTGAAGCCATCAATGCGGAAATCGGCGTGGCAGTCTGCGTGACCGAACGCGTGCCCGTGCATGACATGCTGCAGGTGCACGCAGCACTCCACGAATCGAAGACGGTACTGATTGGCCCCAATTCCCAGGGAATTCTGACCCCTGCCGGCTGCAAGATCGGTGTCATGTCCACAGCAGATGCACGACCAGGATGTATCGGCATCGCATCCCGGTCCGCTTCCCTCACCAGTGAAATCGTCGCCAGCACGAGCGCCGCGGGCCTCGGTCAGTCGACAACCGTCGGAGTCGGAGGCGACCCGATTCACGGGCTCGGATTCCGGCGCTGCCTGGAGATGTTCCGCGACGACGACCGGACACGAGGCGTGATTCTGATCGGTGAAATCGGCGGCATCGAGGAAGAAGAAGCGGCAGACTATCTCACGTCAATCGAATACGGCAAACCAGTGGTTGCTCTCGTCGCCGGCCGCCATTCGCCGAGTGAACGCCGAATGGGCCACGCTGGAACCCTGTCGATGTTCGGGTCGCGAACCGCCGGCGAAAAGGCCGCACGGCTCGAACGCGCCGGCGTGAAAATCGCGGATGACGCCGACAAGGTGACTCCTGCGATGGTCGACGCCCTCGCCTGATCCGTTCCCGCCACGACGCCCTGGACCTGACCGGGCCCCGTGCTCCCGCCTGGGACCGGGTTCGCGGGCAAGCGGGATGCCCGAACAGGCCATTACCCGGCCCATATTGACACTTGGCGCGGTGTCGGAAACCGTTCAGGATGGCCGAGACGACCCGCACGGCGTTTTTCAGGACCGGTTGGATCCGGTTTCCCTTCGATCCCCGACTGACATGCTGGCTTGACGCCATACGTCCGGCCGCTCTCCGTTCGGCCCGCGATCCGGACCAGCGGCGGCGTTGGCTTCGGCACAACGGCACCTGGTTCGTCGGTGTCGGAGCCCTACCGAACGGAACAGACGGCGCCGTCGACGAATCCGGCCCGCTCACCGGGCGCGCTGTCGACTTCATCTCCCGAACCATGGGGGTGACGTCGTGGGATCCTGGACAGGTCTCGATCTGCTATCGTGGATATCCGGGCCGGGACCCGCAGGAATCCGAAGCCAGTCA
The DNA here is from genome assembly GCA_028874915.1 of Paracoccaceae bacterium. Classification (GTDB taxonomy): domain Bacteria; phylum Pseudomonadota; class Alphaproteobacteria; order Rhodobacterales; family Rhodobacteraceae; genus JAPPHA01. Next base: position 7,948 of record JAPPHA010000028.1, read on the forward strand.
CCGTTACCGGCAGAACCGTGATGCCGCCCATTTCGACGGCCTTCATCCGGTCGGACCTGAGCGGCGTCGACATCTGCAGGAGTTGCATCGGTTCATTCTCGGTATTCCGCTGACCGACTCACCGGCGGAAGCAGCACCATTTGTTGTATGGGAGGGTTCTCACGAATTGATGCGCGACCTGTTCCGACGGACGCTGGGCTCGATCGAGCCCACGCGCTGGCATGAGATCGACATGACCGATGTCTATCATCGGGCCCGCCGGAAAACCTGGTCCGTCTGCACCCGCCGCGAGATTCCTGCACGCCCGGGAGAAGCCTATCTCGTCCACCGCATGGCGCTCCACGGCATGGCGCCCTGGCCCGCCGGTCTTGCCGGTTCGGAAGACGGGCGGGCAATCGTGTACTTCCGGCCGACAGCACCCCTCGCCCGTGGCTGGCTGGACATGCCGTAAACCGGAAACCGACTCCGACGCGCGGCGGCAGGAGCCGGGGCGGCCCATCGCTACCGGCCCGACCTACAGCCTCATCGAGGTTTTCCCCCTGTCGAGGATTGGCGCCAGGTGAACCGCCACAGGAATTCGATCGCAGGCAACCTCGAGTTCATAGTCGCCGGCAAGCACCCATGACCGGTCGACTCCTGCGGGGTCCCCGACATAACCGTAGCCGATCTCCCTGTGCACGGTATGGCCGTGGCCACCACTGGTCAGCCATCCGACCGGCTCTCCATTCCGCAAGATCGCCTCCCCACCGTACAGTGAAATATCTGACCGTTCCGTGGAAAAGCCGGCCAGCATCCGGCGAAGACCGGTACGCCGCTGGCGTTCAATCGCCTCATGGCCCTTGAAGGGGGGACTGGATTCGGGCCTGATCGACCACCCAAGGCCCGCTTCCAATGGCGTGGTGTCCGGTCCGATGTCCGAGCCCCAACTCCGGTTTCCCATCTCAAGGCGGAGACTTTCGATGGCACGGTATCCCGCAAGACGAAGCCCATAGGCGTGTCCGGCCTGAAGGAGTGCCCCGAATACCGGTTTCATTCCGGCCACCGGCAAATGCAGTTCCCAGCCGAGTTCGCCGATGTAGGACAAGCGAAGCGCGGTCACGGCATTGCCAGCGATGTCCAGAGATCGCACTTCGCCGAATGGAAAATCGTCGGCGGAGACATCGGCGGCGCAGACGTTTGCCAGGATCTTGCGGGCATTCGGTCCCATCAAAGACAGCACACCGAAGTCGAGGGTCACATCGTCAAGGGAAACGTCGATTCCCGGCGGAATGGTCCGCCGGAGCCAGTCGAAGTCACGGGTCACCGAACCCGTGCCGGATACGATGTAGTACCGGTCCGGGCCCAGACGGGTCACCGTTACGTCAGCCTCAATTCCACCCCGGTCATTCAACATTGGCGTGACGGTGATCTTGCCGACCGGTGCCGTGACCCTACCGGCAGCAATCCAGACCAGAGCCGCCTCTGCCCCCGTTCCCGAAAGGACGAACTTGGCAAAGGAGGATTGGTCGATCAGAACGGCGGATTTGCGCGCCGCCCGTGATTCCCGGCCAACCGCTGCAAACCCGTACTGTCGACCATACCCGACCGTGTCTTCGGCCGTTTCTCCCGCGGTCAAGTCCGCGATCCAGTTGGCCCGTTCCCAGCCGAGTTTTTCGCCCAGGCAAGCACCCGCTCTTTTCAGATCGTCGTGAAGCGCCGAAACCCTGAACGGGCGGCCCGCCTCGGCTTCCCGGTGAGGCCAGGCAACGGCATAGTGTCGACCATAGGCTTCCTGCGTGCGCGCCAGAACCCAGTTGCGGTTGCCGTGCGGTTCGCCGAACCGCCTGATGTCAACCGGCCACAGATCAAAGGGGGGTTCGCCGGCATGCACCCACTCCGCAAGCGCCATTCCGGCTCCTCCTCCCGACGCGATACCGAAAGCATTGAATCCGGCACCCACATAAAGACTCGAAACGCCCGGGACCTCGCCGAGAATGAAGTTCCCGTCCGGCGTGAAACTTTCCGGCCCGTTGATCCAATCCCTGATGCCAACCGTCCCGAGTGCCGGCACTCGGCTGACCGCCGGTTCCATCAATTGTTCGAATCGGTCTGTGTCCGGCGGCAGCAACCCGAAGTGGAAATCCTCCGGAATGCTGCCCTCGAATCCCGCCGCCGGATCCGGTTCGTAGCCGCCCACGACCAGCTTTCCGGCATCCTCCTTGAAATAAGTCAGGCGGTCCGGATCCCTGAGGGTCGGGAGACCGGATGTGAGACCATCGATCGGCAAAGTGACGATGTACTGGTGCTGAAGCGGGACGATCGGCACGTTGCCGCCAGCCTTGGCTACGAGTTCCTGCGTCCACAAACCGGCACAGCATACGATCTTTCCGCAGGTGATTCGTCCTCTTGGGGTCACGACCGCTCCGGTCGACCCTGGAACCGCAGGTTCGATCGAGACGACAGGCACATTCTCAAGAATTCGCACGCCCGCCATGCGGGCAGCACGGGCGAGTGCCATCGTGACTCCCGTGGGATCGACCTGCCCGTCCGTTGGAAGGTAGGCAGCGCCCGTGAGGTCGTCGCCATCCATCGCGGGCCAGAGATCGCGGGTTTCCTCAGCGCTGAGCATTTCCATCGGGAGACCAAACGCCCGGGCCAGAGTTGCCTGACGACGGAGTTCGACCATGCGATCGGGGCAGCAGGCAAGCCGCAAGCCGCCGTTCATCGTCCATCCTGTGGCGAATCCGGTTTCTGTTTCCAGTTGGCGATAGAGATCAATCGAATATCCGAGCAGCCGGGTGACATTGGCATTGGACCGGAGCTGGCCGACAAGTCCGGCCGCATGGAAGGTAGACCCTGACGTCAATTGCCGGCGCTCCAGCAGAACGGTATCCGTCCAGCCGAGTCGGGCAAGATGGTAGGCGGTCGAACATCCGATGATGCCACCGCCGATTACCACCGCTCGGGCCGTTCTCGGGAAATCCTCCACGGCCAATTCGTCAGGACTGCAGGAACAGGTCGTATGCGCTTCTGAATCCCCGGAGATTGTCTTCGGTGTATGTCCGGTAGTCGAAATCGATTGACGAGTGAATCTCGGAGACCATGCTCCAGAGGGACTCCCTCAGAAGCGATGCGCATTTCATCGCATGGTAACGCCGGAGCAGGGAGTCCTGCACGGGCCGTTCGAAATAATTTTCCAGAAGCCAGATCTCCTGTGCGCTGTCGAGGCCATTGTTGGAAGCAAGGCCTCCGATGTCGAACAGCGGAGAATTGAATCCCGCATAGTCCCAATCAATCAGCCACAGCCGATCACCGTCGTCGAGAAAATTGGCCGCCAGAAGATCATTGTGACCGAAGACGAGGTCCACCGGCGAAACCGTGGCCTCCAGTTTTTCAGCAGCGGCGAGAAGATCCGGAAGCAACGGCCCGTAGCCGCTGTTTCCGGTTTCCAAGGTTGCCGCATAGTCGCGTACAACGTGGAACACCCAGAAAATCAGTGCCGGTCCCCGAAGATGACCAGGAATGTCCCGATGACACCGGACTACGAGCGGCAGGATGCGTTCCAGCATTGCCACGTCCGCAATGTCGTCGGCTTCAAGTGTCCTGCCGTCAACATAGTCGAGGATCAGGATACCGGGCTGGTGATGGATGACTGCCGGTGAAATCCCGGCAGCATGCGCCGCCCGGCTCGCCGCCAATTCATTGAACCGCATCACGTGGTGTATCGGGATGTCGTCTCCAAGGCGGACGGCATAGCGGTGCACGCCGTCATCGGCCAGGACATTGACATTGGTGATGCCGCCACCGAGCGGCGTTAACGAGACGGGACCCGACCAGATGGGCAACGCCTCAACGCGTTTGAAGATCCTGTCGTCACCGGAATCGCACGTCATGAACGGTCCCGAAGTCCACAAGCCACGCCGATGGACTCTACCGCCCGATGTCGGCCCCGCCCTCCACGGCGGCGCCCCTTCAGCCGCCCGGCACGGCCTGGAAGATCGGCAAGAATTGCGGACCGCGCCTCTGCCGAGAGGTCGTTCCACCCGTTGATTTCCTCGGAGGTCCGGTGGCACCCGAGACAGATTCCGGCTTCCGGATGCAAAAGGCAGACCCGGACGCAAGGCGAGTCCGGTTCGTCTCGGCGCCAAGCGTAGGGGACGATGTCATCCGTCAACGGCCGACACTCCGATGTGCTCGATACGGTCAAGCGCACCCTGCAGGATATAGGCTGCGGCGACGCTGTCGATCAATTCCTTTCGACGCTTGCGCGACAGATCTGCCTCAAGAAGCGTCCGTTCCGCCGCCACTGTCGAGAGGCGTTCATCCCAGAGGAGCACCGGCAGTTCCAACCGCTCGCCAACGACCTTTGCGAAGGCGCGGACTGACTGGCAGCGCGGGCCTTCGGATCCATCCATGTTCTTGGGCAATCCGATGACCAGCCCCCGGCAGCCGGTCTCGGCAATTATGCCGGCCAACGATGCAATGGCACTCACGAACGTGCCCTTGCCACGGCGGATCGTCGTCCGTGGTGTCGCTACCCACCAAGACAGGTCGGAAACGGCAACACCGATCGACCGAGTTCCGACATCAAGTCCGACAAGCGGAAAGCCACGTTCCGCGATTGCCGCAAATGTCTCCGGTTCATCGTGAATTGTCTTCATTCCGGATTCGGTTTCGGTATGGAATCCTGGCCGGAGAATTCGGGTTCGACAGAATCCCCATCGTCCGTGGTGGTCTCTGGCGCCGTCTCCGGCCCAAACTCGACTGTCGGCGCGTCCAGTGCGCCAAACGGAGGTCCCCCTGCGGTTAACGCCAGCAGCTGGCGAATGTTGTTCGCCATGGGACTATCCGGCGCTTCCGCCAGCAAAGCCTGCCAGATGCGGACCGCGTGATGCAAACGTCCGTCCTGAAGGAGCGAGACAGCCGCGAAGTGCCGTGCGTCCCGATTGGCCGGCTCCCTTGCCAGAATCTCCGCGACGACGTGCTCGGCTTCCCTGGATACGTAACCTCCGGCAGCCCTGATCATAATCGCAACCAAATCGATTCTGTGGCTGTCGCGCGCCTCCGCGCCAAGGGCCATGATCAATCGTTGCTGTGCCGCACGCGCCGCTGGCCAGTTCCCGGCAAGAGCCTCGTGGCGGACGAGCATGCGCAGCCCGACAACATCTCCATGGCGTTCGGCAACGGCTTCTCGCAACTGCCGGAGCAGTTCGGCGTCCGACGTCCTACCCGCTTCCTGATCGTCCGGGAATTGGGCCGGTTTTTCGCTATTCGGCCGTCCCCCGAATGCCAGACGTTCTGCCGTGGCCTGGTCCATACGGGCAGCCCGGATGACATCAATCCGATCATCGAGCGGCATGTCCTGCAATCCAGGAGATCCGATCGCCCCGTAGAGCCCCAGGCTGCCTCCGACCGTTACGACGGCGATAGCGAGTGCCGCAACTGCCGTTGTCCGATCCCCTGCCTTCACGCCTTCGGGTTCTGCGCGCGCGCGGCGATTGGCGGCAAGGATCCGACGGGAAATCTCGATCCGGGCGGAATCGGCTTGTTCACCGGCGAGCACCCCGCGGCCCACGTCGGAATCGACCGAATCCAGTTGATCCCTGTAGACCGAGAGATCGTGTTCCGAGGGTCTGGGTTCAGATTCCCGGCCTCGAAACAGAGGCAAGAGGAGCAGAACCAGCACCGCCAAGAGAACCAGGGACGCAAGAATCCAGAACATCGGCGGGTGCTCACTCCCGTGTTGCCGCCATGGCGGAGCGGGCCGTCGGCTCGTCAGGACGAGGCCGGACCTCGCGCCAGCGGTTATGCCAGAGTGTTCCGACAAGACAAGCGCTGGACGATGCGACGCCCGAATTCCAATACCGGTGGCCGAATCATGTCCAGCACGGTTCCGATCAGCACCTCGCACAGAACCGCTGAAGGGGGAACCGACGTGCCAAGTCCGTCAGTTCGACCGGAAGCTACCGATCGGCACCCGGGGCAGAATGGCGTTTACCGAAGCGTCGATTTCCGGCAAATCAGTGTCCGGGTTTGATGTGGAAGCAGGTCGGACAGGTCGGACTCCATGAAACGCTATTCTGCCTTCGCCATTGCCAAGGAAGCCTTCCGCCACCAACTCGGATGGGAACGTGCCTGGCGTTCACCGGAGCCCAAGCCCGAGTATGAAGTCATCATCGTCGGCGCCGGGGGTCATGGACTCGCCACAGCCTACTATCTTGGCAAGAACCACGGCATCACCAATATCGCGATCCTGGAAAAGAACTGGCTCGGCGGCGGGAACACCGGACGCAACACCACCATTATTCGATCGAACTATCTACAGGACGCCTCGGCTGCAATCTATGAGAAGGCCCGGTCCCTCTATGAAACGCTCAGCCAAGACTTGAACTACAACGTCATGTTCAGCCCGCGAGGGGTGGCGATGCTGGCCCAGACCCATCACGAAGTCCGGGGCTACCGACGGACTGCCAGGGCAAATGCCATTCAAGGCGTCGAGACAGAGTTCATCGGTTCCGAACAGGTCAAGGCGCTCTGCCCGATCATCAATGTCGATGGCCCCCGCTTCCCGGTTCTAGGCGCCCTCTGGCAACCGAGGGGCGGTACGGCCCGCCACGACGCTGTGGCCTGGGGCTATGCGCGGGCGTGTTCCGACATGGGTATGGACATCATCCAGAATTGTGCGGTTACGGCCGTCCGCCGGACCGGTGGTACGGTGACGGGCGTCGAGACCACACGAGGAGCCGTCGGCTGCCGGAAACTCGGCATCGTCGTCGCCGGTCATTCCGGCGTTCTCGCCGCGATGGCCGGGTTCCGCTTGCCGGTCGAATCCGTCGCGCTTCAGGCGCTGGTTTCGGAACCGGTCAAGCCGTGCATGGACATCGTGGTCATGGCCAACACCGTGCACGGTTACATGTCCCAGTCGGACAAGGGCGAACTGGTAATTGGCGGCGGCGCCGACGGATTCAACAACTACACGCAGCGCGGTTCGTTCCACCATGTCGAAGAAACAGTTCGGGCCCTGGTTGAGACCTTTCCGATTATCTCGCGCCTCAGAATGCTCCGCCAATGGGCAGGAATCGTCGACATGACCGGCGACCGTTCGCCCATACTTTCGAAAACACCGCTCGAAAACTGTTTCATCAATTGCGGCTGGGGAACCGGCGGCTTCAAGGCGATTCCGGGTTCGGGATGGGCCATGGCGGAACTGATGGCCAAGGGCGAGCCCGGACCGCTTGCGGCACCGTTTGGCCTTGACCGCTTTCGCGAGGGGCGCTTCATTGACGAGAGCGTCGCCGCCGGGGTGGCCCACTGATGGTTCGGACCCGTGGCGTTTTCTGCAAACCGGTCCGTCCAGGCGGCGGAGGCTGGACGCTGATTCCGAAACCTGGAATGGAACGATGCTGATCCTGACCTGTCCGTGCTGCGGCGCTGAGGCTGACGAAACTGAACTGGCCAGCGGCGGCGAGGCCCATATCCAGCGCCAGGGGCCCGAATCCACGGACGCGGCGTTTGAGGCCTATCTGTTTCAGAGAAAGAACCCCTCAGGGGTCCATTTCGAGCGCTGGCGGCACGCATTTGGTTGCGGCAAGTGGTTCCATGCGGCCCGATGCACCCGGACTCTCGAGGTCTTCGGCACCTACACCGCGCAATCCCTGAAGCCACCGAAGTGGATTCTTGATCGAATCCGCAAGAGGCGGCCCGACTGGGCGGGCCCCCTGCCGTGAGCCGGCGACTTTCCGAGGGCGGTCGTCTGATCGACCGCGAAGTCCCCTTGGGTTTCCTCTGGAACAACCGGAGACTGACCGGATTTCGCGGCGATACGCTAGCGTCTGCGTTGCTTGCCAATGACCAACAGTTGGCGGGGCGGTCCTTCAAGTATCATCGTCCACGGGGAATCGTCACCGCCGGTCCGGAGGAACCCAACGCGCTGGTACAACTCGGACACGGCGCATCATCGGAACCCAATCTGCGGGCAACGACCGTCGAACTTGCCGACGGATTGCGTGCCACCAGCCAGAATCACTGGCCCAGCCTCGAATTCGACATTGGTGCCGCTACCGGTTACCTGGCCCCTTTGTTCGCAGCCGGGTTCTACTACAAGACATTCATGTGGCCGCGCGTGGCGTGGAAACATGTCTTCGAGCCCCTGATCCGGCGTTCAGCCGGTCTCGGGATCCCTCCGACGCAACCGGATCCGGACCATTACGAACACTACCATGCCCATGTCGACGTTCTGGTCGTCGGCAGCGGCATCGCCGGACTGGTTGCTGCGGGGGCCGCCGCCGACGCGGGCGCACGGGTGCTCGTCCTTGAACAAAATCCGGAATTCGGCGGTCGGGCCCCGGTCGATGGGATTACCGTAGACGGCCTTGCGGCTTCCGAGTGGATTGATGACTGCGTTGCCGATCTTGCATGGCGGGACCTGGTCAGAGTCAGGAACCGGACAACCGTTCTCGGAGTCTACGACCATGGCTATGTCTTCGCGTGCGAACACCGGCCTCGTCCGAACATGGACAAGTCCCGAGCTGACGCACCAAGACAGCGGCTCTGGCGAATCCGGGCGCGCCAGATCGTCATGGCGACCGGAGCCATCGAGCGCCCGCTCGCTTTCGCCGGGAACGACGTCCCGGGGGTGATGCTGGCGTCGGCAGCCCGCGACTATGCCGTCAATTTCGGGGTCGGAATCGGCGATCGCGTCGTCGTCGTTACCAACAATGACAGCGCCTATTTGACCGCCACTGCACTGGCCGAGGCGGGAATCGGAATCGCGGGAATCCTTGATATCCGTGAGTCTCCGGCCGGGCCGGCGTTGGACCGAGCTCGAGCCGTCGGTCTTGACGTTCGCACCGGGATGTCGGTGGCATCCGTTTTCGGACGCCGCCAAGTCCTCGGTGTCTCGGCCACGGCTTCCAACGGAGACGGCGCCCGGACCGAACGGATCGTGGCCAACGCAGTTGTCATGTCCGGGGGGTGGTCGCCTTCGGTTCACCTCTGGTCGCACTGCGGAGGCAAACTCGCGTGGGATGCAAACCGGGGCTGTTTCCTGCCGGACGCCGACCGCCCGCCGGCCGGCGCCGACGGAGTCGGGATGGTGATCCCGGTCGGAGCGGCGAACGGAACTATGGATGCAAGCGGAATCCCGGATGAGGCAGTTCGTGCCGGGCGAGAGGCCGCCAGGAGGGCGGGGCATCGTGGCCGCCGTGGGCGGCAGTCGAGTGCAAGCCATCCGGCTCAGGCAGAGGACGCCGCCGAGTCGCAGCCGGAACTGGCCTGGATGGTCCCGAGACAGGCAAAGCGGAGCCTGCGATCGAGGGCATTCCTCGACTATCAGAACGACGTCAAGGTGACCGACATCGAATTGGCGGTTCGGGAAGGTTTCCAATCCGTCGAACACGCGAAACGATACACGACACTCGGAATGGCAACCGATCAGGGCAAACTGTCGAATGTCAACGGTATCGGCATCCTCGCCACATCCATGGGACAGGAGATTGCCGGCGTTGGGACAACCACTTTTCGGCCGCCCTATACGCCGCTCACTCTGGGCGCCATTGCCGGTGAGGCCCATGGCCCGCTGTTCAAGCCAGTCCGGAAAACGCCGATGGACGGCTGGCACGACGACCACGGAGCCCATTGGGAACCGGTCGCCGACTGGCGGCGACCCTATTGCTATCTGCGGGACGGCGAGACTGTCAAAGCCGCAATCAATCGCGAGATCCTCAACACGCGTAGACGGGTGGGGCTGCTCGACGCCTCAACCCTGGGCAAGATACTGGTTTCCGGTCCGGATTCCGGGCGGTTCCTGGACATGCTTTATACGGGTCGGATGTCGACACTCCGGCAAGGCCGATGCCGTTACGGGCTCATGTGCAACGAAAACGGGTTTCTGATCGATGACGGCGTGATCGCCCGCCTCGGTGAGGAGACCTTTCTTTGCCATACGACATCGGGCGGCTCCGATCGCATCCACGCCTGGATGGAGGAATGGCTTCAGACCGAATGGTGGACCTGGAAAGTCTGGACCGTCAACCTGACCGAACAGTTCGTCCAAGTCGGCATCGTTGGTCCGGAAGCGCGGACGGTGATGGAGAGGCTTGGCAACATCGACGTCTCGGATGAGGCTCTCAGGTTCATGGATCATGTGGACGGCGAACTGGCCGGGTTTCCGGTCAGGCTCTTCCGGATCTCGTTCTCGGGCGAACTCAGTTATGAAATCCAACTCCCGGCTGCGGCCGGGCTCGAATTCTGGACGCAGGCTTTGGAGGCCGGCGCCGACCTCGGCATCCAACCGTATGGGACCGAGGCGCTGCATGTCATGAGGGCCGAGAAGGGATTCATCATGATCGGCGACGAAACGGATGGAACGGTCACACCCCAGGATCTCGGGCTTGATTGGGCGGTTTCCCGGCTGAAGTCGGACTATCTCGGCAAGCGGGCCCAAGCCCGGTCCTATCTCAACGCGCCTGACCGCTGGCGGCTGGTGGGGCTCGCAACGGAGGATCCGAACGCAGTCCTCCCGGATGGAGCCTATGCAACCGACGGCTCCCGGCAACAGGACGGAGGCAAGACCATGATCGGACGGGTGACATCCAGTTACTGGTCACCGACGATCAACCGGTCGATTGCGCTCGGTCTGGTCGAACGCGGACCGGACCGGATGGGCGAAGTCATCGGGTTTCCGGTGGAATCCGGCCGGACTATCCGCGCAAAGATCGTCGATCCTGTCTTTCTCGGACAAGACGCAGGGGCGAACGCATGACCGGACTGGAACCAGAACCGGTGCCCGAGGGCGAAGTGCCACGGCAACGTTTTGTGCCGGAATCACTGCCGGCCCCCGACGGTGGGCCTGGGACCAAACCGAATTCGGGCACGTCCGTGATGCGGGTTGCAACGCCCGGAATGATCACGCTGCGGGGCCGGATCCGATCCGAACCCATCGCATCCGCAGTGAGGAAAGCCATCGGAATCGACATCCCGGAGCCGCGCCGAATCCTGTCGGTCGACGGGCGGTCTCTCGCCTGGATGTCACCGGACGAACTGCTGATCCTGACGCCACTTGGCGGGTCCGGTTCGACGATCGCGGCGCTCAGTTCCGCCCTTGAGGGCCAATACGCCCTCCTCGCCGACGTCTCCGACGCCCGACTCTGCTTTCGCATCGCCGGCCCGTCGTCACGCGAGCTCATCGCAAAGGGCTGCCCAGTCGACCTGTCACCCGAAGCGTTCAGCCCTGGTGACTTCCGTCGCTCCCGGCTCGGTCAGGTTCCGGTCGCCCTCTGGATGCCGGATCCGGGTCAGTTCATGCTTCTCTGCTTCCGGTCCGTCAGCGACTTCGTCGAACACTGGCTTCAAAATGCGGCTCAGGGAGAGTTTTCCGGCTACCTTTGACTACCATGCACGGTTGCCCGTGATCCCGGCCGGTTTCCGTTGGGCGGTCGCCGGCCAGTCCCGTGGACGTGATCACCTGATGTCTGATTCCCTATGCATTCCGCATACAACGCATGGATGTTAGACGGCGATCACGACAGAAAACGCACGTCAAAGTCGGATTGGTGACTGATTCGGACGACGACTTCCGACTCGAGTGTCGCCGGCTGCCATGTCCGGGCCGCGGTTAGCATCGCCAACGCGCTCGCCGAATGTGAGGTGTGCGTGTCCGGCGTGACCGTCGCAAACGAGATTGCCGGCGACTTGCCGATCAAAGACCCAAGCAACGAGGCGCGTTCGCGTTTATCAGTTCCCGGCCGGACGTTCGTCGAAACGGCGAGCAGAGTATTGATTGACATCTTTACCTTTTTCCAATTTAAAACTCGTAGTCAACAAAAAAATGTCAGGATAGCCATATGTTGCACTCAATCAGGGTCAGCAACTACCAATCCATACGGGATGACGTGACTCTGGACTTCCGGGTTCCGGGAACAACGCCCGATCGTCCCTGGCTGCGCCGCCCCACTGCGCGGCCCGACTTGCGGGTTCCGACGGTGATCGCCCTGATCGGACCCAACGGGTGCGGAAAGTCCGCCTGGTTGCGAACGCTGGCGGACACGGTCCACTTTGCGGCATATTCCTACGGCCATTCGCCCGGTGTTATCCCGCAGTTCCCCGCCTTCGCATCCAAAGACGCCTTAAGTATCCCCACGCGGATTGAAGTGGAGTTCGACGCACCTTGGCTGCTTTCCGGTTCGGAAGAGCTGAATAATGTGTTCCGGTATACTCTGGAACTCGTCCGCGGGACGCCGAATTTCTTTCCCGATACGGTGGGTTACGAAGCGCTGCACGACTTCCCGCGCGGGAGGCCGCGGCGGCTGATGGAACGCCGCGGCTGCGAACGGGTTCACGTGGCGAAGAAGATGGCGATCAAGCCAAGCGACGATCGCCTCGCGTCCGTCCCCACCAACGCCTCTGTTCTTTCGACTCTGTCCAGAATGGGCGCAGAAACTTTTTCTAGGATCGTTCATGGTCTCACCCAGGTACAGACGAACGTTTCGGCGATCGATCCAATTCGGATCGACGACCAGACGGTGACCCACTACTTCCGGGACAACCCTCAGGTAAAGGACCGAATCTCGGAAGAGCTAAGGCGTTTGGATCTGGGGATCGAAGGCATGAAGGTTTTGCAGATGGTCGACGGAACCTGGGAACTTGTCTTTTCTCATTCCGGCCTAAGTACTGACATCCGATTTCTGAAGGAATCGGCCGGAACGCGCCATGTCGTGCGTTCATTTCCATCTCTTAGTTTTGCGCTCGAAACTGGCGGGTTGGCGATAATGGACGCGCTCGACAATGACCTGCATGCCGACCTCGTGGATGAGATCCTCGGCTGGTACCGGCGGGTAGAAACAAACTCTGGCAATGCGCAGCTGATCTGTTCTCTTCACAGCCTGTCAGTGCTCGACAATCTGGAGAAAGAGGAAGTGTTCATAGTCGAGAAGAGCCGGGAAGGCGTGACTGACGCCTACGGCGCACGAGACGTCCAGGGGGTGCGCAGGAGCGCCGATCTTCGCAAGCTCTACCGCGGTGGCGCACTCGGCGGGCTGCCCAGATTCGGTTGAACCGTGCCGCGTCGCAGGCCAATTCCGAGACGCAGGCGAATCTTTGTCGGAGCGGAGGGCGACGGCGAGCGCATCTTTGCGCAATGGTTGCAGGGACTGTGCGACGACTTGGACCTGCACCTTCATCTTGATATCGTCGTCGCCGGCGGCAACGAAACCCGATGGGTTGTCGAACACGCTGTCGACCAACGGAAGCGCCGTAACGAATCCCGCATTCGAGACAGTGGCGCGCTGGTTTTTCTCGACTCCGATCGGCTCGACGGGGACCGCGCCGCAGGTCGCGACCCAGAGACCGTACCGGGCCGCCGCGACTTGCAACTTGTCTATCTCCGGCCGAATCTCGAAGGCTTGCTAGTCCGGTTTCATCGCGGCAAGGAAAGGCAGTTCGAATCGGCTCCGAATGCCAAACGGCGCCTCGAACGGTTATGGCCGGAATACCGCAAGCCCATGTCGGCCGCCAGCCTCCGACGGCGTTTCAACCTAGACGATCTGCGGCGGGCAGCACATCATGACCCCAGTCTCCGCAACGCTCTGGCGCTGCTGGGTTTGCTTCCCAAACATCACGGACTGTCCCGTTCACCCTGATGTGCGCCCTGTTCTCAATTGGACCGGAATCAAGATCGTGATCGGGCGCACAACGTCCTGCTACTGGTCACCGACGCTTAACCAGCCAATTGCACTCGGGCTGGTTGAACGCGGTCCAGAACGGAAGAGTGAGGTCATCAGGTTCCCGGCGGAACCGGGTCGGACAATCCGGGCAATGATCGTCGAACCCGTCATTCTTGGACAAGGCAAAGGACAAAGGCATCACAGTAAAGGAACGCCGGGCCGACTTAGCACAACCATCATCTGAATCTGGCTCTCGCGGAACCCGCGAATTCAGGCCGGGCACCTGATGGGATTCAGTTACATCCGTATCGGAAGCGCCGACACCCAACGAAATCACTCTAAGTGGCCGGTTCGGTTCCGAACTTATCGTCACTGCCTTGAGGGGTGTAACCAGACGAACCGTTGATCCTGACACTTCCATGCTGGGCCGGGTCGACGATCGAATCGCTCGACTTCGTCCTTGAGGGCCATCACGACCTCCTCTCAGACATCTTCGTCACTCGCTTCTGCTCTTGTATCGCCGGCAAATCGTCCCGCAAACTCATCGCAAGGGGCTGCCCGGTCGATCTTTCACCCGATCCCTTCTGCCCCAGCGGTTTCCGCCGCTCCCGGCTCGGTCAGGTGCCGGTTGCTCTCCGGATGCCGAATTCGGCCCAGGGCATGTTTCCCTGTTTCCGGACCGTCGGCTGAATTGTCGAAGGCTGGCTTTGGAATACTGCGCTGAGGGTGCTTCCCGCTTACCTGTGACTGCCAAGCCTGGAGGACCACGATCCGGCCGGTTCCCGTTGGTCGCTCGGCGGTCGCTGGCCGGTCCCAGAGACGATATCACCAGATGTCCCGGTGCATGCCGCGGTCAACGCATGGATGTCGGTCAGCGTCGGACAGGGGAGCCACCATGACCGGCTTGAGGCATGGTGGACGTGAAGGGCTCGCGAACCGATCCATGTCCATTCGATGCCATCGACGCTTGCCGGCGGCGACCGATCAGAACTCAGGTCTTCGCAGCCCTGAATCAACGGTACAGCACCACAATTTCCGAAGAGGAATTCGCTCTCGGGAAAACATTGAAATTTCAATCTGATAATGAAACAGACGGATATCTCTTGCGTCTTTGGCTCTCGTATTGTTCACTTTCATCCGAAGTCGGTGCTGGCCTGTTTGGTTTCGCCATTCTCATGACTTGTGGACACGGGCGCCCAATTGCACTGATCAAATGGTTCCCCGATTTCATGGGAACCTCGCAGTTTCGCGACGGGGAGAATCATGTCCCAGGCGGCGATGAAGAGCTACGTGCTTGTCGGCGAAGCCGACAACGTTCACTCACTCGACAACGACCGGTTCGAAGACGAAGTCGAGACCCAGTGGTTCTCAGCCTCGATACCACGAAAGCAGATGAAGGCGCTCATGAAGCGCACGAACAGGGAAGCCACCATTCACTTTGGAATCTGGGGGGTGCTGCTGATCGGTTCGTGTGTCGGCGCAGTGATGACCTGGGGAACATGGTGGACCGTGCCGTTCCTTCTCGTCTACGGCGTCATGTACTCGATGTCCGATCACCATGCGCACGAATGTAGCCACGGCACGCCTTTCAGGATCCGATGGCTCAATGAAGGGCTTTACTGGATCAACGGCTTCATGACGCTCCATGAGACCTATTACTGGCGGTGGAGCCATACCCGGCATCACACCGACACACTGCATGTGGGTCGAGACCCGGAAATCGCTGTCATGGCGCCGGCTGACGTGGCCAGGCTGTTTCTCGACTTCTTTTTCATTACCTCCGGTTTCACACAGATCCGGAACATCGTGAAGCACGCCTTCGGCCGAATCACCGGTGACGGAGACCACTTCATTCCAAGAGCGGAACGCCGCAAAGTGATCTGGAACTCACGCGCCTATCTGGCGATATTCGCCGCCACCGTAGGTGCGGCCGTGGCGTGGCAAACATGGTTGCCCATTTTTCTCGTGGTAACACCACGATTTTACGGCGGGTTCTTCCCGCAATTCTTCAACATCACGCAGCACGCCGGTCTCAAGGAAAACTGCCAGGACCACCGACTGAACTGCCGCACCTTCGTCACGAATCCGGTGTTCGAATTCCTGTATATGAAAATGAACTATCACATCGAGCACCACATGTTCCCGGCGGTACCGTTTCATCGGCTGCCCAAACTCCACGAGGCGATCAAGGACCAGTGCCCACCGGTCTATCCCAGCGTCTGGGCTTGTTATCGCGAGATGATCCCGGCGATCATAAGGCAATTGAAGGATCCGTACTGGCACATCGAACGGCCACTCCCCGAGAATTCGTTGCCTGCAAAATAGCACCTTTTTCCGACAACGGAGACACGCCGGCGCCCCGAGACAACGACGCTCATCCCACGACATTTCCTGCCTTGGGCGACGTCCCGATTTCTGAACAGGTGGGCAAACTCGGGAGAGACGGTTCTTTGGTTTCCAGGAGTCCCGACTCGCGAACAACCGGCATCGAGCATGTCCCGATGTCGTCAAAACGTTCCCCGGTAAGGCAGATCGACAACTGGCAACAGGGGCAGCAACGATCGGGACTCAGCGATGTCGGTGCTCTCCTGATCCGGAATGGTCGCGAGACAACACTCCGTGCATTGGTCTCGATCATTGTGGCAACCGGGAGTGAGACCATCAGTCGGGTTCCGCGGCACGATGCTGATCGGTCGTTCCCGGACTGGAGTATCATGGGTGTCGAGCCGCGCCATAACGGGGAAGGGTTCTCCCGGTAATCCTGGATAGCCAGGGCCTCGACGCGAGGGTCCGATCCAAGACCGACCGACACTCGGTGACGACCTCCCCCGACGACAACGCCCGAGCGAATCTCGCCCATTCGGGTTGGTCTGCCACAGGCTATTACCGTGTCCTGCAAGGCTGTGCCCGAGCCGGTCGGATTTGCGAAAAGAGGCTTCGGCGCAGGAAACTCCGACAGGCCTTTGCGATGAAAACGAGGGCACCGTCATGGTCACGAACACCAGCGGCATGCGCGACCAACGCGAGCCGATGTCCCCGGCGTCAGTCAAAGTAGGCCTTTGACTCCCGCTCCCGCATTGTCTCCGCACGGGCCGACTCTTTTCATTGTCTTGACCGATGGGCGGTCGATGATCGCGGTCGCCTGTTCAGCCTCGCGTCTTGGCAACCGATGGGCCGCGTTGACCTGCATCGGTAAGAGACATTCCAACCAGCCAGCGTCATACAGCCTGAAGAAACGGGTGACAGAACCGATGTGACAGTCGGGATATCTTTCTCCGGCAGCACCGCCTATCGGCGCCCTGTCGCCGCGATAGATGCAAACGCAAACCGGACATCCTGCGTTTCCGTCTTGCGTGGGGGAAAAGCCGAACGGTGGCGGCATCAATAGATCTACAGTATCGCGCATCCATCGCGGAACCGGAACGGCTGTTGGCGGCTGGAACAATGCGCGGGATTCTGGGTGGTTTGCCGCGTTTTTTCC
>JAPPHA010000060.1 GCA_028874915.1 Paracoccaceae bacterium
GCGCTTGGTCTTGACCCCGAACCCGGGAAGATGCGGAGGATGGTTGCCTGATGGGCGGGTGATATCCCACGGGGCACGGCCCGTAGTGCCATAACCGCCGTTTCGGTCGGCACATGCCACTGAAAAACAATCATCTTTTTTTGTGCGCGTTAAACATGGGTCAACGCTCCCGGAATTCCATCATTCGGAAAGTGGATGGGCTCGAAGGTATCGTCTCATCTTCGTGCAGACCCACATTGATGCCGAACGTGTTCCGGGATGGGCGGTACGAGATGGTAGCGATGCAGACAGGAATGTGTGATCTTCGCGACGATATTGATTGAGTGTCCGGCACAGCAACAGGTTCGAGACCGCGCGAACGCCTTCGACACGCTGTGATCTTGCTTCCCGAGCCATTGGCCGGGGCGGTCCTCCTGGCGAACGCGTGGGCGGCCGGACGGTAGCGCCAACAGTCGGGGTGGAGAGTGGCTGGCGGGAGTACATTCTTGCGCGCGGCCTTTCTCATCCCCGTCGCTGTGCCAGAGGCGTTTGCCGGAGTCGGCGCGGCCGCACCGGACGGACCCTGTGCAGAATGGAAAACGGCATTTGGGGCGGTATCGGAGCCGGCCCAAGCCTTGCAGCAGAGACGTCGGGACGGCGAATTCCTGGGTGCCGACTGAGCTGGTCAGCAATTTCAGGCGACCGTCCAGTAGATGTCGATTCCGGGATCAAAGACGACGACAGGACCCGCAGTGGTTCCAATGCACGCCGGAAAGGAAGCCGGCTCATGCTGCCGGGTCAGGGTAATCGTCGAATGGTTGGTGGGAAGGCCGTAAAACGCTGCCCCGTTGAGTGACAGAAAAGCTTCGAGCGTCCCGAGCGAACCCTCGTCCTCGAAGACCTGCGCGACGCAGGGAACTGCGTTGGTTGCCGTGAAGACGCCGGCGCAGCCCTTCGCCGTTTCCTTGTCTGCGACGCAGTGCGGCGCGCTGTCTGTCCCGAGGAAAAAGCGTGGATGGCCCGAGACGGCAGCCTCCCGCAGCGCCAGGCGGTGGCGTTCCCGCTTGGCGACTGGGAGGCAGTAGTAGTGGGGCCGGATGCCACCGGCGAGTATGTGGTTCCGGTTGATAAGCAGATGGTGAACGGTGATCGTCGCGGCAAGGGAATCGCCGCCGCCGCCGACGTAGTCGACTCCCTCCGCTGTGGTGACATGTTCGAGCACGATCCGCAGATCAGGGATTTCTCGCCTGAGCGGATCCAGGACATTCTCGATAAATACCGATTCCCGGTCAAAGACATCGACGTCGGAGTCCGGGACCTCGCCGTGAACGCAAAGCGGGCACCCGATTCCAGCCATCCTTTCCAGAACCGGCATGACCCGGTGAACTTCGCGGACGCCGGACTCCGAATGTGTGGTCGCCCCGGCCGGATACAGCTTGACCGCGGTGATCACCCCGTCGCCATGGGCGGCGGCGACATCCTCGGGATCGGTCGACTCAGTCAGATAAAGCGTCATCAGCGGGGAGAATCCGGACTCCGGTGGCAGGGCCGATTCAATCCGCTTACGATAGTTCAGGGCGTCCCTTGCGGTGACGACAGGGGGCTGCAAATTGGGCATGACCAGAGCCCGCGCGAAATGCCGAATGGACTCCGGGAGAACACCTGACAACAAGCCGCCGTCGCGGAGATGCAGATGCCAATCATCTGGCCGGAGAATTGTGATGTGCGCGGTCTCGGCTTGGCCACCGGCGTCAGCTTTGTCCATCGGTTTCTCCCGCATCTCCCGCTTGTCCCGGGACGCCGGCACGGGAACCGTCCAACATAGGAAGAAAGGTCTTTTCGAGGTCGCGCCGGGTGATCGGCCCGGCGTGGCGGTAGGCCACTCGGCCCGAAGCATCGATGATGAATGTCTCCGGTACCCCGTAAAGTCCCCAATCGAGAGCCGTGCGCCCTCTCGGGTCGGCCGCGACCGTCACAAAGGGGTTGCCAAGGCGGGTCAGGAATCGTTTGGCGTTGTCAGGTCTGTCCTTGTAGTTGATGCCATGTATGGGGATCCCGAGGCTGGCGAGCGTCTCCAGGTTCGGATGTTCGGCCCGGCACGGTGCGCACCAGCTCGCCCAGAAGTTCACCAACTTGAATTCCGGTGCCGCAAGTTCGGCCGGCGTTGTCATGGCATAGCCGGCGGTGCCGAACTCGACAACGGTCAGCGGCGGGGCAGGTTTGCCGATGAACGCGCTTGGCAGGTGGTCGGGATCTGTTCGTCCCAGCGCCAGCAGGAACAGGACGACAAGGCCTGCAAAGGCCGTGGGGATCACGGCAAGGAGGGGCCTCCGGGACATGCGCTCCATCATCGGCCGTTGTTTCCCGGGAGTAAATTCCGATCCGGTGGCTGGCGTTCACGTCCTGACGCCGCCCTGACCTCCCTGGATCGCATGGCTTCCTCGATTCGGAGTTGGCGGGCACCCCGCCGGGCCCGAACCAGCGACTCCAGAACGATGGCAAGGATCAGGACCAGGGTCACGCCATAGGCCGAAAGGATATGCGCGGCGTTCTTTCCGAGATCGGGGATCATGGGTGGAGCCTCCGGGATCTCAGGATCCGCAACTGACGCATTCGGATTTCGTGGCGAGTTCGGACCAGGACGAGCGTGACGAATAGCAGGACAAATCCGGCGATACACGTCACGAGCGGAAAGTAAAACGCGTTGTCGATATGGGTCTGCGAGTCCAGCGACAGCGATGATCCCTGGTGTAGCCCCTGCGACCAGAACACGACCGCATATCGCGAGAGAAGCGCGAACACCGACCCGACCAGGCAAAGGATGGACGACAAGTCGGCCGCCCGTTCTGGTTCCTCGACGACCGACCAAAGACCGATGTAGCCAACATAGAACAGGGTCAGAATCAGAAATGAAGTAAGGCGTGGGTCCCAGGCCCACCAGGTTCCCCAGGCAGGTTTGCCCCAAATGGCACCCGTGGTGATCGCGATCAAAGTCAGCGTCAGGCCGACTGGCGCTGCCGCCTTTGCGGCCAGAACCGAGACATGGTGCCGTCGAATGAGCCAAATGATTGAGGTGGCCAACATCATCATCCATGCATTGACGGCCATCAGGGCAGCCGGGACGTGAACAAACAGAATTTTCACCGTCGCGCCATGCTGATAGTCGTCAGGAGTCAGAATGAATCCCCAGCCCAATCCGACCGTGAGCGCACAGAATGTCAGCGCTGTCGCGAACGGAAGCAATCGGCCTGAAACGGTCATGAAGCGCGAAGGATTGGCGAATTCCCAGAGGGATCGTCGTCGGGGATCCGGCGCGCGGTTTTGGCCGCTGCTTTCACCGTCAATTGCGCTTTTCTCTGGATTTGTCATCGTTTCAATCGAGGTTGGCCCTGAGGGCGTAACCGGCGGCGAAGGGAAGGGTCGCCGCCGACAGGAACGAGAGCCCAGCTAGAAACATGAGCGGAACGACAGGTGACTGTCCCAGTTCCGCTCGGGTGAGAACGTCGACGCCAAATACGAGCGTCGGAATGCACATAGGAAGGACGAGTATCGAGAGCAGGAGACCGCCGCGCCGGATTCGAAGGGTCAGGGCGGCGTTGAACATGCCGATAAAGCTGACAGCCGGTGTTCCGACCACGAGGCTGAAGACCAGCCATCGCCAAGCTTCGGCGGAGAGGTGAAGGAACCACGCCAGAACCGGCGCTGCCAGGATCAGTGGCAGGCCAGTCGTTGTCCAGTGGGCACCAGCCTTGGCCGCGGCAATGACTTCCGGCGGCAGAGGTCCTGCGATCAGGGCATCAAGGATCCCGTCTTCATGGTCCTGGAAGAAAATCCGCTCAAGCGACAGCAAAGATGCTAGCAGCACGCCGATCCAAATGATTGCCGGCGCGATTGGGGAGAGGCTTTGCGGCTCGGGACCGACTCCCAGCGGCACCGTGACAACCACCGTAAGCAAAAACGCCACCGAGAGCGCCGACGCACTCCCCGACCGGAGGGCCAATCGGACGTCTCGGCAGTAAAGGGCGAACATCAGTCGAAATGCGTGCGGATACCAACACCGTTCCAGACGGTGTCGGATCGACGGGACCGAAGCGTCGGACCCGTGAGTTTGATGGATGGAAAGTCGGTCATCGCCGCCGGATCCTGAGTTGTGGCGACGACCCGTCCTCCGGATTCGAGATGTGTCCGAACCAACCGTTCGAACATGGCGACAGACTCAACATCAAGCGCCGTGGCCGGTTCGTCAAGCAACCAGAGATTGCGGCGCGAAACAGGCAGGCAGGCCAATCCGACCCGCCGCCTCTGTCCTTCGGAGAGCGTTCCCACCAGGATTGAGAGAAGTGGAACGAGTCCAAGGGCTTCTGCCGCTTTGGTGATGTCCGTGTCTCTGTCGCCGTGGCGAACGTCACCACCGCTGCTGGTGGGTTCACGATGAATATCAGCCCAGAACCTGAGGTTTTCGGCAACGGTCATCTGGGCGGTGATCGCGTCACGATGACCGAGGTAGACCGTTTCGTCCGGATCTGTCCGGATCGTACCCGCACTCGGACGAACCAGTCCCGCAAGGCAGCGCAGAAGCGTCGTCTTTCCGCTGCCATTGGGCCCTCTGACGACCAGCAGACATCCGGCTGAAACGCGAAATTCCAGATCTGCAAAAACCTCGTGTTCACCACGCCTGCAGGCCAGGCCGATTGCTTCCAGATCTGTCACCGCATCCGACCTCTGGTACCGGCAGTTCCGGTGAAGGCGCGCAGCCCCGAGTTGGTTCCCAATTACAGGCTCGACCGGAGAATGCCATTGGCAACCGGTCAAATGCCGGGTTTTTTCGCCGGTGACAAGGAGGGTCCACGACGCCTTCCCCGGGGTTCAGGTCCCTGCCACCCGGACCCGAGCGGCGAACGTGTTGGGACCGGGACGGGAGCGCGGTTCGTTAAGAGGCATTCGGGGCTTCACCGGACGCGAGCGGGTCCTGAATGTGAAAGTCGACGTTGAAATCGGCCCTACCCAACCAAGACGGGCTCGGCATGGCAACGAGTTCGCCGACCGGTCGCAGGGTATGGCGCCAACCGTCCTGAAAGCCGATTCGGTCGCCAGGAACGGCGCTGTCCAACAGGGGTTTGGCCATTCGCCGTGATCAGTTGGCCGAATTTCAAATCCTGTTTGTGGTCGCAGTCGCTGCCGTATCGGGCAAACAACTCGACGGAGCCGTCTCGCTGTTCAGGATGTTTCCCCTTCGTTGCAAGCCATCATGATGTCTTGATCGGGACGGCCTTCTCCAATCTCATTGCCCAAGTTCTCGGATTCGCGTGACGCAACGATGTTGTCCCATGGCACTTGGCCAGCAACATCCGTGAACTCTCCTGCAGAGGTAGAGTGCTGCAGTATCGTCGCGACAGCGGAAAGCGAATTTAACGTTCGGCACCTCCGAGAAACTCCACTTCGATGAACGTTATTTCGAAATCGCTGGCGTTCACCACGTCGTGGTGGACGCCCTTTTTCCGAAAATAGGGTACCCCGCAACGCAGTTGGGCAAGCCGCGTCGTTCCACCCGGTTCGTGCAAGAGCAGTTGCCCGTCCGAAAGCGGCACGACAAGGTAGTCATGCTCATGTTCGTGCCAGCCCGTGTTGTCGCCTTTCGCCGAAAAGTGCCACTCCGTCACGCGAGTCCGTTCATTCTCCATGATCACTGTGCCGATCGCAGTGCCGGCGCTTGTATCCGGGGGATTCATTGGTGCGTCCTTATCGATTCCTGGAAAGTCGCCAGAGTGTTGGCAGCACAAGTGCCGCCAACACGATCTTGAATGCGTCTCCTGGCAGAAACGGCCAGAGGCCCAAATCGAGCACCGGTTTGTCCCATCCGATCGCCATTCCCAGCCAGATCAGGCCTGGCGGATAGATGACTGCCGTCCCCAGCAACATAGCTGCCAGCGTGGTCGTGAAACGCCGGTCCCAGCCCCGCTGTCCCAACCACCCAACAACGATCGCACCAAGCAGGAAGCCCAGCAGGTAGCCGCCGGTAGGCCCTGTCATATAGGCCAATCCGATCCCGCGTTCTGGCGTCCCGGCAAACACGGGCAGGCCCACCGCGCCTTCGGCCAGGTAAAGCAGGACCGTCGCAGCTCCCAAACGCCAACCGAAGGCCATGCCCACCACCAGCACCACAAAGGTCTGCATCGTAATTGGCACGGGATAGAAGGGGACCTGGATCTTGGCCGATACCCAAAGCGCAAGGCTGCCCATCACTGCAAGGAGGAGGGACTTCCACCTCGCGTCTCCCCCTTTCCAGAGGCTTTGCGCCAATGTCGGCCGGGTGTCTGCAACGTTGCTCATCGCTGTCTCCAATTCCATGTTGTCAGGCTGTGCTTTGGCGAATTTCGTCGAGAATGCCGGCCCGGATCGTCCGAGCAGCAAGCGCCGTATCCATGTCCACCTTGACGAATCTTGTTGACGTGTTGGGCTGAAGCTGACCAATGAGGTCCATGTCCGCAGAAATTACCGTACCCAGCATGAAGTAACCACCGCCTGACACCGCGTCACGGTGCAGCACGATGGGCTCGGCTCCGTTGGGCACTTGTATGGATCCGTAAGGATAACAAGCATCGGTAATGTTGGAGGGATTCGAGCCCGCACTATAAGGTTGTTTGCGCGGTACGAATTCCAACTGCTGCCCGCCCCTGAAGCGGTAGCCCATTCGGTCGGCTTCGTTGGCGACTTTCCAGGTGTCATCGAAGAACCTGTTCTGGGAATCTTCGGTGATCCGGTGCCAATACAACCCTGGTAGAACCCGCAACTCGGCATCGGACCCTGGTAACCGCCTGAGTGCGACAGGTACCGACGTACCAGGCTTGGCCCCGCCGCTCGCTTGACCAAGCGGCAAGATATCGTCTGGCCGCACAGCGCGCCCGTCGACACCGCCGAGCGAGCCAATCGGATAGGTCGATCGGCTTCCCAGTGCGGGGGGTGTGTTGATTCCGCCCGAGATGGCGATATAGGCGCGTGCCCCGAATCTGAGGAAACCGAACGACAGGACTTGCCCTTCCCTTACGTCCAGTGCAGTCCAAGTTGGTTGTTCCTCACCATCGATCCTGGGTGGGAGTTCAGCCCCGCAAACAGCCACAACCGAGTCCTCGGTGAACTCCAGTTCCGGTCCGACGAAGACGGCTTCCAGCCCCGCTGCGCCTTCGTCATTGCCCACCAGCAAGTTGGCCGCGCGCAGCGCGAGCCTGTCCATCGCACCGCCCATGGGGATGCCGAGATGATAGTAGCCAGGCCGACCGAGATCCTGGATCGTGGTCATGATTCCAGCAGTGACGACTTTAATCGGCATTGAGTGCCTCCATCAGTTTGGCGTTCGTGCCATCCGGGTCTGAGTTGAAGTCATCGAGCGAAAAAACGACGTCTCGGACGCGGGGCTCAAATCGACCGGCCTGAACGTCCCCGATCATCTGGTCGTATTGCTCACGTTCAATCGGACACCATTTGACGATGTCGCCGGGCCGGAAGAACACCACGAAGTCTCTCAAGTAAGGAACGATCTGCCTGGGGTCGTAGATTGTCATCGGGGTAATGCCGAACATCTGGTAACCGCCTGCGCCGCGTACCGAATAGATGCAGGAGAAAGACCCTCCATAGCCTACGGTCTGTTTCGGTGTGTCTGTACGTGGGCGTAGGTACTTGGGCACCTGGATCTGCCGCGAACGGTCGACCATTTGATAAAGGAAGGGCAGGCCTGACACGAAACCTACCATCGAGACGAACCAGGGTGATTCTGAATGTGCCGCGATGAAAGTGTCGACTGTTTCGTACCCGTTGATCCGCGCCGCAAACTCAAGGTCGGTTCCGTCCGGATCTTGATGCCGTTCGCGGAACCGCATCAACGTCTCATGCGTCCAGGGATCCCGATAAAACACCGGCACTTCGATGATCCGTGTGTCCAGCTTGGCTTCGGCCCTTTCGGCCTCCGCTTCCAACAGTCTGAGACGATCCATCAACGCATCTGGATGGATTATGTCAGGGTCAAACTTGATCTGGAACGACGCATTTGCGGGGCAGATCTCCGTGACTCCGTCGATCCTGGCCGCACGCAGGGCGTTGGTCATCGAGAGGGATGTAAAGAACGCCTCCAGTGACATCGCCTCATCGACCTCGACAAAAATGTGCTCGTCGCCTCCGAATGTGAATCGACTCATGCTGTCGTCTCCCCCTGACTGGTGAGTTTGTCGGTGTTTTGCTCAAGCCACTTTTCCATCCAGCCGGTATGGATCGCGTTGGCCTGCACGTCGGCACTGTCGGCCAAGGCTTCGAAGAGAGGGGCCGTGGTGGGCAGGCCTCCGATAGCGAGCCTGTCCAGTGCTGAATTAAGCCGGGCCATCGCCCGCCTTCGGTCCGGCCCCCAGACGATCAACTTTCCCAGGAGCGAGTCGTAGAAGGGCGGAACCGCATACCCATCGTAAAGCATGTGGTCGAAACGAATTCCGTCGCCACGAGGGATTCGCAGGCCGCTCACGATGCCAGGACAGGGCATGAAGTTGTTGGCGGGGTCCTCGGCATTGAGGCGCACTTCGATGGCATGGCCGTTACGAGCAATCTCGACCTGCGTCGACTCCAGCGCTTCGCCTGCGCAGACCCGGATCATACCAACAACCAGATCGGTCCCACATATCATTTCCGTTACCGGGTGCTCGACCTGGATACGGGTGTTCATCTCGATGAAGTAGAATTCTCCGGTCAAATCGTCATAAAGATATTCGACCGTCCCGGCCCCGCGATAATTCACGGATTTCGCCAGATCGACTGCGGACGCGCAGAGGCGCGCACGCACCGAGTCGCAGACCGCCGCCGATGGCGCTTCTTCCCAGACTTTTTGCCGCCGCCGCTGAAGCGAGCATTCACGCTCGAAATAATGCACCACATCGAGACCGTCTCCCAGCACTTGCACCTCGATATGGCGGGCCTTCTCAATCAGTTTCTCGATGTAGATTCCAGTGTCGCCAAAGGCTGCCGCCGCCTCAGATGAAGCTTGAGGCGCCAGTTTGCGGAGTTCCTCGGCGTTTTCGGCCACGCGGATGCCGCGTCCGCCTCCGCCGGAGCTGGCCTTGATCATCACCGGAAAGCCGATCGACTCTGCCAAGGCCATGGCCTCATCCATGTCGGTGATCACACTGTCGCTTCCCGGGACAGTCGGCACGCCTGCGTTTCTGGCTTGGGTGCGTGCGGCAACCTTGTCACCCATCAGGCGTATCGTACTGCCCGAAGGTCCAACGAAGATCAGTCCAGCCCGTTCTACGGCATCAGCAAACCCTGCATTTTCCGAGAGAAATCCGTATCCTGGGTGGACTGCGTCCGCGCCGCTTTCTCTCGCCGCGGACAAGACGGCGTTGGCGTTGAGGTAGGACCGCACGGGGTGCGGTGGCCCGATCACTTTCACCTCATCCGCCAACCGGGCGGCGAGGCTCACCGTGTCGGCTTCGCTCACCAGTTGAACGGTTTCCAGTCCGAGATCCTTCGCGGCCCGGTTCACGCGACAGGCGATTTCACCGCGATTGGCGATAGCCAGTTTCTTGATCGGCAAGGTCCGGCGCATGGTTAGTCCAGTTCAACGATGGTCATCCCTGCCGTCACGGGTTCGCCATCTCTCAGCGGAAAGCCCGAGACGGTGCCGCTGGCGTCCGCCTTGACCTGATGAAAGGACTTCATCACTTCCACCAGAGCCACCACGTCGCCTTCGGCCACGGTATCGCCGATTTCCACAAACGGCGGTTCTTCAGGTGCGGGCTTGCGATAAAAGGTGCCCGGAATCGGGGATTTCACTTCGTGCCTGCTGGCCATTGTCTTTCTCCTGTTGGTCACGCCAGGCCGTTCATGCAGCGTCGAGACGGCTGAGAGCGGCATTGACCGCCATACTGATCTTCACCGCATTGGGCGTGTCGGAATGAATGCAGATCGTTTCGGCGCGCACCGGCAGTCTCTTGCCGCCCACGGTCGTCAGGATCCCGTCTCGTACGGCGGTCACGGCGCGGCTTGCGGCAAGCTCGGGCGCAACAGCGACATGTTCGCGCGTGATGATCAACTCACCGTCGTCATCGTAGTCCAGATCTGCGAAGAATTCGGGCATCAGGCCTACGCCGCGCCGAATGTAGACCTCTTCATGCAGTGTTCCGGTCATTCCGGTGACCGGCACGCCATAGACCGCAGCAGCATCGGCGACGGCCTCGGCAATATGTTCCTGCCGGGCCGCCATGCCGTAAAGGGCTCCATGCGGCTTGAGGTGGCAGAGCGCCAGCCCCTCGAGTTTCAGGAACGAATTGAGCGCGCCGATCTGATAAAGAATGATGTTGGCCATCTCTTGGCGGTCGATCTTCATCTCTCGCCGCCCGAACCCCGCCAGGTCGGGCAGCGAGACATGCGCGCCCACCTTGACCCCGTGCTGTTTGGCTAGGGCAACTGTTCTGCGCATGTGATTGGGGTCGGATCCGTGAAAGCCGCAGGCAACGTTGGCCTGAGTGATAAAGGGCATGATGGCTGCATCGTCGCCCATCCGGTAAAGGCCGAAGCTTTCGCCCATGTCGCAGTTGATATCCACCTGCATGGCGTTTCTCCGCTAGTCCTTCAGAGTCGCCACGTATTTCAGCCGGATCTGGTCGGCGACGACCGCCAAGATCAGCAGCGCGCCAAGAACGACCGTCTGCAAATAGCTTTCGATCCGGGCGAGGTTCATCCCGTTCTGGACCAGACCAATGAAGAGTGCACCAAGAACGACATTTTCCAGCCGCCCTACGCCTCCGCGCAGGCTGACCCCGGCAATGACGCATGCAGCAATCGACTCCAGCGGCATCGAAGCGCCGATATTGGCTTCGCCGGTGTCCAGTCGAGCGGTCAGCAGCATTCCTGCCACAGCAGCGAAGAATGCGCAGAGCACGTACGTCAGGAACAGTATGCCGCGCGTGTTGATCCCGGAGAGTGATGCCGCCCTGAGATTGCCGCCCACGGCGTAGAAATGCCGACCAAAGGGCGTGCGGTAAAGGAAGACGTAGAGCGCCAGCACCAGAAAGGCGACCACAAGTACCGGGGTGGGAAACCCAAAGAGGTTTCCGAATCCGAATGTGTCACCGAACTGGACGGGCATTCCGTAGACGGGCACGCCACCCGTCAGATAGAGCGCAATGCCGAACCCGACCGATGCCATTCCCAGCGACATCATGAAGGGCGAAACATTGAAAAATGCCACACCCACGCCGTTCATCACGCCGATCGAAGTCCCTGCCGCGATACCTGCGAGACAGCCGAGAGATATTGAAAGCCAGACGGCCTCAGGCATCGCAGCGTAGACAGCGGCCATGACCATTGCTCCAGCCACCGACGCCAGCGCGAGGATCGTGCCGACCGACAGGTCGAACCCGCCAGTCAGCAGTGCCAGCATCTGCCCGATGGAGACGATCGTAAGGTAGACCGACTGCCTGAGCACGTTTGTCACGTTGCGTAGAGTCAGGAAGTTCTCGGACATCAGCGTGAAGATCACCAGTGCGGCCAGCAGCAAGAAGGGCAAAATCCCCAGTCTGACAAAGGCCCGCTTGAGAACGAGAATCGCGGCGTTCCCGGTAGCTTTGTCCTCCGCCATCAGCCTCCCTCCCTTTCAAAGAAATTCGCGAGAACCGTTTCTTCGGTGAGGCCTGTCCCGTGGAGTTCGGCCTGCACTCGGCCGCGGTAGAACACGTAGGCCCGAGTGGAGAGGTGAAGGATTTCCGGCAGGTCAGACGAGATGAGGACGATCGCCGCGCCCTGCCGCACGAGATCTACGAGAAATTCGTAAATTGCTGCGCGGGTCCCGACATCGACGCCGACAGTCGGTTCGTCAAAGGCGATCAGTCGGAAGTTTCGCGTGAGGCTGCGGGCCAGCATCACCTTCTGCTGATTGCCGCCCGAAAATTGGTCTGCTGCCCGCTCGATCTGCCGAGGCTGCAGGTTCATTCGATCAGCCAGTTCAGCGACTGCACGTCGTTCACGGCCCGGGGTCAGCACCGGGCCACTGGAAAACGGCCTGATGTCCAGCGCGGCCAGCGCCACGTTTTCGCGCGCCGGCCGCATCATCATCAGCCCCTCGGTGCGCCGGTCGGGGGGCAAGTAGAGAAAGCCGCCCCGAATGTTCTGTTTGGGCCCTTGGCCTGTGGTATCCCGACCAAGGTACCACACCCGCCCTCCGGCGACCGGCCTGGTGCCGAATGCTGCCTGAAGCAACTCGGACTTGCCTGAGCCGACCAGGCCGGCCAGCCCCACGATCTCGCCTGCATGCACCTCAAGCGAAACGCCGCGGACCGCGCCGTCACGGGTCGTGAGGTCTTCGATCGACAACACCGGGTCACCCGCAGGTCGTGCGATCCGTGCAGGGAAGATCTTGCCCATCTCGCGACCCGTCATCAGTTGAACCAAGCCGTCCTCTGTCGCTTCCCGCGCATCCACAGTGTCGATGTATCGCCCGTCTCGCAGCACGGTGATCCGATTGCCGATCCGTCGAATCTCCGCAATCCGGTGGGTGATGTAGACAATGCCGATGCCGCGTGCCTTCAACTCACCGATCAACCCGAAAAGCTGATCGGTTTCGTGGTTCGTGAGTGATGCGGTCGGCTCATCCAGGATCAGCACCGACAGATCGGATCGGAACGCTTTGGCAATCTCCACCATTTGCTGTTCCGCACGCGTCAGGCGATCAACACGCGCCGCCGGATCGATGCGGAAACCAAGGCCGTCCAGAATCTCGCGCGCCTGCTCGCGACTTTTCCGTCGGTTCAGGAAGCCGCCCTTTCTCGGTTCCGCACCGAGAAAGAGATTTTCCTCTACAGCCATCTGTGGAATCAGGGAGAAGTCCTGAAAGACTGCCGATATGCCCAGTTCGCGTGCGTCATGCACCGAATGGAGCGAGACCTGTCTGCCCCTGAAGTAGAGCGTTCCTGAAGTGGGCCTGACGGCTCCGGCGAGGATCGAGATCAGTGTTGACTTGCCGGCTCCGTTCTCTCCGAAGAGCAAATGCACTTCACCCGCGCGGAGATCGAAATCGACCGAATCCAGTGCCCGCACCCCCGGATAGTCCTTGGTGACGGAGCGTGTTGCGATCAACACCTCGCCCATTCCGGGCGAGGTGCCATCGTTTTCGAGTGCTGAAGCGGTCGAGGTTATGGCCAGCCCTTACCTTATTCAACAATGAAGACCGGACGGAACCCATCCGGAGCCAGAGTGGACGACGGGTCGAACTCGCCGTGGTTTTCCTGTGTCACCACGTAGAGCGCTGGACCTGCGTGTTTGACATAGTCCATGCCTTCGAGAATGCGCACGGCCTGGTCGACGGCAATTCGGCCCTGGATCACAGTCGAGTCGGTTGGCGCGGCAAGAATCTGGCTGCGCGCGATGCCGCGGTCGACGCCAGGCGTGTAATAGTACGAGATCACCCTGACCTGATCGGTCAACCCTCGTGAACGCAGGATCGGCACGGCGGCCTCGGCCGTCACGGCCGTTCCGACAACGTAGTCGAGGTCGGGATGTGTCTCGAGGGTATCCTCGACCAGCTTGGCCTGCACTTCCTTGCCGGTATCACCGTACTTGGTGTCGACCAGATCGACGGCGCTGCCCTCGATTGCACCTGCAAAGCCCGCGTTGCCCGCCTCGACCCAACCGGCTCCCGCGGGTCCCGGGAACCATGCGGCCTTGACCGTGTCGCCTCCGGCGGGGTGCTGACTGGCCAGGTATTCGCCTGCCTTTGCCCCCATCTCTCCAAAGGAGACCAGCGATTTGGCTGAAAGCTGAGTCGACGACATGCCGTTGATCACGTCGATCACCGGGATGTCCCTTGCCCGGATTTCGCCGACGAGGTTGTTCAGACCGTCAAAGGAAATGGCCCCGATGATCACCGCATCGGCTCCGGCCGAAACGCAGTCTTCGATCTGCGATATCTGTGTGTTGAGTTCGGTATAGCCTCCGGCTTCAACGACGGTGGCTGCAACGCCAAGACGCCGCGCCTCGTCGACGACGCCAAAGTCGACGCCCAGCCAATACGCATCCTTCATGTGCGGAAAAGAGATACAGAGATCCCATTTCTGGCTGGCTTTCTCCAGCGGCACGTAGTCCAGGCTGGAACGTGGGCTGGACATGTCGAACGGGGGGTCCCAGACCTCGACTGTGTAAGGGTACCAGCTTTCGGCCTGCACGTTAGTGCCGAAGCACAGCGCCAGCGCCGCTACGGCAGAGCCCGGCGACCGTTTGTGTGACGTTTTCATGTCTTCCTCCCAAGGTCGGATTTCGAATGTGCGCCGCTGTCAAAGCGAACTGCAGGAAGTGTGAATGCGATTCGTAAAATTGTAAAATACGAATAATATGTCATTTCATTCTGAAAAAATGATATGAAAATATTCAGAAGCAACTGGAGAGCGGCCGTTGTAGCCAGCACTCGACTCGAGAATATATAATTGTAATTGAAAGAATTTTTTAACCTAGGTCAGCGGATTACTCCTTGCGATGGGGGAAGAGAGAAGTTAAACTGCATCGCAAAAAATTCAAAAAAACAATCCCGGATATCAAATAATGAAACAACCCTCCTTGCGCCAGATCCGCTATTTCACAGCCGTTGCCAACGCCGGACAGATCTCGCGCGCCGCCAAGGAACTCAACGTATCTCAATCCGCGTTGACTACGGCCATAAAGCAGCTTGAGGAGACCGTCGGCACGCTCCTGTTTGTCCGTCACGGCAGTGGCGTTTCACTGACGTATGAAGGCAAGATCTTTCTCGACCACGCCCGCCGGATCATGGGAGCGGTGGACGAGGCGGTCCAGGCGCCGCGCCGAAAACGGGATGATGTTGGGGGGCGGCTCCGGTTGGCGCTGACGTATACGGTTGCCGGCTATTACATTCCTCCCTTTCTCGAGAGGTTTCAACGGTCCTTTCCCAGCGTCGGCCTGCAGCTGACCGAAGCGCCGCGAGATGCGATCGAGGACGGTTTGGTCTCGGACGTGTTCGATCTGGCTGTGCTACTGACGTCCAACATTATCGATCAGGAGGGTTTGAAATTTGAAACCCTGATGCAGTCGCGCCGACGACTCTGGTTGCCGACGCTTCATCCGCTTCTGTCGCAAAGCACGATTACGCTGGCCGATGTATCGCGAGAGCCTTACATCATGCTGACCGTGGACGAGGCCAGCAACACGGCGCAGCGTTACTGGAACAAGACTGCCTACCGGCCCAATACGATCTTCCGAACCTCGTCGCTGGAGGCGGTCCGGTCGTTGGTCGCGGGCGGTATGGGGGTAACGATACTGTCAGACATGGTCTATCGTCAGTGGTCACTCGATGGCCGAAGAGTCGAAGTGACGTCGTTGGCCGAAAACGTGCCGACAATGGATGTCGGGTTGGCGTGGGCTGCCAATGTCGAACTGAACCATGCGGCCGCAGCCTTCCGCGAATTCATGCATCTCGGCGACATTTCCCACTGAATTCGATGCGATGGCATCTCATCCTCGAGGCCATGGAACCGACCGTACTTTGCATTCGTGATCGGATTGCCGATTTTTCGGTGACCGGACATCCCAATTGCGCGACACAGATCATTCCCAACTCCGGACGTCCGTCCTGGTTACGGGCTTCAGACCTGTCCGTTTTCATGAACCCTTGTCCGCCAGATTGCCTCTGTTTTCGAACATTTGTTGGATCTGGCGGAGGCCGTTTCCCGGCAAGAGTGCCCGCGTCCGGTCGAGATCGTTCGTGAAATTCGCAATGGTGATGTCGCCGGCACAGATGGCCGGCAGGGGATGAGCCCCGCAGCGTGTTGACGTTTGGATCCATTTCAGCCGGGCGATGCTCCGACCGACCATCAGGATTGAACGTTTCACTCTGAATTCGAAGACATGCGCCTGCAACCGTCCGCGAGAACAACCCGCAGGCCAATGGGGGAACATGGAATCCTGCGGTGACGAGAGACACTATCCGACCGCCGTCCTGCAGGCGGTGGACCTTGCGGACTTCGGGCCCCCAGGACGGCCGGACTTGCTTCTTGATATGGCGGGCGTCGGAATTCGGGCGGTTCCGGGGCCGTGGACCGGCCCCGTGGCGGTCCGGAATTCCGGTACTGGCAGACACGGCTGGACGCGGGATTGTGCAATGCGCCGACCGGTTGTCACGATTGACCGAAGGGGTATCCCTTGAAACGCTTGGTGCGCTGATGCATAGCAAGGCGTTCGATGACGGGAGTGCGAAGAGGAGAACGATATGGCTGTATCGGTCGGTCATGACAGTTCTGGAACACGGCGATTGCTAGATACCGGGCGGGAGACTGTCGATTACTTCTCGATCCGCGCGGCCGAAGACGCGGGTCTGGGGCAATTCTCCCGTCTTCCGGCAGTCCTGAATGTGGTTCTCGAGAACATGCTCCGCTTCGAGGATGGCACCAGCGTTGTCGTCGACGACATTCAGGCGTTCGATTCATGGATCCGAAACGGAGGCCGGAACGCTCGCGAGATCGCCTACCGGCCGGCGCGGGTTCTTATGCAGGACTTCACGGGAGTCCCCGCTGTCGTTGATCTCGCAGCCATGCGGGACGGAATTCGATCGTTGGGCGGTGACCCGGACAGGATCAATCCTCTGACGCCGGTCGATCTCGTCATCGATCATTCGGTTATGGTCGATGAATTCGGAAATCCCCGGGCATTCCAGATCAACGTCGACCGCGAATACCAGCGCAACCTTGAACGTTACACGTTCCTCAAGTGGGGGCAGGCGGCCTTTCGGAACTTTCGGGTCGTGCCGCCGGGCACGGGAATCTGTCACCAGGTGAATCTCGAGTACCTGGCGAGAACGATTTGGGTGGACGCGGACGGGGACGGTCGGCGGATCGCCTTTCCCGATACGTTGGTGGGGACCGATTCCCATACAACCATGGTCAACGGACTCGCCGTCCTCGGATGGGGTGTTGGTGGGATCGAAGCCGAAGCGGCGATGCTCGGCCAGCCGGTATCGATGTTGATTCCGGACGTTGTCGGGTTTCGGCTCTCTGGCGAAATGGTCGAGGGCACGACAGCCACGGATCTCGTGCTGAAGGTGGTTGCATTGCTTCGCGAGAAAGGCGTCGTCGGCAAGTTCGTCGAATTCTACGGCGACGGGCTTGACCGGCTGCCACTCGCCGATCGCGCGACCATTGCCAACATGGCGCCGGAATACGGCGCTACCTGCGGCTTTTTTCCAATTGACAGTGAAACACTTCGCTATCTCGAAGTTTCCGGGCGGGACCGGGACCGGATCACGCTGGTCGAGGCGTATGCGAAGGAGAACGGCCTCTGGCGAGGCCGCGATTACGATCCGGTCTATTCGGACACGCTCGAACTCGACATGGGTACAATCGTCCCGGCGATCTCCGGCCCCAGGCGGCCACAAGACTTCGTCCCGCTGTCCGACGCGAAGGTGGCTTTCGAGCGGGAGATGCAGGAGAATTTCCGACGGCCCCTCGACAAGGAGGTTCGTGTTGAGGGAGAACCCTTCACCATGTCATCGGGCAAGGTCGTGATTGCCTCGATCACCTCATGTACCAACACATCGAATCCATATGTGATGGTTGCGGCCGGGCTGGTGGCGCGCAAGGCGCGGGCATTGGGCCTCACCTCCCGACCCTGGGTGAAGACGTCATTGGCGCCGGGATCCCAGGTGGTTTCGGACTATCTTAATGCGTCCGGCCTGCAGGAAGATCTCGATGCGCTTGGTTTCAACCTTGTTGGTTACGGTTGCACGACCTGCATCGGCAATTCAGGACCGATCTCCGAAACTCTCAGCACGGCTGTCAACGACGGCGACCTTGTCGCCGTCTCGGTCCTCTCCGGAAACCGGAATTTCGAGGGACGGATCTCACCGGATGTTCGGGCCAATTACCTGGCGTCGCCTCCGTTGGTCGTCGTCTATGCGCTGACCGGCGATATCCGCATCGACCTCACCGGGGAACCGGTCGG
This sequence comes from Paracoccaceae bacterium, assembly GCA_028874915.1. Lineage (GTDB taxonomy): Bacteria > Pseudomonadota > Alphaproteobacteria > Rhodobacterales > Rhodobacteraceae > JAPPHA01. Next base: position 17,953 of record JAPPHA010000060.1, read on the forward strand.
CCGGGATCGGGACGGGCGTGAGGTATTCCTCCGGGACATCTGGCCTTCGTCGGCGGAAATTGCCGAAATTGTTGACCGGACGGTGACGCGGGAAGCCTTCAAGCGAAAATATGCAGAGGTTTTCACCGGTGACGAAAAATGGCGTCAGATCTTGACGACCGGCGATGAGACCTATGACTGGCCGGTGAATTCGACCTATGTCCGCAAGCCTCCCTATTTCGAGGCGATCGCTCCCGAACCCGGGGAGATTACGGATATTACAGGTGCCCGAATCCTGATGCTCCTCGGCGACATGGTGACGACGGATCACATTTCACCTGCCGGATCCTTCCGCGATTCGACGCCTGCTGGCCGTTATCTTATCGAACGACAGGTTCCACAGCGTGAGTTCAATTCCTATGGATCCCGGCGAGGCAACCATGAGGTGATGGTCCGTGGCACCTTTGGCAATATCCGGATCCGTAACGAAATTCTTGATGGCGTCGAAGGCGGATTCACGCGGGGGCCGGACGGTAGCGAGATGCCGGTCTACGATGCGGCAATCGCCTGGGCCGAACAGGACACGCCGCTGGTCGTCGTTGCCGGCGCCCAGTATGGTGCCGGTTCATCGCGCGACTGGGCGGCGAAAGGCGTCGCACTTCTCGGGGTCCGGGCGGTGATCGCCGAAAGTTTTGAACGGATTCACCGAACCAACCTCGTGGGCATGGGCGTCATTCCCTTGGAATTTCCCGAAGGCGTGACCCGCAAGTCACTGGATCTCACGGGTGGAGAATCGGTGTCGATTACCGGACTTTCGGGTGGGGTTACGCCACGTTCCGAGGTCAAGGCGTCGTTTGCCTACGCGAACGGCGACATACGGACTCTCACTCTCCTGTGCCGGATCGACACCGAAGTCGAGACGGATTACGTACGGAACGGAGGGGTTCTGCATTATGTTCTTCGCAATCTCGCGGAGACCCGATAACGGACGTTTGTCCGTTTCCAACCCGTTCCCGTAACCGAGCCGGGACTCGGATCTGGGTGAATTTCGGGCCGAACGCCTCCCTGCTCACGAGGAATTGACTGGTGTCATCTCGCCCGCATGTGCAGTGTCGTGCGGGCGCCATACGGTGCGGTTTTGCGATATGGGGTGGACTGACATGCGAAGGCTGATAGTGCTGAGTTGCGCCTGGCTCCTGGTTTCCGCCGTGTACCAGCCCGCTCACGCAAGGCCGGTCCTTGTTGAACTCTTTACCAGCCAAGGGTGTTCCTCCTGCCCGCCGGCAGACAACTTTTTGATTGAACTTGCCGATCTCGACGGTGTTGTCGCGCTCGGAATGCATGTCGACTACTGGGACTACCTCGGTTGGCCTGACACTCTCGCACTCGCCGAATTCTCCCAGCGTCAGAGCGCTTACAACGAGCGTCTCAAGAGCCGATACCGCCTCGTGACTCCGCAGATGATTGTCCAGGGCAATGCCCAGTTTGCCGGAGTTCAGAAAAGCCGGGTGATCGCAGCGATTGCGGCGCTTCGCGATCAGCCTGATCCTGTCGTGCTGGAAGCGGAACGGGATGGCGAAAGACTGCTCGTCCGCATGGCTCCGAAGCGGGACAGCGCCGTTGTCTGCTCGCGAACTGCTCCTTGCAGCCTATATGCCGCGGAAGTCGTGCCCGTCGTGCCTGTTGCCATCAAACGGGGTGAAAACCACGGCCGAAACATACGCTACGTCAATGTGGTCGAGTCCTGGAAGCGGCTGACGCGATGGGACGGGAAAAGCTGGGAGGGGCAGTTCGCAGGGTTCAATCCGGAAGTCCAGCTTGCCGTGATTCTTCAAGAAAGGGACACGGGCCAAGTTTTTGGGGTTCGGCACCTCGACTGACCGGCGGCTGACCCTTGCCGCGCGCTGCCGGAACCTGCTTCCGGATTTCCACGAAGACCGAATGCGTCGATGACTGCGAGCGGATTTCTCCGTTTGGCCGTGACCGTTCAATCGCTTCCGGTTCCGGATCGCGTCGCCAATTGAGCCGTTTTCGCGGCTGTTGCCGGTGTCGAGTGAGTCACGGGCTTCGATGATACCATGGAAGCCCGGTTCGCCCGGTTTTCCCGGTACCAAACAAAGACGCCCGCCGAGACGATAACGACCGAACCGCTGACGGTGAACACGTCCGGCACTTCTGAGAAGATCAGAAATCCCCAGGTCGCGCCGTAGATCAGGCTGCTGTAAGTGAAGAGCGCGAGAGCCGATGCGTCAGCGAGGAGCAGGGACCGGATCAGCATCAGATGACCGAATCCGGCCCCGGCCCCGAGAGCGGACATCATCAGTGCGTCCTGCCATGACGGCGTCGTCCAGAAAAAGGGGACGCAAAGGCTGGCACCGATCGTTCCGATCAATGCCGTGTAAAGGAAACTCGTCCAGGGATGTTCCGCCCGTCCCAGATACCGGGTCGAGACGGCGTAGGCAGCGAAGAATGTTGCCGCGAGAACCGGCAAAAGGGCCGCCGGTTCGAAGACTTCGCTTCCGGGGCGGATGATGATCAGGGCTCCGAACAATCCGATCAGGACCCCAATCCATCGCCTCCAGCCGACACGTTCGCCGAGAAACAGGTAGGCGAAAAGACATATCATCAAAGGCGCCACCTCGAATATCGCCATGACGGTCACGAGCTTCAGATGGGGCAATGAAGAGAAAAAACAGATGGTTGCGAGGAACAGGAATGCCGATCGTCCGATTTGCAGGATCGGAAAACGCGTCCGGAGCAAAGGCCCGAGCCTTGGGGCGGCGATCATGAACACGAAGATCAACTGGAACGTGTAGCGCGCCCAGACCACCTGCATCGCATGATGCCGATCGGTTAGGTACTTTGCCGTCGCATCCATCATTGAAAAGACCAGAATCGCACCCAGCATCATGACGGCGCCCCGGGTGAAGGGCGTCAAGGCGTTCCAGCGCTTCATTCACGGAAGCCCCGTGGACTGCTGGCCCTGGAAACTCCGATCATCGAATCCCGCGTGACCAGCCCGGCCAGTTCATCCTCGGTCATGTCGGTTGTTCCGGCCGGACGTTGAGGAATGACGATGTAGCGCATGTCAGCCGTACTGTCGTGTACGCGGACCGTTGTTTCGGCCGGCAGTTCAAGTCCAAACTCGGCCAGGACGACGCGTGGCGTTCTGACCAACCGGGATCTGTAGGCCCGTTCCTTGTACCAGTCCGGAGGCAATCCCAAGAGATTGCGCGGGTAACAGGAACAAAGTGTACAGACGATGACGTTGTGGATTCCGGGCGTGTTCTCGACAGCCAGAAGGCGCAAACCGGCCGGATTGAGCCCGAATTCCGTCATCGCGGCGCTGCCGTCTGCAAGCAGCTTCCGCCGAAACCGGTCGTCGATCCAGGCTTTCGCGATCAAGCGGGCTCCGTCAGCCGGCGACCGGCGATCCATGGAATCAATTGCGGCGGCAATCTCGGCACCGGTCGTGATCCCCTTTTCGATCAGCAGTTCCCGAACTGCGATCTCGAGGGTCTGCCAGTAGGTCAGCGGTGTGTGGAAATCGTCGAGATGTCCAACGTGCGCACCATGGGACGGACTTTCGGTCTCGGGGGGATCATGAGGCACGTCCGGTCTCCTCGAGTTCGAGCCAATGGGAAAATACCTCGGCGTCGAGCGTATCGTTCGGGGCTTCGCAGTATTCGCCCCAAATCTCAGCCATGGTGAACCGGACACGGTAGAGTTTGACCGAATTCGCCGGGAGGCCATAGGCGAGTTGTTCGGGGTTCAGGGTCGGTCCGAGGCAGCGTTCGACAATTCCGGTCTTGCCACGCAGATACCAGGGCGTCCGGACGTGACCCGGCGGTGAATCGGCACGCACACGCACCCGGTCAGCCGGTTTCGGATTGGCAACAGTCACCGTAGGTCGTCCCGCGGGCGCGTACGTCCGAGAGCTTTCTGGCCAGTTCCTCCGTTGTGTAGATGCCGGACTCAATGAGCACCCGGTTGATGGCCGCGATCCAGCGTTCGTAGTAGCTCATGGTTTCGAAAGCCGATTCACCCATGTCTTCAAGGACCCGACGAAGTTGGTCGACACTGAACCGGCCGGTGCCGCTGGCAATGACCATCAGCGCGTCGACACGTTTTTCCCAAAAGGCAAAGTCATGGTCTTCGTTGACGACAGGCCCGGCGTCCTGTCCTCCCATGTCATGCCATTGCCGTCCGACAAACTCGCTCATGACATCAGGTTAAGCCCCTGCTTGCCGGGCATCAATCCGAACTTTGCGGGGATAGGACAGACAGTTCCGGGAACATCGCGGGATCGACAATCTGTTCGCGGGCGCCTTCCGCGCCGAAATGGCCGTCCAATCGATGGCTGATCGGACAGCGCTCAGAACGGAGGTAACAGTCAAGCCTGAGCGCCAATAGTTCCCGTCCCGCCAAGATCGAACCTCAAGACTCGAAACCGGGAGGGCCAGCCCCTGAATTTGTTTCCGGTGATTGACAGTCGGAAATTTGCCGCTCCGATCAGGTCTGCCATGGTCATGCATTTGTAAATCGACGGACAACCGTTATCGACCTGGAATCAGGTTCGGCGACGAACCGGTAGAAGCCCTCGCCCGTCAAAAGGATGCCGTTCGTGTCGACTGGAGTCCTTTCCTGGCAGCACAGCACTGATCAGGAGACTTACTTCAACGAAAGCCCCAAGCGGCTGGGCCCGATAACCATCACCATTTGCCGGCCTTCAAGTTTCGGCATGATTTCCACCTTTCCGGCGATTCCGACGGTTTCGGCGACTCGGTCGAGAACGGCCAGCCCCAGGTTCTGATGGGCCATCTCGCGTCCGCGAAACCGCATGGTGACCTTGACCTTGTCACCATTATCGAGAAACCGCATGACATTTCGCATCTTGACGTCAAAGTCATGGTGGTCCGTATTCGGGCGGAACTTGACCTCTTTGATCTCGATGGTCTTCTGCTTCTTTTTGGCCTCCGACTCCCGCTTCTGCCGTTCGTACTTGAACTTTCCGTAGTCCATGACTTTGCAGACAGGCGGATTGGCGGTCGGCGAGATCTCGACGAGATCAAGGCCGACCTGATTGGCCAGTTCCAGTCCGTGTTCGGGCGGTACGATCCCGACGTTGTTGCCGTCAGGTCCTATCAGTCGGATTTCGGGGGCGGTGATGCGTTCGTTGACGCGGTTTCCGGAGTCGCGCGGAGGAGGCGCGTGGTGGGGGCGACGGGCTATTGGTTTCGTGTCCTCTGTTGCTCTTGACCCACTGATCTACGCTCTTGACCCCGGCGGATCAATGCGTTCATCGGCTTCTCCCTTTCTATTTTCTTTCAAGACGTCAACAACTTTCTTGCCTTCGGGCTGATCGCGGTCGGGGGTGTTGCAGATGAGTGTAAGCCGTATCGTGGGTGGGGCAGGGGCATTTGTAAAGACGCGGCTTCCAGACCCGAATCCCCGAAGCCGCCAAGGACATTGCGACGGTTCGCATCGCATCCCGCGGAGCGTCCGGAATCCCGTACACAGGAGAGTCGTTGCCATCTCTTCCGACACCGCGCTCGGAACAGCGATGCCGGAGTCCTTTCCGAGGTGAGTGTTGTCCGGTCGCCCGTCAAGGCGACAAACGCGTAGTCGAACGGCCCCGGAGAAAACTCCCCTTGTCTTTGCTGGGGGGGTCTCCTATCTGGACTCTCGTGCGCGGGCGTAGCTCAATGGTAGAGCCACAGCCTTCCAAGCTGAAGACGTGGGTTCGATTCCCATCGCCCGCTCCACTTTGATGCGTTGGAATGACGGGAACGGATGCGGCTGGAAGGCTTGGCAGTGGTCCTCCGCCGGTTGGACTGCGGTCAGCGTCCACGAATTCTCGGGTCCAGCGCATCCCGCAATCCGTCGCCAATGTAGTTGACGCTGAGAACCGTAAGCGAAATGGCCAATCCGGGCCAGATCACGCGTTCCGGGTTGAGGGTCATGAAATTCGTGCTGTCAAAGAGCAGTCTTCCCCAGGTCGGGAAGTCCGACGGGAAGCCGAGTCCAAGGAAAGACAGCGCCGACTCCGTGATGATAGCGTTGGCGATCCCGAGCGTCGCCGAAACCATGATCGGAGACAGGACGTTCGGCAGGATGTGTCGCAGGATCAACCGCCGCGACGGCGTTCCGATCGACATGGCCGCCAGAACGAATTCCCGTTCCTTCAGCGCCAACACGTCGCCTCTGACGATCCGGGCGGTTTGCATCCAGCTGGTGATCCCGATCACGAACACGATCAGTATGAATATCCCCGTTTCCGGGCCGAAGGCCGCCCGAAGCGTGTCACGGAACAGCATGATGATGACAAGAAGAAGCGGTAGCAGCGGCAAGGCGAGAAACAGGTCTGTCAGCCGCATCAGCGGCCCGTCAAACCGTCTGAAGAAACCGGCAATGACACCAACCAGGGTTCCGAGCACCAACGACAGAAGCATGGCGGTGACGCCGACAGCCAGCGACACCCGGCCTCCGGCCAGAACCTGGGCAAAGGTGTCGCGCCCAAGCTGGTCGGTTCCCATCGGGTGCAGAAGTGTCGGTCCCTGGTTCTTGGCGCGGATGTCGATTGTGTTCGGATCCAGCGTCCAGAGTGCGGGGCCCAGGGTAACGGCAACGCAGACAAGCACGAAAAAGATCATGCCAAGGGCGGCCCCCCGGTGGGTCAGGAACTGGTCGAGGACATCAAACCACTGGGAACGCGCATGACTGCTCCGGGGCCGGTGTGCGGTCGCCTGTTCACTCATAGCGAATTCTCGGGTCAAGAATGCCGTAAAGCAGATCAGCGATGAGATTGAAGAAGACGATCAGTACCGCGAAAATGAAGGTCAGCGTCTGGACCAGGGGAATGTCCGCACCCTGAATTCCGATGATCAGCAATTGGCCGAGTCCGTTTACCTTGAACACCTGCTCAGTGATGATCGCGCCTCCGAACACCTGAGGAATGCCGAGTGCAATGACAGTGACCACGGGAATCAGGGAATTCCTGAGAACGTGAACCAGGAGCACCACGGGCTCCCGGACACCCTTCGCCCGCGCCGTCCTCACGTAGTCCTGGCTCAGATTGTCAAGCATGGATGCCCGCATGAATCGACTGATCTGGGCGGCGTTGAAGAGGGCGAGGACCGAAACCGGCATGATCATTTGCCGAACCTGGAACCAGAAACTCTGCCAGTCGGTCACCCGATGGGTCGTATCGTAAATGGACGGAAACCAGTCCAGGTGGACCGAGAACACCACGATCATCAAGACGCCGGTAAAGAAGGTCGGAACCGAAAACCCGACCATGGACACGAAGGTACCTGCTTGATCGAACCAGCTGTACTGGCGGTAGGCGGAAATCACGCCGATCGGAATGGCGATGATGATTCCGACCACATAAGACATGCCGACGACCCAGAGTGTCTGCGGCATGCGTTCGACGATCAGGTCGACAACCGGCGAACGTGTCGCCCAGCTCTGAACGCGCAGCCTGTCGCCGCTACCGAACTGAAGGCCGGTCCATTGTTCGAGAATGTTGAGGGGCTCGTTGACGAAGAACTGGACGCACCACAGGAAGTAGCGGACGTGAATCGGTTCGCCCAATCCGAGTGATTGCCGGATTCTTTCCCTGACGTCTGGAGGTATCGTGAGCGGCAGGTTGCCGGTTGGATCGTTCGGTGCCAGATCAAGAAGCAAAAAGACAATGAAGCTGATGAACAGCAGCACCGGTATGGTGAACAGAAGCCTGCGGATGGTGTAATTTAGCATCGAAAATCGAGCCGAGAGATCATGGCCGGTGGTGGGATGCTGCTCCGATCAGGATCGGAGCAGCATTGTCGGCAGCGGTTATTGCCGGTGCCAGTCAGCGACGTTCCAGAGCTCGCTGTCCCAGGTATTCAGGATGACACCGCCAAGCGCGTTCGAGTGCGACGAAACGCGGCCCCTGTGGATCAGGGGAATCATCGCACCGTCTTTCATAAGCAGGTCATTCATCGCCTTTGCAATCCGTGCGCGCTCTGCCAGGTCGGCTGTCCCGCCGAGTTCCGACGCAAGGGCATCATAGTCCGAACTGCAGTATCTGGGCATGTTGTTGCCAAGCCAGTTGTTGTCCGGGCTTGGGATCTCGTCGCATGTCCAGTTGTTCATGTAGGTTTCCGGGTCGGTTCCCGAGAACAGGTTGGTGTACATTTCGATGTCGGCATAGAACTTCTGGAATGTGTCGGGGCTGGACTGGTCCCCACCGAAGAACACGGACGCATCGATGTTCTTCAGTTCCGTCTCGACGCCGATTTCGCCCCACCATTGTTTCACTAGCGCCTGAGTGTCCTGTCGGACGGCGTTGGTGGAGGTCTGGTAGAGGATCGACAGCCGGACGCCGTCCTTGGCTCGGACGCCGTCCGATCCTCGTGCCCAACCTGCTTCATCGAGAATCTGGTTGGCCTTGTCGATGTCCTGGACCAGACATTCGTCATTGGCAGTGGACGCATAGATGGCCGGTGCGGGCAGCACGTTGCAGGTGGCCTTGCCGGCGGAGCCGTAACCCACTTCGGAGAGAAGATTTCGATCAATGGCAACTGAAAGGGCGCGGCGCACGGCCGGATCCGTGAGGAACGGATGCGGACCTCCCTTCACAGTCGAACGCTGGTCACCGAGGTCTGGCGAAGGGTTGGTCAGATTGACCATCAGACGTTCCACCGCCGTTCCGAAAGCGGCGATCACCGTTCCCTTGCCGGCTGATTCCATTTGCGAGAGGATCGCCGGGTCAATCTGGAGGTTCCAGGCGTAGTCGAACTCTCCGGTTTCGAGAACGGAGCGCGCGGCGGCAGCCGCGTCGCCACCACCCTTGAATGTCAACGTGGCAAAATGAGGTTTCGACGGATCCCTGTAGTTCGGATTGGCTTCCATCGAAATGACATCGTTGGCACGGAATTCGACGACACGAAACGGACCGGTTCCAATGGGCCCGAAATTCTGTTCCGTGCATTCAGGGGCCTTCGCTCCCAGACAATCCTGGAACTGGGCCTTCTGAATAATCGGGCTTTCGGCACCCACGAACGGGCCATAGGGAAATGGCTTGGCCGTGGAAAAGGTCACCTTGACCGTGAGGTCGTCGAGGGCCTCGACGCTCGTCACGTCGGAGTAGCTGGTTGACTGCTGACAGCCGCCTTCCGGATGCATGCAGTATTCGGCCGTGAACACGACATCATGAGCGGTGAACGGCGTTCCGTCTGACCAGAGTATTCCCGGAGTGATCGCCCAGGTAATGGTCGTCAGATCCTCGGACACGCCGCCATTGGCTACCGTGGGAATCTCGTCGACAAGCCAGGGAACCATGTTGCCGTCCTGATCGTAACGGGCCAGGGGCTCGATGACCATTGACGAACTCTCAATGTCCTTGGTTCCGCCCGAGAGAAACGGGTTGAGAATGGAAGCGGCCTGCCAGTAGATGATGTTGACGTGACCGTCGGCACCCCGTTCAGCGTTCGCCGATCCGGCCAGGGCCAAGACTGCGCCCCCTGCGCAGCCAATAAAAAGTCTCCTGTAGTCCATGTTTCCGTCTCCGTATCTTGGTTGCGCTCGAGACCTCAAGCTTCGGTGTTGGTCCCTGTTTCGTTGCCGAGTCCTGACCCCGATGGGTACAGGTGACAGGCTACCTCATGTCCGTCCCCAAGCAGGGACGGTGCCGGCGGCACGGTCCGGCAGACGTCCATCACCTTTGGACATCGTGTACAGAAAGTGCAACCCTTGGGCGGGTTTGCCGGCGACGGCACGTCGCCTTTCAGGATGATTCTTTCGCGGTGGGCTTCACGTTCCGGATCGGGTTCTGGAACGGCAGAGAGCAACGCCTGCGTGTAGGGATGGCGTGGCGACTCATAAAGTGTGTCCCGTGGTGCCAACTCAACGATCTTCCCGAGATACATGACCGCGACTCGGCTGGCGAGGTGGCGAACCATGGACAGATCATGGCTGATGAACAGATAGGTCAAACCGAGTTCAGCCTGAAGGTCTTCAAGCAGATTGATGACCTGCGCCTGGATAGAAACGTCCAGCGCCGCAATTGGTTCGTCGCAGACGATAAACCGGGGGTTCAGCGCTAGTGCTCGGGCAATGCCGATTCGCTGCCGTTGGCCCCCCGAGAATTCGTGCGGATACCGGTTCATGAAATCCCGATTCAGACCGACCGAATCCATAAGGCTGCCGACGCGGTCCAGCTTGTCTTCCGGAGACAGACTTGTGTGTTCTTCGAGCGGTTCGGAGATGATGGAGGCGACGGTCATTCTTGGATTGAGGCTGGCCTGCGGGTCCTGGAAGACCATCTGCATCGCAGGTCGCATGCGCCGGAGCGTTGATCCGGAGATCTGGCCGATGGCGGCGCCGTCAATCGAAATTTCCCCGGCCGTGATGTCATAAAGGCGGAGTATGGAACGGCCGACGGTGGACTTTCCACATCCGGATTCACCGACCAGGCCTAGCGTTTCGCCCTCGAAGATGTCGAAGGAAACATCGTCAACGGCTTTAACCTCTCCGACCTTGCGTCGGAAGACTCCGGCAACAATCGGGAAGTACATTTTCAATCCGCGGACGCGAACGAGAGGATTCGGCCGGGCGCCGTCAAACATGACTGGAAGCCCCGTTGTTCGAGGCGAGGAAGCAGGCGACGTCGTGGCTCTCATCCAGGTCCCATCGCGCTGGATTTTCGTTGGCGCACCGGTCGAACGCATGGGTGCAACGCGGCATGAACGGGCAGGCGCTGGGCGCAAAGGCAAGAATCGGCGGCTGTCCCGGGATCGAGTTGAGGCGGTGGTTGCGCGCTCCCCTCAGGCTGGGGATCGTCTGCAGGAGCGCCTGCGTGTAGGGGTGGCGGGGCTCTGCAAACAGCTTCGCGACAGTGGCCTGCTCGACGATCTGACCTCCATACATCACGACGACCCGATCGGCGATTCCGGCGATGACGCCAAGATCATGGGTAATCCAGATGATGGCCATTCCGAGCTGGTTCCGGATCTTCCGGATCAATTCCAGAATCTGGGCTTGGATCGTGACGTCGAGGGCCGTTGTCGGTTCGTCGGCAATGAGAATCTTCGGATCGCATGCGAGGGCGATCGCAATCATGACCCGTTGGCGCATGCCGCCCGAGAACTGGTGAGGGTAGTCGGAAAGACGCTGCCGTGCATCGGGAATTCCGACGAGGTCAAGAAGATCCGCCGCCCGTGCGGCTGCCTGTCGGCGCGAGAGGCCCATGTGTTCGCGGAGCGGTTCCATCAACTGATAGCCAACGGTGAAGACGGGATTGAGCGAGGTCATCGGATCCTGAAAAACGAACCCGATATCGCGGCCACGGAGTGTCCGGAGTTCCCTTTCCGAAAGACCGAGGATGTTGCGGCCTCCAAAAATGACCCTGCCTTCGCGGATTTCTGCGGGCGGTGAGGGCAGCAGCCCGATCAGCGACATCATTGTCACCGACTTTCCGGACCCACTCTCGCCGACGACTCCGAGGAGTTCTCCCCGCTTCAGGGAGAAGTCGACCGAATTGACGGCGTGAATCTCTCCGCCCCGCGTGTGAAAAACGGTCTTCAGGGCGTTGACTTCAAGGATCGTCTCGGGTCCGCTGGTCATCCTTCTCGCAGGAACAGTTCGGAATGCCGGTCACGATGGCCAATTCCGGGTTCGCGTTCAACCCCTTTGGTGTTGTGCAGTAGGCTGTCCGTGTTTGATCCGGCGCCAGTTGTTGGACTGTTCCGGTCAGGAAAAGTGGTTTTCACCGGGTTTGTCCGTGCCGACAGGGATTGTTGCCCCGGGATTGGGCCATGTCCCGAAACACGACGATGAGCGCCGCCGCGAGAACGACGGTCGCCAACCAGACGACCGAGCCATGCCGCTCGCCGAAGAGCAGAATTCCCCAGAGGACTCCGGTGATCAGACCGACAAAGGTTCCGAAATTGACGAACAAGACACCGCTTGTCTGGATAATCCGGAAATAGGCGACACCCTCGATAACACCGGCGGCCACAAAGATCACGATACCCGTCTCGGATTCCGACCATTGGGCCACATTGGGCAAACCTTCCCCCCAGAACAGTAAGGCCGGGGCAACCAGGATTGTGGCGACCAGTGTTTCTCCGGTCACAAGCTGCAGTGGTGTCAAGTCTTGGGGCCAGAACCGGGAAACATATACCGATTCCAGCCCGTAACAGACCGGAATCGTCAAGGCGACAAGAAGCCAGGGGATTCGTCCCTGTCCGGGGAAGTCGAGTTCCGGGAGCATGATCATCAAAACGGAGGCGCAGCCGAGCGCGACCGCCAAGGCCTGCCTGAGCGAAATGCGTTCCGCAGCAAGCGTCGGTGCCGCCGCAAGTGTAACCACAGGCGCCAGACACGCGACGATCGTGATGATTCCGGCTTCGAGCCGGTCCGACGCATGAAGCGTCGCGATGAGTGGCAGGATGTAACCGAGAACGGCAGTTACAACAAAGAATGGAATCTGGCGACGAGTCGGACGGAAGAGTTCGCCGGACGCCCATGATACCAGCAAAAAGGCGCTGGACAGGAGAACGAGGGACATGGCGACAATGCTGAGGTCGGAATACGCGCCGCGGCCCGCGAGCTTCAGCATGGAGAACTGCAGGCCCCACATGCTTCCCATGAGGATGAGCAATGACAGGGTTCCCATTGATACCGTACGTCGCGTACGTGCAGGGGTCACATTGAATTCCTCAAGTCGACAGGTGGTCTGCGATTACATTCCGGCGTGCTCGCCAGCCAGTCCCGGTGCTCATTTTTTTACGTTGAACGACTCGGTTGTTCCCCGCGTCTTTCCGTTCTGCATCGGTTCAGAACCGCAATGGAAATATGGCGCTTCGGTCGGGACCTCGATATTTCCGGAACCGTCGACGATTTCTGATTCGAAACTATTGGTCGACTATGCGGATTCCTGCGGCGCCGTGGAGACTGCGTACCCACAGCGAAGAGGGTCCGTTGGGCATCGCAAGGGCAGGCTGGGGTCAAGCTGCAGATGGGCAAACGTCTCCACGGGTGTCGAGTGAGTGCCACCGGCAACGTTGGCGCGAGTGGTCGGTCCCGTCACAATGCAAGAGATCGTGCAAGCGTCGACATGATTGGACAGGCCGGGATTCGGCACCGGGACTGGAAGAGTCGATCGCCAAAGAACTTTTCGGGACCGGTGGTCACTGTCAGGCTGGGCCGAGTCACATTCTGGCGTTCATTTCGAAATGCCCCGACTTGACGATATTCAAAGGCAAGACGACCTCACGGTCGATTCCGACGTCTTCATCATCGGCGGTGGCATCAACGGTTGCGGAATTGCCCGAGACGCTGCCGGCCGCGGGCTTCGCGTGACCCTAGCCGAAATGAACGACCTCGCATCCGCGACGTCGTCTGCATCCACCAAACTCTTCCATGGCGGACTGCGCTATCTCGAGTACTTCGAATTCCGACTCGTTCGCGAGGCTCTCGCGGAGCGGGAAATCCTGCTCGGGGCCATGCCTCATGTCTCCTGGCCACTTCGATTCATCCTTCCCGTCCATAGCGACCTGCGATTCGATAACGAAACACCGGCCGCTCGTTTGCTCAACCGCCTCCTTCCATGGATGAAGGGTCGGAGACCTGCCTGGTTCATTCGAGTCGGGTTGCTTCTCTACGATCACATGGCTGGCCGAAACCTCCTTCCCGGCACTCGATCGCTTCGACTTCGGGACAGCCCCGAAGGTGTTCCGCTCGATGGCCGCTTCACACGGGCATTCGAGTATTCCGACTGCTGGATCGACGATGCCAGGCTCGTGGTGTTGAACGCCCGCGACGCGGCGGAGCGTGGTGCCAGGATCATGACGGGAACCCGCGTCACGGCGGCATTCCGCGGCGACGACCACTGGGAAATCAACACAACGGGTGAGGATGGACGGATTTCGACGCATCGAGCGCGAACCGTCGTCAATGCCAGCGGTCCCTGGGTTTCACAGGTCGCCCATGACATTCTCGGGGTCCGCTCGATTGAAAAGCTCAGACTCGTTCGTGGAAGCCACATCGTGGTTCGGCAACTCTATGGCCATGACAAGTGCTACATCTTGCAGGGTGAAGACGGGCGGGTCGTCTTTACGATTCCCTATGAACAGGACTTCACGCTGATCGGAACGACGGATGAAAGTCACGCCGACGTCGACGTTCCACCCCATTGCAGTGACGATGAAACGGACTACCTGCTCGCTTCCGTATCACGGTTCTTCAAACGGCCGACGATGCGTGACGACATCGTCTGGAGCTATTCGGGCGTTCGGCCGCTCTATGACGACGGTTTGCGTTCTGCCGCGGCGACAACTCGCGACTATGTCCTGCGGCTTGACGGCTCGGGAGCGCCTGTACTGAACGTCTATGGCGGCAAGATTACGACCTACCGCCGGCTGGCCGAGGCCGCACTGGCGACAGTCAAACCGTTCTTTCCATCGATGGGCGACCCGTGGACGGCCCATGCGCCGCTCCCGGGCGGTGCGTTTCCTGTCGACGGGGTTGATGCGATTGTCCGGGACTTGCAACGGACTCATCCGTTCCTTGATCGCGCGTGGGCACTGAGGCTGGTGCGGGCTTACGGAACCGATGCGAGTCTCATGCTTGCCGGCGCCATTTCGCGCGGTGACCTCGGAGAAGACTTTGGCGAAACGATCACGGCGCGTGAACTGGATTGGACGATTCGGAATGAATGGGTGCGAACGGCCGAGGACTATCTTTGGAGGCGCTCGAAATTGGGCCTTCGAACAAATCCACGTCAGGTTGATCGTATCCGGCAATTCTTGAAAACGGCCAAGGACGAAGAAACACAGGGCTCACCGGAGTTTTCCAAGACAGAAATGAAAGATCAGGCGAATTGACGATGGCAAAGCGCTTCCCGTCAAGAGTGCCGATCACGTTGAGACAGCGTCAATCAGGATCAAGAACACGCCTGGCGTTGCGAAATTGCACTTGCCGCCGGGCAAGCGTCTCAGGTGAAGTGAAAGAACGTGAAACGGGAATCACCGACGAAGAAATGTCGCGTCAAAGTGAGACGATCTTCCAATACGGGCGTTCGGCAGGGCTGCACGGAACTGGCAGCGCGTTGGTTCCCCTTGTATTTGCCGACCGTCGGAATCTCGACCGATGGGACCGGATTGTGATTCATCTTGCCACCAGGCGATCAGATGTAGTCGGCGGCCGTTTTTTTCACTCGCGGGAGCGCTCGACGGCAAGGGACAAAAGTGGTGTTTCCTATGGTGACTTCGTGGAGGGGCGCAGTGGCACGACCGGACGGAACATCGAATCATACGCGCTGTGCACACCGGCGAAGAGCGTGTGAAAAGCCTTACTGCCGGTTCGGTCACGCCCGAATCCGACTAGAATGCCGAGCCTGAGACTTGCGCTCGCGATCCGCATCTCTCATGGGAGAGCATTGCAGAACTGGTCTCGTTCGAGATGCCGACCGTTTCTCTGAACACCCATGAGCGCCTTGATCCGTGCCCCATCGTCGAAGCGGTTCGCAATAGTTTGATGAGTTCCGGCCTAAGGTCGAACATCCCGGACGAATGGCCGAAACTGAGCCGCATGATCATCGAAAAGTACGAGGACCACACTGATGTTGGTTTCGCTGTGGTCCTGCTGACCCAGGCGACGTAGGCGCACTTGCCAAGAACGCGGATGAACGCAACTCCCGTGCGGCAAAATGCCATTTTCAAACTCGTGTATTTTGCTGGCAAACATGACCGGTGACGGGTCATTGCTACGGTGGATGAAAAAACTGAACGGTCTCCTGATGTTAACTGCGTTCCATTTGTTTCCCGACAAGATGTGGAAACCAGGAATCTGTCGCCGTGCACGGAATTGAAGTCTGCCGAATTCAATATCGATGCTAGCTGGTGCGTTCGGGTCATGACCGTGCTCTTCCGCGTGCCATCCGACGACCTCACGTCGTCTTGCGAACGCTGGCAAGTCTTGGAATTGGCACTGTTCGGTTCCACGTTGCATGACAGGTACTGTCGGGAAAGCGATGTCGAGCTGTAGGTCGAGTTTCAGGAAAAAGCGCGCCATTTAATGTTCGACATGATCCGGTCGAAATTCGAATTGGAATTGATGCTTGGGCGCGATGTGGATCTGGTTGAGCGCGCGGCCATCAAAGGGAGCCGCAATTGTCTTCGTCGAAAGGCCCTTCTCGGGTCTGCCGAGACAACTCATTCAGCGTGACGAATTCCTGTTGCTCGGATTGTTGTTATTGTCGGCACGGAGGAAATGGCGAACGGGCTGACCATTTCGACGTTCGAGGGGAACCCTACAATTCAAATCGCGATACTGAAGGCCGTGGAAACCGTCGTTGAAGCGGCGTCACCGTCAACCCGGTGGACGATCGGGAAACTGTGGAACGGGGATTTCCCGGCCTCGTTTCACGACTCGAACGTCTGGTCCCGACGACGACGATACACTGGCACCGGCCACAATCGGACCGCTCATCGCGAACCCTCCCAGGGATGAGCCTGGACGGCATTGGCATTACGACCCGGCAACGCAACGTTTCGATTTTGAAGAATGCCGACGGTCGGTCGGATATGTTGTCGCATCCACGACCTCCGGGACCATTGACGAGCACAGGGTGTTCATCGGAGTTCCGTTCGTCAACCCAATCCACGAACGGCGGTCAGTCGTCGCGGTGGACCTTTTCCTTTCTTTCGTGCCGTTCTTGCGCTTCCAAAGTCAGCGTCGCGATCGGCCGGGCATCGAGCCGTTTCAGCGAGATGGGATCGCCTGTGTCCTCGCAATACCCGTAGGTTCCTTCGTCGATTTTCCGAAGGGCGGCGTCGATCTTCGTCACCAGTTTTCGCTGGCGGTCGCGCGTCCTGAGTTCCAGCGCCCGGTCAGTTTCTTCGGACGCCCTGTCGGCGATGTCGGACAGCTTCCGTTGGCCCGCCTGCATTTCCACGATGGTATCCTTGGAATCGGCGAGCAGCGCGGATTTCCAGTCGAGAAGCTTGCGCCGGAAATACTCAAGCTGGCGATCATTCATAAAGGTTTCGTTCTCGCTGGGTCGATACTCCGGATCAAGAACAGCCTTTTCCATCGTTTCTCGAATTCTTTCGCTATTTCAGGACGTAGAAAACGTGAGTCGCGATGGACCCTCTCAACGGCGGCTCGATTATCCGAGTTGCCGGTGGATGTCACCCCCGAGAAACCGTCGAGACCCACCGATTGCTCACGACACGATCCGACCTGTCAAACGGAGCGAATCCGGACCGCCCGATTCCGTCCGGGCGATCGGGCAGGGTTGCCTCCACGTGGGGTCCGTCCGGGGTTCTTCCGCGACCCGCGCAATCTCGCATCAACGGTCATGGAACACGGCATTGCGGCGGAACGCCCGACGGCCCTGATCCCCTCGCAACCTGGCAACGCTCTATGCCCGGCAGTCACCTGTCTTCGCGACAAACACCGTCCGTGAACCGGTTCGGTTTGCGGAATCAGCCTGTAAATCAGGAGGTGGTTCGAACGCGGGGCATGTCCTTGCGTTGGCCGTTTTGTCTATCGCCCGAATGGCGGGATGGTCCGTCGACCGGGAATCGGATGCCTTTACCCGCTAGGCAATTCTCTCCATAAGCCTGGCATCGTCCGAAGGGCTCCGTGAGCATGTCGATTTGCCCATCGCCGGCGCCGGGCGTGAAGTGCTTGGGTGGGGCTGGAATCGGGATGTCAGGAGCCGGAGACAATCGTGCCATGCGGAAAACCTTTCTTCCAGGAGGGAGTCTGCCGAATGCGGTTTGACGGAACCGATTCCTACATCGTCACTCCGGATCTCAAGGTCGCCGTCAACGCCGCGATCGCGCTGGAGCGACCCCTTCTGGTCAAGGGAGAACCAGGCACGGGAAAAACGGAACTGGCGCGCCAGGTCTCGGCGTCGTTGGGCCTCACCATCGTCGAATGGCATGTGAAGTCGACCACCCGCGCTCAGCAGGGGCTCTACGAATACGATGCAGTTTCTCGTCTGCGGGACTCTCAACTCGGAGACGAGCGGGTTGGCGACATCCGAAACTACATTCGAAAGGGTCATCTCTGGCACGTCTTTGAGGCCAGGGAAAAGACCGTTCTCCTGATCGACGAGATTGACAAGGCCGACATCGAATTTCCGAATGACCTGCTCCAGGAGCTCGACCGAATGGAATTCCACGTCTACGAAACAGGAGATGTCGTCCGCGCTCGGAACCGTCCCATCGTGATCATCTCCTCGAACAACGAGAAGGAACTGCCGGACGCTTTTCTCCGCCGGTGCTTCTTCCACTACATCCGGTTTCCCAGCACGGCCGTAATGAAGCGGATTGTCGATGCGCATTTTCCGGGTATCAAGACGTCACTTGTCGATGAAGCGCTGAGACAGTTCTTCGAAATCAGGGAAACGCCCGGGCTTAAGAAGAAACCCTCGACATCCGAGATGCTCGACTGGCTGAAGCTCCTGCTGGCGGATGATCTCGGCGCTGTCGATCTGAGGCGGGATGGGGCCGATGCGTTGCCGAAGCTCTACGGCGCACTCTTGAAGAACGAGCAGGATGTCCAGTTGTTCGAACGGTTGGCGTTCCTGTCGAGGCGGGACCGGTGAACCAGGACGATCCGGCTGGATCGAACCCTACCGCCAGACTCTCCTAATTTACTCACATGTCGGGGGGTGTATTGGCACTGGAAACGGTGGCCGTCAAAATCGGTGGAAATAGGAAAGGGAACTTTCATGCAGGACCTCGAATCCGCTACGAATTTGGTCATTAGACCGGCACGGGAAGGTGACCGGCCGGCCTGGAATCGCCTGTGGACCGCCTATCTCGAATTCTACGGTACCGGACGACCGAGGTCGCAATTCGACCTCACATGGAGGCGAATCATGGATTCGGAGGAGTCGATGTATTCCTGTCTGGCGTTTTCCGGCGACGCGTGTCTCGGTTTGGTAAACTTCCTTTACCACCGGTCGTTCTGGGACGATTCTGACCGCTGCTACCTTCAAGACCTGTACGTGGACCCGAAGGCACGCGGGCAGGGAATCGGGGCGAAACTGATAGCTGCGGTCGGCCATCACGCGGAGGCTGCGCAATCGTCGGGCGTCTACTGGTTGACGGCTGAAGACAATGATCGTGCCCGCCGCCTGTATGACCACGTTGCGGTGTTGACTCCGTTCATCCGGTACAATCTCCCGTGACGGCGGCTGCAGTCACGGAAGCGCGAATGTTGGACGTTCGATTGACCCGCTCCGATCCCGCGGGTGCCGCGTTCGCCGGTGCGACAGTGTGATGCGGTGGCCCAATGGCGCCGGCGCGACAGGCGAGGAGACCGGATGATGATCATGATCACCGCATTTGTCCTGGGAGCGGCGTTCGGGTGGATTCGGGCGGCCAGACGAAAGGCGGAACGGCTCGACAGGCTGCATTATGCGGTGGTGCATGGGCTGGCCTTCCTGGTTGTCGCGCTGTTCGTTTCTGTTGCCGCGGGCTGGCAGTTCTCCTAGTCGGCATAACGTGTACCAGGACTTCATCGAGAGTTTGCGGGCGGCAAGGGTTCCGGTTTCGCTTCGGGAGTACCTGACGTTTGTCGAGTCACTGGCGTCCGGAATCGTCGACTTTGACGTAGAGGCATTCTACTTCCTGGCGCGGTCCGCACTCGTGAAGGATGAGCGAAACTTCGACCGATTCGATCGGGTGTTTTCGCATTTCTTCAAAGGCGTGGCAGGGGCCTCGCTCGAAGACCTGATCGCGGCCACCGGCAAGGCTCGAATTCCCGACGTTTGGCTGCGAAAGCTCGCAGGGCGGCACTTTACGCCCGAGGAGATGAAGGCGATCGAGTCGCTTGGCGGATTCGAGGCGCTCATGGAGGCGTTGAAGGCGCGGCTTGAGGAACAGACCGCGGAACATCAGGGAGGAAACCGGTGGATCGGCACTGTCGGCACATCGCCTTTCGGTGCCCATGGTTACAATCCCGAGGGAATCCGCATTGGTCAGGGCGAAAGCCGACATCAACGGGCGGTCAATGTTTGGGACCGGCGCGAGTTCCGCAATCTCGACGGCGGTGTGGAACTCGGTACCCGCAACATCAAGGTGGCCCTGCGCCGCATTCGCCGGTGGGCGAGAGACGGAGCCGACGACGAACTGGATCTGCCGGAAACGATTCGGTCAACGGCAAGGAACGGTTTCCTGGAGGTCCGTGTCCGGCCCGAACGTCGGAATGCCGTCAAGGTCCTTTTGTTTCTTGATGTCGGCGGTTCAATGGACGTTCACGTCCGTAAGGCTGAGGCATTGTTTTCGGCCGCGAGATCGGAATTCCGCCATCTCGAACATTTCTATTTTCACAACTGCCTTTACGAAGGCGTGTGGAAGGACAATCGTCGTCGCTGGAGCGAACAGATTCCCACGTGGGACGTCATTCGCACGTTCAACGCTGACTACAAGTGCGTCTTTGTCGGAGATGCGTCGATGTCCCCCTATGAAATCGTCAATCGCGGCGGTGCCAGCGAGTACTTCAATGCCGAACCTGGCCAGTTGTGGCTGGAACGGGCACGTGAGCAGTGGCCGGACAGTGTATGGATCAATCCTCTCCAAGAGGACCTCTGGCCGCATACGCGGTCAATTTCCATGATCCGGTCCCTGTTTGACGGTCAGATGTTCCCTCTGACGCTTGAAGGAATCGAGTCCGCAACCCGAGTATTGGCCCGGTAAACGGCGGACTCGCCGTTTCGCACGGAACCGGCGAGTGCCGTTTCCTCGTCGGGAACATACAACCTGTCCGCCAATTCGGGGCGGTACTGCCGACCCCTGCGTCGTTTTGCGCCCGGTTCCACCCGGGAACAAGGTGATTGCCAATCGGGACTTGCATCCCCATATTCGACCTATGCTGACACCACTGAAGATCGCGCCGATACTTCTGGCCATACTCTGGGGGCTTGGCGTCTATCTCTTTTCCGCCCGCCGGTCACTCAAGGAGCTTGACCGAAAGTCGAAACGGCTGGGCGATCGACGGATCGGGGACCTCGTGGCGACCATGGCCAGAGCGCTGGATCTTGAAGAAATCCGGGTCTTCGTTCACGAAACGCCGATTATCAACGGTTTGGCGTCCGCGGACGGACGTGTGTTCATTACGCGCGGGTTTCTGGACAAGTATCACCTCGGCCAGGTGACAGCCGAGGAACTGTCGACAGTCGTGGCCCATGAACTCGGCCATCTGGCGCTGGGCCACACCCGCAAACGGTTGGTCGACTTCGCGGCACTCAATGCATTTCGCGTTCTTGTTCATGTTGTCATCGGACGGTTTGTGCCGTTCATCGGCGGTTACATCGCCGCATTTCTGACCAGCCTGTTCACGGCCAGACTGTCGCAGGCCAGCGAATACGAGGCCGACCGGTTTGCTGCCACGCTGCTGATGAAATCCGGTATCGGAACCGCGCCCCAGAAATCCCTGTTCCAAAAGCTGAACGCACTGACGGGATTCGGTTCTCAGCCCCCCGCTTGGCTGGCAAGCCATCCGAAACCGGAAGCGCGGATTGCCGCGATCGAGGCCCTTGAGGCGAAATGGAACACGCATGTGTGACCGCCGTGATTCGGCCGAATCCAGGAGGCCGATTGCGGTGCACGGTGGGTGGCGGGCCTTGCAGGCGAATGGACCGACGTGAAGTCCGAACCAGGCTTCCGGTCTGACCCGTAAGCTGTCGAACAGGTTGGCCCGCTCAGGTGGCAGCGGCGCGCGTCAGTGACAGCCGGGCGGTTTCGAGATGTTCCTTCATCAGCGACGCGGCACGTTCCGGCTCCCGGGCCCGGATGGCGTTGACGATTTGCCGATGCTGATGGTTGTAGTTGGCAATGGTCCTTCTATCGAGCGTCGCTTCCCGCATCCGTTTCCACTCTTCCTGGTGCCGGACCAGATTGACCTTTGAGATCAGCCAGATCAGCAGGGCATTACCGGTCGACCGGGCGAGGGCCTGGTGGAACTGTCCGTCCGCATCGGCGAATGTGATCGGATCATCGACACTGTTCTCCATGCAGACCAGCAGTTCGTCCAGAGCCCCGAAATCCGTCCGCCGCCCGTGCAGGACCACGAGACGACAGATGTGCGGTTCGAGGGCGAAGCGGGCATCGACCAGTTCGAGGGGGCGGGCATTCGCGAAGAGTTCGGTGGCGGAATCATCGTCATCGGTCCGGTGAACGACGTAGGATCCGCTTCCGCGTTGCGTTTCGACCAGGTTTTCTCTCCGCAGCCGGCTGACGGCTTCTCGAACGGTTCCACGCGAGACATTGTGAATGCTGGCGAGTTCGCGTTCCGTTGGCAACCGGTCATGCCGCCGGAGCGCGCCGTCCAGGATGGCGCGGCGCAAAGTGGCGGCGACTTCGGTGGAACCGATCCGAGGACGCGTGACAGGCAGTCTGGGTTCGAATTCATCCATCGGTCGGTTCTCCTCAACCAATTATTGACCAAAATGCAAACCAATTGCAACAATGTTGCTCAAATCGGAATAATGAGGTTGAATATTGGTTGAGAATATAGGCAATTCACGTCATCAGGCGTGAGGATCGGGTTTGAACCCGGTTTAGATGCAAGCCGGAATTCAGACGGGCGAAACGCCGACCAGGATTTGCTGACCAGCAGAGGGAGAAGGATTGTGGCCACCGATATCGAGAGATTTGTCGACGCACCGGGACGGGCCGAACAAGTCAGGGAAGTCAGGGAAAGGATCGATTCTCTGGGAATCGAATACCTGTATCTCCAGTTTGTTTCGGTCACCGGGAAGATCATGGGGAAGGGAATCCCGGCCGATCACTGGGAGAGCGTGGCTCGCAAGGGATTCCAGCTTGTCTATGGGGCGACGGTCAATCTCTTTACTGACCGGGCCGGCAACTATCTCGGCTACGGACCGGAAGCCGCTGAACTCGTCGGGATTCCCGAGCCGGAGACCTTCATGCAATTGCCTTGGGAAAAGCGGATTGGCCGGTTCTACTGCACATTGTTCCGCAACCGCGAGGAACGCGAGGAACCCGGTGCCTTTCTGACGGCTGACTGCCGCGGAAACCTTCGCCGTCTTCACGACGACTTCAAGGAAAAGCACGACCAACTGCATCTTCGGATGGGAACGGAACCGGAGATGATGTGGCTCAAGTTCGACGAGAACGGAAAGCCAAGGGACGGGTTTTCCAAGCCCTACTGCTACCATATCGATCAGTTCGAGAGCCTGCGTCCCGTCTACATGCAGGTCATTCGATACTGCCGCGCCATGGGGCTCGACATGATTCAGGGCGACCACGAGGATGCGCCCGGGCAGCTCGAACTCAACTGGACGTTCGACGATGTCTTGCGGAACGCCGATCGGCTGACCACCTACAGGCAGATCTGTTCACAGGTCGCCCGGGAGAACGGGATTTTCGCATGTTTCATGACGAAGCCGTTCATGGGCGTTTCCGCTTCGGGCTGCCATCACAATATTTCGCTTTGGCGGGGCGGTGAGGATCAGTTGGTTCCGACCGGCAACGATCCGGAGAACCTTCCCGGAATGAGCGAGAACTACATGTACTTGAAAGGTGGCGAGAACACTTTCATGCCTGATGGTGACGATCCCCAGTTGCCAGGGGTTGTCGGCAGGCACGCCATCGGCGGCATCGTCCATCACCTGCGGGCCATGACTGCGATCGGCTGCTCGACGGTCAACTCCTACCGGCGGCTCTGGGACACCGGGTTCTGGGCACCTGTTTTCGCAGACTGGGGATACCAGAACCGGACGACGGGACTCCGGGTTTCGGCGCCCGGGCGATTTGAATACAGGTCGGTGGATTCGATGGTGAATCCCTATCTCATGGGTGCAGCAATTCTCGCGGCCGCCGGCGACGGGGTCGACAACGAACTCGACCCGGGCGAGCCTGAAGAACGGAACATCTACGAGGCGATGGAAGCCGGCAAACAGGTCCGCAAGCTGCCGATGTCGCTCGGCGAAGCGCTCGAAGCTCTCGAAAACGACGATGTGATCCGCAGCGGCCTTCCGGGGGAAATGTATCGTCTTTATCACGAGTACAAGTCGGACGAGTGGGCGCGGTTCATGTCTACAGTCACGGACTGGGACAACGACACCTACATGGAGTGCCTGCCGTAGGCCCCGGCCGCCGGGCGGGATTGGAAACAGAAGACTGGCAAAGGGGAGAGTTGGCGATGTGTGGAATTGCTGGGCTGATCCATCGCGGGCGCGATTCGAATGTCGGCGCCGAAATCACGGCGATGCTGCAGGCGCTCAAGCATCGGGGACCGGATTCGACCGGTTATGCGGTGTATGGATCCGGGATCGATCCGGGCGCGAACGGAGATCTCGTCATGCGGCTCAAGGTCGCGGAACAGGAAGACATGGGTCGGGGGCGTGGGATCCATGCGGCGATCCGGGACCGGATCGGCACTGTCGACGGCATTCTTGCGGAACATGGCGTTCAGGTGAAGGACAAAGAGCATGCGACGCCCTATGCGCTGCGATACGTCATCACTCATACCGGCGATCTTGCCGATCTCGCCACCCATATCGAAGAAACCGAGGGTGTGGAGATTCTCTCACTCGGCAACGGGCTGGAATTGATCAAGGATCTCGGGGACGCGGCAACGGTCTCGGAAGCCTACAGCCTCGACGGTTTCATGGGCACCCATGGTATCGGCCATACCCGGATGGCGACCGAATCCGATGTCGACATCCGCTCGGCCCACCCGTACTGGGCGTTCCCCTACAATGACGTCTCGGTTGTCCATAACGGCCAGATCACCAACTACTGGCTGCAGCGCCGCGAAATGGAGCGCAAGGGCCACCGGTTCATGTCGGATTGCGACAGCGAACTCTTGGCGGTTTATACGGCGCATCATTTGTCAAAAGGGATGACGCTGGAGGACAGCCTTCGGCGGTCGATTGACGAAATCGATGGTGTCTTTACCTATCTGGTGGCGACTCGTGACAGCCTGGGGATGGCCAAGGACACCATGGCCGCAAAACCCCTCGTGCTCTACGAGAGCGACGACATGATTGCCATGGCCTCCGAGGAAGTCGCGATCCGGTCGATTCTGCCCCAGGAAATCGACACGTGGGATCCCTATGACGAAGAGGTTCGGGTATGGCAGGCGTGACCGGGATGGACCTTCGGGACATGAACCAGGACGAACGCGCCCGGGCCCTCGGCATGGTGAGCGAGCAGCTGACCGGCCGCTCGATGTTTGTTGAATTCGATGAGAGCGCGGAAGAACGCTTCACCTATCCGTGGGCACCCGATGTCGACTACAACCGGCGGACCGAGTTCGACACCGGTGAAATGTCTGCAACCGAGGTGAACCTGAAAATCCGCGGATTGATGGCCGAAGGTTATGGCACCATTGTGGTCCGAAATCCGCGTGGACGCCATTCCCTTGGTGTCGGCATCCTTTCCCGACTCAATCTCGTGTTCGAGGGTTCGCTCGGTTACTTCGGCGTCGGTCTGATCGATGGCCCGAATGTCCGTATCAATGGCCGGGTCGGCTGGTCCTGCGGTGAGAACATGATGGCCGGAACGGTCGTCGTCGAAAAGAACGCCGGCTCAACCTTCGGTGCCGCCATCCGGGGCGGTGATCTTGTCTGCAAGGGGTCGGTTGGGTCGCGGACAGGCATCGACATGAAGGGAGGAACCATCATCGTGGGCGGCGACACCGGCGCACTGTCGGGTTTCATGATGCAGCGCGGCCGAATGGTGATCTGCGGTGACGCCGGAAAAAACCTCGGTGACTCCATGTATGATGGCACGATTTTCGTTGGTGGCCGAATCCGGTCGCTCGGCGTCGATGCGGTCGAAGCCGAACTGACCGAACTCGACAAGGCCTGGCTCGCCCGCAAGCTGACCGTCAATGGTCTTCTTCCCGAGACCGGCGTCGGACATTTCACCAAGATCGTCGCGGGGCGGCAACTCTGGAACTATGACAACCTCGAACCCACTGAAAAGAAACTCATTCTCTGATCGGTCCCGTTCCGTGGCGGATCGGGGGGGAGAACTTAACTCATCCCGCGGATTCCGCGTTGCTCTCCGGGGCCCGTACATGGACAGCAGAATTGGCAACCCGGAATTCCGCCGTACTGTGGTCGGGACCGGCGGCACCGCAAACGTGATCGAGGGACAACAAGGAGTCCGAAATGGCTGACGGAACCATTCCGACGAAGAAATCTCTCGACCGGGACACCTACCGGCTCGGCGATTCCTTCATTTTCCCGCCCCATGTCATTGACGACATCCACGTGAAGTCGGAACTGGGCCGGTACCGGATGCGAGGTTTCTCGCTCTTCAAGAAAATTCCGCACTGGGATGACCTTACGTTTCTGCCCGGGACCCTGACCCGTTTCGTGATCGAAGGGTACCGGGAGAAGTGCACGACGCGGACAGTCATTGGTCCGCGAGCAAAACGGCCCATGGAATTGGAGATTCCGGTCTACATCACGGGAATGAGTTTCGGGGCACTGTCCTACGAAGCCAAGACGGCGCTTGCGAGGGGCGCGACAATGGCCGGCACGGCCACCTGTTCCGGTGAGGGAGGAATGATCCCTGACGAACGCCGATACAGTTCGAAATGGTTATACCAGTGCATCCAGTCGCGCTACGGCTTCAATCCGCATCACCTCGTCCTCGCCGACGGGTGCGAGTTTTTCATCGGCCAAGGGTGCAAGGTAGGCCTTGGCGGACATCTGATGGGGCAGAAAGTCACCGATCAGGTGGCGGAGATGCGATCGCTGCCCGCCGGAATCGACCAGCGGTCCCCCGCCCGGCACCCGGACTGGTTGGGGCCGGACGATCTGGCGCTGAAAATCCAGGAAGTCCGCGAGGCGACCGACTGGCAGATTCCCATTCAACTGAAGCTCGGTGCCGCCCGCGTCTATGATGATGTCCGGATGGCGGTCAAATGCGATCCCGATTCGATCTACATCGATGGCATGGAGGGTGGTACCGGGGCAGGGCCTCACCTGGCGACCGAAGACACTGGCGTTCCGGGAATGGCGGCCATTCGCCAGGCCCGGCGGGCGATTGACGACCTCGGGAAACGGGGCGAGATCTCCCTGGTCTATGCCGGCGGTATCCGCAACGGTGCCGATGTTGCCAAGGCCATCGCGCTCGGCGCCGACGCCATCGCGCTCGGCCATTCGGTGATGATGGCGCTCAATTGCAACAAGGATATCCCCGAGGCGAACTATCCGGAAGAAATGGGTGTGGAGCCGGGGTACTGCTACCACTGCCACACGGGTCGCTGCCCGGTTGGCGTCGCCACCCAGGATCCGTTGTTGCGCAAACGGCTCGATCCGGACGCCGCTGCGGAGCGCGTCTACAATTTCCTCCATACGCTCACCATCGAGGCCCAACTCTTTGCTCGCGCCTGCGGCAAGACGGACATCCACTCGCTCGAACCCGAGGATCTGGCCGCGCTGACGATGGAGGCCTCGGCGATGGCAGCCGTACCGCTGGCCGGGACCAACCACACGGTCGGTGTCGACGACTACCATCACATCTAGGAACAAGCCGATCCGGGCAAACGCGGAACGAACGCCCGGGCGAAAGAGATCAGGGAGAATTCCGGATGGCGGGAACCAAATACCGAGGCTCCGAGATCAAGGATGTCGATCAGTTCCTCGACGACTCCGCAGGGCTGGCTTCGGAACGGGAGCAGGAGATCGGCCAACACATTGGCTATCGGTACGATGTCAACCTGGTGCCCGACTACGGTCGGCTGACGCCTTTCCTTGCCCGATACATGGAGGTCATGGGGTGGGATGACCTGAATTGGCTGGAAGACATTCACATGGGGTACGAAGATGGTCAGGCTGCCGTCTTCGACCGAAACATCAACGGCTGGGTGCGTGTCCCGAAGAGCATCGAACTGCCTGATAACCAGCAGGATCGGGACATGATTGCGCGCGAGTTGCTGATCAAGTTCCAGATGTCGGATCGACACCCGCTGGCTACGTTGCGCATGGCCTACACGAAATTCTGAACCCTGAAGAGATTCGAAACCACGTCACAAGCGACACCATGGGACCCACACTCGATATTGCCTGTCTTCAGACCCGACCGATGCCAGATTTTGAATCGGCCCTGGCCGAGGCGCTGCCGCTTGCCGAGCAGGCGGTCGCAGCCGGTGCCAAGTTTCTTGCTCTGCCCGAGTATTGTGGAGGCTTGACTTCCGAGGGTTCGCGGATCGCGCCGCCAGCTGCTGCCGAGGAAGCCCATCCGGTCCTCGCTGCGCTCAGGGCGTTTGCCAGGACCAAAATGGTCTGGATGCTGATCGGATCCGTCGCTATCGCCGCGAAGGCCGGGCGGATCCTCAATCGCGGGTTTCTCGTCGATGACCGGGGTGTCATCCGGGCGCGGTACGACAAGATCCACATGTTCGATGTCCAGCTGTCGGAAACCGAGGTCTTTTGCGAAAGCGAGACGGTGGTCCCGGGATCGGAGGCCGTTTCGGCGGTCACGCCCTGGGGCCGGATGGGCCTGACGATTTGCTATGATCTTCGGTTCCCTGCGCTCTACCGCGACCTTGCCCAGTCCGGTGCCGGAATCATTTTCGTTCCGGCCGCCTTCACCCGGCGGACTGGTGAGGCGCACTGGATCGTTCTCAACCGTGCCCGGGCCATCGAAAACGGCTGTTTCATCGTGTCTCCCTGCGCGACCGGCAAGGTGCCTGGCGGCGGCGCCTGTTTCGGACACTCGCTTGTTGTCGACCCCTGGGGACAGGTGCTGGTCGACGCCGGCACCGCGCCCTGCATGGTCAGGGCGACACTCGATCTTGCCCGGGTCGGCGAAACCCGCAGTCGTATTCCCAGCCTTGACCATGACCGGGCCTATTCCCGGTCATCGACAGTCGAACGGAATGCAGCGTGACGGGTTTTGGAACGCTCCCGGAAGCCGGAGGGTTCGGTGCGGTCCCGGTTCGCGACGGAGTGTCTGTCAATGATGCCGTTCGCGATGATGGCGCGTCTGCCCGTTCCCGCCGCGAGGCATTTCTGAAATGGCAGTGCCGTGTCCGCCAGATGGCGACACGTGTGGCTGGAGGTCGGCCGGACGCGGCGATCCGGCCCCACATCATCCTGCCCGACGGTCGAGATGCGGGAGTCATTACGACCGTCCTTCTGAAACGGACAGCGTATGACGTCACGCCGGAGTTCCGGCACATGGCGATGCGGACACATGACCCGGCTGAACGGAGAGACGCGGCCGTCAGGTTCCTGTCCGCATCGCACTATCAGAAGGCCGGAGAGTTCCGAGATGAATTGGCGGCCACTTTTCCGCCGGGGTCCGAATGGTCTTCGCTCCTGCTGGCGGTCGGGCAATGCCGGCTGGATTTCGATGCCTATGCCCAGCGTTATGAGCTTTGCTGCAGAATCCGCCTTCACCGGAAGGGCACGCCATTTCGCGAAGCGGCTTTCTGGCACAACCGGTTGTTCAACCCGGCCCTCGATCCGGACACGGATATCGTCGGTTTTGTTGTGGACTGGGGCCGGTCGTCGGCCAACCCCGATGCCCCGTGCTCGGTGTCGGGCGGGAGTCCGTGAAACAGGTGATGGCGACCCGACCCGTGTCGGGCCCGTGGCGGACGATTGCCGGTCGGACAACGAGGAGAGATAGGAAAGAAGGATGACAAAACGCGTTGCGATCATCGGTGCGGGCCCCTGCGGACTCGCACAGCTCAGGGCCTTTCAATCGGCCGAATCCAAGGGGGCGACCGTTCCCGAACAGGTCTGCTACGAAAAGCAGGAGGACTGGGGCGGCCTCTGGCGCTACACGTGGCGGACGGGAACCGACGAGGCCGGCGACCCCTGTCATGGGTCCATGTACCGGTATCTTTGGTCGAACGGTCCCAAGGAAGGACTGGAGTTTGCCGATTACACGTTCGACGAACATTTCGGGAAACCCATCGCGTCCTATCCGCCGCGCGCGGTCCTCTACGACTACATAGAAGGTCGGGTCAGGAAAGCGGGAATCCGCGACAAGATCCGGTTCAACCATGTCGTCCGCGACGTTCGCTTCGATTCCGGGAGCGGACAGTTCTCTGTTGTTGCACGCGACAAGGTTTCAGACAGCGAGTCCGAGGAACGGTTCGACCATGTGGTCGTCGCAACCGGTCATTTCTCGTCGCCGAATGTACCCTACTACGACGGATTCGAGAGCTTTAACGGTCGTATCCTCCACGCCCATGATTTTCGGGATGCCCGCGAGTTCATCGGCATGGACATCCTGATTCTCGGGACCAGCTATTCGGCCGAGGACATAGGCTCGCAGTGCTGGAAATACGGCTGCAAGTCGGTCACCGTTGCCCACCGAACCGCGCCGATGGGCTTCGACTGGCCCGACAACTGGAAGGAAGTCCCGAAACTCGACCGGGTCCGGGGCAAGACCGCCCACTTCATCGATGGCACGAGCCGGGACGTCGATGCGATTATCCTCTGCACAGGATACCTGCACCACTTCCCCTTCCTTCCGGATGACCTGCGCCTGAGAACGGCCAACCGGCTGGCGACGGCGGACCTCTACAAGGGCGTCGTGTGGAATTCCAATCCGAAGCTCTTTTATCTTGGCATGCAGGACCAGTGGTACACCTTCAACATGTTCGATGCGCAGGCCTGGTACGTCCGTGACGTCATCATGGGTCGCATCGAACTGCCTTCACGCGACATCATGGATCAGGATGTTCGGGACCGGGTTGCGGCCGAGGACGCGCTTGAGGACGATTACGCCTGCATCGCCTATCAGGGTGACTATGTCCGAGAACTCGTGGACGAAACCGATTATCCGGAATTTGATGTCGACGCTGCCGACAAGGCCTTCTTCCAGTGGAAGAAGCACAAGAAGCAGTCGATCATGGAGTTCAGGGACAATGGATATGTTTCGCCCATGACCGGAACCATGGCGCCTCCCCACCATACAGCCTGGGTGGACGCGATGGATGACAGTCTGGAGAGTTATCTCCAGACCGAATGACCGGTGTCCGGGCCGATTCCGTTAGGAACTGCCCCGACACCGGTGCCAACCCGGCCCGCCAATCGCCGTTGCGGGCCAACAAAAAGGAGGGACCGATGAATAAAACGGTTTCAAGGCCATTGGCCATCGCCGCGCTGGCATTCGCGCCTGCCGCAGCGCTGGCTGCCGACAGCAGTGACCCTATCATCATTCCAACCCATAACTGGTCCAGCCAGATTGTCATGAGCCATGTGGTCGGCCAGATGTTCGAGTCCATGGGCAACAACGTGGAATTCGTCTCGACCGACTCGCAGGCGGTTTACGAGTCCGTGCGGCTCGGCGACGTGACGCTGGAACTCGAGGTCTGGGAGGGTGCGTTCGGCGTGGCCTTCAGCGAGGCCCTTGCCAAGGGTGGACTGCATGACGCCGGCGACCACAACGCGGTTACCCGTGAGGACTGGTGGTATCCGATGTGGACGAAGGACCACTGCCCCGGCCTCCCCGACTGGGAAGCCCTCAACGACTGTGCGTCCCTGTTCGCCACGCCGGAAACCGGCGACAAGGGCCGATTCCTCGGCGGACCGGTGGACTGGCTCAAGCATGATGCCGAACGCGTTGAGGCGTTGGGCATGAACTTTACCGTGGTCAATGCCGGTTCCGCCGCCGCCCTTTGGGCTGAAATTGCGGCCTCCGAAAAGACCAAAAGGCCGGTGGTCGTCTTCAACTGGACTCCGAATTTTGCGGAAGCGGTTTGGCCCGGCGAATTTGTCGAATTTCCTGAATACTTCGAAGGTTGCAAGGACGATGCCTCGCTCGGTCCGAATCCCAATGCCACATACGATTGCGGCAACCCGGCGACTGGCTATCTGAAGAAGGCCGCCTGGGATGGAATGGAAGAAAAATGGCCGAACGCCTATGGGGTTCTGACACGGCTCTCCTTTACCAATGCCCAGATTGCCGAGATGGCGAAACTCGTCGACGTCGACGAAATGGAGCCGGAAGATGCGGCTACGGTCTGGCTTGAAGAGAACGCCGACGTCTGGCAGCCTTGGCTGGACGGATAGGGCGGATCAGGCGGATCCGTCGGACGGACTTTAGGCCGTCCAGAAATCTGCCACGTCCGGGTGAGAACCCGGGCGTGGCCATTCATCAGGCTCGGTCAGGAACGGAATGACCAGGACGAGTGCGGAACCGGTAATCCTTTGCGAGAGAATCTGGAAGCTTTTCGGCGACCATCCGGACCGTTACTTTGCATCTCTGACCGGCACTCCCGACTACGAGAAGATTCGTGGCGACGGTTACATCGCCGCCGTCCGCGACGTTTCGCTCAGCATCGCGAAGGGCGAAATGCTGGTGATCATGGGTCTGTCGGGTTCGGGAAAGTCAACACTCGTCCGATGCATGTGCCGACTTATCGAGGTCACTGCTGGCCAGGTTCGCGTTGAGGGGTTCGACATCGGCGGCCTGTCGGAAAAGGCGCTGATCGATCTCCGGCGTTCGAAGATGGGCATGGTCTTCCAGAATTTCGCCCTGCTCCCCCATCGCACGGTGCTGCAGAACGTCGCGTTTCCACTGGAAATGCGCGGGCAGGATCGGGTGGAACGACACGATCGGGCTCTCGAAATGGTCCGTCTCGTCGGGCTCGAAGGGCGCGAGGAGTATTTTCCCCGAGAGCTGTCCGGCGGTCAGCAGCAACGGGTCGGAATTGCCCGCAGTCTCGCCATCGAACCGGACATATGGTTCCTCGACGAACCCTTCTCAGCGCTCGATCCCTTGATCCGGCGAGAAATGCAGGACGAATTCCTTCGACTTCAGGAACTGCTCGGCAAGACAATCGTCTTCATAACCCATGACTTTGACGAGGCGCTCAGGCTCGCCGACCGGATCGCCATCATGCGTGACGGTGCCATCGAACAGGTCGATACGCCCGACCGGATCGTGCTCGAACCGGCAACCGACTATGTTCGAAAGTTCACCGAAGATGTCGAAAAGGCCCGTGTCGTCCATGCCACTGTGCTGGCCCGGCCCCTTGAAGACGGCGAAGCTTCGGACGCGGTGCGCGACGGCAATCCTATTCCTGGGGACTCGACAATCCTGGCGCTGGCCCGGCAACTGGTCAACGATCACCGAGAGTTCATCCCGGTCGCCGACGCCAACGGGGCCGTGACAGGACTGCTGCCACGAACGGAAGCACTTGCCGTCCTGTTCGGAGAACAACCGTGACCGCCATTGTCACGGGCGTCGGTGCCGAGGGCAACATCCGCGCCGAACCGGACGCCCGCATTCGCATCGGGCGCTGGATCATCCTCTTGGCCGTTCTGCTGGCGGTCGGCCGTTTTGCCCTGCCGCCGTCGCTGGTCCGTCCCCCCGAATGGTTGGTCTGGCCGTTCGCCGACTGGATCAACTTCAGCTTCAACTTCGTCAAGGATGACCTTGGTTTCATTCACGTGACGCGGGCCTTTGCCGCCTCCGTCGAATGGTTGCTCGACGTAACCGCCAACCTGCTTTACGGCCGCAACCGCTGGCCGCGCATCGGTCCGATCCCCTGGACGACGATCGCCGTCACGGCGGCCGTCGTGGGATATGTCTTGAATGGCTGGCGACTGGCTCTGCTTTCGGGCGGAACCTTCGTCTGGATCGCAGTCATGGGTCAGTGGCGGTGGTCGATGGAGACCTTGTCGGTAATCATCGTGGCGGCCCCGTTTTCGGTTTGTCTGGGCCTCGTCCTGGGCACGGCGGCAGCGCGCCGACCCTGGGTTGAACGCCTCCTGAATCCGATCCTCAACATCGCTCAGTCCCTCCCGCATTTCGCGTACATGATCCCGGTCGTGGTTTTCATTGGCGTCGGCCCGAAGGCCGGCGCCATCGTCACGATCGTCTTTGCTACGCCTCCGATGATCCGGATGACCCTGCTTGGTCTGAGAAAGGTTCCGTCCGAGATCATCGAGAACGGTCACATGTGTGGTGCGACCCGCTGGCAACTGCTGCGGTTCGTTCGTATTCCAACGGCACGCACCGAGATCCTGGTGGGCGTCAATCAGGTGATCATGCAGTGCCTTGCCATGGTTGTCCTGGCCAGCTTCATCGGCATGCCCGGGCTTGGCCAAAAGCTCCTCCAGCTCTTGCAGGCATTGAAGATCGGCCGCTCCGTCGAGATTGGAATTTCCATTGTGCTCATTGCGGTCTGGCTGGACCGCTGCACCAAGGCCTGGGCACAGCGGCAGCCAGTCCATTTCCACCGGGATTCAACATGGCTGGACCGACACCGGATTCTGGTCGTCTGGGTCGGCCTCGTACTGCTGACCCTTGCGGTCGCCCAGATTTGGCCGATTGCCGATGTCGTCAAGCGGAGCCAGGCGCTGACCATATCCAAACCCCTTGACGGCGCCGTCGACTGGGTCATCGTCATGATCGATCCAGCCACGCAGTGGCTGCGAGGATTCCTGATCCGCTATGTGTTGATTCCCATGCGGGATGCGTATCTTTGGCTGCCCTACGTCTCGGTCCTGCTGCTGCTCGCGGGGATCGGCCACATGATTGGCGGAATGCGTTCAGCACTTGTTTGTGCAGCATTCTTCGGTCTGATCGCGGCGTCCGGATGGTGGGACCGGGCGATGATCACCACGTACATGGTGAGCTTCTCGGTGGTTCTCGCCGGTGTTTTCGGCCTGCCTCTTGGAATCTGGGCCGCAGGATCAAAGCGGCGATCGGACATCGTTCTCCTCGTTTGCGACACGGCCCAGACATTTCCGAGTTTCATCTACCTGATTCCGGTGGTCATGCTGTTCGGAGTCAATGACGTTGCGGCCATTGGAGCGGTCGTGACCTTCGGCACCGTGCCGATGACCCGTTATACGATTGAGGGGTTGCGTTCGGTTCCGGAATCGATGCTGGAGGCTGCCGACATGTCCGGAGCCTCCCGTTTTCAGAAGCTTCTCAATGTTCGGCTGCCGGTCGCCTTTCCCACCATCATGGTGGGTGTCAACCAGACGGTGATGTTCTCGTTGTTCATGGTGATCATTGCCGCTTTCATTGGCACGCAGGACCTGGGCCAGGAAATGCAGCGCGCACTTTCCTCGACCGATGTTGGCAAGGGGCTCGTGCTCGGACTCTGTGTCGCATTCATGGGACTCATGGTAGACCATCTGATCATTCGATGGTCTTCGGAACGCAAGGCGGCGCTCGGGATCGACTAGACTGATCGGTGCCTGCGCGGTCCGCCCGCCCGATGCCATCCGAAAGGCAACCCTGGCGACCGGACTGCCCGGGAAAGGAACGGAATCGATGAATTCGGTTTTTGAAACTTCCTACGAACGTTCAGGGATCATCACACCCGGCCTGCCGATCCTGCAACCGGGAGTGGAACGCCATCCGATACCGGGCGGTGGGTCGCGGGCCGTCAGGATCGACCGAGGTGACGAGTTCTCGATCGTGGACTCCGAAGGCCTGCAGCCGGTCGAACTGGCGTTCTTTGCGCCGGATGGAACGTCGGACGCTGGCATGATCGGTCGTTCACGTTCCGGTGGCCATGCGGCCACGGGACTCAAGTCGGTTCTCGACCGGGGCGGGCTGTCCGGCAAACGCGTCGCCCGGGTCCTGGAGGCGGCGGGTTTCGACATCGGCCGCGCCGACGCCGTCAGGATCTTCGATGGATTCTCGCAGGCTGGCGACATGGAAACCTTCGTGGCCGCCTCGGACGGGCTGCTCCTGGTAGGGGCGCCAGGCGAGCCGATGCTTCCCGATTCTCAGAACGCGCCGACCGGAGTGGTCCTCTACATTCGGCGGGCGGAACCGGCCCCTGCAGATGAGACCCGAACGCCCCCGGACCCGCTTGCCGATCCTTTGGTGGACATCAATATCCTGCCCGGCGAAGCAAAGACCTATGATGTCAGGGCCGGGCAATACATCCAGATCCTTGATGTCCAGGGCCGGGAGTGTTCCGACTTTCAGGCCCTGTCGCTCCGGGAACTCGATGCCGGGCGGGAACGCGATATCGATCCCACCACGACCCGAAGCCTCATGGGATCGCTCTACCCGACGCCCGGGATCTTTTCGAAGTACTGGTCGGTCGATCAGCAGCCGCTGCTGGAAATTGTCCAGGACACCTGCGGCCGACACGACACTTTCGGCCTGGCGTGCACGGCGCGCTACTATGAAGATCTGGGTTATCCCGGCCACGTCAACTGCTCTGACAACATCAATGTCAGCCTTGGGCGTTACAATGTTCGCCCGAGAGGAGGCTGGCCGGCCATCAATTTCTTTTTCAACACGATGCTGGACGACGCGAACGCGCTGACCATGGATGATCCCTGGTCGCGACCGGGAGACTATGTACTGCTTCGGGCGCTGGACGATCTGGTTTGCGTCTCGACGGCATGTCCGTGCGACATCGATCCGGCAAATGGTTGGGACCCGACCGACATCCAGGTTCGGGTTTACGGGAAGCACGAAGATTTCCGGCGCTCGGTGGGGTGGCGGCGGTCCGTGGAGGCGGAATTGGAAGAGACACAGGAAACCGGATTTCACCGGTGCTTTGCGCGGCATACCCGCGATTTCGTCGAGTACAACGGCTACTGGCTGGCCAACAGCATGGCCGGGCAAGGCGCAATTTCCGAATACTGGGCCTGCAGGGAGCGGGCTGCGGTCATGGACCTTTCACCGCTCCGAAAATACGAGATCACCGGTCCCGATGCCGAACAGCTCATGCAACTCTGCGTGACGCGGGACATGAGCCGGCTGTCGGTCGGTCAGGTCGTCTACACGGCCATGTGCTACGAACATGGCGGCATGATCGATGACGGGACGGTTTTCCGTCTCGGCGACATGAATTTCCGTTGGGTCGGTGGCAATGACACATCGGGCTTGTGGCTTCGGGAACAGGCGCAGACGCACGGATTGAACGCCTGGGTCCGCGACTCCACGTCGCAGCTCTGCAATATTGCGGTTCAGGGTCCGCGATCCCGCGACATCCTCACAAAGGTCTTCTGGACGGCGCCGGCCCAGCCCACCGTCAACGAACTTCCGTGGTTCCGCTTTGCCGTTGCGCGCATCGGGGACTTCAAGGGCGCGGCGACGGTGGTCAGCCGAACCGGATTCACGGGTGAACTCGGGTACGAAGTGTTCTGCCATCCCAAGGACGCCGAGACCGTTTTCGATGCCATTTGGGCGGCGGGTCAGTCGCATGGGCTTCAGCCCATCGGGCTGGCGGCCCTCGACATGCTTCGAATCGAGGCCGGGCTGGTGTTTGCCGGCCAGGAATTCTGCGACAGGACGGATCCTTTCGAGGCGGGTATCGGATTCACCGTTCCACTCAGGACCCAGAACGCCGATTTCATTGGCCGCAAGGCACTGGAAGACCGGAAGGCCCATCCCCGGCGGAAACTGGTCGGCCTCGACGTCGACGGTGGCATTGTTCCGGGGCCTGGAGACGGGTTACGCATTGGAAAGGCCCAGGTCGGCGAGGTCACTTCGGCAACACGTTCACCAGTGTTGGGGCAGGTGATTGCGCTGGCCCGGATCGACTGTCCGCACCATGAACCAGGAACTGAGGTTGACGTGGGCCAACTCGATGGCCAGCAGAAACGCCTTCGGGCGACTGTCGTTGCTTTCCCCGCGTTCGACCCTGAAAAGCAACGGGTTCGCGGCAACTATACGACTGCCGGTCAAAACGATAATTCGTGAGGAATGGGCCGCTCCTGTTCGTCGGAAACGGTTGCGTATTTTCGCCCGCAGGTCAACGTTGGGAAAGGCAGATTCTCCGTGGTTTCAAAGGCCCGTGCGACTGAAAAGGGCCGCCCGTAGGCGGCCCTGATCTCGTTCCGTCGATATCGACCGACGGCAGATGATCTAGTTCTCGGAAGATTCATACAGGCTTTGTTCGACCCGATTGCACTTCCAGAGCAGAATGATGCTGCCCACGATCGTGATGGCGGTATAGATGCCGGTCATGGCGCCGCCCGCGCCCATGAACATGGCTCCGTCAACGACGGCCCAGTCGGCTTCTGAATATGGGAATCCCATAACTGTCTCCTTCTCGTCTCGAGGTCAGTTGGAGGCCGCCGGAGAGGCGGGAATGCCTTCGGGATAGGCCTGCGCCGGGACCTTGACCGGATCGAGGCCATTTATCTGAACGTGATCGGGCACTCGCAACATGCCGGCCATTTTCAGAATGTAGGACACGATGTATCCGGGCACGAAACCGAGCAGGAAGAACACGATCGATCCCACGATCTGTCCAATCAGGCTGATCCGTGCGACTTCGCCTTCCGCACCCTGCAAGGCCGGGTAGCCGGTAGCAAAGATCCCGAGGACCACCATTGCGTAGATGCCGATGGTTCCGTGGACGGTCACCGCCCCGACCGCGTCATCAATTCCCCATCGCTCAAGCACGTCGGCGGCCGGCTTCAGCAGCATGCCGGCACCGAAAGCGATGATAAAGGCGAGAGACGGGAAGTAGAGGTCGAGTCCCGAAGCTACCGAGATCAGCCCGGCGAGGCAGCCGGACATCATCCAGAAGGGATCCCGCGTGAAGGCCCATGACCCGATGATGCCGCCACCCATCCCCATGAGGATGTTGAAGCTCAGGGCACTGAGCGTGATCGGCGTCCCGTAGATGGTCGTCGCCTTGTCCGGGTACCAGGACCAGGCTTCGCCCGGGACAATAATGCAGGCCATGAGGAATCCCCAGAAGCCGACCATGATCAGCATCAGGCCCGTCACGGTGAACGGGAGGTTGTGTCCACGCAGATCGTTCGACGAACCATCGGAATTGAACTTGCCAATTCGCGGTCCGAGATTGATCAGCACGCCGAGCGCAAAGAATCCGGCGACGGCATGGACGAGGCCGGCGGCCCCGAAGTCGTGGACCCCAAATTGCGTGACCAGCCAGCCATCCGCATGCCAGCCCCAGGCCGCCGCGACGACCCATGCGAACGAGCCAAGGACGATGGCGCAAATGACAAAACCGACAGTCTGGATCCGCTCAATGAGGGCACCGGACATGATGGACGCCGTGGTGCAGGCAAACAGGGTGAACGCGCCCCAGAAGACGCCCGACGCCTGGTCGGCGATATTCGGACCCATGTACTGGGCGGCCTCGCCCCAGCCGAGTGCGATGGCATTCGCATATTCGGCGCCCGAGATTCCGGCCGGACCAACGCTGAAGGTCACGCCCGTGGGAAATGCCCAGTAGACCCACCAGCCAAACCAGTAGAAGGTCGGCACCATGAAGGCAAAGGCGAGGATGTTCTTGACGCCTGACGACAGCACGTTCTTCATTCGAGTTGCGCCCATTTCATAGCCGAGGAACCCGGCATGGATGATGATCATGAGCGGAATCGTCAGGTAGTAGTAGGTTTCGGCAAACATCGTGTTGGTCACGGCGGCACTTGCCTCGAGCTCCGCGATCCTTGCCGTTAGTTCAGCAAGTTGCTCTTCCATTGCTTAACTCCCAGTTTGTCAACGCTGCCGAATCCGGCCAATTCGAGAAGCCTTGGCGAGACCGCAGCCCGCGCAAGATTGGCATATGTGCCAATTTCAAGCAACGCATTCACCAGATTTTGAACCACCTTTGAGCCATTTCTCGGCATGTGTCCCGGATTTGAACTGAATTTAGGCAAATCAATGACCGTGTTTTGCCCGGTCGGCGCGGCCATTTCGGCTGAGTCGGAACCGACCCGGCGGAGCCTGCGGTGTGCGGAAATCGAACGAAACGGCACCTTCTGTTTGGTCCTCGACCTATCGTTGCGTTCCGTCCCGCCATTATGCCATCATCCGGTGAGGGGCGTCCGTTCGCTCCGGTCCTTTGCAATGTCCTGGCATCCCGCCGGAGACCGGCGCCGAATGCGGGGCGACGGCAGCACATTGGGTCCGGTCATGCCAGCAATTTGGTTACGCGACAGTCCCGTGTTCCAGTTGGTCGAATACACACCAATCTGGTTGCTGTTGAAGGTGAGCAGCGTCATTCCGGCCGATACGAGAGCGAAGCTGTGGGGTAACCTGGGAAGCCAGTTGACGCGGGTTCATCCCGGATTCCGGAACCGCGTCGTCCGCAATCTTGAAAGGGTCATGCCGGAACTTACGGCGCGCGATCGAAAACGGCTTCTTAGGCTGGTCGGGCAAAATGCCGCCTTGACCCTGTCGGAGCTTCTGTTCAACGGGCAGTTCGGAGGCCGCCGTTCCCGGTTTGACGTTGCGGGTCCCGGTCTGGCTACCGTGGATGCCGCGCGGGGGAAGGGGTGCATCATCGTGTCCGGCCATTTCGGCCAGTGGGAAGCGGTTCGCCATGTGCTCCGGGCCAGGGACCTGACATGCGCAGCCATTTACAAACCCAACCGGAACCGGTTTTTCGACGGAGTCTATCTTCGGAACATCAAATGCGGCGGCGAACCCATTTTCGAAATTGGTTCCGCCGGTATGCGGGATGTTGTCCGGCATCTCCGTGACGGCGGTTTCGTCTCCCTGCTTCTCGACCAGCGCTATGCTCGAGGCGAAGTTCTGGATTTCCTTGGGCGTCCGGCAATGACGTCGACGATCCCTGCAGAACTAGCGCTCAAGTTTTCGGTCCCGATCGTGCCCGCCTATGGGACACGGCTCGCCAACAGCCGGATTTCAGTTGAATTCGAGACCCCCATCGAACATTCGGACGCGGCCAGCATGACGCAGGCGATAAACGACAGCCTGGCTGCGCGCGTACGCCGAAACCCGGAACAGTGGAACTGGCTGCACCGGCGTTGGGCGAATGTCCCGGATCGTGCATTGCCTGCCGGTGCAAAATGACGGGAGCCCGGAAGTGGCAAGGTCGGTTCCGCCGGTGACCCGGACGGACCAATGTCGATTCAGCGGCCCAAGCCCGAAATCGGATGCCGCCCCGAGAGGACCCGACCCATGACCGTCGCTGGCACGGGGACGCGGACACCCCGCCTGAGAATTGGCCACCGGGATGTCGTGCCCGGATCCCCGCCGCTTATCATCGCCGAAATCGGCATTAACCACGGTGGCAGTCTCGAGGTGGCGAAGACCATGGTCAGCCGGGCCGCCGCCGCCGGTTGCGAGTGTGTGAAACACCAAACCCATTTCGTCGACGATGAGATGACCGATGAGGCACGTTCCATTGTTCCGCCCAATGCGGAGGTCTCGATCTGGGACATCATGGAGCGATGTGCCCTTTCGCCTGACGACGAAATCCAACTCAAGGCCCATGCCGAATCTCTCGGCCTCATCTACATATCAACACCGTTCAGCCGGGCCGCCGCCGACTTTCTCGCCGAGATCGGTGTGCTGGCCTTCAAGATCGGGTCCGGGGAAGCCGACCATATTCCTCTTATCCGCCATGTTTCCCGGTTCGGGAAACCTGTCATAATGTCGACCGGCATGCAGTCGATCGCTTCGCTTCAGGATTCGGTCGGCATCCTCGATGCGGCCGGAATCGATTACGCCCTTCTCGAATGCACGAACCTCTACCCGTCGCCGCCCGAGCAGGTCTCTCTCAAGGGGATCGGCGACCTGAGGGCTGCCTTTCCAAATGCCGTCGTCGGTTTTTCCGACCATTCGATAGGACCGGAAATGGCCATCGCTGCCGTCGCGCTCGGGGCCATGATCGTCGAGCGCCACTTTACCGACAGCCGTTACCGGGACGGACCCGATATCGCCTGTTCGATGGACCCGCTCGAACTCTCCGGATTGATCCAGAAATCTCGCGAGATCGCTACCGCCCGCGACAACGACAAGAAACGGACCGGTCCCGAAGAAGAAGTCTACCGATTTGCCCGGTCGTCAGTCGTCGCGGATCGGGACCTTCCGGCAGGGCGTGTGATTGCCGAGGCCGACATCTGGGCCCGGCGGCCAGGGACAGGCGAGATTCCCGGACATGAATTCGACCGTGTGATCGGCAGGACGCTGAGGCGGGCCACCCGCCGCAATACCCAGTTGAAATGGACGGACTTCGCCGGGTGATCGCGGACCAACCGGCTCCGGATCACCTGACGAACGGAGCGGAACGGACGTGACCATCTTCGTGCGTGCCGTGCCGTTCGTCGCGGTCACGCGTTCGCCCGTCGAGCCCGAATGGCGAGCTTGCCGGTTCCCGCCGGTTCAGGGAGGCGACTGATGCGAATTCTCGTCATTGGAAAGGGCTCAGTCGGCGAACGGCATCATCGAAACCTCTGCACGCTTGGCG
This sequence comes from Paracoccaceae bacterium, assembly GCA_028874915.1. GTDB lineage: Bacteria > Pseudomonadota > Alphaproteobacteria > Rhodobacterales > Rhodobacteraceae > JAPPHA01. Next base: position 60,067 of record JAPPHA010000060.1, read on the forward strand.
TCGAAAGCCGGTGGCTCCGTTTGGCTGAGTTCATGGAGAGCGGCAAGACCGGGCGCTTGCTCGATCTTGATCACTATGACGGAGCCGTGGTCGCGACAGCCACAACTGTCCGCCTCGACGTTATTCGCAAATTCGCAGCGGCAGGGCTTCCTCTCTATATCGAAAAACCGCTGGCATTCCGTCCGGACGATGTCCGGGACATCCTGACGATCTGTCGGGGAATCGCATCGCGAAGCCTGGTCGGCTTCATGATGCGCTATCACCCGGCTGTTCGCTACCTTGCGGACCAGGACCTCGCCGGAGTCTATTCCTTTGCCTTTGAGATCGGGCATGATGTCCGGCAATGGCGTCCCGGGCGGATGTTTTCCGGCAGCTATGCATCCGAATCCGAAGGCGGTGGCGTCCTTCTCGACCTGTGCCACGAACTGGACATGGCCTGGCAGTTGTTTCCCGAGGCCCGGACCGTTTCGGTCTCATGCCTTGGTCATGCAGACTGGCCGGGTGTCGATTTCTGCACCCGGGTGGAACTCGGGGGACGGTCCCGAGCGTCGGGCACCGTCGCCATGGACTATTTGTCGCCGGTTCCCGTTCGTCGCATCGTCCTCCGTGGAATTGATGGCAGTTACGACTTTGATCTTGCGAACAACGAATTCCTGCATGAAACCGCCGAAAGGCGGAGGTTCCTGCCGCTCGGATGCGAAAGGAACGCCATGTTTCTCGCGGCGATGGAAGACTTTCTCGGATTCGTGTCGGGTCAGCCACCCACCCCCGTCCGCCTGACGCCCCGGTTGGACCACGTCGGACAGGTCTGCATGCGAATAGCCGAGGCATGGGATGCACGGCAATTCAACGACTGCATGCTGTCTTCAGGGGACTTCCGATGATCATCGGCCATATCGGCGCGCGCGGCGGATCGAGGGGTGTCAAGGGCAAGAACATGCAGGAAATTTGCGGCCGGCCCCTGATCGACTGGTCTCTCGATCAACTGTTCGAATCTGATTGCATCGATCATGTGGTGGTGTCGACCGACAGTCCCGACATTTACACCCATGCCCGGGCCCGGGGCACGCTTCCGATCGGATTGCGGCCGGCGCGACTGGCCACCGACAGCGCTGCCAAATGGGACGTCTGGCGCCACGCCCTTGAAGCGGCCGAGGCCCTCGCCGGGACGGCCACGGCTTTTGTCGACCTGGACTGCACTTCACCGCTCAGGACTGCAGAAGACATCGCGTCCGCGATCGCGTTGTTCGTATCCGAAGCGCCGGACATGGTCATGTCGTGCTGCAGGGCACGGAAGAATCCTTATTTCAATCTGGTCGAACCCGACGAGACCGGAGCGCTCCGGATCTCGAAGCCATTGCCGACTCCTGTCGTTTCCCGGCAGCAGGCACCGCGGGTCTATGAGCATGCTGCGTCGACTTATGTTGTTTCGCCGGACTATTTGCGGCGGTCCTCGGGCCTGTTCGAGGGGCGGGTTATTCCCTATGTGATGCCCGTTGAGCGATGCATGGACATCGACGACGAGACGGACTTCCGGCTGGTGCAGTTCCTTTTGCGGGAGAGACTCGATGCATGATCAACTCGCTGGACGTACCGTTGTCATCACCGGTGCCGGCGGTCTCCTTGGCGCGACCTATGTGAACCGGATGCTGGCTGCTGGCGCTCGCGTCGTGGCGACCGACCTTCCAGGCGAACGCCTGGGTGGCCTCGTCTTCCGGCATGGCAGCGATCCCGGCTTCCGGCATTATCCGCTCGACGTCACCGACGAAGGCCAGGTCGAGGCCGTCTTCGGCCGCATCCGCTCCGACGGGTGGGAACCCAATGTGGTTCTCAACAATGCGGCGATCACAGCGGAGTTGCTGATGGGGGATGACATTCCGTTCCCCGACTTTGCGGAAACCTCGCTTGACGACTGGAACCGGACTCTCAAAACCAATCTGACAGGGGCCTTCCTGATCGCCCGGCAGATGGATCGTGACATCGTGGGCCGGTACCCGTCCGCGCTGATCAACGTAGCATCAATGTACGCGCTCAAGGGACCCCATCACCGGATCTACGAGGGGATGCCCTTCCGGTCATTCGCTGCCTACTCGGCCTCCAAGGCCGGACTGCACGGTCTGACCGTATGGCTGGCCGGGTCCTGGGCGGGCCGGCAGGCGACGGTCAATACGCTGGCGCCGGGCGCCGTTTACAACGGGCATTCCAAAGACTTCCAGACCCGGGTTGGGGAACTGATCATGGCAGGACGCATGGCCGATCCGGACGAAATCGCCGACGCCATGCTGTTCCTGTGCTCGGCCCAGGCGGGCTACGTGACGGGCCAGATGATTAACGTAGATGGCGGATTCAGTGCTTGGTAGGCACGTTGCCGTGCCGGTCAAAGGTCCGCGGGGCGATGACGCGGTCCCGGGGACCCGGGTGGCACGATAGTTTAACGCGCATCAGGCTATGGAATGGAGTCTTCCGGAAGGTTGCGGGGGCGCCGGGGGTTTTCAGCGGCAATTCGAACGCCAGTGAAAGGGGTGGGGCTGCCGTGAGGCAAGCCGTTGCTCAACACACGCCGAACGGATTGAGGCTGGCGTCCCGGCCGACGTTGCGCGCGGTGTCCATACCGGAATGCCGGCAAGGTCACCGCATGCACTCGCCGACGATCCGAGGAATCCCGTAGCTCCCAACCGAATCCTGGGATAACATGCCGGGCTATTGTCCTCTGGGCAGTGCCAGGGTCGGCGCGATGCCCCTTGCGAATTTCAATTGACGGGCCCGGGTGGCCCGGCCAAGTCTGTATCGCAGCCGGAAACTCCGTTGACCCCAACGGATGTCAAGCGCGAATGGAGCCGTAGAATGGGAGGAAAAATCACGCGCGTGGCGACCGATGTTGGGGGAACGTTCACCGACCTGGTTTGTTTCGAGACCGATCCCGAAACCGGAATGTCGGACCTGCGCATTGCCAAGTCCGATACGACGCCACCGGACTTCGAAACCGGCGTCCTGAACGTGATCGAGAAGTCAGGCGTCGCGCCTGACGAGATCGACTTCCTGGCGCACGGAACCACGATCGTCATCAACGCGCTCGCCGAGCGAACAGGTGTCACGGTCGGGCTGGTGACGACCCTGGGATTCCGCGACGTCCTTGAGATTGCGCGCGGGAACCGTCCCGACTTCTTTAATTTGCACTACGACAAACCGCCTCCGTTCGTTCCGCGTTACCTGCGCCGGGAGTTGCCGGGTCGCATAACGTACCTGGGAGAAGAACTTCAGCCGCTCGATCTTTCGCCGCTTCCGGAAATCATCGATGAATTCCGGTCCGAAGGCGTTCAGGCTATCGCCATCTGCCTTCTTCATTCCTACGCCGACCCGACGCACGAATTGGAGGTCCAGGCGGAAGTTCGCCGTCTTTGGCCGGACGTTCCCACAGTTGCGTCGCATCAGATCACGCGGGAATGGCGGGAATACGAACGTACGAACACGGCTGTCCTGTCTGCGTATGTCCAACCGGTTGCAGAGCGGTATCTGAAAAAACTGGACGAGGGCGTCAGGACTCTGGGATTCACGGGTCCGCTCTACGTGATGCAGTCGAATTGCGGTGTCGACACCGTCGACTCGGCGTCTCGCATTCCGATAACCATGGTGGAATCCGGTCCGGCATCCGGCGTCTGGGGAGCCGCCGAGCTTGGCAAGCTGATTGGCGAACGTAACATCATTGCCCTTGATATCGGGGGCACGACCGCGAAATGCTCGCTCGTTCACGACGGCCACGTAAAGATCGTCACCGATTACTGGATTGAGCGGAACCGGACATCGTCAGGATATCCAATCATGGTCCCCGTGGTCGACATGGTCGAGATCGGTAACGGCGGCGGCTCGGTTGCGCACGTCGACAGGTTCGGAAAACTCTACGTGGGGCCGCAATCGGCAGGCGCACTTCCCGGCCCCGCCGCCTACGGCAAGGGCGGCACGGAGGCGACGACCACGGATGCCAACCTCTGGCTTGGCCGAATCAACCACGAATTCTTCTGCGGCGGCACGCTGAAGGCGGACATGGCTTCCGCGGAAACTGCGATAAACGCCATTGGTAAGAAGCTCCGGGTCGGTGCCGACGACGTCGCGCGCGGAATCGTCCGGATCGCGAACAACAACATGGTGAATGCCCTGAAACTCGTATCCGTCAACCGCGGATACGACCCACGCGACTTTACTCTTGTCGCTTTTGGCGGCGGCGGACCGATGCACGCGGTATCCCTCGCACAGGAACTTGGAATTCGGAAGGTCGTGGTTCCGCCCGGCGCCGCGGTCTTTTCCGCCTGGGGAATGGTGATGACGGACCTGCGGCGCGACTACTTCGTGACCAGGCTTGTCGACCTGGTTCCGGATTCCGCAGGAATTATCGAGACGACGTTTCGCGAAACCGAAGATCTTGCCCGCAGGCAGTTTGAGCGGGAAGGTATCGAGGCGAACAGGGTCCGGTTCGTCCGCTATGGCCAGTTCCGCTACCAGAACCAGGAGCATACAACGGACGTTCAAATCGACATTGCCGAAATCGGCGCGAACCATGTTTCACCGATCGTGGAACGGTTTCACCAGACCTACGAACGCGAGTACACCTATCGGCTGAATGCGCCTGTGGAAATGGTCGGCATCCACGTGGTGGCTTCGGCCGAGGCTGGCAGGTTCACAATCACCGAACAACCACTCGGAACTGCGGACGCCGGTACTGCAGTGAAGGGAACGCGGGACGTGGACTACGCGCTGGAGGGCGTCCACCGGGCAACCCTCTATGATGGAGAACGCCTGCGGCCCGGCATGCGTTTCCAGGGACCGGCGATCATCGAGGATCCGGGAATGACGGTCGTTGTCCATTCGGGCAACCGGGTCCGCATGGACGGATTCGGCAACACCCATATCGAACTCGGCTAGGAGGCGGCAGACTCCGATGAACGCAAGAATGAACGACCCCGTCACCCTGGAGATTATCCAGAACTCCCTTCAGGCTGCCGCAGACGAAATGTTCGCGGCGATGAAAAAGACATCCATGAGTTCGATCATTTACGAGGTCCTGGACATGGGCACCGGGGTCATGGACGCCGATGGCGAGATTGCGAGTTCGGGAGCCGGAATTCCGGCCTTCATTGGTGTTCTGGACAAGGCGACCAAGGTGATCGTGAAGAAATTCATGGCAACCGGCGACGTCAGGCCCGGAGACGTCTTCGCAACCAACGACCCGTACTACGGCGGGGTGACTCACTTGAACGACATCGTTGTCGTCATGCCAGTGTTTGCGGAGGGACGGGTGATCGCCTGGACGGCGAACATTGCTCATAACTCGGATGTAGGCGGCATGGCGCCCGGATCGCTGACCGGCGAGGCAACGGAGATTTTCCAGGAAGGGCTCCGGTTGCCGGCAGTGAGAATCATTTCCGAGGGCGAGCCGATCGAACCGGTATTCGAGATCATCAAGGTCAATTCCCGCATGCCGGAAGTCCTGGAGGGCGACGTGTGGGCGGCGATCGCGTCCGTCCGGATCGGCACGCGGCGCTTGCAGGAACTCGCAGAAAAGTACGGTGCGCATGTCTTTGAGGAAGCGATGGTTTCCTTCATGGACTTCGGAGAGAAAGTCTCCTTGGCGGAGCTCGAAACCCTTCCGAAGGGAACGTTCGAGCTCTCTGAAGAACAAGAGGACGGCCGAGTCTTCAACGTGACGATCACGATCTCCGACGACAGTTTCGAAGTGGATCTCCGCAACAACCCGGAACAGGCGAATGATCCCGTGAATACGAGCCGGGACGGCGTCATCGTGGCCGCACAGATCATTCTGAAGTCCCTGACCGATCCCTACTCGCCATGCAATGCGGGATCGTTCCGGCCGTTGAAGGTGCTCACCCGGGAGGGAACGATCTTCCATGCCAGGGAACCGGCGGCCATCGGCTTTTACTACGAACTGGAGCTCAGGGTTTACGACCTTATGTGGCGGTGCCTGGCCCAACACATGCCGGAACGCCTGGGCGCCGGTCACTTCGCATCGGTCTGCGGCACGTTCATCGGGGGCATTCATCCGGACACGGGCCGGCAATACACGATCATCGAGCCTCAGCTCGGTGGCTGGGGCGCACGCGACGGGAAGGACGGGAACAATGCGATGTTTTCGGGGTTCCACGGCGATACGTTCAATTGCCCAGCCGAAATCAACGAGGCGAGAAACGGCCTCTACGTGGACCGCCTGGAACTGAACACGGAACCCGGTGGCGAGGGCCGGCACCGGGGTGGACACGGAATCGTCATGGATTACCGGTTGCGAACGGACAACGGGTTCCTGACAATCTGGTACACGCGTTCAAAGTTCCCGGCCTGGTCGCTCGATGGAGGACACGAAGGCTCACCAAACTATGTCCATTACATGCCGAGGGACGGGGAAAAACGGAAGATCACTTTCGCGTCCAACTTTACGACGCACACGGGCGACGTGATCCGGGTTGTGTCCGGCAAGGGTGGAGGGATCGGCGACCCGCGTCAGCGGGACCGGGATCTGGTCCGGCAGGACCTGAAGAACGGACTCATTTCCGAGGCGTGCGCGCGGGACGTCTATGGACTTGAACGGGACGCGGTGAACTGACGCGAGGGCCGCAACCGGTACGTCGGACAACGGAAAGCAGGCACATGACCGGAATTCTCTTTCGTAACGTCCAGGTCTGGGATGCGCACAGGCCGGAGCCGTCGGAATCCGAAGTTCTCGTGGAGGCGGGCCTGATCAGGGACGTTTCCGACCGACCGATCCGGTCAGAGTCGGCACGCGTCGTGGACGGCCGTGGCGGTATCCTGATGCCCGGGCTGATTGACTGCCACGTACATGTCACGTTGTCGGACGTCAACATTCGCAAACTCGCGGACATTCCGCTGACAATGATGACGGCGCTTGCCGCGCGCAACATGCGCGAGACGCTCATGCGCGGTTTCACGACCATACGCGATTGTGGTGGTGCGGACCGCGGGCTTGCCGATACGGTCGAGCGGGGGTTGTTCGAGGGTCCGCGGATCTTTGTGTCTGGGAGAACGCTGACACAGACAGGGGGTCACGGGGATTTTCGAACGCCGACCGAAGGCCGGGACGTATGCTGGCCGTTGTCCGCGATGGGGCCGCAGAGCCGGGTGGCGGACGGAATCTCTGCGGTTCGCATGGCAGCGCGGGACGAGCTGCGCAGGGGTGCGGACCACGTGAAGGTCATGGTTTCGGGCGGTGTGGCTTCGCCGACGGATCCCATCGACAACGTCCAGTATTCCCTCGAGGAACTCCGGGCAATCGTAGAGGAGGCAGAGGCATGGAATACCTATGTTGCGGCCCATTCCTACACGTCGCGATCGACTGCCCGCGCTGTCGAATGCGGCGTCCGAACGATCGAACATGGGAACCTGATCGACTATGCCACGGCCGAACTGATGGCCGAACGCGGCGCCTACCTGGTCCCGACCCTGGTCACCTATGACATCATGGACAAGTATGGCCGGGACCTTGGACTGCCTGACGTCAACATCGAAAAAAACAGGGTTGTCAAGGATGCCGGAATTCGCGCAGTGGAACACTGCAGGGCCGCGGGAACCCGTATCGGGTTCGGGTCCGATCTTCTCGGAGATCTGCGCAAACACCAGTCGCGCAGCCTTGTCCTCCAGGCCGAAGCCCAGACACCGCATGAAGTTCTTTCGTCTGCGACCTCGGTCAATGCGGAAATCCTGAACCGCACAGGAACGCTCGGAGTCGTTGCACCCGGCGCCATCGCGGATCTTCTCATTGTCGACGGCAATCCGCTCCGGGATCTTGGCCTCCTGGAACACCAGGGCCGCCACCTCCTCGCCATCATGAAGGACGGCGCATTTGCAAAGTTCGACCTCGACTGACTGTAGCCGGGTTCCGTGTGGTGAGGGGCGCTGCATCGGGCGCAACACGCATTGAAGCGGGACGCGGCGGCGGGCGTCGATGGCATCACTTGGGACAGAAATGGTGTCGGTCTGGACGAGCGCGTGCTCGACCTGAACCGGCGGCTGCACCGCGGGGGAGCGTACCGGGCGCCGGCGGTCCGGCGGGTCGAAATACCCAAGCCGGACGGCGGGACACGACCGCTCGGGATCGCAGCGCTGGAGGACAAGATCGTCCAGAAAGCGGTTGTGGATGTGATCCTGACGCCGATCTGCGAGGTGGAGTTTCTTGGCCTCAGCTACGGTTTCCAACCGGGGCGGTGGGCGCATGAAGCGCTCGATGCTGGCCTACGGGATAGAACGGCGCAAGTTCAGCTGGATAGCCGACGCGGACATACGGGCCGACTTCGAGCAGTGTCTTGCCCCGGCAATGATAGCCGGGCGAGGAGGACCGGCCCCTGTAGCGGGGCCTGACGTTGTTGTACCAGTGACTGATTACGACGCGATACTTCATTACAAAACCGGACCCACGCAGACAGGGTGAACATCGCCCAAGCCGGCAATCGAATTCCTCGGACGACGTCAGGTCGTCGGCCGTCTCGACAGCGGCGGAAAATTCTCGGAAGCCGGTTCCTTGCTGCTGCGGGAAGCCGACTGCCTGTTCGATGTTACCGGGCGTCTCGCGGCATGCTTGATCGACTATCGCAACCCCGCGCGCATTGAATCCGACGCGGCCAGAATTGCCCGCCGATGGCGAAATATCGCTGCCAACCGTACATCACCGCCACATCCGTCCGCCAGAAAACCCAATGCCCCAACCGACGGGCCAAGCGAACGCAACGCACAGGCAGCCACCAGCAAATGTCAGCCCTGGATGTCAATCCGTTCCCCGTTGCGACGTGTTTGGTCGTGCGTTATAGGTGTGGGATTGGTTCATTCGCCTGCCGCCAAATCACGGGACGGAGCGTGCGCGAACAGTTCGCGAGAGCATCGCCGTCCCGGCGGGTTGCCCGTGACGAGGGCCAAGTTCCTAACGGCTTTCAGGTGTGGCAATCCCGACGCATTTGCCGATCGGCGTGAGCCAGCCTGAATCTGGAGGAAACTGTCATGCGACAATACAAAAAACCAATCCGTCGCGGCGCGCTCGTGCTGTCGGCCGCGGTCATCATGGGCGTCACCGGGGCAACGGGCGCTAATGCGCAATCCGACGAGAACACGCTCATCGTGGCGGTGTCACGGGATCTCCAAAACGTTGACCCGACGCTCACCAGCGGAAATATCAACACTTGGGAATTTCTGACAAACGTCTATTCGTGGCTGATCGACTACGAGATTGTCACGCGGGATGACGGAACCCGTATCGGCGATCCGAACAGCTTTGTCGGCAGCCTCGCCGAGAGCTTCGAGTGGAACGATGACGGAACGACCGTGACATTCCACATGCGTGACGGGCTGAAGTTTTCGAACGGCGATCCCTTGACCGCAGAATCGGTGAAGTTCACGTTCGACAGGCTATTCGACCAACAGGGCGTGACTGTCGGGAACATGGCGCTCGCGGAGGTTCCGGACAAGCATCACATTGAGCTCATCGATTCCGATACCATCGCAATCCATCTGGATCGGCCAAACGCGCTTCTGTTCGGAAACATGGCCCAGGCCGGCAACTCCATTCTGAACCCGAATGTGGTCGGTCCGCACATGACCGATGACGATCCGTCGGCGCATGAGTGGCTGAAGTCGGATTCCCGCGGAACCGAGCAGGGTCCGTACCGCCTCGAAAGCCGGGATCCCGGAAACCAGTACGTGCTCGTGAGAAACGACAACTATTTCGGGGAACCCGCGCATATCGAACGCATCGTCTTCCAGGTCATTCCGGACCCGTCGAGCCGGCTTGCTCAGCTGGTCAGCGGTGCCGTGGACATCGCGCTTGAACTGCCGACGATCGATGTGCCCGCGCTTGAACAAAACCCCGACATCACCGTCCACCGCAACACGAGCCGTTCGATCGCTTACATCGGCATGAATAACGAGGTCGCGCCGTTCGACAACAAGCTCGTGCGGCAGGCGATTTCCTATGCTGTGCCTTACGACACGATCGTGAACGACGTCATGAACGGTTATGCCATCCAGCTGAAGAGTCCTATTCCGCTCGGAACGCCCGGTCATGCGGACCAGTTCTTCGTGTACAGTCACGATCTCGAAAAGGCGAAGGCATTACTTGCCGAGGCCGGTTATGCGGACGGATTCTCGACGGTTTTCGAAATCCCGATTGGTAGCCAGGAAGCCAAGGAGACGGCTGTTTTCCTTCGGCAATCCCTCGGTGAAATCGGAATCGATGTCCAGATCCAGGAGTTGCCCGGGGCGGCTTACTTCGAGAAGATCCAGAAACACGAACTCGTGTTCTTCTTCACGAACTTCTGGATCTCGATCAACAACGACCCGTTCTATCATGTCTACTGGAAGTTCCATCACAGCTGCTGCAATTATGCCAACTATTCCAATGCGACCGTCGACGACCTGATCAAGACGCATACGATCAGCACCGACATGGAAGCACAGAACGCGGCATTGCAGGAGATACAGGGTATCATCCTGGACGAGGCGCCTTGGGTGTTGCTGTACCAACCGCAGCACATTCTCGCGATGCGGTCGAACATAAAGGGTTATGTGTTCTATTCGGCCGACGAGTTCACAAGATACCAGTACCTGTACAAGGAATAACGCCCCCAATCAGATGGACGCTGACGCCGCCAGGCGGAGTTCGTGAGAGCTTCGCCCGGCGGTCTTCCGTTGACCCCGTCGGACCGGACATGACGTGATGCCCGCAGCATGATCGCTTTCATCACCCGACGCCTGCTTCTGCTCGTTCCGGTACTTCTCGGGGTGACGGTGGTCACCTTTACGCTGACACGCATCATTCCGGGCAACCCGATCGACCTCATGGTCAGCCCGTTGGCCAGCGCTGAAACCCGCGAACGCATCGCGGAGAACGCAGGCCTGAACGATCCGCTCTGGGTTCAGTATTTTCGGTATATCGGAGGTGTCACGCGCGGTGACTTCGGCGACTCCTTCGTCACCGACCAGCCCGTGCTCGCAGACCTGACCTCGCGATTCATGCCAACCTTTGAATTGACCCTGTTTGCGATGCTCCTCGCCGTGATCCTTGCGGTTCCCCTGGGAATCGCTTCGGCGGTCTGGCGTGGGACCTGGATCGACCACGTTTCGCGGCTTCTTGCCGTCTTTGGGGTGGCGATGCCCGTGTTCTGGGTCAGCCTGGTCGCGATCTACGTTTTTTTCTTCCTGTTGAACTGGCTGCCGGCCCCGCAGGGGCGGATAGGTGTCATCATCACGCCGCCGGCCACCATCACCGGTCTCTATACGGTTGATGCGCTTCTGACCGGCGACTGGAAAGCACTCAGGAGCTCGGTCCAGTCCATCGTCCTGCCGGCCTCGGTTCTTGCGTTCGCTGCGATGGCGCCGCTGGCGCGGATGACCCGAGCCAGCATGATCGAGGCGCTCGATGCCGACTATACTCGCGCGGCACGTGCGCTCGGATTGTCCGAACGATCGGTCGTTTTCCGACACGCGCTCCGGAACGCGATCCTTCCGGTCATCACCATGATCGCCATTGTCTACGGTTATCTTCTCGGCGGAGTCGTCCTGGTCGAGAACGTGTTCGCATGGCCGGGCCTGGGACGTTACGTCTACAACGCTATCGCATCGAGCGACTACCCGGCGTTGCAGGGCTTCATTTTGTATTCGACGACCGCGTACGTGCTGCTGTTTCTCCTCGTCGACATTCTCTACGTGATTCTCGATCCAAGGGTGCGGATCTAGGGTGCCGACGTCCCTTCCGTATATGCGTGAAAAGGCCACGTCGTTTTTCCACTGGTGCCGGCGCAACCCAGTGACGGCGTTGGGGTTTGGCATCATTCTCGGGCTGGGCATCCTCGGAATTCTCGCGCCTCTGATCGCACCCTACGACCCTTACGCGCTCAATCCGCGCGAGAGAATGCAGGCTCCCTCCTGGAATCACCTGTTCGGGACGGGGATATTCGGGGAGGACATCTTCTCACGAGTCCTGCACGGGATCAGGATCGACTTCGGAATCGGGATCGGTGCAGTTGTGATCGGCCTTTTTACCGGATCAACCGTCGGAATCATTGCTGGGTATTACGGCGGCAAGATCGACGAGATCTTCATGCGACTCATGGACATCGTGGCCGCATTTCCGGGCTTCATACTCGCGATGGCGATTGCCGGCGTGCTGGGACCAAGCATTCCGAACCTCATCATTGCGATCGCATTCGTGAATGTTCCGGTCTACGCACGCTTGTCACGCAGCCGGTTCCTGGTCATCCGGAATTCACTCTACGCCATGGCCGCCCGAGGTGTCGGTGCTTCGGATTTCCGGATCCTCACCTGGCACCTGCTTCCCAACAGTCTGGCGCCGATTTTTGTGCAGTCGACACTCCAGTGCGGCTGGGCGATCCTTGACGCCGCTGGCCTGAGCTTCATCGGGCTCGGCGTTCACCTTCCCACGCCCGAATGGGGGGTGATGATCGGACTCGGCGTTCCCCGCATCATTACCGGCCAGTGGTGGATCTCGTTTTTTCCGGGTCTCGCGATCGCTGTGACCGTCATGGGTTTCAACCTGATCGGCGACGGCCTCCAGGATCTCCTGGACCCGAAACGGAGATGAGAGCCGTCCCGGCAACTGGGCATGGTGGCGGCCGGGCCTCTCTTGAACCTGACATCGCCGTTCTGGACCAGGACCCGCCGGCCGGCGGCACGGATGTCCTTCGCATCAACGATCTCCGCGTCGAATTCCGGTTCCCGCGATACTCGGTCGAGGTATTGGCGGGAATCGATCTGTCCGTGGGGAGCGGGGAGATCGTCGGCATCGTCGGGGAAAGCGGGTCGGGTAAGTCCGTGACCGCGTTGTCGATCGTTGGTCTTCTTCAACGCCCCGGCTTCGTTACCGGCGGACGAATCGACTTTGCAGGGACCGACCTTCTCGAGGTCGGTGCCGACGAGATGCGGGCCATCCGCGGGAACCGGATTTCGATGATTTTCCAGAACCCTCGGGCGTCGCTGAACCCGGTTTTCTCTGTCGGCAAGGTTCTTCGTGAAGTGTTGCGGGTCCACTCTGGTCTCCGTGGCGGTGCGGCGACCGCGCGCGCCGTGGAACTTCTTGCAGATGTCGGCCTTTTCGATCCGAATGCCGTGTTGCGCAGATATCCGCATCAACTGTCCGGTGGCATGGCGCAACGCGTGATGATCGCGCTTGCCTTGGCGTCCTCGCCTCAACTGCTCCTGGCGGACGAGCCGACGACCGCGCTTGACGTGACAATCCAGTACCAGATCATCCAGTTGCTGTCCCGTTTGCGGCAGGAAAGGAATCTCGCCCAGATTGTGATCACGCACAATCTGGGCGTTATCGCGGAACTTTGCGACCGGGTTGCGGTCATGTACGCCGGAACGATTCTCGAGGAAGCCCCGGTGGAACGGATTTTCGACGCGCCGCGGCACCCGTACACCCAGGGCCTGCTTGCGGCCCGTGCCCGCACCGAATTGACGGGGCGGCTCGAGAGCATCCCGGGGCAGGTTCCGGACATGCGCAACCGGCCCCCGGGCTGTCCGTTCAGTCCGCGCTGTCCGCATGCGGGAGACGTCTGCCGGACGGCGAATCCGGCGATGGAGGCCGTGGAGCCGCGGCACAGGGTGGCCTGCCACAGGTGGACGGAACTTGCATGAGCGAACCACTTCTCGACGTAATCGGGCTGGAGAAACGCTACGCGGTGCGAAGCGGTGTGTTCCGGCACCGTGATCTCGTTGCTGCAGATGATGTTTCGTTGACGCTGTCGGCCGGCGAGACGCTGGCCCTCGTCGGCGAGAGCGGGAGCGGCAAGTCAACAGTTGGCCGCTGCATCCTGAGACTCGAAGCCCCGAGTGGAGGATGCGTGCGTCTTGATGGCACGGACATAACCGAACTTGAGGAATCCGATGTTCGCAGGCTACGTCCGGAAATGCAGATGGTTTACCAAGAACCGCTCGAATCGCTCAATCCACGACACCGTGTCGGCAAGTTGGTTGCCGAACCGCTTGTCCTGCACGGAATCGTCGGGAAAACCGAAGTCCGGAACAGGGTCGTCGAACTCTTCCAGCTTGTTGGACTGGGGGAGGAACATGTGGACAGGTATGCACATGCACTCTCGGGTGGGCAGCAGCAACGTGTCGGGATCGCCAGGGCACTCGCCACGAACCCGAAGCTGTTGATTCTGGACGAACCGACGTCAGCGTTGGATGTTTCCGTAGAGGCGCAGATCCTGAACTTGCTCAGGGACCTGCAGCGGCGACTGCGCCTCGCCTATCTTTTCATTTCCCATGACCTTGCAGTCGTGTCGATGCTGGCTGACCGTGTCGCCGTGATGTATCTCGGGCAGATCGTCGAAACCGGACCCACACGTGACGTCCTGTCCAACAGCTTCCACCCGTATACCCGGGCACTGGTCTCTGCGACTCCGGTCGATCACCCTCGGCAAAAAAAGCTGCGTATTGCTCTCACAGGCGAACCAGCGTCTCCGATCGATCCGCCTGCGCATTGCCGGCTCGTTCCGCGATGCCCCTACGCGGAGCCGGTTTGCTCGGCTGTCGCTGCGGAACTGCTTCCGATTGATTCATGCCGTTCGACGCGCTGCGTTCGGTTCCAGCAGGAACACTGCGACGGTATCTGGGATCCCGGCGGAGATGTTCCAATCCAAGACACTGTGATCCGATCAACGGAATCGGAAGTTAATGAATTGAAGTTAAATGACTAATTGTAAGTTCCGGCCGCAATGTGTGTGGCGATGCGATGATGGGGTTGACCAAGAGAATCGGTGGATTGTCGTGGACCAACCGTCTACCTGTCCGCGGTCTCGGCGTGGATGCCGTCCTCGACCTGGCCGGTCATCACCCCCGCCATCCTCATCCGTGAAGCTTGGTGAATAGGCAATTTGATCCGAAAGGACGTGCTTGCCGCCATCTCAATCGGGTTGAGGCCCCGGATCCACGCCCTCCGGAACGTTTGAAGCAGACTGCGGGACATGAGAACCTGTTTCCGCCACGGGCCCAAGGCCTCGGTCAAACAAAAGGTCTGGCAAGCCAAAGCACGGCAAATGAGGATTTCATGACCCTTGCAACTTGCGTAACCGACTGAACGAGGTGGACTTGTGTATCGCTGACACGCCGCATTGCTCGGTCGTAAATCGATCCGTCATGAACCTCCATCGACGAACCATTTGCAGAGTGCGCGGCGGTCCATGGGTTGCCTGACGGGCAATTTTTTTAGTCCGGCTCCCGTCGGCTCCATGCGGCCGCCGCCCGGAGCCCTTCAGTCCGTATCGTATGTCTTCACAGACCACGTTGCATGTGGATCCAGTCATGCCGCTGCTGCCGGTTCCGCCGCGCCGATGGCGTCGAGCGTCCGGACTGTGCTGCCGGTATGGGTCGCATGGAATGCAGCCGCCCTTTCGCCGATCCGGGCCAAGGCTGCCGGGGATCCGAGCAAAGAAAGAACCGCGTCTGTCAGTTCGGTTACCGATCCGACCCGGATCAGCACGCCCTCCACGACGGCCTCTTTCGCCGGAAACTCGATGGTCCAGGTCTGGGGACCGACCAGCACCGGTTTCTTTCGGGCCAGGGGTTCGATCACATTGTGCGCGCCGGAAGGAAGAAAGCCGCCGCCCACAATCACCAGGTCAGCGAGTTCGATATAGAAAGCCATTTCACCGAGCGAATCCCCGATGAGCACATCGACTCCGGCAAAGTCGAATTCCGGGCGGACATCGAGCGCCGCGCCGAGGACTTTCGAACGCAGGGCGACCCGCCGGTCCATGCTGGTGAGAATGGCCGCCGCCCTGTCAAAGTGTTCCGGTTGGCGGGGAACATGGACGAAGAGCGGCATCGGCCGCCCCGCCGCTGTGCAGGCCGCTCGGACTCTTGTCATCATCTCGCCGTAGAGCTGGTCTTCGCCCTTGACCACGCTGGCCAGAGTGATGACAGGCCGGGTCGGCAGTCCCAGCCCCTGCTCGCCAGACAGACGTGTGGCGGCGGAAGTCATGGCTTTCGGGACTGGCTGATCAAAGCGGAGTTCGCCGGTCACATGGACCTTGGCGAGTCCGAGACTGCGGAACCGTTCTGCATGGGTTGCCGACTTCACGAAGGCACCGTCAAGACGTTCCAGAAGATCCAGCCGAGCCGCCGCAAATCCGAGTCCGGAACGACTCCTGCGGTGACGCTCGATGTTGCGTGCAGTGATTTGGGCGTTGCAGAGATACGTCGGTACGCCGAATCCGAGGGCGGATTCGATCATCACAGGCCAGATATCGAATTCCAAAATCAGCAGAAGCTTTGGTCGGTTGACCTCAAGAAATCGACGCAGGGCGAAACGGAATTCAAGTGGCAGGTATCGGATGGTCATACGATCTTGCCGCATGTTTTCTCCAAACAGCCGCAAGGCTTCCTGCCGCGCTGCCGGCGTCAGACAGGTGATGAGCACTCGGTGACCGCGTCCGATGAGACCCGTGACCAGCGAGGCGGCCGAACGGATCTCCCCAAGGGAAGCCCCATGGATCCAGATGGCGTTGGGAAAGGGCTTTCCGATGCCGAACCGTTCCGAAAGATGAAAGCGATAACGCCGGTCGTTGACGCTTCGCCACAGGAAGTAGCCAAGCACCAACGGGAAACCGAGAATCCAGGCGAACCCGTAGATCCGGATTAGCCAGCGAAGACGACCGGAAGACGGGCGGATTGAGGATGATGGCCTGTCGGACATACCGTCTTGCACCGTCAAGGCGCTCTCGGAGTGGCACCGTCGGCCGGATCGTGCTGCACGTAACCCTGGCGAAGCAGCCTCAGGAGACGGTTCGCGGTGTCTGTGACAATCGTCTTGCCCTCTGCCAGCACCGGGTCCACGCGGCGGGTCATGGCCACGAGGCCAGGATCCAGGATCGCCGCCGCCAATTCGGAGCCGTCCGAGACCTGACGTGCCGCGTCGTGGGTATGAAACTTTGCGTAGTCGGCCTCGAAATTGCCAATGCATGGTCCGTGCAGAATCGCACAGTCGAGGCGGGCCGGTTCATACGGGTTGTGACCACCTCCCGCGACGGAACCACCGACAAAGGCGGCATCGGCCAAACGGTACCAGAGGCCGAGCTGGCCAATTCTGTTGACAACCAGGACCTTCGTGTCCCGAGAGGGTTTGACGCCGTCCCGGGCCAGTTCGCTCGACAGCGATCGGTCTTCGAAGTAGCGGCAAAGGGATTCGGCTCGGCCCGGGACCCTCGGGGCGATGACCAACAAGGCGGTTGGATCGTGCCGGAGAATTCGCAGTTGGGCATCGGCAACCATCGCCTCATCCGTGGCATGGGTAGATGCTGCGAGCCAGAATCGTCGATCAGCCAGTGCCGTTTGAAGCCGTACCCGTTCGTCCGGTCGATCAGCGAGGGGCACGGCACCCGACTTGAGGGAACCTGAAATCCAGGTTCGCTCCTCGTCGGCTCCGAGGGAACGGAATCTCCCGGCGCTTCCCGGGTCCTGCACGCCGATGGATTGGAAACGGCTGTAGAGATCGGAATAAAGGCCTCGGGCTCTCTGTTTGGCGCGAAAGGACGTGGCGTCCATGCGGCCGTTGACCATGGCCAGCGGAATTCCACGTCGCCAGGTCTCGACGACCAGAGTTGGCCAAATGTCCCGTTCCACCCATACGGAAAGATCGGGGTGCCAGTGATCCAGAAACCGAACGACAAACGCCTTGCAGTCGAGAGGGATGAATTGGTGCCGTGTATCGGGCGGCAGGTTGTCTGCAACAACGACGGCTGACGTTCTCGCCGTACTGGTCAGCAGGACCTGCAGACCGGGAACTTGCGTTTGCATGGCGCGGATCAATCCCGGAGCCGCCAGCAGTTCGCCGACCCCGACCGCATGCATCCAGACGAGGGACCCCTCCGGACGCGGAAGCGACGGAATCCCGAGCCGCTCCTGGAAGCGGACGGGATCTTCCCGACCGCCGTCGAGGCGCCGCTTGAGGTGCCGCCTGGCCAAGGCTTCGACCCATCGCCATCGGGAAAGCGCCAGATAGAATCGGAGGAGGAAACCTGTTCGCACCGTATTGTCCATGACGAGATTCAACCGGGCAACAACGTGCTGCTGCCAGGGTCCGGGTCCGGACATCGGGTCACCAGGAAAGGCAGCGTCGACATCACCAGTCTGCTCAGACGTGAAGATGCAATCGCACAGTGGTGGGGATCAGACTTCAGGTCGTCCCCGCGAGCAGGATTTCCAGGATCGACCTTTGGACGAGGGGGCCGAACCCGGTCCCGCAGGGGCCCTTTCGTCGGTGCAAGCATGCGTGAACGGCATCAATCCAACCAGCTTCGCGGCTCCCGACAGTGTCCTCGCCATTGGGCGATTGCCTGCAGACTTACATGACCTGGACAGTGCGACAATAGTCAAACGTATTCGGATTGCACCTGACTGACCGATTGGACCCGCTGCCGCGAACGTAGGGAATGCCGGCCATTTCGAACCCGAAACGACCGAGACGCTGCGCCCGAACCCCCGAATCCGCAAGAAATCGCACGCTTCAAGCATTCGGCCCGGTTCGATTTTCAAGTTGTCCCGGATTCGCGTTCAATCCTGGCAAAGTCCGAATCCTGCATCTTTGTTGTCCGTGGATGCGGTTGCCGGTTTCGGAGACGGCGAAGTTGGCCCAACCGGGGCTTGCGTTCCCGATCGCGAACCCGATAACGAAATGGAATTCGTGCTGCGAGTCCGGTCAGAAGTGATGGTCGCTCGCAGGGTCAGGACCGGGCGCAGACCGACGCAACGGTCTTTCCGGGGTCAAGAGTCAACCATGTTGGAACGAAGTTGATTCGAGATGGTTTCGATGAGCCGATCCGGTGGAGTTCTCCTCGCAACGGGCAATGACCAAGCGGAATTAACGGTGGGCAGCGGATGACCTTCGACCCAGGTGCCGACGGACGGGTCAGGCTACCGCTCGGATCTCTCGACGCCGTCGTATTCGACACCGAGACTACCGGGTTGGACCCCAAGTCGGCGCGGATCATAGAAATTGGCGCCGTTCGCCTTCGCTCCGGCCAAATCGATGCCAACGACAGTTTCTCGGTGCTGCTCAATCCGGGAATTCCGATTCCCGCGTCATCGACAGGCATTCACGGGATTTCGGACAGCGATGTCACAAATGCCCCGGGGTTTCCGTCTGCCGTGTCGGCGTTCACCGAATGGGCCGGGCCTTCGCCGGTTCTCGGATTCTCGATTGGATACGATCTGGCGGTTCTGGAAGCGGAGTGCGCCCGGCACGACATGGTCTGGTCTGCACCGATCTCCATCGATGTGCAGACTTTGGTCAAGATACTCGGTGTCGATCTGCCTGATCTGTCGCTTGAAACCATTGCGGCCCGGTACGGAATTGCGATCGAAGGCCGACATCGGTCAGTTCCGGACGCACTCCTCACGGCCCGAGTGTTTACAGCGTTGGTGCCCGAACTCAGGGCGCACGGTATCCGGACATTTGCGGAAACAGAACGCGCATGCCGTTCACTTGAAAGGCGGCAAGGTGACGTCGTTGGACTCCAGTCGAACCGGACCGGGGCGTCCAGGGGCCGAGTGAGCCTCGACAGCTTCCTGTACCGACATCGCATCGGCGATCTGATGCGTTCCCCGCCGATCGTTCTGCCTGCAGGCGCAAGACTCACGGAAGCTGTATCCCTGATGGCGGAGAACGGTGTCGGTTCGGTTATCATCGCACCGGGTTCCGGAGACGATCCTGCACCCGGGCCTGGTCCTGTCGAGGTTGGCGGACTGAAGATCCTGACTGAACGGGACGTTCTGCGAGCGATCCACGAATCGGGCGGACAGGCGCTCGAAAAGCCCGTCGATGCGTTGTCTCCGTGTCCGCTTATTACTGTCGCCATCAAGGAGTTCGCCTATCGGGCCATGTCCCTGATGTCGGCCAAGGGCGTTCGGCATGTTGGCGTTGTCGGCGATGGAGGCAGGCTCGCAGGCATCCTGAGTGCAAGGGATTCGCTAACACATCAGGCGGATGACGGGATAATTCTTGGCAGGGAGATCGACGAGTCGGTGTCGGCCGGGGACCTCGGGCGGGTCTGGTCCGGGTTGACCACGGTCGTTGGGGCGCTGTCGGAAGAAGGCGTCGACCCGCGCCGGATTTCTGCCATCATTTCGCGAGAGTTGCGGGCTTTGACCGGACGGGCGACAGCGCTGGCCGAAGCGGAAGCCGCTACGGCGGCGGAAATCGACTCGCCTCCGGCCCGTTACACCATGATGGTCCTTGGCTCTGGCGGTCGCGGCGAAAGCCTCCTGGCCATGGATCAGGATAACGCGATCATATTTGACGACCGGGAGACTGGCGGCACCGTGGATCGCTGGTGTGAGTCCCTCGGATGCCGTGTCGCCGACATCCTGGATGAAGTCGGTGTCCGCTATTGCGACGGTGGCGTGATGGCCCGAAACCCGGAGTGGCGGATGAATCGTCAGGAGTGGCGGCGCCAGACTCGGGACTGGATTGCCCGAACCCGGCCTCAAGACCTGATGAATGCTGATATCTTCTTCGATGCCATGGGGGTTCATGGAGATCTGGATCTTGCGGAGTCGCTACGCATTGATGCCATGGGCATGGCACGGCAGGCCAAACCCTTCTTGAGACGCCTCGCCTCGAATGCAGCGGAGATCCCAAGTCCCTTCGGTTGGCTCGGCCGTCTCAAGCTCGACCGGGGGCGAGTTGATCTAAAAAAAGCCGGCCTCCTTCCGGTTTTCTCGGCGGCGCGGGTTGTTGCCCTCGAATTCGGGATCCGATCACGGTCTACTGCGGAGCGGTTGCGGGCGTTTGGCGAATGCGGAGTCGTTCCGGGTCCGTTGATCAACGATCTGGTTGCAGCCCACGGAATTCTCCTTGGTGCCATCCTCCGTCAGCAACTTTCGGACCTTCAGGTCGGGCTGCCGCTGTCCAACTCAGTCGCTGTGAATGAACTTGAAGGCCATGATCGGCAACAGTTGATCTGGGCGCTAGAACGCGTCCCGTCGGTGATTGATGTCATGCGTGTACCGGCGACTATTTGAATCGCATGCGTTTCGCTGCCGGAGACGAAAGTCGTCCGATGGCCAAGGGCAATCGCGGCAGTCTCGCGTCAGCGTGGGTCGGTGAAGACCTTCTGCAGCGGCTTTGACCAAAAGCCGGGATCATCAAGAATCGAAACAAATCGTTCTGCAGCACCACCGGTTCCAAAGGCGCCGCAGGATGGGTACCGCCGGCCCCACTCCCGATCCAGGAAGGCCTGGATGGCGAGGTCGTCCGCCGCCGCCGTTGCCGTTACCGACACGGCTTCGGACCGATTGGTCTGCCGCGTCCCGATGTCGAGGCTCGGAACTCCGAGAAACGGCGCTTCCCGAACGCCGGCGCTGGAGTTCCCGACAAGGACGGCAGCGTGTTTCAGAAGTTCAGAGAAATAAGGGAAACGCATCGACGGAATGGCCCGGAACGTGGAGGCCGGCAGCGTACGTATGACTGCCATGATGGCGTCAGAACCGGGATCGTTGTTCGGCAGAATGGTGACAAATGACCGCTCCGAGGCTTGGAGAGAGCCGAATAGGGCGGTCGCTTGGGCGCCAATAGTGTCCGTCTCCGAGGTGACAGGATGGAAAATGACGATGCCGTATTCGCCAGGGGAAATGTCGTAGTGGCGGCGAACCTGGTCGATTGTAACGCCGGATGGCTTGCCGTGGATGTCGAGTTCGGGAGATCCGATCACGAAAACGGAATCGGCCGGTTCACCCATGCGCATGACGCGGTCGCGTGCGGTTTCGGAACTGACGAAGTGGCATGTGGCGAGCTTGCTGTTGCAGTGCCGGAAAAGTTCGTCGATCGTTCCCGAAACCTCGCCGCCTTCAACGTGAGCACAGCGGATGTACCGGGTTGCCGCGGTCAGTGCACAGGCCAGGGCTTCGACCCTGTCGCCGTGGACGACGACCAGATCCGGGTTGTGTTCGGCAAGAAAGTCCGAGAACCCCATGATGGTCTTGGCCAGAATCATTTCCTGGCCGTCGGTCAATTGCTGGTTGAGGAACTCGAAAACATCGACATTGTCGACGCGGTTGACCTCGATCTTGGTCAAACCATACCTCTCGAGCATGTGCATGCCGGTGACGAAGAAGCCGATCCGGAAACCCCGGTCGCGCGCCGCTTCGGCCAGCGGCCGGATCTTTCCGAAGTCCGCCCGCGTTCCTGTGACGAAAACGAGCCTACGCGTCATGCGGTTGTGACCGACGAGGCGTGCCGACCGAGTTCGGCATTGGCTGGCTCAAAAGACATATTCACGGGCAGCAGGATTCGTGACCATGGGCCCGGACATCCCCGGCGGACGGGCCATGGATCTCTGGGCGTGGTGGGGAAGGTTTTCTGGGGCGGGCGACATGATCCAGAGTCGAAAAATACACAATAAAAACAACATTATACAATGTATTTCAAGATTCAATGGCGCGATACGGGTCATGTCTTTTGTCACGAATTTTCCGCTAACATTTCTTGCGCTCGACATCGAATCAGTTTCACAACTCGAATTCCGGGAAACACTTTTTCATACCTTTCCATTTCTGTCTTATGGAATGCTTTCCGGTTTTTCATGTCAATGGAACCTCGCAGGTCGAATTTACCGTATTCAATAAATTTGGTCCACCCAGACCCGCGTTGAGGACCATTTTATTGCTTTCGCTAACCTTGAGCTTGTCAGGAGGTGCCAAAGGCTCCAAATTTACCGTATTCAATAAAGGGATGATGAGGGTGACGAAGGACAAGAGGCACAAGCAACTGTCCGAAGTTGGAGGCAGAATTCGTGCACTACGTGGGGAGCGCGGCCTGAACCTGCACGAACTGGCGCACCTGTGCGGCATCAGCGCTTCGGCCTTGTCGCTCATCGAGACCGGCAAGCGGGATCTGCGTATCACCAGCCTCTACCGGATCTCCGGTGCCCTGCGTGTCGATGCGGGCGATCTGCTTGGGGACAGGAATGAAATCGGCAGGGCAAGTGAGGCAGGCCAACGAGGTGGTTACGATCTCGGAGACTTTACGTGATCCAGGTGGTCCCCATCCGGTTCGACACCTTGAAATTCGGCGAGGAGACAGTCGACGCCGACGGCGCGCTCGGATTTGCCTACAATGAGAATTGGTTCGCAACCAAGGGTGCGTTCCCGTTGTCGTTGACCCTGCCGTTTGAGACCACCATCCAACGGTCTCGACCCGCGATCCTGGTCTCGACAGCGCCGACACGCTGGCCGTCCTCAATGACATCGGTGGGGACACTGCAGGAGCGCTTTCGTTCGGAATCCCTTCCGAACGCGCGGCTTGAACCTACTCTCTGCTTACCGAATTCTATGGAATCCATGACCCAGAGATCGCCTTTGAGCGCCATTTCGAGGGCCTTGCAAAATGTCCCTTTCTTGTTGGTGAGGAAGGGGTTTGCGGCCCTCTGAACACGAACGACGACCTTTGCTTGCGGGGGTGTCGGTATCCGCTTCGGACGGGTCCGAACCGCCTTCGGGCGAGTTCGGGATCGGAATTGAAAGGCGAACGTTGATCGTGTCCTCGCTGACCTGCACCTCCTTCACCAGGAGAGGACAATACGCTGCCGATCGGCGACGTCCAGCATTTCTGCTATTGCGGACGCGCGCAGGCGGTCTATGGATCCGGTCAGGGTCTCGGCCAGCCGGAGCCAGGTGTCCCGGTCCCCGGCCCCCCGGTCCTTGGCATGATCCACAACCGATTGCAGATCGTGGTTGAGCGCCTGTTCCTGACGGCGGAGGTCCGGCGTCCGGACCCGCAGTTCGTCGATCATGATCAGGTTCTCCTGATAGGCCGTGACGTGGCGGTCGAGGCTTGTTCGGACCCGGGTCAACCGGTGCCGTAGGTTGGTCTCGCGATTCTGGTTGGGATCGGGGGCGCGGGCGGCTTCGAGTCAGCGGCCGATTTCGGCGCTGATCAAGGCCGGATCCTCGGGCAGGCGAACGACTTCGGTCCAGACGATATCATCGAACCGTTCCTTGCGCATCGGCCGGTTGTCACGGACCGGACCGTTGAGATGGCGCCAGGACTCGGAACCGAGACAGCGATAGTAGAAGATCTTGCGGGCGCTCGTCCGGGTCGACCTCCGCGACAGTGCGTAGCCGCACTTGCCGCAGGTGACCAACCCCTGCACCACACTGGGCGTCTTGGTGCGGCGCGGCGAACGGGTCTTGTTCAAGGCCAGGCGCTCCTCGGCCCGGCCGAAGGTCTCCTCGCTGACGATCGCTGGCACCGGATTCTCGATCCAGGACTGACAACAAAAGCGCAAACCAGGCGGAGGCCCCCGGTTCCGGTGCCGGGCTTCGCGGCTATCCCGCAGGAAGCCGAACCATCATCGTAATTCGGCGACAACAGGACAGGCACAACAGGATCGCCTCAAAAGGAAAGAAAACGCGGCGAACCGCCCAAAATTCCGCAATTCATTCCAGCAACCAACAACATTTTCATTGACAATACATCATACGTATTATAAATTTGCATGCCAGTTGGAGTGCAAAGACAAATCCGATGGAGGACTTGGAATTATGAGAAAGTTGATGAACTTGGCAGCTGCAACCGCATTTGGGGCTGCTACAATGGCCGTACCTGCCTTTGCCCAAGGCGGACCGACCCTGACAAAAGTTCTGGATCGTGGCACCCTGCTGTGTACCGGGCACAATGGCAGTTTTCAGGGCTTTGCCGAAGTCGACGACCAGGGCAATTGGACAGGTCTGGATATCGATCTTTGCAAAGGTTTGGCATCGGGTCTTTTCGGGACACACGAAGGCAATCTGGAAATCGTTCCGATCAGCTGGGCCCAGCGTTGGCCTGCGCTTCAGTCGGGCGATGTCGACGTCATAATCAAGGCATCGGGCTGGACCATGAGCCGTGATACGGAGCTGAACCTCAACTTCAGCCGTCCTTACCTGATCGGTGCGTTCCAGGTGATGTCGCTCAAGGACTTAGGGGCAGAAAATGTCGCTGGACTTGATGGTGGATCCATATGCGTTGCCGCAGGGACGTCGACCGAGAAGGTCATGGCGGCATTTATCGAATCGAACCAGCTTGAGATCGAGCTGATCACATTCGAGAAAACCGAAGAAGTAAACTCTTCCTATTTTGCGGGCCGTTGCGACGGTGTGATCGAGTGGGGCCCGGCTCTTGCCGCAACGCGTCTTCAGGCAGACAACCCGGAAGACCACGTCATTCTGCCCGATGTCGTCGCTCTGGAAGCGGAAGGCATTGTTGTTCCGCATGGTGATGACAACTGGCACGACATCCAGAATTGGCTGTTGGCGACGCTGTGGTTCGCAGAACAGGAAGGCGTGACGCAGGCCAATGTCGACGAGATGAAAGCAAATCCGCCGACCACTGCCGTCGGCAAGATGCTGGGCGCAACGCCAGGCTACGGCAGCCGTCTCGGCCTGTCTGACGACTGGGGGTATCACGTAATCAAGGCCATAGGGAACTTCGGTGAGGTCTACGAACGCAACCTGGGCTCTGGTTCATCTTACAAGCTGCCGCGCGGCATCAACAACCTGTGGACCAAAGGTGGCGTTCACTACCCGATGATCATCGACTGATTTGCTTCGAAACGAGTGCCCCGGGGCCTGAACGCCGCCGGGGCACATGCAATTGACGGGCAAGGACGGGCGACCTGGCCGTTCGAGCCGCTCCCCGAGGAAGTAGAATGTATGGTCTTCTGAACAATCAAAAGATTCGAAACAACGCAATCCAGATCATTTTCGTTTCGATGATCGTAGCTGTGTTGTTAGTTTCCTTTCTTACTGCCAAGGCAAATCTGGATGCGCAGGGCATCACATCCGGTTTCGGGTTTTTCGAGCGCGCCACGGGATGGGACGTCAGCTTTTCTCTGCTGGAATTCAAACCGAGTGATTCTTACTTACGTGTTCTGATCGTTGGCTTTCTGAATTCTCTATTTGTGGGCGCCATCGCACTTTCTCTGGCAACGGTGTTTGGTGTGACCGTCGGCGCGATGCGAACATCCGCCAATGCGATGGCGCGGCTTGCAGGTACAATGTATGTGGAAACGTTCCGCAATGTGCCCCTGATCCTGCAACTGATTTTCTGGTACGCTTTGCTTTTGGAACTTCCCCATCCCAAAAAGGCTGCAGGCCTGCTGGGGGATAACCTGTTTGTGTCCGGCCGCGGAATCTATCTCACCGGTCTGAATGTCAACGCGTTGTCTGCTTTCCTTGCGATCATGCTGTTCCTGGTTGCCGCGTTCCTGGTTGTCTGGATCGCCAAGGGCAAGAAATTCCAAAAATCCGAACCGGAGAATCGCCGCCGCCTACAATGGCTGACGATCGGCGGTGCCGCGGTCTTCATTGCTGTCATCCTGTATGTCGGACGAATTCCTGAAACCGAAATTCTGAACATTCCACGACTGAAGGGGCTGAATATCAAAGGTGGCATCCGAGCCACGCCAGAACTGTTGGCGTGTATCGTGGCGATAACGATCTACGGCACCGGTTATATTGCCGAGATCATGCGAGCCGGTTTTAATGCGGTTCCGAAGGGTCAGGTCGAAGCGGGATCCGCTGTTGGCCTGCGGTCCGGGCAGATTTTCTGGCGAATTCGGCTGCCACTGGCAGTCCGCACGGTAATGCCCACGCTGATCAATCAATATGTCTGGCTATTCAAGGCGACATCCATCGGAATAGCCGTCGGGTTTGCCGACTATTTCTTCGTGATCTCAACGTCGATCAACCAGAGTGGTCAGACACTTGAATTGATCGCCTTGCTCATGCTCGGATTCCTGAGTGTGAACTATACGATTGCCTGGGTATTGAACCGTGTGAATGACGCGATCAAGCTTAAGGGCACGCAGAACCGTGCATGAGGAGGGAACGCATGTCCGCTGAAGTCAGCTTTGGCAGGAAAGTCAGGCGCGACTTCTTCGCCACGCCCTTGGATTCCGTCATCACCCTGGCATTCAGTGCGTTGCTGATTTACCTGCTCTACGGTGTCCTGAGTTGGGGCATCTTCAATGCGATCTGGGGCGGAGACAGTGCGGACGTCTGCCGCGCTGATGGCGCCAAGCACGGAGCCTGCTGGACGGTGATCAATGTCCGATGGCGGCTCATCCTGTTTGGGTTGTACCCCTATGAGGAACAGTGGCGTTCAGCGATTGCGTGTATGGTGATCCTGGTTACGGCCGTCTTGTCCTGTATTCCCTATTTCTGGACAGGCAAGCGGCTGGCGCTAACCTGGATTAGCGGGTTTGCCGCCTTCTATCTGCTGATGAAAGGTGGGATTCTGGGTCTTCCGCTTGTTGTCGAGCGGGACTGGGGAGGGCTGTCGCTGACAGTGTTCATCTTCTCATCTGTCGCGATGATTGGCATGCCCATGTCGATCGTCATTGCGCTGATGCGCCGTTCCAAGTTGCCCTTGATTGCCAGACCGACTGCATTTCTGATTGACGTCACGCGATCACTTCCGCTTTTGTCGATCATGTTCACCGCAGCGGTCGTCATCCCATTCGTGCTGCCGCAATGGCTTCAAGGCGATAAGCTGTACCGCATCATCATTGGCTTCGCGATTTTTTTCGCCGCCTATCAAGCCGAAATCATTCGGGGTGGATTTCAGGCAGTCCCGTCCGGGCAGGAAGAAGCAAGCGCGGCGCTTGGCCTGAACTATTGGCAGAATCTTTGGTACATCATGTTGCCACAGGTATTCCGTGCTGCCTTGCCGCCCACCATCAATCAGTTTGTCATTACGTTCAAGGAAACGTCCCTTGTCGTACTGATCGGTTTCTTTGAAGTCCTCGCTTCGGGCGCCGCAGCCTTTGGGACAGCGGAATGGAAGTTCGCCTACAAGGAAGTCTACGTTTTCGTGGGTCTGATTTTCTTCGTCTTCGTGCTCAGCCTGTCGCGGTACGGCGCGTATCTTGAGCGCAGGCTGAGCGTTGAACAGAGATAGGAGCCATCCATGACGAATGCGACCGACATCGCTATAAAGATCACTGGAATGAACAAGTACTATGGTGCCTTTCACGCACTCAAGAACATCAATCTTGAAGTGAAAAAAGGCGAGCGCGTGGTGGTTTGCGGCCCGTCGGGATCCGGCAAATCAACCATGATCCGTTGCATTAACAGGCTTGAAGAACATCAAGACGGAACGATCGTTGTCATGGGGACCGAACTGAACGACAACCTCGACAATATCGATGAAATTCGCCGCGAGGCAGGTATGGTGTTCCAACACTTCAACCTGTTTCCACACTTGACTGTGCTGGAGAACTGTACGCTGGCGCCAATGCTGGTGCGCAAGGAATCACGAAAGGACGCTGAAGCCACGGCAATGGAGTTTCTGGAGAAGGTCAAGATCCCGCATCAAGCCGAAAAATATCCCGGTCAATTGTCTGGGGGGCAACAGCAACGCGTCGCAATCGCCCGCGCGCTATGCATGAAGCCTGATATCATGTTGTTCGATGAGCCGACATCGGCGTTGGACCCCGAGATGATTTCCGAAGTGCTGGATGTCATAGTTTCGCTAGCTGAAGATGGCATGACAATGATTTGCGTCACCCACGAAATGGGCTTTGCCCGAAATGTTGCGAACCGGGTCATTTTCATGGATGAAGGCGAGGTCGTGGAACAAAACAGCCCTTCAGAATTTTTTGACAACCCCCAGAACGAACGAACCAAAGAATTCTTGTCTCAGATCCTTGGGCATTGAACGGCCGGCGCACTGGATGGCGAGCGCAGGTCGATGCGGACCACGACATTCGTTCCGGGCGATTCACCGCGTCTTTGGCATGCGACCTGCTTATGGACATGCCGGTTGACTAGGTGCCCTGGTCCTATCTTGGCGCCGCCCCAAGCACATCGCCGTGCCAGCAGCATCGCCAAACTTTGTGATTGGAACAGATGGGTGGATGTTACCATACGGGATCACGGCCTGTAGCGGCGTAACTGCCGATTAGGTCGGCATACAGCACTGCAAAACAACCACCTTTGTGTGTGTGTGTGTTAATACTTAGGCTAACGCCCACATTCGCACAAATTGACTGTTTCTCACGAGCAGTTCTTGGACAATTGTTCCATGAAGCTGATGAACTGACCAGTACCTTTGGTGCTTGCGTCGCCCAAGCCTGAGGACTGCGCGAGGGCGCGAAATCTTGCCAGGCTGTTGAGTAGATGTGTGCGCATGCTTTCACGTGCCGTATTCGGGTCTTGCTGTTCAACTGCAGCAACAACGGCTTCATGTTCATCGTGGATTTGGTTGTAGTATTCGTCTTTGAATTCCGGTCTAACCAAATGGCCCAGTCGAAAGCGGGGCACGATAATCGGCTCCAGGAAGTGCAGGAATCGATGGAAATATGCGTTCTTTGCGGCACTGGCGATCGCAAGGTGAAAGGAATAATCATAGTGGACGTCGACGCTGTCCGGATCTTTGTGCAATGCGTCAACCTTTTCCATTAATTTCCTGATTTCTGTCGCCTCTTTTTCGGTTCTATTTATTGCACAAAAGGCTGCGGATTCGACTTCGACACACATTCGCAGTTCAAGCAAGGCTATCGTGTCGGGCAAGGTATTCAGTTCAGCAACGTCAATCGCAAACTTGCCGGCATGGGGATGCTCGGCGACGAACATGCCCCGTCCCTGGATCGATATGAGGACCCCTTCGGATTGCAATCGGGCAATGGCTTCACGAACGACGGTGCGGCTGACTTCGTAATGAACGCAAAGCTCTGACTCGGTCGGGAGCCGTTCTCCAGGTTTTAGAACCCCCTCGAGAATTTTCTGAGACATGTCTTCTGCCATCAATGTCGTAAGTGTTTTTCTTTTTGCCATTCTTTTACCCGTTTTCATTTTGTTCTACAGCATCAATCAATGAAATTCAGGACGAAAACGCCTCCCCGATGTTTCACAAACGCTCGACTGCAATGTTGATGCGTATAATAACATACAATACTTAAGCAGGCAAGGAACACACCGGGATTTGGAGAATTATGACTACTGGTGCCAGCAGGGGCATGGGCCGCGCCATGGTTGACCTGATAGGGTGCCCAAGCCGCATTGAGTTAAGCTACTGCTGCGGCAGTTCTGGGTGTCCGCCGAGCGTTGGACAGAGTTCCTGACTTTTGGGGTCGCGCAGCGGCTGAGAGGCATGTCCGGTTTGCCGTGACTGTCTGTATTCTCGGGGCTTCTGTCGTTTTCCTAACCGCCTTGGTCCGGCATTGTCTCCAAGGACGGCTCGTCTTCGGGAGGTCCGGCGGAGCGCCGTTCGGTTTCAAGGAGACATACAATGTCGCAGACCTCTTCCAAGGCGGGATCGCTCCTACGCATTCGAATGATCGAGGAGGTGCGGAACGGCAATCTGGCGCCGGCGACCCAGCAGCATTGTCTGTGGAACAACAGGAGCCTGGCCCGGGACACCCGGACCGCACCAAACCAGGTCGATGCCGAGCAAGTTCGCGCATGGGTTGTGGTCCTGATCGATCGGGGCCGCGCGCCATCCTCGACCAACTCGATTCTCTCCGGGCTGAGGTTCTTCTACCAGGACGTGCTCGACCGCTCCGACATCATCCGCTGGCTGCGCAACCGGAAGCGTCCGCGCCGGCTGCCCCGCCACATGACGGAGACCGAGGTCAAGCGACTGCTTTCGGCAAGGTCCGACCTCCGCTACTGGACCGCAACCGTTCTCACCTATGCTGCCGAACTCCGAATTTCGAAGACCGTTGCCGTGCAGATTTCCGACATCAAGGCGGACAGAAAGCTCCTGCACGTCCAGTCCGGCAAAGGGGAAGTCGAACGCATGGCGCCGCTCCCCGTGCCGGTGATCGGATACCTGCGCAACTCTTGGCAGACTCTCTGGCCATGATCGGCAACATGGCTGTTTTATGGCAAGTCCCCGAGGTTCCAATCAAGACGGGCACCCTGCACATGGCGTTCAATTCCGCCCGGGACCGAGCCGGAAACGACCGAATCGAAGACTTTCATGCCTTGCGGCATTATCTCGGGTGACCTTGTATGTCGGGCAACTCAGCTTCGCGCTATAGTTCGGACAAGGTCCTGACGATCACGTGACACAATCCGAACTCCACTTGTCGCTCCTCGATGAGAAAAGGAGTTCAAAATGACACGTGCCGTCGACGTTCGATTTGTTCGTTCACATTGGCGGGAAGGTCCCCTGGTGGACTGGCTTGATGCATTCGTGGTCTGGATGAACGCGCAAGGCTCTGCGCCGTACACGGCCTTTCGCAGAAGCCTGCTGGCCTCCTGTTTCAGCCGATGGCTCAAACAGGAGGCCATCGATCTCGCTGACATCGCTCCGGGTCACCCGGCCCAATACCTGCGGATTTTGCGACGCAGAAGCTGCGACCGCGCCGGGACGACAGAACCTTACTCCGGCAGGTTATAGATTTGCCACATCAGGAAGGCGTTCTGTTATTCGAAGAGGGGCCCAAGGCCCCATGACCGACGCTGAACTTTGCACGCAGGCCTACGAAGACCACTTGCGACAGAAACGCGGCCTGGCACCGGCGACGATCGTGAACTACGTGCCGTTTGTCCGAAGCGTTTTGCAGTAACGGTTCGCTGCGGAGGCTGTGACGCATTCGTCCGTGAATGCCGACGACGTCGTAAGGTTCGCTCGACACAGGGCACCGGGTTTGCGCCTGAAGCGTTCGAAGCTGATAACGACGGCGCCGCGGTCATTTCTCCGTTATGCCTGCTATCTTGGTGAGGCGGGCCCGGAGTTGGTTGCTTCCGTCCCCGTGGTTGCCAACTGGTCGATGCCACAGATATCGCGAGGGATTTAGACCGACCAGGTTCGGAAGCCTTTGGCCAGCATCGATCGCCGTTCCGCCATGGGCTGTCGCGACCATGCCATCCTGATGCTGCTGGCCCGCCTGGGATTGCGTGCGCACGAGATCCGGTTTTTTGAACTCGATGACATCGACTGGGCCAGAGGGATTCTGCGGTTGTGGACGAAGGGCGGAAAGCGAAACACCTTTCCCTTGTCCCGAGAGGTTGGCGACGCCGTCGCCGACTACCTGCGCCACGGACGGCCGCCATGTCGAAGCCGGCGTGTGTTACTGCGTGTAAGGTCCCCGATCGAGGGGTTTCGGCATGGTGGTGGCATCACATGCATCGTTCGTCATGCGATCGAACGGGCCGGCGTCGTGGCTCTGACATTCCGCGGCCATGACGATCCCGCATGCCACCTGGGACATCCGCAGGGTCTCGCTCTGGCTGGTTCATGCGACCCTCGCGAGCACGGAAATGGATCTCCTCGCGAACCCGGTCGAGAAGCTGGAGATCCTCAAGGCCACAACACCCCCCGTCGATCCGACCAGGGATCTTCCCTGGCGTAAACGGCAGCCTGATGGAACTGCTGAACGGCACATGAGGCCAAGAACAACTACTGCCAGCCGAATACGACCCTGAATCCCGTCGTTTCAACGCTCTGTCACAACTCGCTCGGCATTGCTGAATTGTCGGCATCATGAAACCTGAAGCCCTGATTGTTATTCGGCGATCAGCGCCGCCGTGGTCAGCCCGACGCGCTCATTCGCGAGCCCGGTCGTGGCGGATCGGATACTGGTCAATTCCGTTGCTCCGGCCGGTATGGCGACGGATCGGGTGCTGGCGGCCGGGATATTGCCGGAAATGGGTGCTGCAATCCCGCTGGCCCGAGGCGCCAAACCACGCGAAATCTCAGAGTCGGTGCCAGTCGCAGCATCCAATCGCAACACTTATGTTACGGGCGAGCACGTTATCGTGTCTGGCGGTTATGTGTACGCCTGAGCACACTGGATCCGGGCGCAGCCCTTCTCTCCGGTGCAATCGGATCGCTCAATCCGAATAATGCAGATAGCGCCGCCGCTCGACATTGGGAAAGACATCGTCGCCCCGAACAAATGACATCAAGGACGGCGCATTGGGCTCCATTTCCCAGTCAAAGCTCTTTCCTTGGGAAAGCGCTCGATGCACAAGGTGTCTTGCCTGCTGGTTGCGGATGACATCGGCACGCATCGCGTCCAGATCCCATGTTTCCTGCAAAATGGCGATGCAGTCTGCATAGGCGCCGCGGGTCGCATCGTCATCTGCAAGATTGGTTGTTTCGCCCGGATCACTTTGCAAGTCATAGAATTGAGGCGGATAGTCCTTCGAATAGACCAGCTTCCATCGTCCCTTGCGCACCATGATCCTCGGCGCCGTGACCGCGCCGTCAAGGTGTTCGGCCCAGGTCAGACGCGTGGGATCATCTTGTTTTAGAAGCGGCAGAAGACTTCGGCCTTCGATGTCGGTGACAATCCGATCGGTGTTGTCGTGGACGAGGTCGACCAGTGTCGGAAGCAGGTCGATCAGCGAAACAGGAGCTGTGATCCGCCGTCCCGTTCCGTTCGGGCGATACAGAAGGATCGGCACGCGGACCGCAGGGTCGAACAGTGTTTTCTTGAACCACAATCCGCGTTCGCCAATCATATCGCCATGATCAGATGCGAATACGATGACCGTGTTGTCGGCGATGCCTGCCTCATCCAGCGTCCTGCGCAGCATGCCCACCTTTTCGTCGACATATGCGATCATCCCATAATAGCCACAGCGAGCCCGGCGGTAGATTTCCTCCGTCACTTCGAAATGATCGAGACTGTAATGCTTGCGCAGCTCGACACTGTGCGGGTCGAGCTCGTCCTGAGGAATCTCCGCGACACGCGGTTTGTCGATTTCTTCGGTTGAATGGATGTCCCAATAGGGCTGGCTGACTACATACGGGTCATGGGGTTGTGTAAAAGAGACCATCATAAACAGAGGTCGTGTGTCGCCGGAGCGTTTCCAGTCAAAAATATGCTGTCGCGCGCGGTGGGCGACTTCGTCGTCGTAATCAAGCTGTAGCGAACGCGCTACCGGCCCGGCGTCGGCAACGGTTTCCACACTGGAAACGCCCAGATGCGGACTCCCGTCGCACTTGTCTGGATTGTCCGCCAAATCGTCAAAGGTTTTTTTCGGAGTCCATGCAAAACTGGACGGGTAAATTTCGGCCGTCAGCCGGTCTTCGAAGCCGTGGAGCTGGTCGGGACCAAGAAAGTGCATTTTACCCGAGATACAGGTGTAGTATCCGGCGTCTCGCAGGTAATGCGCAATGGTTGGTGTCGAGGCCGGGAACTCGGCACCGTTGTCATATGCCCCCACCCGTGACGGCAAGCGGCCTGTCATCATTGCGAAACGCGATGGCGCGCACAGTGGATAGGGGCAATATGCGTTCTCAAAGACCGCCGCCTCCCTTGCCAGGGCGTCGAGGCTCGGCGTACGACACACTTTGTTGCCGTAACTGCGTAGGGCAATGGCCGTCAGTTGATCGCACATTATGAAGAGGATGTTCGGTGCAGTCATGGTTTTGCCCTTTCAGTTTTGGTTTTTTCTCCGGGCAAAAGCAGCTCAAACTGCTGCCGCCACGATCAGTTCCGACAGCATGCCGGGTTCGGCCATGCGGTCTTGGCCAGAGGGCCGTGTAGGAGAGTGCTCCACCGGCTTCCAGGTAATGTAAACCGCGCTCGCTTTATCCAGATCGCGTATAACGTCCAACCACATTTGAAATTCAGGATACGATTTCTGTCGGTACCGGCTTGGGACAACAGACAGGCAATCTTCGCCAGGATTTCACGCACCTGATCGGCTGTGATGAACGCCGGAACAAAAAGCGTGGCGAGAGATTTCTGTCATTTGAGAGCCTTTCAAGAAAGTCGCCCCTTGCTCGGCGGTGCCGGTCGGGGGTTCTGGGTTCAGTCGGGGATCGGATTGCCCTGCAGATAGCTGGAGTAAGGGGCCTGCACGAGCCAGCCAGCATCGACAGGCAGCGTGACGCCGGTGATCGAAGCGGCCTGATCGGAACAGAGAAAAGCAGCGGCTGCGGCGACGTGTTCAGGTTGAACGAAGGCACGCAGGGCTGTTGTGGCCTTGATGGCCTCTGGATTGCGTTCGCCCGCACGGATCTTCGCTTTCAATCCGCCTGATATGGTATAACCCGGTGCCACGGCGTTGACGCGTACGCCGTGGGGCCCAAGTTCTGCAGCCAGGATTTGGGTCAGACCCATGACCGCCAGTTTGCCCGGCGTATATGCGGGCAATGAGAGGGGCGCAAACGACGCCAGCGAGGCGAGATTGAGGATTGCGCCGCGTCCTGAAGATTTCA
The DNA here is from genome assembly GCA_028874915.1 of Paracoccaceae bacterium. Lineage (GTDB taxonomy): Bacteria > Pseudomonadota > Alphaproteobacteria > Rhodobacterales > Rhodobacteraceae > JAPPHA01. The sequence continues at coordinate 95,255 of JAPPHA010000060.1, forward strand.
TTTGACGGCCAAATTCCTGACAGGTGATCAGAGTGCCGCGGTAATTCGCCCGCCACAGCGCCTCGTCTTCGCTGAGCGACTGGTCAAGCACGCGTTGGCTGCTTTGCAAAATGCCGGCGGAATTGACCAGCACATGTGCGGCCCCGTAATCAGCGGCAACCGTTTTGGCCAAACCATTGATGCTGTCGGGATCGGCGACATCGACAGGTATGAAACGACCGCCAGCCCCCGCTTTGGCACAGGCTTCAGCCGCTGCTGTGCCTCGTGTGGCGTCGCGACCGGCGACGATAACAAAATCACCCTCGCTGGCCAATGTGACGGCAATGGCTTTGCCAATGCCCGAAGTGCCGCCGGTGATGACAGAGACTCGCGGATCAGTCATCGCATCTGGGCCCTTCCAGAACTCTGAGGAATTCACCCATCGCCTGCATCTGGCGATCCAACATGGGTTGACCGTATTGCACACGGCAGCCCAGATCTTTGGCGTATTTCAACAGTTTGGTCTCGACCGGGTCCATGATGATGTCGACAACCGTCATCTCCGGGGACAACCCGTGGACGTCGAGCGGATAAGGATCATCAGGCTTCAGGCCAACCGGGGTGGCGTTGACGACGACATCTGCACCGCGTGGATCGGGCTTGCCGGTTGTTACGGTACAGGCAGGGATCGCCTGGCGCACCAGCGTGACCAGTGCGTCGGCGCGCGAGGCAATGACATCGCTGATCGTGATCGTACGGGCGCCTTCCTCGGCAAGGCAATAGGCAATCGAAGCTCCTGCGCCTCCGGCTCCGACCTGCAGTACGGACTTGTCTTTCACCGAGATATCTGCGCTGCGCAGCCCCTGGATAAAGCCCACCCCGTCAAAATTGTCGGCATGCCAAGTGCCGTCGGGCATACGCAACACCGAGTTGGCCGACTTCACGCGTTCGGCTCGCGGTTCGGCCGAGTGGCACTTTTCGAATGCAAGTGATTTGAAAGGCACCGAGATTATCATGCCTTTCAGGTTTTCCATCGCCGTAAGGCCGTCCCAAAACGTGTCGAAGTCCTCGGGATTACAAGTGACAGGCACCATCAGGCTGTCGAGGTTTTCTCGCTCCATCACTTCGTTGAACAAGCCGGGCGATTTCGCATGACCGACCGGATGGGCCAGCATCACAAATACATCGGCCTTACCGCTTCCACGCATCTTCGTCCTCCCTTTCTGATCTTGTGGTTTGCCAAGCGTTCCAGTGCCCTCACTATGCCGGAACGGCCGGATTCGGCCCCGCCTTGGGCCGCGCAGGTGTTCACAAACTCTTGCTCCATAGCCGTATCGGGCAGGCCAACACCAAAGGTGCGGGCGCATTGCTGGGCCAGGTTCAGGTCTCTTTGATGCGAGCGTACGCGGAATCCGAAATCAATTGTTCGTTTGATCATGTATTCACCATGCACATCGAGTATCTTTGAGGCTGCAAACCCGCACATCTGAGATTCGCGCACCTCAATTGGGTCACGCCCGGCTTTGGAGGCAAGTACCAACGCCTTGGCGACGGTTTCGATGTTCAGCGCTACAATAATCGGATTGGAAATCCTGCAAGTCAGGCCCGCACCGCCTGTCTCTCCGACGAGCGTTATGTTCTTGCTCGTGAGTTCGAATTATGAACGCACGGTCAATAGCGGCCTGCGTGCCGCCACACATGATCGACAGCGAAGCCGCCTTTGCGCCCACTTCACCGCCCGAATCCGGCACATCATCAAAATCGATACCCAATTCGGCGAATGTGTCTGAAATTCTGGCGGTTTCGATCGGGCTGATCGAGGACATGTCTATAACACGTTTGCCCGCCAAAACCCTGGCCGATACACCGTTGGCACCTGGGAGGACCCGCATCACGTCGGGTGTGTCCGGCAGGACCGTGATGACGGTGTCCACCGTTTCGGCCGCCTCTGCAGACGCATCGAGAACCGTGGCGGACGGTTCCTCCGGCAGGGGAGAGCGAATGAGGGAAGTGAACAGGTCATTCCCGGCGTCTGGAAGGTATGCCGCCATCGGAGCGCCGTTAACTCAGCCCAATTAACCCGATCTTCATTCGTTCTATGCTCCATTAACAACCGCCTCTGACTCCGCTTCGGAATTCTGGCTCGGCGGTAAATTTCTCTGGACAATAAGACATCATACATCATACAAATTCAAGTCGCAAAACAGCGCTTGAACCCTGTGAGGGCAAGAGTGAAGGAGAAGCAGAATGCAGTGAACGAATTGCTGGGCGACGGCAAGGTCCGCATCGGATCGTGGCTTTCGCCGGGATTGGTGAGCGAAGTCATTGCGGGATCGGAATGCGACTGGATCCTGATCGACGGCGAACTTAGTCCCAATGACGTGCTGATCGACATGGCCCAGCTTCAGGCAGCGGGGAAGATGCCGGTCGAAACCTTTGTTCGACTGCCGTCGAACGATGCAAGCGTGATCAAGCAGATCATGGACATCGGAGCGCGAAGCCAGATGATTCCGAATGTTCGATGTACCGATCAGGCGAGGGAGATCGTACGCACTACGCATCATGCGCCCGATGGCATCCGAAATTTCTCGGAGGGGCACCGGTCTAACCGGTTCGGACGGATCACGGTCGATCAGGCAAATGCAGCCGGCGGTCAACTGCTGGTTTTGCAGATCGGATGGGCAGAAAGTGCAAAAGGCGCGGCTGAGATCGCAGCGGCGGAAGGCGTTAATGTGCTGTTCGTTGGCCTCGCAGATCGTTTGACGATCCTGGGCGCAATGGGCATTCCTGGCACCGGTCAAGTCCCAAGCCGATCACCATATCAGGGCGTCCTGCACGTTGGCGGCTGTCGGAGCGGACCCGGGGCCTCTGGCGCGTGGCTCGGATTCTTTGATGAGCATCATTGACCGGGGCAGAGACATGAAACATGGCGCATGACACATGACGGTAAGCAGGTCCGTTTGGGTGTGGATATCGGTGGCACATTCACGGATGTTGCGATGGAGATCGGTCCAGAACTGTTCTCGACCAAGGTTCTGACCGACTATTCTGCACTGGAACAGGCGATCCTCGACGGGGTGACGCGGGTGGCCGGCAAGGCAGGAATTGGCCTGGGTCGGATCGACCTGATCATTCACGGCACCACGCTGGCCACCAATGCCCTGATCGAACGGCGCGGGGCGAAGACGGCGTTTCTGACCACCCGGGGTTTTCGGGATGTGATCGAGATGCGCGCCGAAAACCGGTTCGAACAATATGACCTGAATATTGTGCTTCCCGCACCGCTTGTCGCCCGAAACAACCGTTTTGACGTGGCTGGCCGGATCGGCGCATCGGGCCGGGAATTGCAGCCGCTTGATGAAGCGAAGGTGGCCGAGTTCGCCCGAAACGTTTCCGCCGCCGGATACGAATCGATCGCCATCGGCTTTATCCATTCGTATGTGAACCCGGCCCACGAACAGCGCGCCCGTGAAATTGTTGAACGCGAGGCGCCCGACCTGAGCGTGTCGATCTCGTCCGAGGTTTCTCCCCAGATGCGGGAATTCGAGCGTTTCAATACGGTCTGCTCCAATGCTTTCATCAGGCCATTGATGGAAGGCTATCTCAGCCGCTTGGTGGACAGGCTGAAAGACATCGGAGCAGACTGCCCTGTCTTCATGATCCATTCCGGTGGCGGGTTGATTTCGGTCGAAACAGCTGCCGCTTTTCCAGTGCGGCTCCTGGAATCGGGGCCAGCCGGGGGGGCGATATATGCGGCCGATGTCGCTGCCCGGCATGGGCTGAACCGAATTCTCAGCTATGACATGGGTGGCACCACCGCCAAGATATGCCTTGTCGAGGATTTTACGCCAAGGACGGCGCGGACTTTCGAAGTGGCCCGGACCTATCGATTCAAGAAAGGTTCGGGCATGCCGATTTCGATTCCCGTGATCGAGATGGTCGAGATCGGAGCAGGGGGCGGGTCGCTGGCCCATGTCGACGGAATGCGTCAAATCCGGGTTGGACCAGAAAGCGCGGGCTCGGAACCCGGCCCCGCATGTTATCAGCGCGGCGGCGAGAGACCGGCCGTAACCGATTCGGACCTGGTCCTGGGTAAGCTCGACCCCATGAACTTTGCAGGCGGTGAAATAAAGCTATCGGCCGAGAAATCGGCTGTTGCGCTGATCGACCATGTTGGACGCGGATTGAACTGGGATGCCGAGAACGCCGCAGTCGGCGTTGCCGAGGTTGTTGACGAAAACATGGCCGCTGCCGCCCGGGTTCACGCGGTGGAAAATGGCAAGGAGTTGAGCGAGTTCACGATGATCGCCTTTGGCGGTGCGGCGCCGCTTCACGCAAATCGGTTGTGCGAGAAGTTGGGGATCGACGCGCTTCTTGTACCACCGGGGGCTGGCGTGGGATCGGCCATCGGGTTTCTGCGGGCACCATTTGGATATGAGGCTGTGCGCGGGGCTTATATGAAGCTCAGCCAGTATGATGCGGCACGGGTGAACTCTGTGCTGCAAGGGCTGGAAGAGGAATCCGTTTCCGTCGCCCGTGCCGGTGTTCCAGAAGGGGCGCTGGAAATCGAGCGCAAGGCCTATATGCGCTACGTTGGTCAGGGGTGGGAGATCCCGATAATTCTCCCGGGTAGTGCACTGAAACCGGAAGACCGGGTGCACATGCGCGGCCTGTTCGAGCAGGAATACGAACGGCTGTTTGGCAGTCCTTTGACCGGGCTGGACATCGAGGTCATGAACTGGTCGGTCAAGGCCGTATCGAAATTGTTCCCGGTGGAGCGCGCAGCGCGGGTCTTGGTCGATGGTTCCGCACCGATCAATGCCACGCGAAAGATTTTTGACGCGCGTGTATCCGGGTTTGTCGAAGCTGGGATTGTCAATCGCTGCGACATGACGCCCGGAACCACGGTCAGTGGCCCGGCGGCAATCGTCGAGGCCGAAACCACCACTATTGTGACTGCTGCCTTTGCCGCGACCATGCAATCGGACGGCTGCTTGTTGGTGCGCAAGAAGGAGGTCGTCCAATGAGCACCGACTTTGCAGATGTTCATTTTCAGATCATGTGGAACCGTCTGATTTCGGTCGTTGAGGAACAAGCGCTCACCCTGGTGCGGACTGCCTTTTCCACCTCGGTGCGCGAAGCCGGCGATCTGTCGGCCGGGGTGTTTGACCGCGAAGGCCGGATGCTGGCCCAAGCCGTCACCGGAACACCCGGTCATGTCAACGCCATGGCTGTAGCGGTTCGGAATTTTATCCAGGTCTTGGGAGAAGACAACATTTTTGAAGGCGATGTCTATTTTACCAATGATCCCTGGAAGGGCACAGGGCACTTATTGGATTTTACGTTCGTCACTCCCGTTTTCCGTAAGGGCGAACTGGTGGGATTTTTTGCCTGCACGGCGCATGTCGTCGATGTTGGGGGGCGTGGGTTTGGTCCTGACGCCAGCGAAGTCTACGAGGAAGGCATTTTCATCCCCATCACGAAATTTGCCACACGGGGCGAGGTCGACCAGAGTCTCATTAACATCATCCGCCACAATGTGCGCGAGGCTGATCAGGTGATCGGTGATCTGCACTCCCTTTCGGCGTGTAATTACATCGGTCATTTGCGCCTGATGGACATGATGGACGAGTTCAGCATCGACCGGCTTGATGCGCTGCGCGATTTCATTTTCGAGAACAGCCGCCGGGCGACTTTGAGCAGGCTCTCGGCGCTTCCGGCGGGTTCCTATTTCAACGAAATGGACGTCGATGGCTATGACATCCCAATCCGCATGCAGGTCCGGCTCGATGTCTCGCCCGACGGGGTCCACGCTGACTTTGAAGGGACGTCCGGGCAAAGCGCACTAGGTATCAACGTGCCGTTGATCTATACGATCGCCTATTGCGGCTACGGTCTGAAATGTGCGCTGGCGCCGGAGATTCCCAACAATCACGCTTCATTGGAACCCTTCACCGTTGCGGCACCGGTGGGCTGTATCCTCAATGCGCAGCATCCGGCCCCGGTCGCGGTACGCCACGTGCTGGGTCACTTCATCCCCGACGCGGTGCTGGGCGCAGTTTCACAGTTCCTGCCGGATGTTGCACCGGCCGAAGGAGCCAGCGCGCTTTGGAACATCCAAGTCTCTGTAAGGCCGATTCCCGGTGCAAAGGCCGCCGCAGGTGAGAGGTTGCAGTCGGCAGAGATCCTTATGTTCAACTCTGGTGGCTCGGGCGCACGGCCCACTCTCGATGGGCTCAATGCCACCGCCTTTCCGTCAGGTGTGCACGCCATGTCAGTTGAGGCCACCGAGCAGGTCGGCCCGATCACTGTGTGGCGCAAGGAATTCCGCGAAGGATCAGGTGGGGCAGGGCGTCTGCGAGGTGGTTTGGGACAGGTGGTCGAGATTGGTGCCAACGAAGGGCACGAATTCCATATCAAGGCGATGTTCGACCGGGTGCGGAATCCCGCACGCGGGCGTCAGGGCGGCCGGCCCGGAGCGGCCGGCGTGGTTCGGCTGGATGACGAGACGCCAATGCAGCCCAAGGGTCGCCAAAAGGTGCCGGCAGGACGGCGTCTAGTGCTGGAATTGCCAGGTGGCGGTGGCTTCGGGAATCCGTCCGAGCGAGATCCTCAAGCAGTCGAAAGGGATATAGAGCTGGGGTATCTCAGTGCCGAACAAGCCGCAGGGGAGCATGGTAAATGAGTTTCGAGTCCGCCCGCATGCAGCTGATCAAACCTTCGCCTTCAATTGCCATCTCAACAGCAGCAAATGCGATGAAAGCAGCGGGTGAACCGGTGATTGACTTGGCGATTGGCGAGCCGGACTTCGACACACCCGGTCACATCATCGAAGCAGCCTACGCGTCAGTGAAACGAGGCGAGACACGGTATACCGCACCCGATGGAACTCCGGAGCTGAAAGATGCCGTGATTGAAAAGTTCCGGCGCGAGAACGGGCTGGATTTTGCGCGGGAAAACATAACCTGCGCCAACGGGGCCAAACAGGTTCTGTTCAATGCGCTGATGGCGACGCTCGAACCGGGCGACGAAGTGATTTGTCCTGCTCCATACTGGGTAAGTTATACGGATATGACGCTGCTGATCGGTGGCAGACCCAAAGTGGTGGAATGCGCCATTGACGAGGGATTCAAACTGACCCCGGAAAAACTCGAGGCAGGCATCACCCCGCAAACCCGCTGGCTGTTCCTGAATTCGCCTTCAAATCCATCGGGCGCGGCCTACACGGCCGATGAGTTCAGGGCTTTGGGCGCTGTGCTGGCGCGCCACCAAAGGGTACTTGTCCTGTCGGACGAGATTTATGAGCAGATCTGGTATGCCGACACGCCCTTCACGTCGTTCGCGGAGGCCTGTCCGGAACTGGCGGATCGTACGGTAATTGCGAACGGTGTCTCCAAGGCCTATGCGATGACGGGTTGGCGTATCGGCTATGCTGCTGCACCTGCATCACTGGCAAGGGTGATGAGCAAGGTTCAAAGCCAGTCTACCTCTAACCCCTGCTCGGTCAGCCAGGCGGCGGCCATCGCGGCATTGACTGAAAGCCAGGATTTTGTTGCTGAGGCTCGCGTCGAATACCGTGCGCGCCGGGATCTGGTGATCGATGGTTTGTCACGAATCGAAGGGATCGAAGTCCTGAGCCCTGAAGGCGCGTTTTATGCCTACCCGTCGGTTGCAGCCTTCATGGGGTGCAAGACACCGACGGGAGAAGAGATCACGGGCGACACCGTTCTGACTCAATACCTTCTGCAAGCCGCAAAAGTCGCCGGTGTACACGGGGCGGCATTTGGTTCGTCGCCAAGTATTCGTTTTTCTTATGCGCAGTCTCGCGAGCATTTGACCACAGCCGTCGGCAGACTGGCTGAGGCGTTTGACGCCTTAAAATAAAGGGACATCCGATATGGCCCATCTGAACCGCATTCTACTGACAGGCGCTTCAGGCGGACTCGGCACGCTGCTGCGGACGGGAATCGCAAAAATGTGTACGCATCTTCGACTGTCCAGTCGCTATGGGTTGGGGCAGGCCGGACCGAACGAGGAACATGCGATCTGTGACCTGTCAGACGCCGATGCGGTGTTGGAGATGACACGCGATGTGGACATGGTGATCCACATGGGCGGTGTCGGTAGGGAAAACACCTTCGATGCGATCCTGCAATCGAACTACGTCGGTTTCTACAACCTCTATGAAGGCTGCCGGAAGAACCGTGTCAAACGGGTGATCTGGGGCAGTTCCAACCATGCCATTGGGTTTTATTCGCGCACGCAGCGCATAGACGCCTCGGTGCCGACGCGACCGGACAGCAACTATGGTGTTTCCAAGGTCTTCGGCGAAGGACTGGCGCAATACTATTGGGACAAGTTCGACCTGGAGAGCGTCTCGATCCGGATTGGGTCGTGCTTTCCCAAGCCGCTCGACCGGCGGATGTTGACAACCTGGTTGAGCTATCCTGATTTTATAAATTTGACCGAGTGCTGCCTGACGGCACCGCGGGTCGAACACACGATCGTCTATGGCGTGTCCGACAATGACTCTGTGCTCTGGGACAATCACATGGCCGCCCACCTGGGTTACAGGCCCAAGGACAATGCGGAAGTTCATCGCGCGGAGATCGAAGCTGCGACCGAACCCCATGACAGGGATGACCTGGCAATCGCCGTGCATGGCGGCGGATTCGCTGCAGCCGGTCACTTTGAGGATTGAACCATGGGTCATCCTCCATATCGTGAACCATCACGGACAAGCTGGGATGTTGTGATCGTTGGTGGGGCTGTGATTGGGTCCTCGATTGCCTATTGGCTTTCCGAAGATCCCGATTTCAACGGTTCCATTCTGGTGATCGAACGCGACAGCAGCTACGAGTTTTCCTCGACCGCGCTGTCTACAAGCGCAATCCGGCAGCAATATTCCAATCCGATCAACGTCAAGATCAGCCAGTTCGGAGTGGAGTTCATCCATGGCTTTGCCGAACGGATGCAGAGATTTTATCCAGGCGAACATACACCAGATCTGGGGTTCAAGGAATACGGGTATCTCTTTTGTTGTTCGCCCCATGGTACCGATGCCGCCAAAGAACGTGTCGAAATGCAGCGTTGCCTGGGTGCACATACAGTGTTTCTGGAGGCCGGACCGCTCAAGGACCGTTTCCCATGGCTCAATGTCGAAGACCTGGGGGGCGGTTCATGGGGAACCGAGGCAGAAGGCTGGTTCGACAGTTTGGGTCTGATGAACGGATTCAAGCGCGCTGCCCGCGCCAACGGCGCCGCATACGTTGATAATGAGGTGACGGGACTTGAATGCGATGGCGCGCGGGTGACGAGTGTGACCCTCCAGACAGGCGCGCGAATTTCTTGCGGCCTGCTGGTCAATGCCGCTGGCCCCCGTGCCAACATGATCGCCAGTATGGCTGGGCTGGAAATTCCGGTTGAGCCACGCAAACGCCACAGCTTCGTGTTCGCATGCGCTACTCCGATTCCGGCGCCGATGCCCAATGTGGTCGACTTGACGGGCACCTATGTACGTCCTGAACATGATCTGTTTCTCACCGGCAACACGCCGACACCCGATGGCCCCGCGGCGGTGGATGATTTCGAGACGAAGCACGACGAATTCGAACATTACATCTGGCCAGCACTTTGTCACCGAATTCCTCAGTTCGAAGCAATCAAGGTTCAGCAGTTTTGGACCGGGCACTATGCGTTTAACACCCTGGATCAAAATGCAATCGTCGGCTTCCATCCCGAGGTGGCAAATTTCATGTTTGCCAACGGGTTTTCCGGCCATGGTCTCCAACAATCGCCGGCAATAGGGCGTGGGGTCAGTGAGCTGATTGCTCAAGGGAACTATCGAACTCTGGACCTCTCGCCGCTGCGTTATGAACGGGTGCCGAGAAACGAGCCCTTTTGGGAAGAGGCCGTGATATGAATCGAGCATTCGGTGCCAATGCCGCGGGTGAGGCCAATTTATTCAGCGCGAAGCACTCCCGTAATTTTCCCAGCTGAAAGGGTCGGCACAAGCCAGATACCGAACGATATCAATAGGACTGGCCATGCAGTCTTGATCATTCGCCTTTGGCGCGCGAGCCCAACCTCTACCGTAATGGCTGCCGCAGGCTTGAAATGGTCCGTGGACATGGCCGGTTCGTGCCCCCTGGAGAGAATGAACACCAGTCTTTGCGGCAGCGTGGCGCCGGATCAGCCCGGTCAAACCATCCATTCGCTTGAACCCATGAACCGTATTGACCCGGCCGGTTCACTGCGAAGGTGTAAGTGAGTGTCATTCTTTCGGTTCTGTATTGTAGCGTCTGAGTTCGGTCATCCCGCGACCCGCTTGCGGGTCTATTCGGGGATCGTAAACTTTACTGCGCTTGAACTGTAATGGTGGCTCGCAAAACGCGCGTTGCTGTTGGGTCCCGATTTACCGCCAACGCGCGGAGGGTAATCCTCCTATGCCGTTCAGTGGCACCATGAGGGGAATACTGTTCGCCGCCCAACGCAACGAGAAATCGGTTAGTCAGCGAAGGGATTAATCGGCATTGAATTAAACCCGGATTCGTCCGCGAAGCACTGGTATTCGTTCGGGCGAGCCGTGCCGATCAAGACCTCGGAGAAGGTCAACGCATCGAAATGTGCAAAATCCACCGTTTTGACGCACGAAACGCGCGGCAGGCCGGCCAGTTCCACGGCCCGTCCTAATGAATACAGGCGCTGCATGCGGCGTCAGTTTCGTAGTGAACGGGCGGTTGTGACATTGTAATTACTTGACGATCGTGCATGCCTGTTCTTCTCTTCCAATGCCTTGTTACAAAAGTGATAATGTAGTGGAGAACTCCAAAAACCATTGAAACCGAATACCTTGATCAACAAGATGAGGGCGTCAAATTCGAAATCGAAAGAGCCGTCCGACTCATTGAAGGCAAGATCCGGAATGTAGCACTCCGGCCACCTGAAACGAACCCGGTTCCCGCCCATGGCGATGAGGCAAGGGCCAAACACGAAGGCCGCTTATGCAATCGCGAATTGGATTCTTGCTTGATTTTGAAAGATCTTGGAGCGGGCGATGAGACTCGAACTCACGACCCCAACCATGGCAAGGTTGTGCTCTACCACTGAGCTACGCCCGCAACTCCAGTGAGGGTCTCTAGTCCAGACAGTGTTCCGATGCAACCGGATTCTCGCGTATGCTTGACGATTCTGCGGAATTCGGATGGGATTTGCGAGGCAAGTTCGTGAATTCATGGCAACTGAGTCTTGGCCGTAGAGACCAATGGCGCAGGCTGGATTTGTGCCAGACCTGTCGCCACATTCGGATCCTGCCCGAATTTCGCCTGCGCTCTTGCACTCGGACGATGAAGCGGACCGGTCCGTTTGTCCGCCCGTAGGTCCGGTCACCGACCTCAGGGCACATCCGAAGACCGAAACGGAGAGACGGGAGCAAGCGTTGGGCCGACACAGGAGTTCATTGCCGTTCTCGAGTCTGCTGACAAACTTGAATCATATCCAGGCAGGAATCGAAGGATATCGAATGAAGGTCCGGACATCGTGGGCAGGGCTCATCGGTTGCAAGAGAACGTTGTTGTTTTGTCACCGACCAGGGCCACATTCTGGAAACTGATGAGCCGACATACGGACAGCGGGCGTCCGCAGAACTTGAAGCCTGCAATGACCTGGCCTAGGAACGCGATTCGAAGACCCGACGATCATCATGGTCGCCTGTGGGCAACCGAACGGAAAACGAATCAAATCAAAGACCGGTCGCGCCGTTTCGAATTCGGCCGGAAAGTTATCAGCGGTGAGGATTCCGACGCGGGCAAAAGTTCAGTTTTGGAGTGCATCGTCAGGGCATTGAGAAGACCGGCAAACAGATATGGGAAGCTATAGACGCGGGTTGCGGCGACATTTGGCGCGCGGATTCAGGTCATGGTTGAGATGAAGGACTGGTCCGTCTTCAACGTTCGGCCGGGCCATATTCCAGCAACAGGTCCTTGGCATCGACCTGGGTTCCCGGCTGAGCGTGGATGGCCTTCACAGTATGTTCGACCTCGGCATAGATTCCGGTCTCCATTTTCATGGCCTCGAGATTCAGGAGAAGATCGCCTGGGACAACCTTTTGCCCCACGGTGACGCTCACCGACGTCACGACGCCGGGCATGGGTGCCGCGACATGGTCCGGGTTGCCGAATTCGGCCTTGCGTACCCGGGTAGCCGACTTCGCAGCCTTCCGATTCTCCACCCGCACGGTTCGTGGCTGGCCATTGAGTTCGAAGAACACCCGGACGTAGCCATCGTCATTGGTTTCACCAATTGCCTGCAGAAGGATTTCGAGCGTTTTTCCAGGGTCGATTTCGACCGAAATCTCCTCGCCGGGTTTCATGCCGTAAAAAAATGTCGGCGTCGGGAGCGTGCGGACCGGTCCGTAGATACGGTGCCGGCCCATGTAGTCGAGATAGACCGTTGGATACATCAGGTAACCGTTCAGGTCCTCGTCATCGACCGCAAAACCGTTCATGTCGGCCGAGACCCGGGACCGTACGGCTTCAAGGTCCACCGGGGCCAGACGGGAACCTGGCCGGTCCGTCATTGGAACCTCGTCCTTGAGGATTCGTCTCCGGATTCGTTCGGGAAATCCCCCGGGCGGTTGACCGAGGTGGCCCCTCATCATGTTTGCGACCGAGTCGGGAAAGGAGACATCCACATCCGGATTCTGGACCTCCTCGGCAGACAAGCCCTGGCTGACCATCATGAGCGCCATGTCGCCGACCACCTTTGAAGAGGGGGTGACCTTGATGATGTCGCCGAACATCCGGTTTGCGTCAGCATAGGCCCGGGCGACTTCCGGCCAGCGGTCGGCGAGTCCCAATGAGCGGGCCTGCGCCTTGAGATTGGTGAACTGTCCGCCTGGCATGCCATGCAGGTAGATTTCCGACGCCGGTGCCGCGATGCCGGACTCGAAGGCGGCATACTGTTCGCGAACGCCCTGCCAGTAATCGGAGATCGTACGAATGGCGTCGATGTCGAGACCGGTGTCCCGCTCTGTGCCTCGGAGGGCTTCCACGACCGAACCCAGACAGGGTTGGGAGGTCCCTCCGGAAAGGGCATCCATGGCGAGGTCGACGGCGTCGACCCCCACGTCGGCCGCGGCCAGGACCGTGGCCGCGCCGATACCCGAGGTGTCATGGGTGTGGAAATGGACAGGGAGGCCGACTTCTTCCTTCATGGCGCGGACCAGAACCCGGGCTGCGTCCGGTTTCAGGAGGCCTGCCATGTCCTTGAGCCCGAGAATGTGGACATTGGCGTCTCGAAGGGCCTTGGCCGTATCCACAAAGTACTTGAGATCATACTTGGATGGATTGGGACCGGTGAGGTCGCCGGTGTAACATATGGCACCTTCGCAGACTTTCCCGGTGTCGAGAATCGCGTCGATTGCGACCCGCATATTGTCGACCCAGTTCAGCGCGTCGAACACACGGAATACGTCGACGCCGGTTCTCGCAGCCTGCCGGACAAAAAACCGGACGACGTTGTCGGGATAGTTGGTATAGCCGACACCGTTCGAGCCCCGAATCAGCATCTGGATCAGGAGATTCGGCATCTTCCGGCGCAGGTCGCGAAGCCGCTGCCACGGGCATTCCTGCAGGAAGCGATAAGCGACATCGAAGGTGGCGCCGCCCCAGCACTCCATTGAAAACAGTCCCGGAAGCCGGTGAGCATAGGCGTCCGCGATGTTGATCATGTCGATTGATCTCATGCGAGTGGCCAGCAGAGACTGATGGCTGTCGCGCATGGTCGTATCCGTCACGAGCAGGCGGGTCTGGCTGGCCATCCAGTCGGTGATCGCCTGGGGGCCATCGTCGTGAAGGCGTTGTCGAAGTCCGGAAGGAGGTTCGACCGGATCGATCTTCGGGGCCACCGGTGGTTTTGTCCCGGCAGGAGGTAGCGGCCGACCCTCGACCTCGGGATTTCCGTTGACGGTGATTTCGGCAATGAAGGTGAGAATCTTGGTTGCTCTGTCGCGCCGACGCCGGAACCGAAACAGTTCCGGTGTCGTATCGATGAAACGGGTCGTGTAACGGCTATTCTGAAAATCCGGGTGTTTGAGGAGGTTTTCGACGAAGGCAATATTCGTCGAGACGCCCCGGATGCGGAACTCCCGCAATGCGCGGTCCAGCCGGGCGATGGCCTCATCTGGTGTCGGAGCCCAGGCTGTGACCTTTTCGAGAAGCGAGTCGTAGTGGCGCGTAATCACGGCCCCCGAATAGGCCGTTCCGCCATCGAGCCGGATCCCCATTCCGGTGGCGCCCCGATAGGCGGTGATTCGGCCGTAATCGGGGACAAAGTTGTCCTGCGGATCTTCGGTCGTGATTCGGCACTGGATGGCATGGCCATTGAGTGAAACGGCGTCCTGGCCGGGCGTGCCCGTCGCTTCGGCCAGCGTCGCGCCTTCCGCGATCAGGATTTGGGCCCGGACGATGTCGATGCCAGTGACCTCTTCGGTCACTGTGTGCTCGACCTGGATGCGCGGGTTGACCTCAATGAAATGAAAGCCGCCTGTCTTGATGTCCATGAGAAACTCGACAGTCCCGGCACCTCGGTAACCGACATGGCGACAAATCCGGACGCCGAGATCACAGACGAGGCGGCGTTGACTGTCGGAGAGATAGGGGGCGGGTGCCCGTTCGACGATTTTCTGGTTGCGGCGTTGAATCGAACAGTCACGTTCCCAGAGATGGATGACATCGCCTTTGCCGTCGCCGAGAATCTGCACTTCGACATGGCGCGCTTTCGCGATCAATTTCTCAAGATAACCGTCTCCGTTTCCGAAGGCTGCCAAGGCTTCGCGCCGCCCCTCCCGGACATTGGTCTCGAGTTCGTCGGGATCGCCTATGGCCCGCATGCCGCGGCCTCCGCCGCCCCAACTCGCCTTCAGCATGAGCGGATAGCCGATGCCTTCGGCGAGGTCCCGGACGGCGTCTACGTTCTCCGGGAGGACGTCTGTGGCGGGAACGACCGGCACGTCGGCATCGATGGCCACTCTCCGAGCGCTCGCCTTGTCGCCAAGTTCCCGCATGGTCTTGGAGTCGGGTCCAATGAAGATCAACCCGGCTTCCACGCATGCATCAACAAATCGGGGGTTTTCCGACAGCAATCCGTATCCGGGATGAATGGCATCGGCACCGGACAGCCTGGCTACGCGGATGATCTCATCGATGCTCAGATAGGCTTCAACCGGGCCCATGCCGTCGCCGATCCGGTAGGCCTCGTCCGATTTGAACCTGTGCAGGCTGAGTTTGTCCTGTTCTGCAAAAACCGCCACGGTTTGCTTGCCCAACTCATTCGCCGCCCGCATCACGCGGATGGCGATTTCGCTGCGGTTGGCAACAAGGATTTTCCGGATTT
This sequence comes from Paracoccaceae bacterium, assembly GCA_028874915.1. Classification (GTDB taxonomy): domain Bacteria; phylum Pseudomonadota; class Alphaproteobacteria; order Rhodobacterales; family Rhodobacteraceae; genus JAPPHA01. The sequence goes on from JAPPHA010000060.1 coordinate 110,627, forward strand.
CACGCATGGGTCGGCCTTTGTCTGTTGGAGCAACGTGAACAGGGCCCGAGGGTCCGGTTTGGCTTATCGGTGGCCGCGGCCCGGGATGGCGCGAACGGTTGCAGACATTCCGTCACCTCCGGTTTCCGAGTATTTCTGCCACGATTCAAAGCCGACAGGTCGTAAGAACCTGGCAAGCGCCCGACCGATTCGCCGTCCATCCGGGTCGACGCGGATCCGTTCCGGGGTTCATGTGACGGGGCATACCCGATAACCAAGCGAGATGAACAGAGAAACGCCTTCGATATCGTCCGGCAGACAGGAATCCGGGCCACCCCCCAAGGTGGCGCCATCCTATCTTGACGCTCTCAATCCGGCCCAGCGTGAGGCCGTCGAGACCCTTGACGGGCCGGTTCTCATGCTGGCCGGCGCCGGTACCGGAAAGACACGGGCGCTGACGACCCGGATTGCACATCTGATCAACGCAAGAGGCCTGTTTCCGAACCGAATTCTGGCGGTGACCTTTACGAACAGGGCCGCGCGAGAGATGAAATTCCGTGTCGGACAGCTTCTCGGGACGGTCGTCGAGGGGATGCCCTGGCTCGGGACATTCCATTCAATCAGTGCGAGGATGTTGCGCCGTCACGCGGCCCTCGCCGGGCTGGAGTCGAATTTCACAATTCTTGACACTGACGATCAGCTCCGGCTTCTCAAGCAGGTTCTTGAGGCGGAGAATCTGGACCCGAAACACTTCCCTGTACGGCCGCTGGCCGGGCTCATCGACCAATGGAAGAACCGGGCGTGGGAACCTGAAGATGTTCCGCAGTCCGAAGTGTCCCGGACGTTCCGGCAAGCGCCAACTCTCTATGCCCGCTACCAAGAACGCCTGCAGACTTTCAATGCTGTGGATTTCGGCGACCTCCTGCTGCACATGGTCCGGATTCTCAAACGACATGAACATGTGCTCGAAGGTTACTGGCACCGATTCCGGTACATACTTGTGGATGAGTACCAGGACACGAATGTCGCGCAGTATCTCTGGTTGCGGCTCCTAGCGTCGGGACACCGTAACATCTGCTGTGTCGGGGACGACGACCAGTCGATCTACGGATGGCGAGGGGCGGAGGTCGGCAACATCCTCAGGTTCGAGAAGGACTTTCCCGGAGCCAGGGTGATAAGGCTTGAGCAGAATTACCGATCGACTCCCCATATTCTTGCCGGGGCTTCGGCGTTGATCTCCCGCAATAGCCAGCGCCTCGGGAAAACGCTCTGGACCGACATTGATGACGGCGAACGGATTCGGGTGGTCGACCACTACGACAGCCACGATGAGGCCGCTTGGATCAGTGCCGAAATTGAAGCCTTCAGCCAGGGGCTGGGGCGTCGGGATGCGATCTCGCTCGACGGAATGGCGATCCTCGTGCGGACGGCCATGCAGATGCGGGTCTTCGAGGACCGTTTCCTGCAGATGGGCCTGCCCTACCGGGTGATCGGCGGCCCCCGGTTCTATGAACGCATGGAGATCAGGGACGCGATTGCGTATTTCCGCCTCGCGGTTTCGCCAGCCGACAGCCTGGCATTCGAGAGAATCGTCAATACGCCGCGCCGTGGGATCGGAACCAAGTCTCTCCAGGAGATCTACCGCACGGCCCGGGCTCGTGAAACGTCGCAGGTCGAGGCTGCGAGATGGCTCGTTGCGGAGGGGGCTTTCACGTCCAGGGCCCGGAACGCGCTTCTGGAATTCATCGCGAATCTCGATCGATGGCGGGCGATGATTCGTGACGGCGAAATCCATCACGTCGAAGTCGCCCGACAGATTCTCGACGGAAGCGGTTACACGGGTCATTGGCAGTCCAGCAAGGCACTCGAAGCGCCCGGTCGGCTCGAGAATCTGAAAGAACTGGTGCAATCGCTCGAGGAATTCGAAAACCTGCAAGGATTTCTCGACCACGTTTCGCTGGTTATGGACAATGAGCGGGAAACCGGTGAAGCCAAGGTTTCGCTGATGACACTCCATGCCGCGAAAGGGCTGGAGTTTCCTGTCGTCTTCCTGTCCGGATGGGAGGACGGCCTGTTTCCGTTGCAGCGGGCCATGAACGAGGGCGGCAATGTGGCCCTCGAGGAAGAACGACGGCTCGGATATGTGGGAATCACCCGCGCCGAACGTCATTGCATCATCAGCTATGCGGCCCGGCGAGTCATCAACGGAATGTGGAACGACTGCGTTCCTTCGCGTTTCATCGTCGAACTTCCTGAATCCCATGTCGACGGCCCGGCCCTTGGGCCTGACATGGGCATGACTCCCTATAGGCAAACGATGGGGCGGGAAGGTATCGCGCCACTCGTAGAGGCGGAAACCGGAACCATGTCCGTCATGGACACACCCGGATTGAATCGGCTGGAGAAGCGGCGTTCCAAGTACGGCCGTGCGCCATTGCCCGTTCCCGGCCGGAGTCCTGGAGGTGCCTGGAAGATTGCCGCCGTGCCGGAGATGCAATTCAGTCGGGGCGATCGTGTCTTGCACCAAAAATTCGGTCGCGGAACGATTCTCGAAATCGATGGCGACAGCATTCAGGTCGAATTCGACCCTGGTTCGGTAAAGATGATCAAGGCTGGATTCCTGACGCCGGCTTAGGCCGGTCAACTCCGAACTGCCGGGACTCGCCGGAGTCTCGTCTCATTTGCCAATCCGGCCGAGGGCTCACGGCGCTGACCTTTGCGACCGCACAATCTCGTCCCTGCGGCGTCATCCATCTCATCCGTCACGTCGACACTGACGCGCCGGACGTGTTGTTTGCCTTTTGGAAGCCGTATCGGCAGATCGGAAATGTGACCTCGAACGGAGCTGCCGATGGCGGCGACATCGTCATGTCCGAGAGTGTAGTCGCAACTCGAGAATGCGAACGGACATTTCAGTGCGCGGTTCGAATCCGGAACGAAGTGTGCATGGCCATCGTCGACTTTCTCGATTCCCGGGAGAATACCGGACAACGCATCGTTCCGCTCTTGGGTGCTGACGCCCTGACGATTCGGACAGTCGCCGTCGGTGATCGACGGGCCGGCCGCGGGTGATGCACCTGGGGGTAGCCAATCCGGTTTCGGGCCCGACCGGGTCGGTCGGCTTGAGTTCCCCCCTTCTCTCAAGGGGTGCTCTCATCACCGGTCTCCAAGAGTGGTCGCTAGCCATCGGCAGCCGTCGAAATCTGCACCGGAGCGACAGTCCGAACCTACTCGCCGAATTGGAGTCAATCCAGCATGTGCAGGGAGGGCTTTTCAAGGTCGATGAGAGCCATTACATTTCTTGAGCCAAGTCTGTCGCAGCGCTCATTGGCTCTTGGCATCGTGATTCGGAGTGCACGATTGAATTTTCGTGAGGGCGCACCTTCAATCTCTCTGACAAAGGAGTCCCAGCAAATGTCATCCACCGAAGACCGCATCAGAAGTATTGTCAATGACAATCTGGACGTGGGCCGCGAGCCCAACTTTGACGCCAAGCTCGTCGATTCCGGCGTGTCCTCAGTGGACTGCATCGCCTTCTTTAAGCTTGTGAATGAAGAGTTCAACTTGGGGCTGGTCGCTGAAGAGTGTCGGCAATTCGAGACTCTGCGTGACCTTGTGAATTTTATCGAAGCACGAGCTTGACAGGGAGTCGAGGTCGAAGCCGTAGTTCCGCTCAAGAGTCGTTGAGACTGGGTGAACTAGGTTCGACCAAGTCCTGCCTTGAATACAAAATGTTGGTTCGGGAACCCGTGGGCAAGGAGATTGAGTCAGTCACGGGCAGTGCCGGGACGCTCAGGTTGCCGCGCAGGACAGCAAGTCGGCTTGACGTGTTCGCGCGAGTGTCCGGCATGGCAATCGCGGCCGACAATCGCCGCGCGGCAATCGGCCGCGCGGCGCCTGATTGCTTGTCGTGAACTTCCCCGAAGCATGAATCGACCGTGATTCCGTCGACGGGAAATCACTTTTTTGGGAAAGGTGCTGGAATCCGGGTGACCTTAGAATCTGAACGTTTGCTCCAAGTCGCAGAATAATCGGCGACGCCGCCACGATGACAGAGGCAGCGTGGGAAATTCCCGAACCCCTTTCGACGTTTGACGTCCGAGTCGACAAACACACCGTGATTTCGGTGCGGCGGTACGGCAACCCCTCCGGTTCGCGGATCGTCTTGTCCCACGGGAACGGCCTCGCGGTCGATCTCTACTATCCGTTCTGGTCGCTGCTCTCCGATGACTTCGATCTGATGGTCTATGACCTCAGAAACCACGGCCGGAATGCCGTTGGTATCCAGCGGGATCACAACATTCCGACATTGATTGCCGACCATGACCTGATTCTGGATGCCATCGTCCGGAAATACGGCGAAAAACCAACCGTCGGTGTGTTTCATTCGCTCGCGACACTTGTGACACTGCTCTCGTTCAACAACCTGTATTCAGCCCTGATTCTATTCGATCCTCCACTCTGCAAACCTGCGGCGAGCGAGGCAGAATTCGATGCGGCGGCGGAACGGGCCGCCGCATTTGCGCGGCGGCGGACAGATCGGTTCAAGTCGGAACAGCAGTTTGTCGAGGTCCTCTCTTTCGTTCCCGGACTTGACCGCGTCGGGCCCGGTGTTCGCGAACTCATGGCACGTTCGACTCTTCGCAGGAGCTCCGACGGGAAGGCATACGAGCTCCGCTGCCCTCGCGATTACGAGGCTCAGATCGCGGAATACGTGAGGAGCTTTTCGCCTTTGCTGGATTTGACGATGCTGACCTGCCCGACGAAGGTCATCGGTGCCGATCCGACGTTGCCATACGCGTACCTTCCGACCTTCGACCTGAGCCATGCGTCGGCAGTCGACTATGACTTCGTTCCTGAAGCAACGCACTTCCTTCAACTGGAACAGCCGGAGCATTGTGCGGGGATGGTTCGGGAGTACCTCGCGAGCCACGGAATTCAGTAGGTCTCGTGCACGGCCGCCCAGAGGGCATGCGAAACTGCGGATGCCATCCTGCTTACTGATCGTGCTTCGACAACCACTGCAGGCAACGCTGGAACGAGTCGCCGGGTAGCGCGATCCGCTTCCTGGCCTCACCCGTGAAGAAAACGGGCAGACCTGTCTTTCGGGCCGCAGCGACCGCTTCAACGAAACCGTGTCCGGTATGGATCGTACGTTCATCTCCGCTTTCCGATAGCATCGGCAAGCATTCGATCAGCGCCGGAACGCCGGTGCCGTTGTCAGATACTGTCGATGTGCGGGTGAGCGTCGATTCCAGGGTGGTCCGCCATCCGGTTTCGATTTCAGCGGCAACGTCCAAATCCACCTGGGTTTCCGCGCAACGTTCCATCGGCACAGCCTCCCGCTTTGGACAGCACCGGTCAAAAAACATCCGGCGCGTCAAGCGGATCCAGACCGTGATTTCCAACTTGCCTGACGGCCGTATCAGATGTTCCCATCGCGCGGATTGCGCGTTTTCTTCCGGCAGGGACGTCGTAAACGATTTCGGCCGAGGCACGGCCAAGGGTTGAGCCTGATCGACAGGCATTGGACCCATTGGGGATGCCTACGGCCGCGTCATTCGCCCCCAGCACGACTTGGGCGTCTACGCCTGAGTTTCCGATTTCGCCGACCCCGGTCCTCGGCGGTCGGTCGGGTTCCCGCAGCCGTACGGTCGCTACTTCCGTCACACGCACGGGCACCCGGCCCCACTCGATGAGCGGGCTCGGAGTCCGGAATGCAGGAGCCGGAGAGTCTCGCCTCGGTCTATTACCAGAACCGTTTTGAAACGGCTGGCGACGCTGGCCGGTCATTCCAGGTGGCCTGTACCGGTCATTGCCGAACCGATCGACGGCTGGCGGTCTTCTCCACCGCCCTTGTCGCAATTCGCGGGCGCAGCGTTCGCTTCGATTGGATCGCGGAACTGCGACAGAGCGTGCTCGATCACCCGTTTCTATGCTGGGCCGTTTGGGACGATCGATCTCGTGGGGATTCGTTTCGGGCTGATCGCGGTCGTGCGGACCACCGCTCAAATGCGGTCGCTGTCGACCTTGGTATCGAAATTTCCGCGCGCACCTTTGCGCTAGAAAAGCCCTGGATTCGCCATTTCCCAGGCGACCGGTGAAGTGAGCGCCGCGTTCGCACCACCGGCAGGGCTAAATCTGACTTGCAACGGCGTGGGTCCGCGACGGCCTGATGCAAGTCGGCCAGAGACGATGCGCAAATCCATAAAACTCGCGGAGGGGACTGTCGCGTTCAGGCGACAGGTGAATGCGCGTTCCTTGTTGTAATAGAC
>JAPPHA010000073.1 GCA_028874915.1 Paracoccaceae bacterium
GCGAACATACTGGCCTTGGTGACTGGGGCGTCTGCGCGGGGAGGCTGCCGGGGCACCGGGCCTGTGAACCGCGAAATCAACCGGAGGGCCGCCTGATGGCGTCAACCATCCTTTACAAGTCCCAAACGAAAAACCGCAAGAATTCCGGACGAGTTGCTGGTCGATGCATGCCCCGGAACTCAAGTCGCCTGATGAAGGACCTGCCCTCTGATCGTCACTTGATTTGCCGGCTTGACCCCGGAAGTGTTGACATAACCAGATCGTGGCCCGCTGCCTCGACCATTGGATCGCCAACCGTCTTGCAGCCATCAGTCATCAGCACAAGCCTGAATTGCCCACTCTCGTCAAGGCCCGCGAATGGGGGCGCTTTCCGGTGAACACTCCGCCACCTGAAGGCGACGGCTTCTCGACCAAGCTATAAGGCAACCCTCTCGCTTTGCGGCCGAAGGCCGGTTCCAGGCCCCTGAAAACGCGGCAGCATGTTGCGGCCGGCGTTAACGTCGCGGTCCATGACGAGGCCGGGGATCCCGACGAACCTCAACCTCCCGTCCCTGCAGACCAGTCCGTTGCCGACGCGGAAGTCGGTGCCGCAAAAAACGGGACTTCGCGCGAAAGCGGAAAAGCCCGGCCTCTCGCCGCGCTTCGCCAGGTCGTTTCCAAGGTCCAGGATCGAGATGCGCTCCGCCCCAGCGAGCTGGCGCGGCCGATCCCGGACCCGACGTTCGAGGTCCCTCTGTGCATCTTCGAGCGCGACCAGGCTGCGTTCCCATTCCGTCTCAAGGTTGCGCCCGACAAGGCGGTTCTCTGGTTCGACGGCCCGATAGCGGCGTTCCGCACTTGGAAAAAGAGGAATACGCACATGACACGAAATGGCGATAACACTACTGTACCGGGAACCTGCCATTTGCGATCAGAAGGAGAGTCCGATGCGCGTGAACCTTGCAGCAGCGACGCCCCTTGCCTCTCTGGTGTCAGTCATGCTGGCATTCATGCTGGCGAGCGGCGCCGCGGGGGCCCGGACGACCGCCGACGAGGTCGTAGACGATGCAACGCTCAAGGCCTTCGTCGACGACGCTGCGGCGGACATCGCGGCGATCACGAACATCAACGAAGGCGCGAAGCTCCGGGACAGACTAAAGGCGGACGGCGATTGGAAGGCCGGGTCGATGTTCCTCATCGTGTTCCTCAGTAACGGGGATCCGTTCATCCACGGGAACGACCGCTCAGCGGAAAACAAGAACCTGCTCGATGTTGAGGACGAAAATGGTCTCAGGGTCGTCGAGGAGCTGCTTGCGGCCGGCACCCGGGGAGGCGGCTTCGTTCAATACCAGGACGGGGGCGAGCAGAAGACAGCATACGCCGTCGAGTACACCTCGGGGATCACCGGAAGGCGCTTCACGTTGGTCGGCGGCTACTCGCAGGACGTGTCGCATGTCGCGATCCGTATTGCTGATCTGCCCAAGCCCGCTGTTGCCGCCTCGCAGGTCGTGGATCGTGCCACCCTCGTTGCCTTCGTCGAGTCAGCGGCCAGGATGTATCGCGACGCCGTCCTGTCACCGGGCTACCAAGACCTCGCCGGGGTCAGAAACGCTTTCCGGGCGGAAGGAGGGGATTGGAGATCGGGCTCCGTCTACCTGTGGATCGTGAGCGCCGGCGGCATCATCTTCTTTCACGCAACCGAGCCGTTTCGGGAAGGCAAGCTCACGGACATGACGAGGACGGACATCAACGGGTTGAGGTTCGCCGAGGAATTGATTGGTGGCGCGCGGCGTGAGGGCAGCAAGTTTCTGGAGTACTACTATGACGACCCGACCACCGCGGGAGACGACGACACCGGCTCCCCGAAGCTCGGCTATGCGGTGAGCTTCCCGGGGGCCAACACGACCCAGAGAGTTGTCGTCGGCTCTGGCATCTATCTCGGCGAGAGCCGCGCCAGCGCCGATGCAGACTAGGCACCGGACGGCTTCGCGGGCCGGCCGTTGTTTCCCGATCTTCGGTCAGGCCGCGGGGGGTTTCGCCCGGATCCTGCGATGAAAAGGGCACCGAAACGGCCCTCTCGTCCGCCACGCCGGCTGCACAGAACGGTGTTTCTGAGGCTTACCGAGGCAAACGTAGGCTTGAACGGGGCGGGCCGAAAGGATCTTCAGGACCGTCCCCCACCGGAATCGACCCCTGCTAGATGATGGGTGAAACCTTGCCCAACGAGATACGTCCATGCCTCCATGACGTGTGCAGGCAACTCATGCGGTGATTGATACCCGAGTTCTGAATACCGGCGAATACGGTGTACATCTCCTACCATCTCGTTGATTGCGCCTATGACCCCCACGGTATTTGACACGCCCTCCGGAAACTTGATTGTCGGGCAGGATACATACGCGACGACACCAGGCCACTGGGCTTCGATAGTCAGCTTCAGGCGCAAAACCGTGGCGGGTTTCGTGAGAAACATCACGGTCTTAGCCGTTTCAAGCAACTTACGGCTAAATCTTACGTTTTCCCCAAGATTTGTCGCCCGGGACTCGACCAGTATTCGATCTTCTGGAACACCGTTTTGTGTGGCTCTTTCGTAGAAAACATGTGCCTCCGGTCTGTCCCACATATGGCGTGTCCAGTTTCCCGTGTTTCCGGTCAATACGAGCTTGTCCGCCAAATTCAATCCGATGAGTTCACACGCGTAGTCACACACCCGCAGGTCGTAGGAACAGCAGACGACAAGGGCTTCGGAACAGGCAACCTCGCCAAATGATGACATGTAGTCCCACAAAACGGAGGCATTCTTGATGGTCTTGGTCGTCATCCGGTCAACTGTACACTTCCCGAAGGTCCCTACCAAGGTTTCACATCCTGCTTACCGGCGAATACAAGTGGCCCCGAATGCTGAACGCCTAGAGTGTCATTTCCCCGGAATCGACTCCTGCAAACTGTGAAAACCCTGATCGGAACGCGCATCGGAAGTATGACGCAGGCTCTTCGACACCCACCGCAGCGGACGCTCGGGGTCTCCCCGAACGTCCGACTCAACAAGCGCATCAAGCGCCTCCTCAGGGCCGTCCTGAACCTCGACCGCAGGCTTGCGCGCCCCCGACAGGGCCGGCTCGTCTCCGACTTCTAAGGTGCCGGGATGTAGCTCAGTGGATTGCCGTCTTCACCCTGATTGACCAGGTAATATTGGTTTTCGGTAGTGTCGAAAACGAGGAATCCCTCTTGACCAGAGGGTTTGGTTTGTTCGCCCCACGGTGCCTGTATGGTAATCGCTTCCTCTATTCCATAACCGATATCCGAGAACCTGATCATGTCTACGGGCACCGACTTCAACGCCCCCACGAGGGATGCGTCTCGCGCTTCCAGCAGTTCCATGACGTCCGGCACGTTTTCCAGGCGACCCATGAGTTTTGCGTTCTTGGCAATCACATCGTCCACTGCGACGACTTCATACTTCGAGTCAAACACATCCTTTCCTATGATGTAGAAATCCGGCCCGCTCCCGGTCATCTGCAAGGCAACGATGCTGCCGAGATGCTTTGCCAGATATTCGGACGTGTAACCGGTTTGGTCTACACTGCCCAATTCGTCCCGAATTGCCTTTGGCAGATCGTCAATTTGATCGCTTGAAAGGGTCCAACCAAGAATGGGCAGATCCTTGACAAAAGCCTGCACCGCCGGGCTTCTTTCACTGATGCGCTGCTGTAATTCTGCCTGGGTGCGGACCGTTGTGTCCTGGGACAGCGCCTTTTGCGCGGTTGCAAAAAGTCCGGATAGGCTGGCCGAAACAAGAATTGCAGCGCAAATGGACGCGGGAAACAATCGATCGCGGAATGATGTGGGCATCATGTCAAACGTCCTCCTGTGATCATACTCACCCTAGCGGACTGCGAAGTGAGTTGTCAAAATGCTGTCGTCTGAATATTCGCCTGCGACCCGGTCATGGCCCTGACAGAACTTGAGCTCTTCGACCGGGCCGAAGTCCTGCACCCGATCGGTCCACCCGAGCCGGCTTCATGATGCACACGTTGGGAGTACCAAAGAGCTGGGGGTCACGCGGCGGCTTTTCTGTTTCCTGATTTGTGTTTGCCGCGTTGAAGATCCCCGAATACCAGGATCGGAATTCGCCCTGAGCGTGCCGTCGAGCACGCGGGTTCGGGTCTGGAGCAGTTTTCGGTCAGGCTGGGCGAGGGCAACAACGCCATGGCCCGCCTCCCCGACGAACTCGGCGGCCGCGAGAAGGCGTTCTGGTTCGCTCGCATGACCCCCAACCCGGACAAGGCCGAATACGACGCCTTCGTCAATGGCCGGCCGGCGGGGGCGCGGGACCGGAACCGGATCTGGAGAACGCGTTCGACCTGAACGACACAGTCGTGATCCGGGAGACGCAAGCCCGCATGAATGATTCCCGAACCTCTCCGACGGTCGCCATTTTCGCCGTAGCCGGGTCGGTCCAGGGGGCCGCCGCCTGTGCAGCGCAGGACCGCGAGGTCGAAGCCGCGCTGTTCGAGAAGGCGTGCGCCGCTTGCCACAGCGAAGGGGGCGACGCCGCCGTACGGGGCCTGGTCCTGGCGGGCGAATGACCGAAAGGTCGTCCCGCCGCCTTTTTCGTCGACTTCAGTACAAACGCCTATGCGCTCGACATGGCAACCGGCGCGTTGCTGTGGAGACGCCGAGTCGGCCGGCACGCCACGTCGAGCGCCACCGGGAGCCCCGCCCTGCACGACGGGCAACTCTTCGTTCCGATTTCGTCGTCGGAATCCGTCGTGGCGGCGGATCCACACTACGAATGCTGCACCGCCTCCGGCGCCGTGCTCTGGGTACCACCGGGTCATTCCGGGCGATCCTCAAGAGTCGGGAAAGGACGAGATCGGTACCCGGCTCTGGGCCACTTCGGGTGCCCCGGTCTGGTCCAGCCCCACGGTCGACACCGCGCGGCCGCAACTACGCCGGAACGGGGCAGAACTACACCCGCCCCGCCACCGGAACCAGCGACGCGATCATCGCGCTCGACATCGGGACCGGCAAGCTCGCCTGGTCCTTCCAGGCAATAGTCGGGAACGCCTGGAAACTGGCGTGCCAATCGCGGCCCCACGGCCGGACCTGCCCGGATCCTCCCGGCCCGGACCACGACTTCGGCATGTCGCCGATGCTCGTGGCGCGTCCCGACGGCAAGGAGATCCTGGTGGCGGGCCAGAAGTCCGGCATAGTCTGGGCCCTCGAACCGGACGATGACGGCGCGATCCTCTGGTCAACGCAGGTGGGCAAGGGAGGCGCCCTCGGCGGCATCCACTGAGGGATGGCCACCGACGGCAGGTACGCCTACTCCCCGGTTTCGGATCGCAGAGTGATCTACATCGACGTGAACCCCGACCGCGACCCCACTCCGGGTCTCCACGCCCTCGACCTGATGACCTGCGAAATCGTGCGGAGCGCTTCGCCACCCGACGATGCGTACGAAGGGAAGCAGGGGTGTTCCCACGCCAACTCGGCCGGGGCCGCCGCGATCCCCCGTGTCGTCTTCGCGGGAGGGCTGGACGGACACATCCGGGCCTACGCCGCGGACGATAGGCGAATCCTTTGGGACTTTGACACGACCGGCGTTACGGAGACCTCGATCGGTGTGCCCGGCCTCGGCGGCGCGATCGACGGTCCCGGTCCGGTGCTCGCCGGTGGCATGCTCTTCACCAACAACGGCTACTCGCTGTTCAGGCAGATGCCCGGCAGTTTGTTGCTGGCATTCGGGCTCAGGTGACTGGAAGTTCCGTCAAGGAATGCGGAGACCGTCCCCAGGTTATCAGACAGTTCTCGCAGTTTCCGTCCCTGCATGATCGTGAATGAATTGTAGAGGTTCCGGAATGCGGTTCAGGCGGGCTGCAAACGGTGCAGGCCCGTGGTGATTTCCGGAGCGCGCTGTCGGGCCTTGGCGAGATCGTAGGCAGCTTGGAGCCTTAACCAGTGATCAGCGGTCGAGCCAATCACGGCTTCCAGCCGCAGTGCCATTTCGGGAGAGATCGCGCTCTGTCCGGTCAGCACCCTGTGCACCTGCTGGCGCGTGACTCCGAGGGCCGATGCTGCTTTGATGGTGCTCACGCCCAAGGCCTGCAGGTCGTCCTTGAGCCCTTCGCCTGGGTGAGGTGGAGTCTTCATCATGATTACGTCTCCCGTCAATGATAGTCCTCGAGATCAACGTCCCCGAATTCGCCCGCGTCGCAGGTGAAAGTGATGCGCCATTGCGCGTTTACGCTGACAGACCAGTCGCCTTTCCGGGTTCCACCCAACGCGTGGAGGCGCAGGGAAGGGCGTCTCAGGTCATCGAGGCTGTGCGCCTCGTCGAGAATCGCCAGAATGATGCTGACCCTGCGAACAAGGTCGGGCCTGATCGCCTTCGACGATCCTGTCTGGTAGAGAGCCTTCAGGCCCTTGTGCCTGAATCCAGTTATCATACATTTTGCGTAGCATGTAACTTCACGCTATACAACTCGTCTTCGCCGCCCAGATCCGGAACCGGAACACCCGCCAGGCTTACGCACGTGCAGCGCACCGGCTTTTAGACTGGCTCACGGAATCAACGACGTCGTCGACATCGAGCCGGTCCACATCGCGGTGTGGGTGGAGGCACGAATGCGCGAAGCCTCGCGTCCCACGGTCAATCAGGAACTGGCCGGGGTCCGGCGGCTCTTCGACTGGCTGACGGTTCGTCAGGTGGTTTCGTCATCGCAGGCCGCCGCCGTCCGTGGCCCGAAGCACACGGTTCGCCGCGGGACGACGCCGGTCCTTTCCGCCGCCGGATGCCGCCGCTTCCTGCGGTCCATCCCTGTGGAAACCGTCGGAGGTCTTCGTGACCGTGCCTTGTTCGCGACCATGACGTACAGCTTTGCGCGGGTTTCCGCAGCGCTGGCCATGAACGTGAAGGATGTCTTCCTCACCGATAGCCGTCTCTGGTTGCGCCTGCAAGAGAAGGGCGGAAAGGTTCTGGAGGTGCCCTGCCATCACAATCTCGAAGCCTTTCTCCGGGACTACACTGTGACCGCCGGAATCGGCATTGACCGTGACGGTCCCCTGTTCCGCGCGCTCAACGGTGACGGGTCGCTATCGGACCGCCGGCTCAACCGGCGGCGAGCCCGGGACATGATCCGGCGCCGGGCCCGGGCCGCAGGGATCTCGACCGACGTCTGCAATCATTCGTTTCGGGCGACGGGCATCACGGCGTATCTTGAAAACCCGGAGGCCCGGGTCGAGGTGGCCCAGTACCTGGCCGGCCATGCGGACCCGAAGACAACGAAGCTCTATGGCCGGCGCGACGATCGTATCTCTCTCGACGAGATCGAGAGGATCGGGATATGAGTGACAGGCCGGTCCCTGGCCGGACACAACGGGAGGAACAAGGGCAATGACGGCACAGGCCAGACGCAAGGAGACTCGCCGGGCGACCTACCAGGACGTGCTTGACGCACCGCCCCACGAGGTCGCCGAAGTGATTGCCGGCACGCTCCACACCCACCCGAGGCCCGCCATGCGCCATGCCTGGGCGAGTTCGATCCTCGGGGGAAGCCTTGTCAACCCGTTCAGCCGGGGTAGTGGCGGTCCGGGCGGTTGGTGGATCATCGACGAGCCTGAACTTCACCTGGGCGAAGACATTGTTGTGCCGGATCTGGTCGGCTGGCGGCGCGAGACGATGCCCGAATACCCGGACGCGGCGTATTGCACGATCGCACCGGACTGGGTCTGCGAAGTGCTCTCTCCTTCCACGCGGCGGCTGGACAAGAGCGAAAAGCGGGATCTTTATGCCCGTGAGGGCGTCCGCCATCTCTGGTTCGTGGATCCTGATGCCCGGACGCTTGAAGCCTTCGAGTTGCGTGAGGGGTTGTGGCTGCTGCTGGCCACTCTCGCCGATGACGTACCGGTCTCGCTTCCCCCCTTTGACGCCATCACCTTCCCGCTCGACGCCCTTTGGCCCGAGGTGATTGCAGGTGCGGAAAAGGCGGATGACGGCCCGTGATCCAGGAGCACATTCGGCGTACGAGTCCCTGACGGAATCGATCCCAAACGGGGCCGGCGCGTTCCACCTTGATGACGGAATTGTTTTCGTTGGGGGGCTCAACACCCCGAGAAACGGCTGATTTCGGACCGAGGTGCCGGCATTGCTGCCCCGAAATTGGCTCTCAGACCGCGCTCGTGCCCGATTGCACGTGTAATCCCACCCACGTGCAGGAAATCTCGCGACTTGGTGACAGCCCGATCGGAGCCCAGCATCCCATGACCGTTTCGGTCGTAGTTCCTTCTTGCAGAAGATTCCGTACACGACCAGTGAGGAACGATTCGGCGCATTCACTTCTCACTGGCTTGCCGTGATTCCGCCGTCCACGTACATGATTTGGCCGGTCACGAAGCCAGACGCATCGGAGCAGAAGAACATGACCGGTCCAACGATATCTCCGGGATCGGCAATTCGCCCGAGCGGAATCCGCTCCAGAAGCTGGCTGCGGAACTCCGGATTCTCCATTACATGGCGAATCATCTCGGTGTGGACGAAGGTGGGAGCCACCCCGTTGACCGTAATGCCTTCGCGCGCAAGCTCCATGGCGTGCTGCCGGATCAGCATCACCATGCCGCCCTTGGTGCTGCAATAGGCGGAGTAGCCGCGATCGCGCAGTCCGAGCCGTGACCGCACCGAGAGCAGGTGCACCTGCCGGCCTCCGTTTCCAGCGGCAACCTGGTGGCTGGCGACGGCTTGGGCCAGGAACATCGCAGCCTTCAGGTTAACCCGGTACACCTCGTCGAATGCGGCTTCCGTGACATCCGGAAGCGGCTCTTCAAGCTGGGTCCCGACACAGTTGACCAGGACATCGATGCGTCCGTGGCGCTCGGCGACGCTGCCAGTCGCGTTCCGGATCGACGCGACGGACTCCACGTCCACCGCAATGCCATCGGCGGCGAGCCCGTGCTCTACCAGCGCGTTCGCGAGTCTCTCCGCCTTCGCCTCGCTCCGTCCCGCCACCGTGACGCGGGCGCCGGCCAGCGCGAGCGCCCAAGCTACGGCCTCTCCGATTCCGCCATATCCGCCCGGCATGAACACGACCTTATTGTGCATGTCGAAAAGGTTCGCGAGCTCGCCGGGTGCATCGATGGCCGGGGTAATTGAATCCATGACTGACGGTCTCCTTGTACTCGTTTCGGCGTCGTCATCTCGACGATGGGGCGAAGCGCGAAGCGGTGGCGCTCCCGGTGCACCGGTGTCGGGTCCCGCACTCGCGTCGTCGGTCCGAGGCAGTCATCGCCATTCCATGTGCAGTCCACCGTTGACGTCGGCATCCTTGCCGGCAATGAAGCCCGCGCGGGTCGATACCAGGATCGCGTTCAACTCCGCGACCTCCTCGGGCTCGCAGAAGCGGCGGACCGGAGTCGGTCGCGGCACAGCCTCTCGCTGGTCGCGCGAGAGTTGCACGCAGACCACGGGTTTTTCTCAGGAGGCCGGCGCCACTCCGTCGACGGTGACCACATCCGCCATCGCCTCGCGGGCCAGCGAGAACGGCAGTGCTCCCAGCCGTCCGGTATTCATCGTGAGCGAGAAAACGTTGACCACGCGACCGAAACCTCGCCGCCGCATGCCGGGCCGCTGAGCGCGGGAGGGGTAGAAGGCGCCGTCGAGATTGACCGACACCGGTCGTCGTCACGCCTGCGGCGACGTGCCGTCCGCCTTGTGGTTGGAGAGGACGCCTTCGTTGTTGACCGAAGTGTCGACGCCGCCGTGACGGTCGCGGATCGTCGCGGAGGGTGGCGCAGGCGCATTCCACGTTTGCCACCAGCGGCGAGGCCGCATCACCGATCCAGCGTGCTTGCACCTCCAGCCGGTCGGCGGCGATATCCGACATCTGCAAGCGGTGGCCTTCGGCCGCGAGGTGCCGGGATACCGCCGCGCCGGTCACCGCCGAGAGCTGGTTCGGGCCCATGGCGATTACGCAGCATGCACCGGCGCCAGCCGGCCGAGATAAGTTCGCACGTCCGGCTCCCGCAGCAAGGAACGGAAGTCCGGCGACTCGCGTACCCTCCCTGCCAGCACGAAGACGAAGCGTTCGCAGACCTCCTCCATCAGCTCCAGGTGATAGGGCTCGTTCGGGTGCAGGCAGACGAAGACGAGCCTTCCTTCGCTCTTCAGCCTGAGGAAGAAATCCAGCATGAAGCCGATGTAGCCGTCCCGGGTGTTGAACTGCGGCTCGTCGAACAGGTGGACCATGGGATAGTCGTGGCCGGCCGGCCGCATCAGGAATGAGGGCCGCGTACGGCGGAAGTGCCGTACCTGGTACGACTGGTGGTAGTGGATGGCCAGCCGGTCCCGTTCGGCGTACTTCACGTCGTGGATGTTGCGGCCCATGACCCGCACGGAACCGGCGCTTGGAACGTTTGAGCCCGTGATCAGCTCGAACAACGTCGTCTTTCCCGATCCGTTCGGACCCATGACCCCGACGATCGAGGAGTCGTGCATCGTCAGGTCCGCCTCCAGCCGAAACGTTTCCCTTCGCCGGAACAGGCCGCGCGCATAGCGCTTGACCAGGCCGCGGACTTCGAGAATCGGCGCCGTCACGATCAGACTCCCAACAGGCCGACTCGGAGCCGGTCGTCAGAGAGCAGTCGCTCGGCAGACCCGTAGTGGACGATTCGGCCCCGATCCATGACGTAGGCACGGTCGCTGATCTGGAGCGCGGTGGCTGCGTTCTGCTCCACGACAAGGGCCGAAATCCCGGCTCCCTTCAGGTGCGAGATCGTGGCCATCACGTCCTGGACCACCCTGGGTGCGAGCCCCTGAGAGGGCTCGTCGAAGAGAACCAGACCCGGCGCTCCGAGAAGCGCCCGGCTGATGGCGACCATCTGCATCTCGCCTCCGGACAGGTACTCACACTCGCGCTCCATGAGGTGTTCCAGCGCGGAGAAGATCTCGAACATCTCATCCAGCGACCAGGTCCGGAACCGGGTACGCTTGCGGGCGATCGACAGGTTTCGCGCCACCGTCAAGGTGGGGAAGATGCGGCGGTCGTCGGGCACCCAGCCGACCCCGAGACGAGCGATCTCGTGGGTGGCGCTCCGCGTGATGTCGATGCCGTCGAACCGGATGGTGCCGTCCCTCGCGGGCGTCAGCCCCAGGATCGATCGCAGCGTGGTCGTCTTGCCAGCCCCGTTCGGACCCAAGAGCGCAACGACCTCGCCCTGCCCGACCTGCAGCGACACCCCGAACAGGGCCTGGGTCTCGCCGTAGAAGGTCTCGATGCCGGCGACTTCAAGAATCACGCCTTGCCTCCCAGCATCGATCGCCGGACCCACTTGTTTTCGCGCAACGCCTCCGGAGCGCCGCTGGCGATTACCTGCCCCCAGTGGATGACCGAGATCGTATCGGCGAGCCCGAACAGGAACTGCATGTCGTGCTCGATCACCACGATCGAGTAGTCGCGCTTGAGGCCCTGCACCAGTTCGGCAAGCCCGGCGATGGCTTTCGCGCTGAGGCCCGACGTGGGCTCGTCAAGGAACAGCAGGCGCGGCTCGGCTGCAAGCGCGACGCCGATCTCCAGGGCGCGCCGTTCACCATACGCCAGGTCGCCGGCCCGTTGCCGCTCCCGCCCGGCGAGACCGACACGCGCGAGCACGGTCGAGGCGCGGTCGGCAGCCGCGCTGTCGGAGTCCAGGCGGTTCATCATTGTGAAGCCGCGCTCGCGAACCTCCGGCAGCGCGATCAGCAGGTTCTCAAGCGCCGAGTACTCGTCGAACAGGCTCATGATCTGGAAAGAGCGCGCGATGCCCTTGCGGGCGATGGTGTTGGGCGCGAGCCCAGTGATGTCCTCGCCGGCGAGTACCACCTGGCCCCGATCGGGTTTGTACTGACCTGTCAGCACGTTGAAGCAGGTGGTCTTGCCGGCCCCGTTCGGACCCATGATTCCGCTCAATTGCCCGGACTCGAAGCCGAGATCGATGCGTTCCAGCACCACTTGGTGCCCGAACCGCTTGTGGATGCCGCGCGCTTCGAAGAGAGCCATGGTCACTTCCGCCCTGCTGAGAGGAAGCCGGCCACAGCCCGCCGCGCGAGCGAGCGCCGGTCCCCCGAGCCGACATGCTGTTGCCAGGCGCCGGCGATGCCCTCAGGCTTGAACAGCACCGCCAGCACGAAAATCAGCCCGAACCACAACAGCCAGGTCTCTGTCACGGCACCAAGGACATCGCGGGCCAGGAAGTAGACCGCGACTCCGATCACAGGCCCCCAGAAGCTTACGAACCCGCCCCCGATCAGGGTCATCATGACGATAATCCCCGATGCGTGCAGGCTCATGACGTCGGGATACGCGCTTTGCTGCGCCATCGAGAAAAGGGAGCCAGCGAGCCCCGCGATGGCGGCGGAAATTGCAAACACCGTCCACTTGAACAGCCAGACGTTGTAGCCGACGAAGCGCGCTCGCACCTCGTTCTGTCGAATTGCCTGCAGCACCTTGCCGAATGGCGAGTGGACGAGCCGCCACAGCGCGACGAGAACGACAGCGAGCACGACGAGAACGAAGTAGAAGAGGGCGGTGTTCGAACCCAGTCCGGCGGATGCCACGCCGAGCTCGAAAGCCGGGCGCGGGATGTTCAGCAGTCCGTCCTCGCCGCCGGTGAGCGTGTGCCACTTAATGGAGATGAACCAGAATACCTGGCCGAATGCGATGGTCATCAGCGCGAAGTAGATGCCGCGCCTGTGCGACAGGAAACAGGCTACGATCGCCCCCGCCACGAACGCCGCCGTCACTGCGCACGCGATGCCGAGAAAGAGGCTCTCGAAGACCCGGAGCTGGAAGAGCCCGAAAGCGTAGGCGCCAATCCCGAAGAAGGCGCCGTGGCCGAAGCTCGGCAGCCCCGAGTAGCCAAGCAGCAGGTTGAACCCGAGGCCGTAGATCATCCATATCGCGATCTCGACGCCCAGGTACGGGTAGAGCCCGATCGATTCGATCCACAGCGGCAACGTCGCCAGGACGACGAGCAGGAGCACCATCTGGCGCGACACCCAGCGGGCAGCGACGGACTCTCCGGAGGCCACCGCTCAGGCCTCCAGTCCGCTCTTTCTGCCGAGCAGGCCGCGTGCGCGGAACGTCACCACCGCAATCAGGAGAAGATACATCGACAGCAGCGACAACTCCGAGGCGTAGGCGCCGGTAAACCCGACCGCGAGTCCTACCAGGATGCCGCCTATGACTGCGCCCCAGAAGCTGCCGACCCCACCCAGCACGATGATGAGAAAGGCGGGAATGACCGCGTCGATGCCCACATGTGGCCGCAAGCCCCAGATCGGCGTCATCACGATGCCCGCAAAGCCGGCGAGCCCCGCTCCGAGGCCGAACACCAGCAGGCGCAGCCTCGTGAGGTTGATCCCGAGCGCCCGGACCATCTCGCTGTCGTGAGCGCCGGCCTTGATGATCGCGCCGTAGGGAGTGCGCTCGAGGAACAGCCAGACCGCGGCAATGGCGCCCACTGCGAAGAGCGCCGCATAGAGCTTGTACTTCGAGTAGATCAGGCCCGCGAACAGGAAGGCGCCAGAGATCGCCTGCGGCACCTGGAGGTACTGCTCCGACGGTCCCCAGACAAGGCGGATGGTCTCCTCGATGACGAGCGCCGCTCCGAAGGTCAGCAGGAGACCGTATTCCGCCTTCTTGCCATAGGTTCGGCGCATGCAGAGCTCGAGGCCCATGCCGACTATCGCCACCAGAACCGGGGCCAGGAAAACGGCCAGCCCGTAGCGGACCGGCAGGGGAAGCACAGCCCACGCCTCGCCCGCGGCACCGAGCCAGGCGAGGTCCGGGGAGATGATCACCATCGCGAAGTATGCCCCCAGCGCAAACAGCGACCCATGGGCGAGGTTGATGAGCTCCATCACCCCGACGATGAGCATGAAGCCGAGCGCGATCAGCGCGAACAGCAGACCGAGGCTCAGACCGTTCAGCAGATGGGGAAGAACGTGCGACATGGCGCGTCAAAGAAGGCGCCGTCGACCCGGGAGCAGGAGATCGAAGGCCGGCGGCGCCTGCAATAAACGCTTACATCTCGTATGTCGGTGTGTCGTCAAGCGACTCCATCATGCAAGCCGCGTCAGCGTCAGCGTCGCGGATCTCTTCCGGCGCCGACTGGCTCAGGACCCTGAACATGTCGTCGGGGTTCTGGGTACCCTGATTGGCCGTCGCAAGATAGATTGTCTGCTGCATCTGGTGCGTTGCCGGGTTCATGTACGCATCGTGGTGCTGCATTCGATCGCTGGCCGAGACCTTCAGGCTCTCCAGCTCCTGTATGACTTTGCGGTTGTTGGTCGAGCCCGCCCTCTCCACTGCGCTTAGCAGCTCCCGGGTCGCCATGTAACCGTTGTAGAAGACGTTGCCCGGCACCCGCATCTTGGTGTCCGGATAGGCCTCCTGGTAGCGCTCGACGAATTCCGCAACGCCCGGCAGGTCGAGTTTCCAGTACCAGGTGGTGCCGAACACGCCGAACAGGTTGTCGAGCGGCAGTCCGTACACGTCCGGCCAGTCCTGCTGGTTGTTGATCCAGGCCATGCTTTCGCCGAGTCCGAGCTGGGAGACCTGTTGGCGCATCGCCTTCTGGTCGTCGCCGCCCACCGCGGCCGCGACCACCTGCGGAGCCGCCTGTTGCACCTTGAGCAGCATGGCGCTGAAGTCGCGCGTGCCCTGCGGCACCAGGATCTCGTCGACGATTTCGCCCCCGAACTGGTCGACGAGCTTCCGGGTGGCGGCGGAGGTGTTGTGCCCCCAGACGTAGTCGTTGGTCATGAGCATCCACTTCGTGCCGTAGGCGCTGATCGCATTCCTGACCGCGGCCTGGGCGAAGTTGGTGCCGTTCCCGTCCCACACGAACTTCACGCGACGGCAGTTCTTGCCGGATTCCGTGGGCGAGCTCGAGTTCGTGTTCAGGTAGACCGTGCCGTATTTCTGGGCGACTTGTGAGATGGCGTTCGCGACTCCGGAGCTGACCGCACCGATCAGGAAGGCGCATTCGTGGCGGGTAATGAGGCGTTCCGCCACCCGGCTCCCCGTCGCCGGTGTGGTTTCTGTGTCGATGTGGATGGTTTCCACCTTGCGACCGAGCACGCCGCCGCGCTCGTTGAACTCGGAGATCGCCATCATCATGCCGCGCCTGTCGGAGGCGCCCGAGTTTGCGTACTGACCCGAAGCGTCGGACGTGAGGCCGATCATGATCGGCTTGTCCGAGGCAGCGGCGTACACGCGGTTGTGGCGCCAGGGCCCCATGACGGTGGCGGCAGCCCCCGCCGAGACGAGACCCACTTTCTTCAGCATCGAACGTCGCGTTAGTGTCTTCCGTGGCATGTTCGTTTCCCCTCTGTGCAATTTCGATTTCCCCGATGTGATCGGCTGCGGTTCATGCGCACGCCGAATCGCCGGCAGTCTGAGCGGGATCCGATGCTTCGCCGTCGAGGATCCCGATTCCGTTGAGCCGTTCCTGTACGCGCAGGAGATCGCCGACCAAACCGTCGGCGTAGCCGAGGTTGAGTCCCTGGATGAGCGCATGCTGCACCGTGCGCCCGAGAATTCCCGCGAGCGGCACCGTGTCCGCCATTCGGTTGTAGTAGCGCAGGTCCTTCTCCGCGTTCGCGAGACTGAAGGCGAGACCGGAGCAGTCTCCGCTCGAGATGGCCTTCGGCACGATGAGCTGGAAGATCCCGCTGTTCGCGCCCCCCGCCGACACGACGTCGGAGAATCGCTCAAGATCGACCCCTGTCGCAGCGCAGGCGCAGAGCGCCTCGGAGATGAGCGCCGCGTAGCCCATGGTGATGAAGTTGTAGATGAGCTTTGTCTTGTGGCCGGAGCCGACCGGGCCCATGTGGAAGATGTTCTCGCAGCACGCCTCAAGCAACGGCCGGACGCGTGCGAAGTCTTCCTGCGCCGCTCCGACCATGGCGTTCAGCCGGCCTGCTTCGGCTTCGACCGGAGTACGTGCGAGCGGCGCGTCCACCAGGGACGCGCCCCGCTTGCGCAGATCGCTTGAGATGCGCTCGGTTGATGCGGGCTCGCTGGTCGAGCAGTCAACGACGATCAGACCATCTCGTGCCCCCGCCAGCAGTCCGTCCTGCCCGTAGACGACGCTCTCCACCTCGGGGGTCCCGGTCACGCAGAGAACGACGACGTCGGACTCCACGGCCAAGTTCCGTAAGCTGCGAAGCTCCGTCGCACCCAGTCCGACCAGAACCTCAATGGGGGCCCGGCGGTGGTGGGCGACAACCGCCAGCGGGTATCCGGCGGCCAGGATGTTCTTCGCCATACCGCGGCCCATCATCCCGATGCCCACAAATCCCACGCGAAGCGTCATGTCCATTTTTCGATCTGCATGATCATTCAAGAGATTGGCACATTATTGAAAATTCATTCGAATTCAATATCAATTCACACTTTGATGTCAATAGTGAAAATTCGTTCAAATTTCTATTTCGTATATCTCATTGAATTCTCATTCGATTTCTGCGAGCATCGCTTGGTGCAGAACCATCGTTTCAACACGACAAGGAGTGGTGCCGCGTGCGGAACCCCGAACCAGCGAAGGACTTCGATCGTCTGAGAGAGGCGCTCCAGCAACGATTCGAAACATTGAGCCCGCATTTACAGCGAATCGCCCAGTATGCCTTGGGTGATCCCAACCGGCTTGCACTGCAGACGGTCGTGGAGGTGGCAGGGGAGACCGGCGTTCAGCCCTCCACCCTCATCCGGTTCGCGAAGGTGTTCGGATTCTCGGGCTTTTCGGAAATGCAGCGCGTCTTCCGGCTGCGTCTTATCGAAGGTGCCCCGTCATTTCGGGATCAGATCCACGAGCATCGCAGCAAGCTGGAGGTGGCGGCCGAGGACGACCCGGCCGCCATACTGCATGGGTTCACCGATGCGTCGGTGCTTGCCCTTGAGCATCTCAAGGTGGACATCGACGGCAACACGTTGCGCGAAGCGGTCCGAATGATGGACCGGGCGGGGGCGATCTACGTCATCGGACAGCGGCGTGCGTTTCCGGTCGCCGCATATCTGGCGTACGGTCTCACCAGGCTTGAGTACCGATGCCATTTGCTGGACTCGGTTGGCGGCATGGTGCCGCAGCAGATCGCAACCCTGGGCAGCGACGACCTGTTAATTGCGGTCAGCTTTGCCGAGTACGCCCAACCGGTAGTCGACGTCGTCGGCGACGCCCATATCCGCGACGTTCCCGTGCTCGCGATCACCGATTCCCTGGCAAGCCCGCTTGCCCGCAACTCTAGCCGGTACTTTGTCGTGCGAGACACCGAAGTGCACCGCTTTCGGCCCCTGGCGGCGCCGATTGTGCTGGCCCAGTCGCTCATCATCGCGCTCGGCTACTACCGGGATGCGCGCGCTGCAAAGTCGGCTGCGAGAAAAGAAATGCACCAGACATCTTCCCCGGCCTGAAGGCCGATAATTTCCAGGTGGACCATGCCGCTTGAACAGTTCGCGCTTCACCACCGGCCCATCGGCACGGCTTCACGCCCGAATTGCTCCCCCTGTTTTGATTTTCGGTTTGAATTGGCGCGAACTTCCTGAGTTGTTTCGCTCAGTTTGGGACGATTCCTCCCACTTTGTGCCGATCTGACTGGCGGGTTCCCCAGAACCGTCACGGGCTCGGTTCCGGGTCTGGTTCGGGATCGTTTCTCTGCCGTTGCAGGATTTCGTTCCAGTCCTAGACGTCGCCGTCGCCGTCTGGCCGCATGCGCCGAACGGTGGGGTTTTGCGCTTCGAGCATTCCGGCAGCCTAGCCGCCGACAGGGTCGGCATCGTAACCGCAAAAGCGTTCCAAGGCTGGCACCGCAAGAGTGGACTCACCGCCGCGGCGGCCGCCTGAATACCCGGCGGCATTGTCGAAATCGCGGCGATATCCGGGCCGGACTGGGTCTGCGAATTGCTGTCACCATCCACACGGCAGCTGGACCAAAGCGAAATGCGAGACCTCTACGCTCGTGAGGGCGTTCGACATCTCTGGTTTGTGGATCCCGATGCCCGGACGCTTGAGGCTTTCGAGTTGCGCGAGGGGCGTTGGTTGCCGTCGGCGACGCTCGCCAATGTTGCGCCGGTCTCGCTTCCCCTTTGACGCCATCACCTTTCCGTTGGACGCTCTCCGGCCCGATGTGATTGCAGGTTCGGGAAAGGCGGATGTCGGCCCGTAGTCCGGGAACATCATCAGTGCGCGATTCTGCCCTTACCGGATTCGACCCCGTAAGATGCTGATGCAATCCACCTCGATGATGGCATTGTTTTCGTTCGGGTGTTCAACACCTCGAAATGCGGCCGAATCCGGACCAGATCGTCGTAATCCGGACTGAAATCGCGGTGGGTGCGACCCGGAACGAAAACAATGCCCTCGGGACTGGAGGAACTTGTGGGAGTGCGGAAAGCGAGTTCTCAGCGCCTAAGACATTATATAATACTCATCCGTAACGAACCCCATCACACTTTCGCCGAGAGAACGCTTTCGAGAATTGCTGCTTGCGGCACTTGGACGTACCATCCTTGTTTCGTGCTGATCGAGGCGTCGATCTCCTTGCCAGATACCGTCGGCGTGATGTCGCCTGTTTTGGACGGTAGCGTGAAGAGGTCGATGTTTGACGCTACGGGCTCGGTGTTCTTCCTCATTGGAACGGTGCCGTTGCGCCTGTCAGGAGATGGACAGGCGGTCGAAATCCAGCCGGTCGCTTTCGATGTAGTCACGGGCCGTCATGTCTTCCAACCGGCAGGCGATGGGCAGATCGAAATGGAACCGATCGGTCTGGTCGAAAAGAGCAAGCCAACACTCAAGGTGCCCGGTCCAATCGACGGCCACGTCCACTGGGTCCGCCTCCTTGATGAACCACCAACTCAACTGGACCACATCGGCATCCCAGGATGGCGCTGCGCGCACTCGGATCTCGCGAAGCGCCCGGAGATGGGCTCCCTCGTCAGTGTGCCTGTTGTGTCTTGTGATAAGATGCGTTTCCAACTTCCGGGCTGCGGCAACGAAATCGTCGGGAAAGGCAACGCGCGTTCGTTTGCGCACCAGAGCTTCGGCGAAGTTCCTGAGTTCGTCGTCTGTTTCCCAGCCACGACTAAGTGTCCATCCGGCAACAACAGCTTTTTCTACGGTCATCGTGCGGTCGAGGTCGGCGACAAGATGTTGGTCGGCAGTGCTTGGCACATAGGCGAAGGCAGGGCGCTTTAGGCGTCGGATCTCCTCCACCCATGCTTTAGGCACCTTGACCAGCGGTGCGAGTTCAACGAATGGCCGGTCGCGACAGCGGCGAACGATATCGCAGGCCTGGCTCAACATCACCATGCCAACCACCTTGTCCAACACCGGTGTGGTTCCGGCCTCGATTGCCTCGCCCTCGTTCAGGAGGACCTCAAACACTTGGAGGGACGCAGGACTGTGCGGACGCGACAGATCGGCCAGATGGAGGAACTCCAGGCCGGCGTCGAGGGAGATATCTCCCTGCCGCCAGGCCCGCAGAGCCTGGTCGATCGCTTGTTCGTCCTCGTCCGACAGTGACACGCAGCCCTAACCTGCCATTCTTGGCGTCCGCTTGGCACGCACAATACGGGCGTTGGCCGAGATGTCGGGCCGATCCTGTTCGGCCCCTAGAAGAAGCACTGGCGCTGGCGGGCGGCGGGCGTCCGAAGCGGCGCGGGAAAGGGGTACGCGCTGCGATTCGGGAAGACGCACATCCGCGACGCGTCCTGTAGCTTCGTCGAAACAGCCGGCCTGAAGGAGGTCGAACGTGGAGATACCCGTAGCTTGGTTTACGGCGAGCAACATGGCGCGAGTGTCCAGCTGGCTTCCTTGGTCGAGGTGACGGATGGCCGCCAGCATCCGGCGGATCGTTCGATCATGTCGGGCGTTCACTGGCTTTCCGTTCGCCCAGTGATGAACGCTGCGCCGCGAGACATCAAACAAGTTGCCGAGCTCCTGCCATGTCAGCCCAGATCGGCGACGGATCTCCATGATCGCCTCGGCTGTGGATTCCGCAGACGCAATGAGAAAGTCGAATTGCCCAGCGGGATCTGCGGCGGTGCGCTCAACGTGCGGCGCGATGGTTGTCCACATCACCATCGAGCCCTGGCTATCGGTGTTGACGGTTGCCGCCGCCAGCCAAGGGATTGCAATTAGCTCGGTCGGGATTTCGGCGGAGACCCGAGAGAGCTGCATGCTGCCGAGCGCCGACGTATTCCTGTCCAGCGTGTTACGCAGTGCGGTCGCGGTCATGGTTCGCCTCCGTAGAACTTGAGGAACTCTATCGTAACCATCTGGCGGAAGAGCCAATAGAGGCATTCGGCAAAGCCCGTCGTGGTTGTCAGCAGTTCTTCACTGGCGAAGGGCCGCGATTCGGTCGTGAACATATCGAGGTCCAGAACCCAACTTGGTTCTTCGATCGGTTCGAGGGCGTTGGGTTCGTAAGTCGCGTTAGCAGGCAGCTGCCCCCAACGTCCCTGAATCTGTGTGCCGGCCGGCGACATGAACTGCACCTCAGTTAGCTGGTGGATGACGGAGGCCCTGAGCGAGGGATCCAGGGTCTCGGCGGCCTGTATGATGCCGAGAACCTCAGCATGGACTAGCTCAGCGAGGCGATCCACTGCTTCACCTGTCAGCCGATCGATGTAACGCAATCCAAGGCGACTGGCTGAGGCAGGCCTGAACGACTCCTCGACCGCGGAAAGGACAGTGAGCAGACGGTCGAGAAAATCACTCCGGCTGCCATAAGAAGAGGTCTCAAGGGCCACGAAGTCCACTCCCAATGATACCCGCCAGCCGGGTCCGGTCTCACGATCAGTGAAACGCCAGATGAGGTCCGGGCGAATGTCCGGCGCTTCACCGCTTACAAGCCGGATGCTGTGAACCTGATCCCGGTTGAGATTGGGATAGCTCTCGCGGACCGCATCCTGAAAGTCGGCAACCCTGTCGGGATCACGGATGGCGAGAATGGTCGGGAAACGCGCTTGGGCGAGGACTCGCGCCAGCGGGGCCCTGGGCAGGGATACCTCCGGCGTTGACGTGGGGTTCAGGGGCTGTGGTTCGGTCATGTCATGGCTCTCCGTACCTGCCATTATGTGTGAAGCACAAAGTGAAATGCAACGCTTGAAAGTCGGTCGATAGTGTGTTATATGTGAAGCTATATGTGAAATTCCGGCCTGCCCACACAGAATTCCAGTCGCGCATTGAAGGGGAAGCCTGCATCACTATCAAGCAACGAACGTAACGTTCAGGGCTTGAGTCCGCCTGGAATGTTGCACATATTGCGGTATATGGATGACGACGACACGCCTTGCGAGACGCGAGAAGGTCACCACGCAAACCGTCCGGCGCTGGATCGAGGGAGGGCGATGTCGACGATTTGAGCGGACACCCGGAGGACATTACGGGGTCCGGGTTTCTGTCGATCCCGGCACCATCCTCTACGCTCGCGTGTCCAGCGCCAGGCAGGAGTCATCCCTCGACACCCAAGAGCGACTCCTGCGGGATCGATATCCCGATGGACAGGTTGTCCGTGACGTTGGATCCGGATTCAATTTCAGGCGACGAGGCTTTGTCGCCCTACTGGAACGGGCTTTGCGCGGAGAGGCAGTCCATGTGGTGGCTGCCACATCGGACCGCATCACCCGGTCTGGCTAGCCGCTCATCAGGCACGTCATCGAACTTTCGGGAGGAAGCATCGAGCTTCTGGAAGAGGACGATCTTTCCGATCCGTTCGACGTGCGCGGCCTCGTTGCGTATATCACTTCCTTCTGCAACGCCCACCACGGCAAGCGTTCTGGTCAAAGGCACAAGAAAGATCCGGGCCTACCCGAAGACCCCGGATCTGCTGCATGAGCTGATCCGACAGCAACGCCGTGCCTACAACCTTGCCATCGCCTGCTTCCGGGAAGCTGACACGGGCCTCGTGGACCCGAAGGGACCGGAGCTGAAGCAAACCGCCCTGCGCGCCACGATCCGCGACTTCGTGCGTTCGGAGGTTCAGGAGCGCGGCGGCACGTTCCGCTCCGCCGACTGTGACGAGGCGGTCAACGCGGCGTTCAGGACCCGCGACGCCGTGATCCAGCGACGGTCCAGGGGCGAGAGGTGCCGCCTGTCCTTCCGCAGCGTCAAGGACATACGGCAGCGCATTGCCGTCCAGAAGCTGTCAGGCGCCTTCGTCGCGCAGAACTTCGACCTGGCGGAACCCATGCCCGACGAGGCGTGGGGGAAGCTGACGATCATCGTGCTTGAGCGGGGGCAGTGGTTCATCTGCGCTCAAAAGCGAATCGTCACGGTGGGGCAGGACGAAATCCAAGTCCGCTCCATCGTGTCCCTCGACCCCGGCGTGCGGGCCTTCGTGACCGCATACTCGGTGAACCACGCCGCCAGCTACGGCGCCGGTTTCTACGCCGACAAGGTGTTTCCGCTCCTGTTGCAACTCGACCGCCTGGTCGGTCAGCGCGCGAAGGCGAGGTGCGGGGAATGGAAGCGCCACTTCCGGAAGCGGATCGACAGGCTCGCCATCCGCGTCCGCAACCGGGTCGACGACCTGCACCGTCGGGTGGCCCACGATCTCGTTCAGGCCTTCGACGTGATCCTGCTTCCGTCCTTCGAGACGAAGGCGATGAGTGCGAAGGAGGATCGCCGGATCCGGACGAAGACCGTGCGCTCGATGCTTGGGCTGGCACACTACCGGTTCAGGCAGAAACTGGAGTGGATGTGCCGGAAATACGGCAAACGGCTGATCGTCGTGAATGAGGCGTACACGAGCAAGACACGCTCATGGGACGGCTTCGTGAACGAGCACCTTGGCGGCGCGAAGACGGTTTCGGACGGCAGCATCATCGTCGACCGGGACATGAACGGCGCACGGGGCATCATGCTTCGTGCGCTCTACGGCAACTTGGGCCGTTTTCGGGCGGCGGGCGACGATGTCGCGCTCGTTGCGGATCAACGAAGCGGCTTTTTCCGGAGCCTTGAAACAAAGGCAAAAACGCTGCAATTCGGGGACGCCCGTGCAGCGTGTCAACACTATCGCAACACGGTGCCTCGCGCGCGTGCAGGAATTCCGGCCAGCCGCGCGCGAACCGGCAGCGCCGGCAGCGGATTCCGGCCGTCTTTCCGGCGCGTGCCGGCGCACGCACTCCCTTCGGAACGGCCGGAACCAGGCACTCGTTCGACGCTCACCGTGCATCCCGTCCTGCGGTCCTTTCACCCGTCGGCTGCAACGTGCCGGATATCGCCGGCATGCCGGCCGGATGTCAACCAGGGCAGCTGAGCGTCGCCCGGTTTCTCGACGGGAGCCATCCGGAGCGAAGCGACGCAACCAGGCCGTGTTCGGCAAGCTGGTCTCCTTTTCCGTTCCCGGCCTGAAGCCATCCGCCCGAAGGTCCTGCCGGAAAGATTCGGCAAGGACAGCGCAGGATGCGGCATCGCGAAAGACGGCCAGACGGCCTTCGCCGCATGTCCACGCCTTTCCCGTCATCCTCATCGCGGCACCATCTTGCGCCATCCTCCGCCGGCGAGCGCGCGCGCCCTGGCGACCAGGCGCCTGGCGCGGGAGCGCATCCACCCGTCCGCGCTCCATTCCGCCGCCACCGCCGCCTCGCCCCAGACCTCGGCGGCGATCATGCGCTGCGTCCGGCCGGCGTCGATCCCCTTCATCACCGTCACCAGCAGCTCCGTCCCCTCGTCCCGCCCCGCCGGTCCCGGTCCGTCCGAGGGACGGGACGGCCCGCCACGCCCCAGAAGTCCTGCATGCGCCGCATCGAGTGCGGCAGCCGCAGTCCGAACCCGTGCTTGACCGCGATCCCTCCCTCCATCGGGAACCGCGCCGCGTCGCGGAGCCGGAGCTGCACCGCCGCGCCGCCGGCCTCCACCTTGAGCACGAGGCCGCCGTCGAGGAGGCGAAGGCCCTCCACGGCGCCGTTTTCGCCAACGGCCTCCGCAAGCGGCGGCTCGTCCGGATCGACGAAGGCCTCGGGCATGGCGTCCTGGCGCCAGAACGGGGAGCGGGGGCCAGCGGCATCGTGCGGGTCCTGCCAGGCGAGCAGCTCGAATTCCGCAGCATCGAGATCGGCCCCGGCCTGCACCCTGATCCGGAACGGCCCCGGCTCGGTCTCCGGATCAGGGGCATGGGCGGCATTCCGGTCCCAGGCGTCGAGATAGCCGCGGACATGCCTGAGCACCGTCCAGGCAAGGACCGCGTCGCCGGTCCCCGCGCTCACGCCGTCCCCGCCCGGCAAGGCATCCTCACGAGGAACCGCCACGTGCGGCGCCCGCAAGGACGCCGCACGTCGCGGTGGCCTTCAATGCCGTCGCCGTCATGCGCGCGGGCCCGGCCTCACCACCGCACGGCGGCCTCGATCCCGAACTCGCCCTTTGGCGCGTCCGCGCCGCTCTCGCGCCTTGTCGCCCGCGCCCCGAAGGAGAGGTCGGGCGCGCCGCGC
This sequence comes from Paracoccaceae bacterium, assembly GCA_028874915.1. Classification (GTDB taxonomy): domain Bacteria; phylum Pseudomonadota; class Alphaproteobacteria; order Rhodobacterales; family Rhodobacteraceae; genus JAPPHA01. The sequence continues at coordinate 24,444 of JAPPHA010000073.1, forward strand.
GCCTCCGGCGTCAGCCGCCAGCCGACGGTGCAGTTCCGCGCGTCCCCGGAGACCCCGCACCCGGCGTGCGGCGTGCCCGTGAACCGCCCGC
>JAPPHA010000051.1 GCA_028874915.1 Paracoccaceae bacterium
TGTCAGGGCGGCATTCCTTCACATTATTCCGTAGGCTTGGGGATCGAGGCTAGTCGCAGCATTGGCTGGCCAATTCGAAGCCATCGGCCGCAACACTATCAACTCAGTGTCAGGGGCCTCCGTTCGGCGGCTATCAAGAACGCACGTATTGCATACTTCGACGTGTCGGTCAGTAACCACTGTCTGGTGTCCTTTCGCATGGTTCTTCCAACACCAATGATCTTCGTGTTGGCCTTGAGCTCCGAAGTCGACCAGTACGGCAGCTCCCTCGAAATACGTTAAGGAAGGGTTCGACGTGACTATCACCATCAACTGCGACATGGGTGAGAGCTTCGGAATCTACACGTTGGGCGACGACGAGGCCTGCATGCCCTTCGTGACCCACGCCAACATAGCATGCGGTTTTCATGCCTCCGACCCGCAGGTCATGTGGCGCACAGTCCGTCTGGCCAAGAAATACGGCCTCGATATCGGTGCTCATCCGGGTTTTCCCGATCGCGAAGGATTCGGTCGGCGCGAAATCAAGCTTGGCCGCGACGAGACGGCGGCCATGGTGATCTACCAGGTCGGCGCACTGAAAGGTTTTCTCGACAGCGAACATACGCCGCTCAGCCATATCAAGCCACACGGCTCACTCTTCGGAATGGCAATGAAGGACGAGGGCATGGCGCACGGCATCGCCGATGCGGCTGAAGTCTTCGGCGTGCCGGTCATCGGCTTCTCCAATTGCGTCATGGAAGATGTGTACCGTGAACGCAATATTCCCTACTTCTGCGAATTCTACTTCGATCTCGACTATGACGACCGGGGCTGGCAGATCATCACGGTGGAACATGTGCCAGTGGCCCCCGACGTTGCCGTTGCCAGGGTCTTGCGTGCTGTCAACGAAGGCAAGGTGCTCTCGGTCAACAACAAGGAGGTCGAGGTGCGCGCTGACAGCATATGTGTGCACAGCGACACCCCCGGCGCCGCTGCGATAGCCGAAGCCGTTCACAACGCTCTGAAATCCAGATTGCCGCGCCAAGCCGACGAGGACAGTGCAGGATGATCTACGAGGAACCGCAGTTCCGACCGGGTGGTGATCGCTGCATCGAAGCCTACTTCGGCGACGAAATGAGTTTCGATCTCAACTTCCTTGTCCACAGCGTGGTGAGACTCGTTCGAGAGGCTGATATCGACGGGATCATCGAACTGATTCCGGAGATGGCTTCGATGCAGATCAGCTACGATCCGGACTGCATCTCCTATGGCGACGCGAGCAGGGAAGTCATGTCACTCTTCCGATCGATCGGCTCTCTGGAGAGCCTCGAACTCGACAGCCGCATGTTCTACGTGCCCTTGTTCTATTTCGATCCTTGGACCCGGGACTGTGTCGACGACTACCGGAAAACGATCGCCGAAAAGGAATGGGACGGAGACTACCTGGTTCGGCTCAATAACCTGGAGAGCCTGGATCAACTCAAGCGGGTGCATTCCGCAAGCGACTACTGGGTCGCAGCTCTTGGCTTCTGGCCTGGACTTTGCTCTCTGATGCCGCTCGATCCCCGCAGCCGCCTGATCGCGCCCAAGTACGATCCCCCCCGCACCTGGACACCCAAGGGCACCATCGGACACGGAGGTGCAATAACTGCCATTTACCCAGACCGCACTCCGGGCGGCTATCAGATCTTCGCTCGCACGCCCATGCCGATCTGGGATCGTGAGCAAAGGCTGCGCGCCTTTCAAGACAGCCTCGCGCTCTTCAAGCCAGGTGATCGTGTCCGATTCCAGCCGATCGATCGCGAGGAATACGACTATATCGACGCCAAGGTCCGAGATGGCAGCTATGTCCATAACTATGTGGAATACGAGCGTTTTTCGATCCGCAACTACCACGCTTGGTTAGCGACCCTCGATGAAACGGAGCGACCGTTCTAGAGATCAGGAAGACATTGAGATGTTGGAAGTTCTGAAACCAGGCCTGGAGACCACCATTCAGGATTTCCCTGGCCGTCTTGGATTCTGGGAGCAGGGTTTCCCGCCATCCGGCCCATTTGACATGTGGTCGCACCGTTTGGCCAACGCCCTGGTGGGCAATGACGAACACGCAGCCACCCTGGAATGCCAGTTCCTAGGGCCCAGCCTTCGCTTTCAGCGAGGTGCCGTGGTCGCCGTAACCGGGGCTGACATGGCGCCCAAGCTGGACGATTTGTCCGTTCCCCTGTGGGAAAGCTTCAGGGTTCGTGCAGGTCAGGTTCTGTCGCTGGGCCCGGTTCGTATCGGTGCTCGATCCTATATCGCAATTGCCGGCGGCATCGACACTCCTCCGGTACTGGGGTCGCGCGCAACCTTCCACATGGCGGGAGTGGGTGGCATGGACGGTTACGCACTCAAGGCCGGACAAGTGGTGCCGATCGCCGAGGCCGAGGGAACGCTCGGTTGCCGAGTCCCGGAAGAATTCCGCCCCGAGATCAGGGCTAAGAAGGAGTGGTGCATTGAAGTCGTGGCCGGCCCCAATGACGATTGGATCGATTCAGCCGGGCACGAGATGTTCCTCTCCAGCCCTTGGTTTCTCCAAGCCAAGAGCAACCGCACGGGCTTCCGTCTTGGTGGTCCCGAATGGACTTTCTCGGAAGTCGCGACCAACAAACGACCCGAACATGGCCAGGATCCGTCCAACATCCTGGATCACGGCTATCCCATGGGAGCAGTCAATCTGTGCGGTCAGACACCGATCATCCTGGTGGTTGACGGACCAAGCACAGGAGGGTTCATCAATCCCTATACGGTGATCTCGGCCGCCTTCTGGAAGCTTGCCCAATCCTGTCCTCGAGACATCTATCGATTCAAGGCGGTCTCTCTGGCTGAAGCCCAGGGCAGACGACGTCACATCGACGCGATCTGCGCCCAAGCCGTATCGGGATAGACAATGTAGTGTTCTGCTGGATCCCTGGAGGAATTCGATGACAACCATACAGATCCTTTCGCCGCTGCCCGGGGTGTTCTACAGGAGATCGGCGCCTGGCCAGCCGCCATATAAGGAAGAAGGCGCACCGGTGGCCGTGGACGATGTCATCGGGCTTGTGGAGCTCATGAAGTCGTTTCACGAGGTCAAGGCAGACTCTGCCGGCACGGTAACGAAGTTCCTGGTCGACAACGAAGAGGCCGTTGTTGCGGGGCAACCCCTAGCAGAGCTCGACGGCTGATCGAGCCAGCAACCTCGCATGGCTATTCACAGCCTGCTCGTTGCCAATCGGGGCGAAATCGCAGTGCGGATCGTACGGGCTGCGCGCGAGCTTGGCATGCGCACGATCGTGGCCCACAGCCGGGCCGATGCGGACTCCCTCGCGGTCAGGCTTGCTGACCGTGCCGAGGAGATCGGACCGCCCCCCACGTCGAAATCCTATCTTAACGCCGAAGCGATCCTTGTCGCCGCGGAGAACACCGGGGCGGACGCCATCCATCCGGGATACGGCTTCCTGGCCGAGAACGCCGACTTCGTACGAGCCGTGGAAGCGGCAGGTCTGGTTTTCGTCGGCCCCGAGGCTGCAACCATACGGTTGATGGGCGACAAGATCGCCGCCCGCGGGGTGGCCGCGAAGGCCGGCGTTCCGACCGTGGCCGGCAGTCCAGGTCGTATCGACTCCCCCGCGGCTGCCCGCACCCTCGTCGCACGGCTCGGATTTCCGGTTCTGATCAAAGCCGCCGCGGGAGGCGGAGGGCGTGGAATCCGCGTTGCGCACGACGAGACCGAGTTCGATCGGTTGTTCCCCCAGGCCGGCATGGAGGCCCTGGCGGCGTTCGGTGACGGCGGCGTTTACGTCGAGAAGTTCATCCCGAGAGCCCGCCATGTCGAGGTCCAGATCCTGGGAGACGGAGAGCATGTTGTGCACTGCTACGAGCGTGAGTGCTCGTTGCAACGGCGCCGCCAGAAGGTCTGGGAGGAGGCACCCGCGGTGTCGCTTCCCGGCAAGGTCCGCCGCGAACTCTGTGCCTGCGCGGTGTCGCTCGCGCGTTCGGTTCGGTATCGCGGCGCAGGCACGCTGGAATTCCTCTACGACGAAGACTCCGAGACATTCCATTTCCTGGAAATGAACACCCGCATTCAAGTCGAGCATCCGGTGACCGAATGCGTCACCGGCATCGATTTGGTTCGGGAGATGCTGATGATCGCTGGCGGCGAACCGTTGCGTCTGCGCCAGGACGACATCGACTTGAACGGACACGCCATCGAATGCCGCATCAATGCCGAAGATCCCGCGAACGGTTTCCTGCCGAACCCCGGGGTGGTCGAGGCGTTCATGGCGCCAGGCGGTCCCGGAGTGCGGTTCGACACCATGCTGTATCCGGGGTGCACGATCCCCCCTTTCTACGACTCTCTGCTTGGCAAGCTCGTCGTCTGGGACCAATCTCGAGCCAGCGCGTTGCGCCGCATGGAGCGTGCGTTGACGGAACTCGATCTCACGGGGGTGAAGACGACGAAACCTTTGCATCAGGCGCTGGCCGCCGACCGGGACGTGCGTAGTGCAAACGTTCACACGGGGTTTCTCGAGCCGTGGCTTGAGCGACACCGCGCCAAACTCGGATAAGACCAGGACGGAAGGCCCAATACTCCTTTGGCGGAAACGAACATCTCATTGTGGAAGTCGACAATGAAAAGCGCTCGACGCGTTCTTCGAGAGCCTGACCTTCACCAACGCGCACCACTCGCAACCGCCATCCGGGGGCTGATCGAGCGCAACGAACGCTCCTCAGGCGAGACGCGGGGCGAGATGCACGCGACTTTCCACGGCGACCTCGTGACCATCATGGATCGGACCGCAGTCAGCGGTGCAAACCGAGGTGCAGGCACGCCAGTTCCCGGTTCGTCGTTCTCGGTCGTATCGGGGACAGGGACAGGTAGCGGAATTTGTTGATCAAGCGATACAGGCTCCGCTCCTGGACGGTTGATGACCAGCATCGCGCGGTGCGGTCTTCCGGGTGGCTGCCGAACGTTGTCCACCTTTTGACCTATTTGCTTACAGAATGCCCCGACTGTTCAACTTCGAGAACTCGTCCATGAGTTGACAGTTCTTGTAGCGCGCTGGGCTCAAAGCCCCGGCGTAACCGAAAGACTCGCGACCAGCGATCACGCTCGCACATAAAGCCCCGGCAGCGCAGGCCGCCATCGTCCCGAAGCCGGAGAGCGCACCGACGACAAACGCACCATCAACTCCAATTGACCCAATCAAGGGCCAGTTTTCGGGAGTCATGGAGTAGTAACCGGCGTGGTGCGTGAATTGGCGCGGGAAACGCCCGTAATAGGCTTTGAGACCTGGGTTCAGGCGCGACGCGCCGCGAAGGACGATCTCGGGGAAGAAGTCGTCAAGCTCCGGTGGCCACTCCACCTCGGAGGGTTTCGTGTTAAAGGCCCAGCCCAACTTGACCCAGTGCTGCCGGTCACCGCCATCAGGACGACAATGGACTGCACCCGGCATCAGGTCGGCAAGCCAGGCCTTGCTCGAGTCTTCTCGCAGCATCTCACGCTCTTCGTCAGTCCAGTCGATGAACTGCTTGTCGAGGTCGACCGAGAAGGGCATTTGTCGCGGGATCGCCCCGGCCGTATCTTCGAAAGCGATCTTTTGTTGCAGGACATTGGTTATCGGCAGGTCGACGCCGAGCATCCCGGCGATTTCGCAGACATAGGGGCCGGCGGCATTCACAATGGCTTCGGCACGGATCTGTTTCGTCTCGCCATGAAGCTTGACATCGAGTTGAAAGCTGCCGTCCCGCTCGACCAAAATCACGCGGCCGGGGATGAAGCGTCCGCCGGCTTCACGAATGGACTCGAGCATGAATTGACCCATCTGTTGGCTGCTGACGGTTCCAGCCCGGCGAATGTGCAGCACCGTGGCAATCTCTTCCGAGAACTCCGGATAATGGCTGCGGATAAGGCTCTGATTGCTGAGAACATCGACTCCGGAAGGCGCTGAGCCCCAATCTTCGGAGCGGGCCACGTGATAACGGCTCGGACCAGACGGCCCGTGCACTCGAATCGGGCTTCTGCTGTCGGATCCATATCCCCTGTGAAGGTCAGAAATCAGGTCATCGGCATTTCCACGGGTCGCGAGGATGTAGCCGCCCCGGGTCAAGTGCATACGATTGTCGGTTTTGCGTGCCAATTCCTCGATCAGATCGATGCTGTCGTTGGTAAACCGCGTCATCACCGGGTGCGGCCACCAGTTGCGATAGTTCTCGCCTGACTGCGCCGTGGTGACGCTCAACGGTGCATTCGGGTCGAGCAGCACCAGGCGGCGCAGGCCATGACGCGTCGAAAGATAGTAGGCGGTCGCTACGCCTGCGATCCCGGCTCCGATGACCGCCACACTGTACTCGTCGAGTTCCACTCGATGATCTGTCCGGTTCTACTTGATGCCGATCTCGGCATAGGGTTCGCCTTGCCGGACGCGTTCGATGCCGAGGGCGCTGAGGTCAAGTGTCTGATAACCGCCATCAATCGCAAGTTCACAAAGTGCCCGGCCCACCGCAGGGGCATGCATGACTCCATGGCCCGAGAATCCACAGGCCGTGTAGAAGTTGTCGATATCCGGCACGAAGGCGCCGATGATCATGTTGCCGTCGAATAGGTTCTGCGCATAGTGACCTCCCCAGGTCCGTTCGAGCTTGACGTTTTCGAATTTCGGCAAGCGTGCCGCGATCAGCGGCCAGACGACATCTTCGAAATAGTTGGCGAAGGAGCCGCAGTCGAAATCTTCGCAAAACCCGGGCTCAACGTCAAAGCTCGGGCATCCGCCGGCAAAACCGTTTCCTTCCGGCCTGAAGAACATTCCACTCTCGTCCTTGACCAATGGAAGCTGCTCGATCTCTTCGGCACATCGCCAATAGTGCTGGACGCGGCACATCGGCCTCACCGGCAGATCGGCGCCGACCATTGCCGCGACCTCATGAGCCCATGGGCCGGCCGTGTTGAGGAAAACTCCCGCCGAAATCTCGCGGCCGTCATCGAGCAATGCGGTCGTGACCAGACGGTCCCGCGTTTCGAGCGAGACGACCCTGCCGTGAACATATGCCACGCTGTTTTGCCTGGCACTCTGCTTGAAACCCTGCAAGGCTGCATAGGGGTCTATCCAGCCGTCGTGCGGCGAATGGCATCCGAGCGCGACATCCTCGACGCCAAGCGACGGAAACCTGTTCCTGAGCTCGGCGACACTGAGCAGTTCGGCTCGGACGCCCATCGAAGTCTGCAGCCTGAAATTCTCCTCGAGAGTCGCGGCGCCGCCCTCATCGACGACAAAGAGATAGCCTTGCTGCCGGAAACCGATTTCCGGCCGAAATGCAGGCGAACTGACCTCGGCGGCAAAGTCCCTGTAAAACCTCAGACTGAACTGTGACATGGCAACGTTTTCGGGACGGCTGAACAGCTGTCTGACTCCGCCGGCGCCTTGGGGAGTCGACGCCCTGGCATAGCTCGGGTCCGGCTCAATGACGGCAATGTGACTGGCGCGCGGATTCCTGGCCAGGAAATGGGCGGCCGAGGAACCGATAATCCCGCCGCCGATAATGACAATGTCGAATTCCATTTCAACTCCGATCTGACCGACGTGGGCAATTCCGGAACAATTCCCTGGAATTAAATCTTGACGAATCGTATATGATTTACAAGTTTAATATACGTAACGGAATGGAACATATCTGATGATCAAGAATCACGGGCGCAGGCTCGAAGCGCAAAGCGCAGCCGATGTCGTCTATGCACGGCTTAAGGAAGAGATCGTCGCAGGCCGACGGGCGGGCGGGGCCGCGCTGCGTCAGGACGAGATTGCGAGCGAGAACGGGATGAGCAAGATCCCGGTCCGGGAGGCCTTGCGGCGGTTGGAGATCGAGGGGCTGGTGGAATTCCGGCCGCGGCGCGGTGCAATCGTGCGCCAGCTTTCCGACTCCGACATTCTCGAACTTCTGGACATTCGCATCGCCCTGGAATGCCGGGCTCTCGAGTTGGCGGTTCACAACATGGTCGAATCCGACCATTCGCTCGCCCGCGAGATTCTAGAGGAATACAGCACCTCGACTTCGCCGGAGCGTTGGAGCGAACTCAACCTGCGCTTTCACCATTGCATATACGAGCCCTGCGGCAACCGTCATCTTCTCTTGATGATCCGCGAACTGGAACAGCGCATGGGGCCTTTCACGCGTCTTCGGGTCACACAGGCAAGCGGCCTTGAACGGCCCCATAGCGAACACGTCCGGATTCTCGAGGCCTGCGTGGCCGGCGATGCGCACTCTGCCGTCGCGGAATTGCGTGGACATATCCAAACCACGCAAAAGGAAGTCGCCGCGTTCTTCAGGCGGATGTCGCTCAGACTGATCAAGGATCAGTGGTGACGTTCGATTCTCAATCACGACAAGCAGGGAGACCAGTTATGAAACTTTTCCTGAGACACACGGCAGCCCTCTGCCTGGCCGCGGTCATCTCCGGCAGCGCGGTCGCCGCTGAGAAGCAGTACGTCAACATTGGAACCGCCGGAATTGGCGGCGGTTACTACCCGACCGGCGGTTTCATCTGCAACGTCCTGAACAAGAGCCGCAAGGCTTTTGGACACAAGATCCGGTGCACGGTAGAGAGCACGGGCGGTTCGGTTGCCAATCTGCGATCCATCCAGGCGGGCGAGATGGATGTCGCAATTGCCCAGTCCGACTGGCAGTTCCACTCCTGGAACGGCACGAACAAGTTCGAGGAAGACGGCAAGAACGAAGATCTGCGATTCCTCTTCTCACTGCACGCCGATACTGTTCACGTGGTCGCCAGGGCCGACGTACAGGGCTCGTCCTTTACCGACCTCAAGGGCAAGCTCGTCAACATCGGCAACGTCGGCTCCGGGACCGAAGCGACCGTCATCACGGCCCTGAATCAATACGACGCGACACCGGAATCCTATTTCAAGCAGGCAACACGTCTGACGTCCCGGGAACAGGCCCAGGCGCTCTGCGACGGAAAGATTGATGCCTACATCTATCCGACGGGAATCACCGCCGCGACTGTCACCGAGGCCACAAACACTTGCGATACCAAAATTCTCAACTGGAACGACGAGCCGATCAGGGATCTCGTCGACAAGACGCCCTACTATGGCTACATCACGATCCCCGGCGGGAGCTACGTGGGCCAGCCGAGCGACGTCAAGACATGGGGTCTGCTCGCAACAGTCGTGGCTTCAGCCGACACCGACGATGACGTCATCTACTATCTGACCAAGGCCGTTTTTGACAACTACGAGGACTTCAAGAAACAGTCCACGCTCTATGTGGGGATTACCCGTGAAGGGTCGGTGGAAAATGGCAAGACCGCACCGTTCCATCCGGGTGCCGAAAGGTACTTCAAGGAAGTCGGGCTGATCAATTAGACGACGGGTGACCTCCCGGAGGGGGTGGAGCCGCGGACAGGGCTTCACCCCCGGTTTCTGTAAAGCCACGGCGCCCCGCCTCGCATTTCAGAGTGACCGGCCATGAGCGCTACGGACCCACCGCAGATGCCGAAGGAACCTGGCGAACAGACGTCGTACACGAAAGAACTCGAAGAACTGGTCGCATCGGACACCGGCAGGCGGAATCCGGGGCCCACTGTCAGCAAGTTCCTCTTTGCCGTCGCCCTTTTTTGGGCGCTCTATCAACTCTACATGGCCTCGCCGCTTCCATTCGTGTTCGGCATAGGCATCATCGACGACACACAGCAGCGTTCGATTCACCTGGCTTTCGCCCTGCTCCTGGGCTGCGCAGCCTACCCGGCCTTCAAGAGGTCGCCACGCAGTCACGTCCCACTGCATGACTGGGCACTTGCGATCATGGCGTGCTTCTGCACGCTTTACATCGTCCTGTTCTATGGCGACGTTTCGTCTCGTGCCGGCGGCAACCGGACTGACATTGAGACAGTCGTGTCCGTTGTCGGGATCCTGACGGTGCTGGAGCTAACGCGCCGCTCGCTGGGGACACCGCTCGTCATCGTTGCCTTCGTTTTCATGGGCTACGCCTTTCTCGGCCCTCACATGCCCGATGTGATCTCGCACCGCGGTGTCTCGCTCGACCGCTTCGTCGATCACATGTGGCTCACCACGGAAGGCGTGTTCGGCCTGCCCCTGGGCGTTTCCAACAGCTTCATCTTCCTGTTCGTGCTCTTCGGTGCCTTGCTTGACAAGGCAGGAGCAGGGAACTTCTTCATCAAGCTGTCCTTCGCCCTCCTCGGCCACCTGCGTGGCGGACCTGCAAAGGCGGCGGTCGTCTCATCCGGATTGACTGGGCTCATATCGGGCTCCGCGATTGCCAACGTGGTCACGACCGGAACTTTCACGATTCCGCTCATGAAGCGGATCGGATTTCCGGCCGAGAAAGCCGGAGCCATCGAGGTCTCGTCTTCCATCAACGGCCAGATCACGCCGCCGGTCATGGGGGCCGCAGCCTTCCTGATGACCGAATTCGTCGGAATTTCGTACTTCGAGGTCATCAAGCACGCCTTCCTGCCTGCGGTAATCTCTTATATCGGTCTCTTCTACATCGTGCACCTGGAAGCCGAGAAGATGGGCCTGCCGGTCCTCAAAAAGGTCCGTGAGACAACAACGGGCCGCCGGGTCATCAACTTCCTGATTACGGTTTGCTCAATTGTCATTCTGAGTGGTCTTCTCTACTTTTTCTTCACGTTCCTGACTGCGATGCTTGGCGCCGCTGCGATCTACGTCGCCGGTGCCATCATGATCATAGCCTATCTGGCTCTTCTGAAGGCTGCCTCGCGTTATCCCGGGCTTGAAATCGACGATCCCAGCGCGCCGCTGGTGAAAATTCCGGACGCGCTGCCGATCCTCATGGCCGGGCTCTATTTCGTGATCCCGATTGGCGTCCTCGTCTGGTGCCTGATGATCGAGCGTCTGTCGCCAGGCCTCTCCGTGACCTGGGCGATCGCGACCATAGTGGTCGTAATGCTGACCCAGCATCCGATCATCAATGCCTTTCGCAGGAAGGAAGCAAGCGTCAAGGAGGGCATCCTCCGCGGTTTCTCCGAACTCCTGGACGGGATGGCGGCCGGGTCGCGCAACATGGTAGGCATTGCCATTGCCATGGCCGCGGCTGGCATCATCGTCGGCGTTGTCTCCATTACGGGCCTGGGCCTCATCATGACAGAGGTCATCGACGCCGTGTCCGGCGGCAACGTCATGGTCATGCTGGTTTTCACTGCCATCATGTGCATGATCTTGGGTATGGGGCTGCCGACGACGGCGAACTATATTGTCGTTGCCTCGGTCATGGCCCAACCCTTTGTGACTCTGGCCTCTCAGCACGGTATCATCGTGCCGCTGATCGCGGTTCATCTCTTCGTCTTCTACTTCGGGCTGATATCGGGAACCACGCCGCCGGTGGCGGTCGACGCCTTTGCCGGCGCCGCCGTGGCGCGCTCGGATCCCATGAAGACCGCGATCAATTCCTTCCTCTATGACATCCGGACCTCGGTGCTGCCCTTCATTTTCATTTTCAACCCGGGCCTCCTCCTGATCGGCATCGACCATTGGTGGGAGTACATCGTTGTCGTCACGACTGCCATCATGGCCATGTGTATCTTCGGGGCGGCAACGAAAGCTTATTTCCTGACCAGGAGCCGAGTTTGGGAATCTGTGATCCTGCTGGTGGTTGCGTTTACCCTGATAAGGCCGGGTTTCTGGCTTGACAGGTTTCAGATGCCTTTCCTGCCGGTTGATCCTGCCACGATAGAAGAGCTCGCCGCTGAGCAGCCGGGCGATGCCAATATTCGCCTCCTTGTGGAAGGGGAGAACTTCAGCGGCGACCTGGTGAGGAAGGTCGTGCTTCTGCCTTTGGGTGCGGCTGGGGCGGAGGGCGCGGACCGACTCTACGACAGTGCCGGCCTATCCGTTTCCGTCGACGCCGGAACAGTCCTCGTCGAAGACGTTCGCCTGAACAGCCCGGCGCAGCAATGGGGTATGGATTTCGACTGGGTCATTCTTGAGCTGCAACTGCCAGCTGAGCGTGCGGCCAAGGAATGGTTCTACGTACCGGCCGTCGCTCTCCTTGCTCTCGTCGTGACACTGCAGTTGAAGCGCAGGCGACGTACCGTCGCCATCGAGACCTGACGGCCTGCCCGAAGGCGCGAGAGTCCCACGATATTGAGAGCAAGGATTATAAAGGCGACCCATGTACGAGCGCATACTTCTTCCATTGGACCTGAGCAGTCCGGAGAGCCAAACCAAGGCGGCAGAGACCGCCGTCACCCTGGCGAAGGGCTTCTCGGCCCGCGTTTATCCGATGACAGTGATTCCGGACTACGGCCTGTCCCGGGTCATCGGTGCCTATTTCCCGATAGGATTCGAGGAGATGGCGGAAACGGACGCCAGGAACGCGCTCAGTGACTTTGTCGCCCAAGAAATCCCTGCAGACCTTTTGGGGACGCGATTTGTTGCTCACGGTACGATCTATCAGGAGATTCTCGCAGTCGCCGACCAGGTTGGGGCGGATCTGATCGTGATGGCCTCTCATCGGCCTGAACTGCAACACTACCTGTTGGGCCCGAACGCTGCCAGGGTCGTCCGTCATGCCAAGTGTTCTGTCTTTATTGCCCGTAGGGACGAGGAGCCCGTGGGCCGGGGCGACACGACCGCGGCAACCCATTAGGGGACAGATTGCCGTGGACAAGCTCGGGGAACTTGGAAGCAAGTGGTCGTCACTGGCCATTTCTGGGCAGTTGCTACGGCGCAAGCGCCGGAGAGTCTGAGAGACTGAACGGAAAGTGGCGAGTGGCTCCGGGACATGGCTCTCCCGTCGAAACTCGACCTTCACATGGAGATCGCCAGGCGTTGGACTGAAGCCACCCGCTATGAACACACGCGTAGCGGAACGGAATTGGAATCGTCCCTGACGAACGCGGAATGGGTCCTGATCGAACCGCTGCGTCCACCCCCGTCACGGATGGGTTAGCCGCGGATGGAACACCCGGGTCAGCCCCGTTCTCGGCCTTTGCAGCGAGCACGGCGGCGACCCCCTTTCATCGGCCTGCGTGTGCATTCGGCGCGGGCCTTCGTGAAGATCGACACCGACCGTCAGTCGGCCCGGAATTCGACACGGGAGCCGACAGCGCGCCGGGGACGGAAGGCGCACCAGAAAGCGGACACGCGTCGACCGGTTGCGTCGGATGTTCTTCCGATCGAAATGGTCCGGTGTCGCGTGAGAACTGATTGTCAATGACGGATCTCGTCTGATCCGACAGCAGAGCCTTTCCGTATGGATCGACCGTAGTCCCGGCTGTGCGCCAGCCAAGGGTGCCGGTTCAGGATCCGGGTCCGCGCATGGTTCCTGGCAGGTACAGCGAAAGTTCAGGAAATGCGGCAATGACCGCGAGGCAGATCAGCATCGCCAACCAGAACGGCATGATGCCGGCGTAGATGTCTTTCATGGGGACATCGGAAACGCTTTTCACGACGAAGACGTTCATTCCAACGGGAGGGCTTATCAAAGCCATTTCAAGGACGATAACCATGATGACACCGAACCAGATCTTCAGATCCGATTCAGTCAGAATCCCAAACACCTCCCGAATGCGCGACTGCTGGATGATCGGCAGCACGATGGGAAGGACAAGGACCATCATCGCGAAGCCATCAAGAAAGGTTCCGAGAAAAACGAAAACAGCAAGAACAAGTGCCAGAAGAGCAACGGGATGCAGGTCCAGAACCGCAAGCCCGGCGGCGAGTGCCGCCGGGATTTGCGTAAGGGCGAGGAAGGGGGAGAAGACGCTGGCACCGATAATGATGAAGTAGATCATCACAGTCGTTGAAACGGTCTTGAGAACGGCATCGGCAAGGGATGCGCGCGAGAACGCCGTGCGCGGAAGCGCAAACAGGAATGCGAGGGTCGCACCGACGGCCGCGGCCTCAACGGGCGTGAATACGCCGCCGTAGATGCCGCCAATGGAGGCAAAGATGATCATTAGGATCGAGGTCCCGCGCGCGAGGTAGACAAGGCGTTCACGCAAGCTGAACCGGCGCCCGGCGGGTCCGATTTCCCGTTTGAACAAGGTGAGAATCGAAATCACTGCCATAAAGAAAGCGGACAACAGCAACCCCGGAACTATGCCGGCCAGGAACAGGCGGCCAATCGATTCCTCCGTCAGGATTGCGTAGACGATGAAACCCGTGGACGGTGGAATCAGGATACCGAGAGTCCCACCTGCGGCAACGGATCCCGCTGCCAGCCTTGGGTCGTAGCCGAACCGCTTCATCTCGGGCAGTGCGACGCGGCCAAGTGTCAACGCTGAGGCGACGGAAGAGCCGGAGAGTGCGGCGAATCCGGTGCAGCCAAGGATCGTGGCGTGGGCCAGGCCGCCCCTGAAGTGGCCGGTCCAGGCGTATGCCGCATTGTAGAGATCGCGACTCATTCCGGAGGCACCGGCGATGTTTCCCATCAGGACAAACAGCGGAATGACGGTCAGTTCAACGTAAGTGAGCGTCCCCCAGATCTCCGTGTAGAGTGTGGAGACTGCCGCAGACCACGAGTTCAGAATCGTGATTCCCGCCATGCCCGCAATGACCATCGCGAATGCGACGGGCATCCGGAAAACCATCAGCAGGAAAAGGAGGAACAGACCGAACAGGCCGACGGAAACCGAACTCATTTGTCGTCTGACTTCGTTGCGCTCAAGGGTTCCGCAATGACTTCAACGATGAGAATGGCCGCATGAATCGATGCCACGGCCAGTATCACCAGGACGAAAGGCCGATGCGGGATCAGGATCATGTTTGTCGCTTCGAAAAACAGCGCGGCATCCTCAGCCGCCGCGATCGAACGCCAGGCAATCACAGAAAAGAGACCGGCGAGCATCAGTTTCACGAATAACGCGCGCATCAACTCAAGTGTCTTGAGCGGAAGGGAGTCATAGAGGTCGACACTGATGTGTCCGCCTGAACGCCACGTGTATGGCGCCGCAAGCGTCACACACAGCACCATACCCATTTCGACGATATCCTGCCGGCCCCGGAGGGGTGCTGAAAGGAAATAGCGCATCAGAACGTCGCAAAACGTAATTGCAACGAGTGCACCGAGAACGACCCCGGCCCCGAGTGCCATGAACACGGCGAACCTGTCGATTGTCCCGGGTATCCCGGTGACGCCGGATGGCCGTTCCCCGTGGTCCTCCAAGTGGCAGGACGCCCCTAGTTCACCATTGCGGCAATGACAGCCGTAGCCGGAATGCCCCTCGCGTCCAATTCGACCTTCAGGGCTCCCACGGCAGCCATTGCCCTTGCGTCAAAAGTAGCCCGTACTTCGTCGGACAGGACGATTGTTTCCGCACCTTCCTTGGCGGCAAACCTTTCGAGTGCGAGTTCGCCGAAATTTGCAAGTCCTTCTGCCGCACGCTGCGACATGTCGAGGCCGGTGAGATCGTCGAGGTGAGCCCTTTCGACATCGGTCAACTCACCGTATGCCTCTTCGTTGGCAACAAGAAAAATGGCAGTCGGCATTTCCGGAAGGTTTGTCGTGACGAAATTCGTGATTTCGATCAACTTGAAGATCAACAGCGAGTCCGATCCCATCAGGGCTCCGTCCACGACACCCGTGTTCATTGCAGTATACACCTTGTTGGCAGGCATCGGCACCGGCGTCGCACCGTAGGACTCGATTACGGTCGCCGCAGATGCCGACGCGACGCGTATTTTGAGGCCGTCGAGATCCTCAAGGGATCGGATCGGCTTTTCTGTCATCATGAGGACAGCCGGTGGGGTAACGAACAGGGCCAAGGGCACAGTTTTCTTGAATTCGTCCCTCAGGAATTCGTCCATGACTTTCCAGATCTTCGCGGTCGCATCTTCATGCCCACTGCTGACCCCGGGAAGTTCGACGAGCAGTGTCTTGGGGAATATCGATGACGTATAACCGGGAAGCCCGTATGAGATTTCAGCGATGCGCGAAACGGCACGTTTGTATTGTTCAACCGGTCCCTTTCCAAGTTCGCCGGAAGGATAGATCTCCACGCGAACCGAACCATCCGTGGCAGCTTCGAGATCGGAAGCAAACTCTTCGAAGATCGGCTTGTGAAGGACGTACACCGGGGGCAGGAAACTGGCGAGCTTCAGCACCTTTTCCTCGCCTGCGATAGCGGATGATCCCCCGGAGAACGCGAGCGCGGCAACTGCTGCGGCCAATGTATCTCTGAACAGCTTCATGTTTTCCTCCATGGGCAGGCATTCCTTGTCATGAAACTGCTATTCCAAAATGTGGTTCGAAGCAATATATATTGGGATGATGATGCGGGTCGCACCAGAAGCTGGGACATTCAAGGGCGTCGGGCTCGTACGGAAGGCGTTCCTGATTCTCGACCTCTTCCAACCGGACCGCCCGAACTGGTCGCAAAAAGAGGTTGCCGAAGTCACCGGCATGCCGAAGTCGACGGTGAACCGGCTGACCAGGTTCCTTGTCAGCCGCGGCTATCTGGTCCAGCTGCCCGAGCGGAATCGTTATTCCCTGGGGGCCGCATCCATTGATCTCGGCCGGCGAGCCTCCGAACTGTTCGACTTCCGTGACATTTGCAGGCCGATGCTTGAACGGTTGTCACAGGAAACCGGCGAAACGGTGCTGCTCACGAACTTGGTCGGTTCGGGGAATGCGGTTCGTTGCGTCGAGCAGATAGAAAGTACGAGAGAGGGACTGCGCGTCTTTGAACAGATCGGCAACACTTTCCCCCTGCATGCGGGCGCTGCCCCAAAGGCTGTCCTGGCAGCACTTCCGGATGAAGCTGCGGAGCGATACCTCGCCCGCCCCCTCCAGGCCATTACCGCCAAGACGCTTGTGGAACCGGCAGCACTTCGCCGCGACATACTTGAAACGCGCGGACGGGGGTTTTCATTCTCGAATGGCGAAACTTACGAAGGCGTTGCAGGAATCGGCGCCGCATTCTTCTGGGGCAACGGCAGTCCGGCCGGCAGCATGGCCGTCGCGTTGCCGGTCCACAGGTTGACACACCGAAATTATGAACGGTTCGGTGCCCTACTCGAATTGGCGTGCCACGAAGTCACGGACATTCTCGCAGCAAGACGATGTGATGATCCCATTCGGGAATCCGTTTGATGCAGGCCTGGATTTCCGGTGACGTTCGCGGGGTCGAGGGCCTCGTGATCAAGGAGAGACCACGGCCTGTGCCAGAGGGTCGCTGGATGCTCGTTCGAGTGACCCATGCGGCTGTCAATTTTTCGGATATTCTGATGATTTCCGACCGTTACCAGGTTCGACCGGAGCGACCTTTCATTCCCGGCCAGGAGATTTCCGGAATCGTCGTGAAGGCGGCGGACGAATGCGGTTTCGATTCAGGCGATCGGATTTCGAGCAAGGTGGTGAACGGCGGATTCGCAGAGTTCGTGCTTGTAAGGGCCGATATAGCACTTCCGGTGCCTGACGGGCGCGAACTGGCAGCCGCGGCCGCACTGCCTGTGTCCTATACGACGGCTCTGGTAGCACTCGATCATTGTGCCAGGTTGCGGAAAACCGATACTGTCCTCGTTCATGCGGCCGCCGGGGGAGTCGGCCTCGCAGCGGTCGAGATTGCATCGCTCGCCGGAGCGACGGTCATTGCCGCGGCAGGGTCCAGGGACCGCCTGCGGATTCCCAAGAGCCGCGGTGCATCTCACTGCGTGAACTACCGGAATAGCGACTGGTTTCGCCGTGTCCTGGCACTGACCGACGGTCGCGGCGCCCAGGTGATCGTCGATCCCGTCGGCGGGCGCGTCGGAGAAGAGAGCCTCCGCTGCATCGCGGTTGACGGTCGGTTTCTCATTGTCGGATTTGCATCGGGCCGGATGCCGGAACTGGCGCCGCACAGGCTGCTCTTGAAACGGGCTGCCGCATGCGGAGTCTACTGGAACCACGACAAGGACGCGGATCTCCTTACCCGGACGGGCACGAAACTCATGGACCTGTTTGCGAAGGATAAGGTGCGTCCACGCATCGATTGCCGTAAAGGACTTACAAGCCTGCCCGGTGCGCTGGCCGACCTTGCCCATCGTCGGGTCAAGGGAAAACTTGTTCTCAGGGTTGCGGAAGAAACCACGTGACGACACGTGACCGGGGCATATTGGGCGGAATCCGCGTCCTGGATCTCTCGCGGGTCATGTCGGGACCGTTCTGTACTGCCATGCTGGCAGACCTCGGCGCGGAAGTGATCAAGATCGAAATTCCTGAAACGGGTGACGAGGCCCGGCAGTTCGGACCATTCCTCGACGGAGAGAGCACATATTTCATTCTTCTCAACCGGAACAAGAAAAGCGTTTCCCTGAACCTGAAATCGAATGCCGGACGCGCCGTCATGGAAGCGCTTGTCCCGCATTGCGATGTTCTCGTGGAAAACTTCCGGCCCGGTGTCACCAAGCGGCTCGGTCTCGATGAGCCCAGCGTGCGGAAACTGAACCCGGACATTGTGTACACGAGCATTTCCGGTTTCGGGCAGGACAGTCCGCTCAGGGACTGGCCGGCATTTGATCTGGTCATACAGGCGATGAGCGGGATCATGAGTCTGACCGGGCCGAAAGGTGGCCCCAAGACCGCGGTCGGTGAATCCGTGGCAGATGTCTGTACGGGAATGTTTGCGGCATTCGGGACCATGGCGGCGCTTTTCGACCGTGAACGGTCGGGTCGTGGAAGCCATGTGGATGTGGCGATGCTGGACTCCATGATGTCCATGCAGCTCACGGGCCTCGCTCGCCAGCTCTACATGAATGACACGCCCTGCCCGGCAGGAAACCGGCACCCGGTAACCTACCCCGTCGACTCTTTTGCGACGAAGACCGGTGACATCGTCTTGGTGTGCTTTTCCGACAGGACGTTCGCCGCGCTGTGCCGCCTTCTTGGAAACGCCGAGCTTGCGTGCGACCCGGCCTTCAGGACGAACTCAGACCGCAACCGGAACGAGGCCGCGTTGTATGCAAAGATCGCCGTCTGGGCTGCTTCGCGCAGCCGTGAAGAAGCGGTCAGCGATCTTCTGGGCGCCGGCATTCCGGCGGCGCCTGTCTGGGATCTGTCTGAACTGGTAAGCTCCAGTCATGTCCGGGACCGCGGTCTGGTCGCTTCCGGAGTTCATCAACGGCTCGGGGACGTCCAGGTCGTACCCCAGCCGGTTCGCATTTCCGGACGGAACTTGCCCACCACCAATCGCGTCCCGATCCTTGGCGAGGACACGGTGGACGTGCTGCGGGATGTTGCCGGGTTGACGGACGACGAGATTGCGGCGCTCAACCCGGCTGAGGACGTCCGGAATTGGGAACGACACTGAACAACACACGGATCGTCCGGGCACCAACCGGGACGAAACTCAATGCCAGGTGCTGGCAGACCGAAGCCCCCCTCCGGCTGTTGATGAACAATCTGGACCCGGATGTCGCGGAATGTCCCGAAGACCTGGTTGTCTACGGTGGAATCGGCCGCGCCGCGCGAAACTGGAAGTGCTTCGACGCCATGATCGCGGCCCTCAGGGAACTCGGGGCTGAAGAGACGCTCGTGGTGCAGTCCGGGAAACCGGTCGGCGTTTTCAGGACCCACCGAATGGCCCCCCGAGTCCTGATTGCCAACGGCAACATCGTTCCCCGTTGGGCAAACTGGGCGCATTTCAACGAACTCGACCGGCTCGGGCTTACGATGTACGGCCAGATGACTGCCGGATCCTGGATCTATATCGGCTCGCAGGGAATCGTGCAGGGTACCTACGAGACGTTTTCCGAAATCGGCCGACGTCACTTTGCAGGACATGTTGGTGGCAAACTGATCGTATCCGGTGGACTTGGAGGCATGGGAGGGGCGCAGCCGCTCGCCGCAACCATGGCAGGTTTTGATGCGATCGTCGCGGAGTGCCGGCGCGAAAAAATCGACTTCCGTCTTCGCACCGGGTATCTTGATCGTTTCGCGGACTCCCTTGAAGAAGCGCTCGGCATGATCGCCGGTGCCAGCCAGCCGGTCTCGGTCGGTGTTGCCGGTAACGTCGTTGATGTGCTTGAGGAACTCGAACGACGTGGGCTCGTGCCGGAAGTGCTGACAGACCAGACTTCAGCGCACGACCCCGTCCGCGGATACCTGCCGCAGAACTGGTCCCTGGATGAATGGGACTACGTGGCCGAGCGGCAACCGGAACGTGTTGCCGAAGCTGCCAAGAAATCCATGGCCAGACAGGTCGTGCTGATGAACCGGTTTCGGCAAAGGGGATCTGTCGTACTGGAATACGGAAACAATCTCCGTGCCATGGCGCAAGAAGGTGGAGCCAGCAACGCGTTCGACTTTCCTGGATTCGTTGAGGCTTATGTCCGTCCGCTGTTCTGCGTCGGAAAGGGCCCGTTCAGGTGGATCGCGCTGTCTGGCAATCCCGAAGACATCTACCGAACTGATAAAAAGGTGCGCGAACTCTTGCCGAACGACAGAGGCCTTCAAAACTGGCTGGAAAAGGCGAGGGTCAACATTCGTTTCCAGGGTCTTCCTGCACGGATTTGTTGGGTCGGTTTGGGCGACCGTCACCGTCTCGGATTGGCGTTCAATGACATGGTTCGCAGCGGAGAACTGTCCGCACCAGTCGTTATCGGAAGGGACCACATGGACTCCGGTTCGGTTGCTTCACCGCATCGGGAAACCGAGGGAATGAAGGATGGTTCCGACACCGTATCCGATTGGCCGATCCTGAACGCATTGCTGAACACGGCCAATGGTGCGACGTGGGTCTCCTTCCACCATGGTGGTGGCGTCGGCATGGGATATTCCCAGCATGCAGGAGTCGCGGTCCTTGCCGACGGCAGCGACGAGGCCGCGGAAATCATCGGTCGCACGCTCTGGAATGACCCGGCAAGTGGAGTCATGCGCCATGCGGATGCCGGTTACGACATTGCAATGGAGTGTGCCACGCGCCACGGGCTGAATTTGCCCATGCCTTGCGCATAACGAAAGGTCATCACTCCGGATTGGGGACGGGATCCACTGGCAATCCCGGATTATCACGGGCAATCACGCAAATCGCACCTGCGCCCGGGGATCTGCTTCGTCATTGGAGGTGGCACCCGCATTTCCTCGAAACCGACACGAACCGAAACTTTGTCGTCCGAACTTCCGGTCACCGAGGCCAACTCCGTCTCCAACATTTCATCGCCGCAAGACGACAGCCGCACAACCAACACCTCGAGATCCCGCGTGAAGGCATTGAACGACCGAACCGGGTCCGCACACTGGACCAGATCGAGCGTGACAGGGTGAGTGGCCTGCTGATGCCAAACTGCCCATAGTCCCGGTTCACAACATCCGGGCTCTCGGCCCGTTTTCTCTTGCGAAAAAGCAAGATCGCTCCGGTGACGGCCTTCCTTCATTCCGGTCAGGGAACCACCATTGCGAAATCTCGAACTCCAGGAGGAGATCCCGGGAAGCCCCCGCCATCAATGACAGATGCCGATCAGGGCTTGGGCGGTGCTGCATGACGGGTTGCCTGCGCACGCCAATGCCAAACCGACCTCAACGGCCCTGAACCCCATTCGGGACCGGCAATATGCCGAGACGTCCCAACTTGTCACAAGGGCAGGTTGTCGTGCTTCTTGGAAGGATTGGAAAGGGTCTTGTTTCGAAGGGCAGCGAACGCTCGGCAGACCCGAATACGGGTCCGTCTTGGCGTAATTACCTCATCGATGAAGCCTTTTTCGGCAGCAACAAACGGGTTTGCAAACCGTTCCTCGTAGTCGCGCGTTCGTTGCTCAATTGCCGCCGGATCGCCGATTTCCGATCGGTAGAGAATTTCAACGGCACCCTTGGCGCCCATCACCGCAATTTCGGCAGTTGGCCAAGCATAATTGATGTCACCGCGAAGATGTTTCGAGGCCATGACGTCGTATGCTCCGCCGTAAGCCTTGCGCGTGATCACCGTGACCTTTGGAACCGTCGCTTCACCGTAGGCAAAGAGAAGCTTGGCACCGTGTTTGATGACCCCGCCGTATTCCTGGGTCGTTCCGGGAAGGAACCCTGGCACATCGACCAAAGTCAGAATGGGGATGTTGAACGCATCACAGAAACGAACGAAACGCGCCGACTTGCGGGATGAATCGATGTCGAGACAACCGGCAAGAACCATCGGCTGGTTGGCGACGACGCCGACAGTCGAACCTTCGAGGCGTATGAACCCGATCAGGATGTTTCGGGCATATTCCGCCTGGAGTTCGAAGAAATCGCCTTCGTCGGCAATCGACTCGATCAGTTCCTTGATGTCATAGGGTGCGTTCGGACTGTCGGGAATCAGGGAGTCCAGCGCCGGCACGATACGGTCGGGCCGGTCATCGAAATCCCTAACGGGCGGACCCTGTCGATTGCTTGGTGGCAAGAAATCGACGAAACGTCGGACCTCCATCAGCGTTTCCAGGTCGTTTTCGAAGGCACCGTCCGCAACACCCGAACGCTCGGTATGGGTTCGGGCGCCTCCCAGTTCCTCTGCCGTGACAATCTCGTTGGTCACGGTCTTGACCACATCGGGGCCGGTCACGAACATGTAGGAACTGTCCCGGACCATGAAAATGAAGTCGGTCATGGCTGGCGAATATACGGCGCCGCCGGCGCAGGGTCCCATGATGACGCTGACCTGGGGAATGACACCGGACGCCATGATGTTGTTCTGGAACACCTCGGCGTAACCGGCCAGCGACGCGACCCCCTCCTGGATTCTGGCGCCTCCGGAATCATTGAGGCCGATGACCGGAGCGCCATTCCGGAGCGCCATCTCCTGGATCTTGCAAATCTTGGCGGCGTGGGTTTCCGAAAGGGAGCCGCCGAAAACCGTGAAGTCCTGCGAGAACACATAAACCTGCCGGCCATTGATCGTTCCCCAACCGGTCACGACACCATCCCCGGGGAAATGCGTCCCTCCCATGTCGAAGTCCGTGCATCGATGAGTGACAAACATGTCGAATTCTTCAAAGGACCCTTCATCCAGCAGGACTTCCAGGCGTTCTCTTGCCGTCAGTTTCCCCTTGCCGTGTTGGGCATCTATCCGCGCCTGGCCGCCCCCAAGCCGAGCGGCAGTCCTGCGGTTTTCAAGTTCCGAAACGATTGTCTGCATTCTGCAGTCTCCGGCCGCGATCTCGGTCAACCTAATGGATGGACCCGGAGCGACAAAGTCAAGTAATGACTGCGATCCGGGCAATCCCCCTGACCGACGCCCACATCCCGACGTTGGCACGGGACGCCGGAACTCTCACAACCGTGACCGTTGCGTTCCCCGTTCATTCCGGTGACCTCGATAATCCGAGATGCCCGGCGTTCCCGGTTCCCGTCGGCTTGATTGTCCCCCGATCGTCGACGATTGTTTGGGTCTCCCGGTAAAGGCAGTCGCTGTCGACCCGGTCAGTGGATGACCTTCCACCGTTGTTGCCCCGTTTCGTCTTGCCACCTTTCGCCTTCGATATTTGCCAAATGATTGCACCCAATTCCGGGGCCAGCCGGAGAAAACTGCGATAATGACATCCTTGAGCTTTCGCGAAATCGTTCATGATGTTAAATGTCCGAAAACAAACCGGATTCGCACCGAGGCTGCACGACTGTGCCTGCAGGATTGCCGACACGCTCGTTGAATTTGCCAAGTGACCCGAAAATCGCGATTCCGGGCTCCGATTGTGAACTGCGTGGGGTATCGGGGGGAGACCAATGAACGCTACCGAAAGACCGTCAGAGCGGCGCCGCGTTGCGAAACGCCGGTGGATACGATTGGCAAGAAACGGCCGAATACACCCGGCAGCATCCCGTCACCAAGTCCGGTCGGCGGGCGTTTTGGCGATCGGGCTGTGTTTCGTCGCCGCACCGGTCTCTGCCGTGGAATTCGGAGACGAGACTGTCTACGGCAGCCTTGACACGACGATATCCTACGGCGTGACGTTGCGTGCCGAAAAACGTGACGAATCCATCGGCGGCCCGAACTCGGACGACGGCAATCGCACCTTTTCCTCGGGCATCGTCAGCAACACGGCCAGGATCACCACCGAACTCGACCTCGATGCGGGGACCTTTGGCCTCTTCGCCCGGGCATCCGGATTCTTTGACGCCGAAGTCGATCGTTCGGAACGGAAGGCATCGATGTCGGCGCTGTCGCACGATCTCGCTGGCGGCGATTTCGATATCCTCGACCTGTACCTGACCGCTTCCTTTGACGTGGGGGAGTCTCTGGTGGATGCCCGAATTGGCAGCCATGTCCTGAACTGGGGCGAGAGCACATTCATCCAGAATGGAATCAACGTAATCAATCCGTTTGACGTGACGGCGCTTCGCACACCCGGTTCCGAACTGAGACAGGCGCTCTTACCGGTACCCATGGCATCCGTGGCCGTTTCGCCGAATGATCGGATGACGTTCGAAGGATTCTACCAGTTGCGGTGGCAGAAAACGAGGATCGACCCGGCGGGCACCTACTTTTCGACCAACGACTATGGCACCCCTGGAGGCTCACGTGCGTTTCTGACCATCAACGAAAGCATCACGGACAAGGGATATGGCTTCGGCCCACTCACCCCAATTCTGAATCAGGATCTTGCGGCTGTGAACGACAGTCTGGCGGCGTTTGAGCCGCACTTCATGAGCGTATCGCGGAGTGCGGACCGAGAGCCCGAAGATTCCGGCCAATGGGGGCTGGCCTTCCGCTACCTGTCAGAAGCGTTGAATGACACCGAATTGGGGTTCTATTTCATCAATCACCACAGCCGACTGCCGGTCGCCAGCGCAATTTTCGGAACGCCGGCCGGTTACGGGCGCGGACTCGCAGCTGCGGGAGCCGTCAGCGCCCCAACCTCTGCGACCGTCGCCGCTGTAACGACCCAAGTCACACGAGCCGCGGCCGCAGACATTGAAGCAAAAATTCGGGCCCAAGTCCCGCCCGGGACTCCAGACTCAGTCGTTCAACAGCAGGTTCTGGCACAAATGGCATCATCGGAAGTCAGACAACTCATCGAGAACAAGGTGACTGAGAACATCGGGGGCATAGCGTCATTGCTCGCAATTGACCGGTACGGCAAGTCTGCAAACTACTTCATGGAATACCCGGAAGACCTGCGCGTGATCGGCCTGAGCTTCAACACGTTGCTCGGTTCCACGGGTCTGGCTCTGCAGGGAGAGTACAGCCTGCATCCCAATTCGCCGCTTCAGCGCGAAGAGCAGTCCATTTTTGCGGAAGGGCTTGAACCCGTCGTCGCGGCGCTTACGCGGCATCCGTCCGCGGCTGCGCTCCGGTCCCGTCTCAGCACCTACCTCAAGGGCTATGTCGAACGTGACGTCAGTCAGCTTCAGGTAACGGCGACCCTAGTGTCCGGCCCCGCACTCGGCGCCGATTCCGTGACGATGATCGGAGAGGCAGCGGTGCACCATGTCCATGACATGCCGGACCCCACGGTCAGCCCGCTTGAGACGAGCGGATTCGGCGGCGGCGTCGCGGACGAGACGTCCTGGGGATACCGGGCGGCCATGTTGCTCGACTACACGAACGCGCTCGGTCCGGCGACGCTCACACCCTATGTCCAGGTCCAGCACGACGTTTCCGGCAACAGCCCTGCGCCCGGCGGCCCCTTCCTCGAAGGGCGCTTCGTCACGACCGTCGGCCTGGGAATCAACTACCTGGAACGCTGGCAGGGCAATCTGAGTTACACCGCGCACAGCGGAAAGAGCAATCACCTGAAAGACAGGGATTTTCTATCCGCTTCCATCAAGTTTTCATTCTGAGGCGACCCCAATGACTGCATCCATCTGTCGACATTCGACGATTCTGGCAATTGGAGCCACCTTGGCCCTCACGGGATTGGTGGCACAGCCGGCCTTCGCGGCCATTTCCGCCGGGGACATCGCACGTCTGGGACGTGACCTGACGCCACTCGGCGGCGAGGCGGCCGGAAACGCTGCCGGAACCATTCCCGCCTGGACAGGCGGACTCTCGCGGCCTCCACCGGGTTATCGGAAAGGTGAATTCCATCGGGATCCCTTTGCGGACGACAGGCCCCTTCTGACGATCACCGGCGAAAACATGAGCCGGTACAGCGGGAACCTGTCGGTCGGTCATCAAAGGATGTTGAAGGCCTATCCGTCATTCCGGATGCATGTCTATCCGACCCGGCGGAGCGCGGCCGTTCCCGAACGAATCGCCCAAGCGACTCGCAGGTCGGCCGCAACGGCCCGGCTCGTGGATGACGGCAACGGTGTCGGCGGTTCCGTGATCGGGACCCCGTTCCCCATTCCGAAGAACGGCCTCGAAGTGATCTGGAACCACCTCCTCCGCTACCGGGGAGAGAATGTCAGTTGCAGTCTCGGTCAGGCGGCTGTCACACGGGGTGGCGACTACACACTGGTCAGGTATGAGGTCGACGCCCTGATCCACTACTCGCAGCCCGGCATGACTGAGGCAAAACTCGACAACGTCATGCTCCTCTTCAAGCAGAAAGTGACGGCTCCCCCCCGGCTTGCCGGCGGAATCCTGGTGGCGCATGAGACCATGAACCAGGTCAAAGAGCCAAGACGCGCATGGGTTTACAATCCCGGGCAGCGTCGCGTGCGCCGAGCCCCCGATGTGACCTATGACAACCCCGGGACCACGACCGACGGCCTTCGGACCGCCGACCAGTTCGACATGTTCAATGGTGCCGTCGACCGGTACAACTGGTCGCTTGTCGGCAAGCGAGAAGTCTATGTTCCGTACAATTCATATCGGCTTCACAGTGACCAATTGTCCATCGACGACATCCTGGACCCGCTCCATGTCAACCCTGATCACTTGCGCTACGAATTGCATCGGGTCTGGGTTGTCGAGGCTACGCTCAAGTCCGGAATGCGCCATATCTACAAGCGCCGGACCTTTTACGTCGATGAGGATTCGTGGCAGGTCCTCCTGGTTGACGCCTACGACAACCGGGACCAACTCTGGCGGTTCTCCGAAGGTCATGTCATCAACTATTACGACATGCCCTTGATCTGGCCCACACTTGAAGTGCACACGGACTTCCAGGCTGGCCGTTATCTGGCGCTTGGGCTCGACAACCCGTTCTCGGTCTGTCGTTTCGACGCCAGGAACCGGGCCAAGGACTTCACGCCTGCAGCCCTTCGCCGCGAGGGCCGTCGCTGAACGGCCGGCAACCCGGATCCGGAGGCACTGGCCGAGCGGCCGTTCATGCCAGTGTTTCCAAAGACCATTCTGCTCACTGGTTCACCGTTCACTAAGCGGTCAGGTTCAGTCACGCGACCCTCTCTGCCTGCCACTTTGGCTGATCGCGGGATCGTGCCCTTCCTTTGTGCACTCGGTGTCCTCGGCGTGATCGTCGGCTCGGCGGGGGCCCCGGTCCCGTTTTCGTCGCCGGCAACGGCGGCATCCACGGCGGCGGTTCAATCGCCGCTGGCGGCCCGTTCCCTTCTTCTTGACGGCGCCCTCGCTGGCCAACGCCTCGTCGTCGTTGGTGACCGAGGTCACATTCTCACTTCCGACGATGACGGCAGAACCTGGCACCTGGCCCAGGTCCCGACTCGCGTGACATTGACCGCTGTCCATATGCATGACCACAACCGAGGCTGGGCCGTTGGTCATGACGCCACCATACTCGGGTCGTCGGACGGCGGCGCGACCTGGCAACTCCTGTATCAGGCGCCCGAAGAAGAACTGCCGTTGCTCGACGTGTGGTTTCGCGACCACCTGACCGGGTTCGCGGTCGGCGCCTACGGATACTACCTTGTAACCGAAGACGGCGGCACGAACTGGTCGCAACAGACGGTCGATGTCGACGCCGACTTCCACCTGAATCGGATCACGGCAGCACCCGACGGCGACCGCCTGTATATCGCTGCCGAGGCCGGAGAGTTTTACCGCTCCGAGGGCGGTTCTCTTTGGGACGTGCTGTCAACCCCCTATGGAGGTTCGTGGTTTGGCGCACTCGCACTTGATCAGGACCGGCTGCTGGTCGCTGGCTTGCGTGGCCACTTGTACCGCTCCGAGGATGCGGGCGAAAGTTGGACGCAGGTTCCAACCGGCACAGGCGTGACTCTCACAGACATCGTCCGGTTGCCGTCCGGAGAGGTCATGGTTACCGGAATGGACGGTGTCTTTCTTCTCAGCCGTGACGGCGGAAGAAGCGTTTCGGCCCATCAACTCCCGGAACGGCACGGAATCGCTTCTGCCCTTGCCACGGCTGGCGGGGATGTCTTGCTGATCGGCACCTTCGGCGTCCGTCCGCTTGACCGGACGAATCCGGAATGACGCGGACAATGCTCCCCGCACTGGGCCGCAGATTCGACGGCGGCACCAAAGTCAATTTCGCATTCCCGGCGATCCCGGGCTCAAGTCGATGACCCGCGGCCTCGAACGTTTTCTCTTTGCCCGGCGCCACCTGGTCGTCATTGCCTTCCTGCTCGTTACATTACTGTCAGGCTGGTCGGCGACCGGTCTCAAGGTCGATGCCGGCTTTACGAAGCTCGTCCCCGTCGAACACGAATACATGAAGACCTTCTTTGCGCACCGGGACGAATTCGGCGGCGCGGACCGGATTGTGATTGCGCTTGTTGCCCGCGACGGCACCATCTTCTCACCGGAATTCTTCGCGGCGCTCCAGGCGGTGACCGACGCTGTCTTTTTTGTTCCTGGCGTCGACCGCACGCAGGTTTACTCAATCGTCACGCCCAATGTCCGCTACGTCGAGGTCATCGAGGATGGGATTGCGGCCGGAAACGTGATGCCGCCCGACTTCGTTCCCGACGCGGCCGGATTTGCGCGGGTCGAGCGAAACATCCAGTCGGCCGGCCTGGTCGGACGTCTTGTCGCCAACGACTTCTCCGGTGCGATCGTCAGTGCCAAGCTTCAGGAATTCCACCCGGAAACCGGCGAAAGGCTCGACTACCTGGGCGTTGCCGACAAACTCGAACAGATCCGCGAGGATTTCGATACCGACGTCGACATCCACATCATCGGTTTTGCCAAACTGGTCGGTGATATCGCTGACGGCGCCGAAGCGGTCATGACATTTTTCGGAATCGCACTCCTGATCACGGCCCTTTTCCTGTACGGATATACCGGTTCGTGGGCCTTTACGCTTCCTCCCCTCGCCTGCTCCCTGACGGCGGTCATCTGGCAGCTTGGGGCTCTTCCTGCCCTGGGATTCGGAATCGACCCCATGTCGATGCTGGTGCCGTTTCTTGTCCTGGCCATCGGCGTCAGCCACGGCGTTCAGATGGTCAACGCCGTACAGGCCGAAGCGATCGAAGGCCAAGGCCCTGTCGACGCCGCCCGGGCGGGATTCCGGGGTCTCCTTCTGCCCGGTGCGATTGCGCTGGCATCCGACACCGCAGGTTTCATTACGATCTGGTTCATCGAGGTGCCAGTCATCCGGGAAATCGCAATCACGGCAAGCCTGGGCGTGGCCGCAATCATCCTCACCAATCTGGGTCTCCTGCCTGTTCTGCTGTCCTACATGAAGCCTGGCTCGCACCGGCTGGAACGGATGCGTGTGAGGAATGCCCGCCTTGCTCTCATCTGGAACAGGATTGCGCGGGTCGCACGGCGTCGCCCTGCCGCCACAATCATCGCGGCAACACTCATCGTCCTGATTGGTGCCGAACGCTACGCCCGAGATATCCGAATTGGTGATTCCAGTGTCGGCGTGCCGGAACTGCATGCCGATTCCACGTACAACCGTGACAGTCGGACGATTACCCGGAAGTTCTCCATCGGCGTCGATGTTCTCACCGTGATTGCCGAAACCGAAGCGGATGGCTGCATCGATTTCGACATCATGTCTGCCCTCGACGAATTCGAATGGCGGATGCGAACCGTTCCCGGCGTCATCTCAGTCAGCGGCCTGGCCGGTGTTGCCCGAAGCCTTCATGCCGGGTGGAACGAAGGCAGTCTGAAGTGGAGGACGCTGCCACGCAACACGTACTCGCTGGTACAGGTCGTCTCCCCGGTACCCACAAGCAGCGGTCTCCTCAACACAGATTGCAGTGCAATGCCCGTATCGGTGTATGCCGCTGACCATCGGGCAGAAACTATTGCGGAAATCGTGCAGGCGGTGAAGGACTTTCAGTTACCGGAGGCTGCCCGTGGACGCATCGACTTTCGGTTGGCCGCCGGCAATCTTGGTGTCATGGCCGCAACCAATGAAGAAGTGGCTGCTTCCCAGTTCCTGATTCTCGGCTATCTCTACGCCGCCATCGTCGTCCTGTGTCTGGTTTCCTTCCGTTCGATCGCCGCCACGATCTGCATCGTCGCTCCGTTGGCCACGGTCTCATTGCTTACCTATGCCTTGATGGCCATCCTCGGGATCGGGCTAAAGACCTCGACGCTACCGGTCGTCGCACTCGGGACCGGAATCGGAGTTGATTACGGGATCTACATGTTCGGCCGTTTGCGAGGACACATGGAACGCGGAATGGAATTTTCCGAGGCCTACGCCGAAACGCTGAAGACCACCGGAACCGGGGTCGTGGTGACCGCACTGACATTGGCCGCCGGTGTCGCCACTTGGGTCGTGTCGCCGCTCAAGTTTCAGGCTGACATGGGGACTGTTCTGACATTCATGTTTTTTGTCAACATGATCGGAGCCGTCCTGCTGATGCCGGCGCTCGGGGTCTGGCTGATCGGACGCGCTGATCGGTTTGCCCGGGAAGACCCCTCTCCGGCGGCGTAGTCAAAACGCGGGGCGAATCCAGCCGGTCAGGGAAAAACCTATCGGTACCGCACCTTCGGGTCGCATGCGACCTGCGAGACCGTCTCCAATCGTCAGATTGCTCCCTGTGATCCTCTCCATTTTGGTTTCGCAATTCTGCCGATTGTCGGCAAACGGGAATGTCGGCACCATTCTGACAAACCCTCAGCCTCAACCCAATCGTCGCCCCGCAAACTCCATGGACAGGCCCCCGAATTCTTCATAGGTGCCACGCCATGGAGACCATGACGACAGGCCGTTTTCTCGATCGAGACACCCCGCCCCATCTATCGACACTGGTACTTGTCGCCGCCGTTTCATCGGTCTCGATGAACATCTTTCTCGCGTCTTTGCCGGCAATGGCGGCATATTTCGACACCACACCGGCCATCATGCAATACTCGATTTCCGGCTACGTGTTTCTTTCCGGCGTCATGCAACTGGCAATCGGTCCGCTATCGGATCGTTACGGCCGGCGAATGGTCCTTCTGATTTCCATTGCCGTTTTCATCCTCGCCTCGCTGGGCGCCATTTTCGCCCCGAACATCGAGAGCTTCATGCTTTGCCGTGTCCTCCAGACGTCCATGGTTTCCGGGCATATCCTGTCCCGGGCTATCGCACGTGACATAGTCGGGGCGACACGATCCGCCAGCCTGATTGGGTACATTACGATGGGGATGGCCCTCGTTCCGATGGTCACGCCGCCGATCGGTGGTTTCCTCGAGGCGTTCTTTGGCTGGAAGGCGAGTTTCCTTGTCCAGGCCGGGGTGGCTTTCGGGGCGTTGCTCCTGGTCTACCTGGATCTGGGAGAGACCGCGACCCGGGTATCGGGTGGATTCTCGGCACAGATCCGCCTGTTTCCGGAATTGCTCCGGTCGCGGCGGGTTTGGGGGTATTCAATCACGGGCGCCTTCACGGCCGGCGTCTTTTTCGCCTACCTTGCCGGCGCTCCTTTTGTCGCCGTCGATGTCTACGGCATGAGCCCAAGCCAGCTCGGTCTCTATTTCAGTTTTGCTCCACTTGGCTATTTCATCGGCAACGGCCTGTCGGGACGGTATGCGGTACGCGTCGGCATGCGGCCGATGGTCATTGCCGGAACCGTTGTCACGGCACTCGGAATGGGAATGTCCGTGGTGCTCCAGTTGGCCGGGGCGACGCATTCGCTTTCGTTCTTCGGTTTCACCATTTTCATCGGGATCGGCAGTGGGCTCGCTCTCCCGAGTGCCAATGCGGGAATCCTCTCGGTACGCCCCGAACTCGCGGGCGCAGCAGCCGGCCTCGGGGGTTCCTTGATCACGCTCGGTGCCGGCGCCATGTCGCTGGCCGCCGGAAACCTCCTGGCTGTCGACACCAGCGTCATGACCCTTCTTGCCTTCATCATGGGATGTGCCCTCGCCGCCATCATCGGCGCCTGCGTAACGGCCTGGCTGGATTCCCGGACCCGGAATCCATGGGACTTGAGGCCGGATTCATGACGGTCCTCGCTCAATCCGACGGGACGACCGGGTTGTTCGATCGGCCAAGCCCGGATCTCCTTTCCGCCCAATTCAACTCGCGACCGCGGGGAACCCTTGCGCGGCGCCAGGTGTTCCACCATCCTGTCGATGGCTGCCGGTCGGACGAGCATCCGGGATCGACGCGCCAACTTGGGGAAGAAACAGCAGTAAGGCATGAGATACGATGAACATTTCCGGGCAACAGTCTCTGTCGGCCAGCCCCGGTGAAGTCTGGAACTCACTGTTCGACCCGGAGGTCCTGAAGGCATGCATTCCGGGGTGCGAGGAAATTACGGGATCTCCAAAGGACGGTTCCGTCGATGCTGTCGTCGTCGCGAAGGTCGGCCCGGTCAAGGCCCGGATTCGCGGAACCATTGTCCTCAGCGACGCCAACGAACCCGAGTCCCTGACGCTGAGCGCCGCAGGCAAGGGTGGAGCCGCCGGTTTTGCCAAGGGATCGGCCCGGATCCGGCTCGCTTCGACGGATTCCGGAACCGAACTGTCGTATGATGCCGAATTCCACGTCGGCGGAAAGCTGGCCCAGATCGGATCCCGGCTGGTCGGAGGATATGCCCGGAAGTTCACAGCCGAATGCTTCAGCAGGCTGCAGGCTCAGTTCGACTCGAATTGACGGTGATACTCCGGCTGCGCTTGGCCTACGGCGATTTCGGAAACGTGCGTCGCCGACGCGAAGCCCGGACACAATGAGCGTTCCGCCGTTATTGGAACCGTCGGCAAGCCGCGGCTGACACCCGTGGTCCTATCGTTGCCGGGTCTGCCAGTCCGGGTGAATCCAGACCGTTGCATTGGACGGGGACAGTGGTTCCCTGCCGAGAATGTGATCCGCGGATTTTTCTCCAATCATGATCGTCGGTGCGTTGGTGTTCCCGGTCGTGATTCTCGGAAAGATCGAACTGTCGGCAACACGAAGCGCCTCGACGCCGATGACCCGGCATTCCGGGTCGACAACGGCCAGTGGATCCCCGGGGTCTCCCATGCGGCATGTGCCGACCGGGTGATACGAACTTTCGGCATGATCGCGAACGAAGGCATCAATTTCGGAATCCGTCCTGACATGTGGTCCCGGCTGGATTTCATCGCCGGCAAAGGGTCTGAATGCCGGCTGCGCGAAAATCTCCCGTGCCAGTCGAACGCAGAGACGGAAGTCTTCCCAGTCTTCGGGACAGCTCATGTAGTTGAATTGAATCCGGGGCGGGTCCTCAGGATGGGCCGATCTCAGGGTCACCTGCCCCCGGGACTTCGACCGCAAGGGTCCGGCATGGATCTGAAATCCGTCTCCGGCTGCGGATACGGTCCCGTCATAACGCGCCGCGATGGGCAAGAAATGGAACTGGATGTCGGGGTATTCGACTCCGGCACGTGACCGGATGAACGCCCCTGACTCGAACTGGTTCGAGGCGCCCGGACCCCGCCGGGTCAGCAGCCATCGGGCACCGACAAAGGCCTTCCCTATGGGATTCCAATACCGGTTGAGGCTGACAGGCTGGAGGCAAGCCTGCTGGATTGTCACTTCCAGATGATCCTGCAGATTGCGGCCGACCCCGGGGCGGTCCGCAACCGCCTCGATTCCGAGCGCCTCAAGTTCAGCTGCCGGGCCAATCCCGGACAACATAAGCAGCTTGGGCGAATTGATGCTGGACGCTGCCAGGATCACGTCTTTCCGGGCCGCTATATTGAGAACTCCCGTGCGTTTCGCAATTTCGACGCCCGTCGCACGGCCGTCCCGAATGAGAATTCGCCTCGCAAAGCCCCGGACAAGACGGACATGCTTCTTCCGAAGCGCCGGCCGGAGATAGGCTCTGGCGGCGGACCACCGGTTGCCCTGCCAGATCGTCTGGTCCTGCGGCCCGAATCCCTCCTGCCTTTCACCGTTGTGATCCGAGGTCACCGAGTAGCCGGCTTCGGATCCGGCCTCGACGAATGCGTGAAACAAGGGATTCCGGCGTGTCCCACGCGTAACATGGAGCGGACCGCCACGGCCTCGCCAGTCCGGGTCACCACCATGCCCGCATGAATGCCAGTCTTCCTGACGATTGAAGTAAGGGCTGACATCGGCATAGGACCAACCTGTGGCTCCGTCCTGGGACCAGCCGTCAAAGTCCCGGCCATGCCCCCGGACATAGACCATGCCGTTGATCGACGAGGAACCGCCGACCACCTTTCCGCGCGGCGTAGCCAACCGACGCCCCCCGAGGTATGGCTCCGGCTCGCTCTGGAACCCCCAGTCATAACGATTCATGTTCATCGGGTATGAGAGGGCGCCTGGCATGCGGGTGAAGGGACTGCCGTCGCTGCCCCCGAACTCGATGATGATTACCGAGTTCTCGCCGTCTTCCGAAAGGCGCGAGGCCAGCACGCAACCAGCCGACCCGGCTCCAATGATGACGTAGTCCGCGTTCATCGCCTCCATTCCCGCATTCAGACACGAACCATCGAAGACCTGGAATGAGCCCGTTCCGGATCGCCGTTATCCTGATCGGCACTCAGGGCAGGTCAGCTGCTCCCCCCGTGCGACCCGGACCAGGACAACGGCTGATCGAGAAAAGCCTCGACGTCGGCAAGGATCCGGGGTTCGACATGGTTGTCGCGCCGGCATTGGGCCAGAACTTCGCGCCAGGTGGCAAGGGCATGGAGCCGGACTCCATTTGCGCTAAGGGCCGCCAGCGCATCCGGAAAGATATCGTAGAAGAAGATCACGAAGGCGTCCTCGACGGTGCCCCCGGCGGTCCGGATCGCATCGCAAAACCGCAGTTTGCTGCCGCCGTCCGTGGCGAGGTCTTCGACCAGAAGCACCCGCTGTCCCTCATGCAGATCCCCTTCAATCTGTGCGTTCCGGCCGAAACCCTTCGGCTTCTTGCGGACATACAGCATTGGCAGATGCAAACGGTCGGCAATCCAGGCAGCAAAGGGGATTCCTGCTGTCTCACCTCCGGCCACCGCCTCGATCTTTCCCAATTCGGCGTCCTGACGAAGAACCGAGATCGCGAAATCCGTCACGATCGACCGAATGCCCGGATAGGAAATGATCTTCCTGCAATCGATGTAGACCGGGCTGACGAGCCCGGACGTCAGCCGGTAAGGTTGGTCCGGCCGAAAACGGATCGCGTCGATGTCCAGCAACATCCGCGCAGTGGTCTCGGCGACATGCCGGCGATCGGGGTAACGGTCGGAGATGGTCACGACTGCCTCACTCCGTCAACAGATTTCGGATTCCACCGGGTGGCGCCAAACCGACCTGCGAAACCGGTCCGCCCAGGCCGCTGGGTCATTGCCGGGGTCGATTCGGTGAACGCCCCGTCCTTTCCGTTGGCACAATTCGGGAATCCGGTCCGGTTCACATCACCAGACCGAGAATCTGGTCAACACTGGCCTTGGCATCACCGTAGAGCATGCGGGTGTTCTCCCGGTAGAACAGCGGATTTTCGATTCCGGAATACCCGGTTCCCTGCCCCCGCTTGCAGACGATGACGGAATCCGCCTTCCAAACTTCAAGAACCGGCATGCCGGCAATCGGGCTCGACGGGTCTTCCTGGGCCGCAGGATTGACGATGTCGTTCGAGCCGATGACGATTGTGACATCAGTCTTTGGGAAATCCTCATTGATGTCGTCCATCTCCTGGACGATGTCGTAGGGAACCTTCACTTCCGCCAGCAGGACATTCATGTGTCCGGGAAGGCGGCCGGCAACCGGATGAATGGCAAACCGGACCCGCTTCCCCTTGGCCCGCAGCCGGTGAGTCAATTCGGAAACGGACGATTGGGCCTGCGCTACAGCCATTCCGTAGCCCGGTACGATGATGACAGATTTAGCGTTTTCCAGCTGCGCCGCCACCGTCGGAACGTCAGTGGCAACCATCTCACCGTCGACGTCCAGCGTCTCGCCGCCACCGGTTCCGAAGCCACCCAGAATCACTGAAATGAATGACCGGTTCATGGCCCGGCACATGATGTAACTGAGGATGGCCCCGGAAGCCCCGACGAGGGCACCGGTCACGATCAGCAGGTCGTTGCCGAGAAGAAATCCTGTCGCCGCCGCCGCCCAACCCGAATAGCTGTTGAGCATGGAGACGACGACCGGCATGTCGGCGCCCCCGATGGCAATCACCAGATGCGCGCCGAGCACCAGGGCGATCAGCGTCATCACATAGAGCGTCCAACTCCCCGAACCCCCCAGATACATGACCATGAGGCCAATCGACAGGAGCACCATCAGCGCGTTCAGGATGTTGCGGCCCGGCAGCGTCAGTGGTTTTCCGGAGATTTGACCGGCGAGTTTGCCATAAGCAACGACGGATCCGGTGAAGGTGATGGCACCGATAAAGACGCCCAGGAAAACCTCCACCTCGTGTATGATGATCTCTGCCGCGCTCAGAAGGACTTCGCCGCCAGGCGCGCTCTCTGAAAGGGCCGTCCCGTGCGCAAGGGGGCCGAAGTGCGGGCCAGTGATGTCTGAATTGATACCGATCAGGACTGCTGCGAGACCAACGAAACTGTGCAACGCCGCGACCAGCTGCGGCATTTCGGTCATATGAACCCGCCGGGCAACAATGATCCCGGCGACGGCACCGGCGGCGAGAAGCGGAACGAGAATCCAGATGGCTGCACCACCGACCTCGGGTCCGAAGATCGTGGCAAATATGGCAATTGCCATGCCGACGATTCCGAACCAAATGGCCCGTTTGGCCTTTTCCTGGTTGCTCAGGCCACCGAGCGCCAGGATGAACAGGACGCTCGCGGCGATGTAGGAAGCCGTGACGAGACCGGAACTCATGGTGGAATTCCCGTTCAGGACCGTTGGAACATGTTCAGCATTCGCCGGGTCACGAGGAAGCCGCCGACTACGTTGATGGCTGCGATCAGAACGGCGATTCCTGCGAGTCCGGTAACCAGCCAGTTCCCGGTCCCGAGCTGGAGCAATGCACCAACGATGATGATGCCGGAGATCGCATTGGTTATTGCCATCAGGGGCGTGTGCAACGCGTGATTGACGTTCCAGATCACCTGGTAGCCGACGAAGCAGGCCAGGGCAAAAACCACGAAATGCTGCATGAACGATGGCGGAGCATAATGACCCGCGGCGAAGACAATGAATCCCCCAACAATGAGCATCGCCAATTGCCAGAACCCTGTTTGTCTCAACGAACGTGCCTCTGCCAGGGCCGCCTCCCTCGCACGGTCTTCCGCCGACTTGACCGGCTCCGGGCTCCGGTCTGCCCCAGGCGCCTTGACCGGTTCGGCCAGTGCCGGCGGCGGCCAGGTGACCTCGCCCCGGCACACGACCGTTGCCCCCCGGATCACGTCATCGTCCATGTCATGCTGGATGACGCCGTCGTTCTCCGGCGTCAGGTCATCAATCATGTGGAAGACATTGGACGCGTAGAGCGTTGACGACTGGGTCGCCATTCGGCCGGGGAAATCCGTGTAACCGATGACGATGACGCCATTGTCGGTCACGATCCTTTCGTCCGCGACCGTCAGTTCGCAGTTCCCGCCCTGTTCCGCTGCCAGGTCCACGATCACCGAACCCGGCTTCATGGCCTCAACCATGTCCCGGAGCCAGAGCCTGGGCGCTTCGTGACCTGGAACGAGTGCGGTCGTCACCACGATGTCGACTTCCGGTGCCTGCTGGCGAAACAGCTCGTGCTGTTTGGCCCGAAACTCGGGGCTCGACGGCGCTGCGTACCCACCCGAACCGGAACCCTCTTCGTCGAATTCAAGCATGAGGAACTCGGCTCCGAGGGATTCGATCTGTTCAGCCACTTCGGCCCGGACGTCAAAGGCGCGGACGACTGCGCCGAGGGCCTGCGCCGCCCCAATGGCCGCCAGACCGGCAACGCCGGCCCCGATGACCAGAATCGTCGCCGGGGGAGTCTTGCCGGCCGCCGTCATCTGTCCGGTAAAGAACCGTCCGAAGTTGTTCCCGGCCTCGATAACCGCCCGATAACCGGCAATGTTCGCCATGGAGCTGAGTGCATCCATTTTTTGCGCCCGGCTGATTCTCGGAACCATGTCCATGGCCATGACGGTGGCACCGGTGGCGGCGGCCGTCTTCAGTGAATCAGGATTGCGGGCCGGGTAGAAGAACCCGATCTGGAACTGGTCTTTCCGCAGGTTTGCCAACTCGGATTCGTCCGGCGGCCGCACCTTGACGACCACATCCGACTGGCGCCACAGATCCTCCGTCGAGGCGACGATCTCGGCACCAGCTTCGACATATTCCGAGTCCGAGAATCCTGCAGCCGAGCCAGCGCCGGATTGAAGAAGCGAGGTATGCCCCAGGCCCGAGAATTGTCGGACCGTCGACGGCGTCATCGCGACCCGTGTCTCCCCTGCATGGATTTCGCTGGGCGCACCAACGCGCATGGCTGCCTCCGTCCCCATTTCAATGTCCCGAGCAGGGCTTCCGCCCCGTCCAAAATCCCCGGAGGCCCCACGAAGTCCGGACGACCACAAAGGCGTATCCCGGGCCTCGGACAGGGTCATGCCAGATTTCAGTTTCGAGTAACAGTCCCGACACGCCCCGGAGTCCGGCTGCACAAAACAACCAGAACGCCGAAACACGGGGCAAAGCGGGAGACAGGCCGGCATCGGGCCCATATCGTCAAAGAACCGAAACGACGAAGCATGGAGCAACAACCGGATTTACGATGATCCAGTTTCGAGGTTGCACACTCTGAAGGTGGTCGGCGCGACCGACGCGGTGCGGGCTCAGGATGAGGTCGGTGGCCCGGACAATCACCTCTTCAGGTGATCAACTGCTCCATGATTTCGTCGGAAATGTCGAAATTCGCGGTCACGGTCTGGACGTCGTCATCATCTTCGAGCGCCCCGACAAGCCGCAAGATCTTCTGGGCCCCGTCAACCCCGAGCGGAGTGGAATTCAGGGGTTTCCAGATCAACCGCGAGGACTCCGATTCTCCGAGTGCTGCCTCCAAGGCCCGGGATACCTCATTGAGATCATGGGCCTCACAGTAGATCTCATGACCGGAATCGGAACTCTCGACGTCATCGGCGCCAGCTTCGATGGCCGCCTCCAACATGTCGTCGGCGCTGCCGGCTGTCTCCGGGTAGAGAACGAACCCTTTCCGCTCGAACATGTAGGCAACCGCACCGGTTTCGGCCAGGCTTCCTCCCGACTTGGCAAAAATGGACCGAACACTCGCGGCCGTCCGGTTCCGATTGTCAGTCATGGTCTCGACGATGACGGCAACGCCCTCGGGGCCGTAGCCCTCGTAGCGAATCTCCTCGTAGTTTTCCCCGTCATTGCCGGAAGCTTTGGAAATCGCCCGCTCGATGACATCCTTCGGGACCGAGTTCGACTTGGCTTCCCGGACCGCCAGCCGCAACCGCGGATTCTTTTCCGGGTCCGGATCACCCTGCCGGGCGGCAACGGTGACTTCGCGTGCCAGTCGCGAGAACAGCCGTGACCGGCTTGCGTCCTGTCGACTTTTCCGGTGTTGAATGTTCGCCCATTTCGAGTGACCTGCCATGCGGTTCCCTCTCACAGTCCTTCATGTGCCCCAACGAAACCGACCATTTTGCGTGCAGCAGTCACGCGCCTTGCCGCCATGTCGATGTCGTCGGTCGGCAGCGTCGATTATACTGAATGCCGACAAAGCAGTTCAAGCTGGTGTCCCCGCACACCCCGCTCAATCCCGAGTCCGGGAGACGGTTCGCTTTCTGTGCCCTCCTGCCGAAAATCACGCTGTCGCCGCGGCGCGGGCGTGGCTCGTGAGAGTTCGCCTTTCCCTTGTTCTGGAGTTTGTTTTCCGCCCATGTCGACATCGATCGACCGATTCCGAATGTCGCCTGAGGCTCGGGACGCTGGGCACCACTCTCGGCGAACCTGGCGACCCGCAATGGCATCGTGCCACTGTCATTCTTTCCCTGAATGTCGAAAGGCTTGGGGTTCGTTAAGTGCTCGATCCGGCCGTCCGGCGCGGCGGCGGAAATCTTGACTTGCCGATCTGAACGGCCTCTGACGGGGGCTTGGGGAGAGGTTCGGTAAATTCTCGTAACCTAATAATATAAAATGATTATTTGGATTCCGGTTCGTTGCCCTACCCACGTCCTTGCCCACATCAGAATCGCTCCACCCGCCCCCTCTGGCACAACCATCCATCGATCCACCTGGCCTCCCGGTCGCCCGGTATCTGACGGACGTATTCAATCTCGACCAACGCCGTTCCATTTGGGGCCGTCTGGCACCAAGAGCCCCCTTGCAAGCACGATGGACCGGAAGCACCGAACGGATAACGCGACGCGGCAAGGCATCAGGCCTCCCCGGCGAACCAGTCCTATGAGTCCGTCCTATCCCTCCGAAGGCATTAGCTTGCGACTGGCAATCTCAAGTATGGCTCGAGAAAGTGCGTCTAGCGCGTCAAACAAGTTGAGAGTCAGCGGCAAGCATGATGACGACTGGCAGCGGCAGGTCGTCCAGGTTCTGCTGATGCGCGAACCCGCAGTCTACGGTAAGCAGCGCATCGAAACCGTTATCCGCGGCGAGGCGCAGCAGCGCGCCGTTTCCGGTCCCGGCCCATCCCATCTCGGGGACGGTCCGAACCTCGTAGGCGGCGGGAAAGGACGTCCGAAGGGGCCGAGGCACGGACTCGTCAAACAGCAGCCTCATCCTGTTCGCCGGCGAGGATCACCCTGGCTTTTTCAAGCACAGCGACCGCTTGGTCCCGGGATACCGAAGGGAAGTCCTGCTAGAAGTCGTCGAGGCGGTCGCCCGCCTCCAGGTACTCCATGAGTATGCGCACCGGGACCCTTGTGCGGGTGAACACTGGCGTGCCGCCCAGGATGTCGGGATTCCTGTCGATTGGTTCGTCGTTCATGGTCGCCTCCGTCGCTGCGGTTGGCGCGGCATTCGGCTTCTCTTTTGGTGACAGGCTAGCCGTTGGGCAAGGCAATGCAACTCCTCACAGGACTAGCAGGCTGTCCGGCCATACGAGATCGACTTCTACGACCACTTCAACCAACCCGACTGCCTTTCTGGGGCGTTGCCTTGCGGCCCGCGCTCTATCGCCTCCGGCGACCAAGCCCGCAAGCGGTCTCGTCCCATAGAGCGCCGCGCACCTCGCCGTTACGGGTCACGGTCAGCACGAGTTATGTCCAGAGCCCTGATCAGAACAGAGCCTTGGCCTGTTCACGTGGATGCCTGCGGCCGGCCGATCGGATCCGGCGTTGTGTTCGCCCGTTGCGGGTAACGACATCCGATGGCGGTCGGTGGGCCGGGTTGGGCGACCCTTGCCGCCGGGCCGGCCCGGATTCCGTGGTGGCGCCGGTCTCCCGGGGCCTGCCGTTTCCGGCGGTCCTGGCGGTCGCGTTGGCATGATCGTCAACGGCCTCGGCAGGCATGCCGGCGGCGCCGGGTTCGCCGAAGGCATCAAGCATCGGGGACAAGTCCTCGATGCGGGAGGATATCACATGGGTGACGATACCTTCCCTCTGCAGCCGTCCGCCAACCCTGAGAAACCGCCCGGCCATGACCGCCTTGCGGTACTGGCTGAAGGTCTTCGGCCACACGATGACATTGGAAACGCCGGTATCATCCTCCAGCGACAGAAAGATGACGCCGCTGGCTGTGCCAGGTCTCTGGCGCGTGGTGACCAGTCCGGCGACCGTCACCCATTGACCGTCCGGCGTGTCCCGCAACGTCGATGCGGAATCGAAACGGCCAATCGCCGGACGCAGCAGCCGGACCGGATGATCCCGAAGGGTGAAACGGGTGGTGAGATAATCCTCGAGGACTTCCTCCTCGCGGGACATCGGCGGCAGCGCAGTGGCGATGCTGGGCAAACCCTCTCCATGCTGCGCGAAGAGCGGCAAGGGTCCGTCGCCGCCAAGCCCCTTCACCTCCCAGAGAGCGTCGCGACGGTTCAGCCCGTATCCGGCAAAGGCATCGGCACCGGCCAGGCGTGACAGCGCCGGCCGGGGCAGCTTGGCCCGCCGCCAGATGGCGTCGATGGACCGGTAGCCATTGCCGCGGGCCCCTGTCAGCCGGCTGGCGTCCTCCTCGCTGAAACCGTAAATCTGCCGGAAGCCGAGACGCACGGCGAGCGAGCCCCGACCGTCCCCCGCCGGTTCCAGGACATTGTCCCAGAAACTGTATTCGGCGCAGACCGGCAGCACCGTCACGCCATGGGCGCGGGCATCCCGTATGATCTGCGCCGGCGCATAGAAACCCATGGGCTGGGAATTGAGCAGCGCACAGCAGAAGACCTCCGGATGGTGGCACTTCAGCCAGGAGGAGACATAGACCAGGAGCGCAAAACTCGCCGCATGGCTTTCCGGGAATCCGTAGCCGGAGAAGCCCTCAAGCTGCCGGAAGCAGTTTTCCGCAAAGGTCCGGTCATAGCCGTTGTCGAGGCATCCGCTGATAAAGCGTTCCCGGAAGGCCTCCACTGTGCCGGGCCCCCGGAAACTCCCCAGCGACCGTCTCAGTTGATCGGCTTCGGTGGCACTGAACCCGGCGGCGACAACCGCGATCTGCATCGCCTGTTCCTGGAACAGCGGCACCCCCAGCGTCTTTCCGAGAACCGGCTCAAGGTCTTTCGACGGAAAGGCCACCGGCTCCTCGCCCCGGCGGCGCTTGATGAAGGGGTGGACCATGTTGCCCTGGATGGGACCGGGACGGATGATCGCCACCTGGATCACCAGGTCATAGAAAGTCCGCGGCCGCATGCGCGGCAAAAAATTCATCTGCGCCCGGCTTTCCACCTGGAACACGCCGAGGGAATCGGCAACACAGAGCATGTCGTAGACTGCCGGGTCTTCCGGCGGAATCGTGGACATCCCGTAATCGAGCCCCTTCCAGCTTCGGAGAAGGTCAAAGGCTTTGCGGATGCAGGTCAGCATTCCGAGGGCCAGCACATCCACCTTCAGCATGCCCACGACGTCGATGTCGTCCTTGTCCCATTCGATGACGGTGCGGTCATCCATGGCCGCATTCTCGACCGGGCAGAGTTCATCCAGACGTCCCCGGGTGATGACGAAACCGCCCACATGCTGGGAGAGATGCCGGGGGAAACCAATAATCTCCCGGGTCAGTTCCAGGGTCTGCCGCAATCGGAGATCCCGGGTATCGAGACCTGCCGCCTCTGCGGACTCGCCGGAGATTCCCGTATTCGACAAGCCCCAGACCTGGCTGGAAAGCGCGGCAACGACATCGTCCGAAAGCTCCATCGCCTTCCCGACTTCACGGATGGCAGCGCGGGAGCGGAAATGAACGACCGTCGAGCAGATGCCGGCACGGTGGCGCCCGTATTTTCCGTAGATGTGCTGGATGACCTCTTCGCGGCGTTCATGTTCGAAATCCACGTCGATATCCGGCGGTTCATCCCGCGCCGCCGAGATGAAGCGCTCAAAAACCATTGAAATGGTCTCCGGCGTCGCCTCGGTGATGCCGAGCGCATAACAGACGATGGAATTGGCGGCGCTTCCCCGCCCCTGGCAGAGAATCCCCCGGGACCGGGCGAAGGCCACCACATCATGGACGGTCAGGAAATAGCGCGCATAGTCGAGTTCGGCGATCAGCTTCAGTTCCTTCCTGGCCATGGTCCGGACATCAAGCGGCGGACCGCCGGGATAGCGGCGGGTCAGCCCGGCCTCGGTCAGGTCCCGCAACCGGTCGTCCGGACGCAGGCCACCAGTGATTTCCTCCGGATACTCGTACCGGAGTTCGTCGAGCGAGAAGGTACAGCGCCCGGCAATGACGGCAGCATTCGAGACGGCCCCGGGGTGGTTCCTGAACAATCGCCGGATTTCGAACTCCGATCTGAGGCGGCGTTCGGCATTGGGCAACGCCAGCCGTCCCAGCCTGCCAATGGTCGTCTTTTCGCGAATGCAGGACAAAACATCGGCCAGCCGCCGGCGTCGGCCATGGTGCATGAGCGCATCGCTCATGGCGACCAGCCGGGCGCCGGCGCGGGCCGCGAGGGCGGCACACCGTTCGAAATGCGTCTCGTCATCCCCGTCATAGCGCGGCGCGGCGCCGGCAAAGGTGTCATCGCCAAAGGCGGCCCTGAGAGCCTCCAGCACGGCAAAGGCCCGAACCGTCCCGGAGACGATCAGCACGCAGTCACCGCCCCATTCCAGGACATCATCCAGGAACAGTTCGCATTGGCCCTTGACCGCACGACGCTTGCCGGCCGTCAGCAGACGGCAGAGATGGCCGTAGCCCTTGCGGGATTTCGGATAGGCGAGAACCTCGGCACCGTCCGTCAAGCGGAGGCGCACGCCCACGATGTAACGCTGTCCGAGCGCCTTTGCCGCCGCATGCGCCCGCACGATGCCGGCGAATGTATTCGTATCGGTGATGGCGATGGCGGACAGGCCCAGTTCATGGGCGCGGGTGACCAGTTCCTCAGGATGAGACGCCCCCGTGAGAAAGGTGAAATTGCTGGTGACGCAAAGTTCCGCATAACTCACGGGAAACGGCCCGCAACATACCAGTCGGACCGTCTTGGTCCCGGATAGGTCAGCAGCCACAACCGCAATCCGGTGGTGGTCTGAATC
This sequence comes from Paracoccaceae bacterium, assembly GCA_028874915.1. Lineage (GTDB taxonomy): Bacteria > Pseudomonadota > Alphaproteobacteria > Rhodobacterales > Rhodobacteraceae > JAPPHA01. The sequence goes on from JAPPHA010000051.1 coordinate 44,711, forward strand.
CGCCAGTAGTCGCGTGGCGGCCGGACGCCCTCCCGCCACCATTCCGAGGCCAGCCGTTCCGGCCCCTCGGCGCTGGCGATTTCATACTGCCGGCGGCGCCATTCGAATGTCCTCGGCGGACGGCCCGGCTCAAGCATGCGCAGGCATTCCGGGTTGGTATAGAGCCGGATTGGTCGTCTGCGCGGACTCCTCTTCCAGACCGGCAAACGGGCACACTGCACCGCTTCCACGGAAGTGAACTCCCGCTCCGGCAAATGGCTGTCACCAGGCAGCCACTGGCGGATGCGGTCGAAACCGAGGCGGTTGCCGAGGGTCGAGACAATCTCCGCGACATCGACACCATCATCGCCACTCTGACCGCCCCGGTTGCCGCGGTCGAATCCGTCAAAACGCCTCTGCCGGCTCTGAACCGGCTCCACGTCATCGGCAACGAGACGGAATCGATCGGCACCGAATTCGACCGTCAGCGTTTCCAGGGCGTGTCTGAATTGCTGCAGCAGCGCTGCCGTATCATGGACCGGCTCGGCAAATCCGACGGTCCGAAGGTGATTGCCGGTATCCACACATCGGATGGTCAGGTGATAGCGGCGGGCGCCCTTCCGAACCGCCTGAAGACGTCCGCAAACGGAATCGCCCAGTCTCTCCAGGACCCGGACAAGATCATCGATCAGCCCGATCGGATCCGGCAGGGTCATGCAGGCGGCATAGACCGGATCCGCGACCTGCGGCGTTATCGGATCGGGGACATGTCCCAGAGCACGGTCCAGGCCTTGCGCCGGTTCAGGTCCGAAACGGCGCAGCAGTTCCGAAGACCGGATGGCCCGAAGCTGTCCGATGGTCCGCACTCCGGTTCGGCGCAAGTCCGCGACCACGTCCGTAGGCAGGCCAAGAGCGGCAACCGGAAGGGGACGCAGGCATTCCAGGGTCCCGCCGGGCGGAGCCATTCCGACCCGGTCGGAACCGTAGCGCGCCAACGCCCATGCCGCCTTTCCGGTATCGGCGATCCCCATGCGGGTTTCGATCTGCAGATCGTGAAATCCCTGGCGGGCATGGGCCGCCATCCCCGTCTCACCACCGAAGAGATGGGCGCATCCGGTGATGTCGAGCAACAGCCCGTCCGGCGGGTCGAGCGCCACCCGGGGCGACAGCCTGTCGGCCCAGCGCCGCAAGGCTCGCAAAAGTTCGGCTTCACGGGTCGGATCACCCGGTTCCGTCAGAAGATCAGGACAGATGGATCGCGCATCCGCCACCGGCAATCCTGGCGTCAGACCCGTTCCGATCGCCACATCATTCGGATGGGTCAGCCGCCAAGCATTCCCGAACCGGGCGATGATCGCAAAGGCACCGCCGATACGGGGATCATTCCGGCGCCGAAACCGGTCAAGCGGCAGACGCGGAAACCAGACGGACAGCACGCGCTTTCCCTGCCCTGCCATCTTCTCCCCCCAGCCATTGTAACCGCCAGACGCCGAGTTCTCCCTGCCGGTTCTTCGTGCAGCGCCACTCCCAGCCCATTGTCTTCCGGTCCCTTGCTCCCCGGTCTCCTGCCTCCCGGTCTCCTGCCTCCCGGCCTTTTGCGTCCTCTTCCTCGGGACTGGCCACACATTCCCAACGGGTCTGGGCAGCAGACGTATGGGCACGACCGGCAATGAGAATAATGCCGGTGCAACCGGAATTTCCGGCAGCCAACTGCAGGCGGCGGCTGTCGCGGAGAGTCAGGCCATCGTGAAGTTCGACGATGACACAGGACATGCCATGCGTCCGCATCGCCTGCTCGCTGGCCCAGAGGATCTCCTTTCGCGTCGTGCACCCGGTCAGGATCATCCGCGCCGGATCGATGAATTCCTGCAAGGCCATGGGCGCAAGCGAGTCCACCGCATTCCGGTCACCCACCCAGATCACCGGCCCGGACAGGCGCGATGCGACGATGACGGCAAAGACATCGGCGCTGTCTCCCATCACTTCATGCAGGCGTCCCCGGCGCAGGCGGATTGGACCGATGACCGGAAAATCATCGTGATTCCGGAGGCGAACAGCTCTCCCGGCACTGGCGGCAACGTTCTGAATGGGTTAGATCCGCTTTATATTCTTGTTTTGTTCTTGTTTTATTCTCATTAATATCGAAGGGTCAACAGCCAATCCTGAGCAAACCGACATGATGGCTGCCCACTATCCATATATTCGACCGCCAACACCCTCTCGAAAGCAAGCAACCGCGTTAACGGGAATGTCCGGTGCTGGGTACCGCCATTTGAATTTGTCAAAAATACCATTATATTTTCAGACAAAAAGAGATACGCCATGTCCACCGCAAAAGCAATTCGAACTGCTGTCAGCAAGCTGCCGCAAGGCAAGCCCTTCACCGGTGCCCACTTTCTGAAGTACGGCACCCGCAGCGCCATTGACCGGACGCTTTCCCGCCTCGTCGGCGAAGGCGAAATCCAGCGTCTCGCCCATGGCGTCTTCGTTCGTCCGAGAACGAGCCGGTTCGTCGGTGCCGTCCTCCCCGACATCCACGAGGTGGTCAACGTCATCGCACGCAGCAATGGCGAGACGGTCCAGATCCACGGCGCCGAAGCCGCCCGACGGTTCAGGCTCAGCACACAGGTGCCGACTGCACCCGTGTTCCATACCAGCGCCTCGTCCCGCACGATCCGGATTGCCGGCATTACCGTCAGGATGATCCACACCTCGAACCGCCGCCGGCTGCAGTTTGCCGGAGAGGCGACGGGCGCTGCACTCTCCGCGCTGTGGTATCTCGGCAAAGACAACGTGACGCCGGAGGTCGTCGCCACGATCGCTGCTGCGCTCGGCCCGGCAGAGTTCCGGAAGCTGCGCTCCGCCGAGATGCCGGTCTGGATGGCGACTGCGCTCGCAACCGCCGTCCGGGAGACGCTCCATGGCTGAGCCGTTTCTTTCCCTCGAATCCCGTGAGCGCGCCGACATCCTTCGCACCGTGGCCGGCAACGCCGGGCGCTCAGCTGTCATCCTGGAGAAGGACATCTGGATCTGCTGGGTCCTTGAAGCCCTCTTCTCCATGCCCGACCCGCATCCGATGGCTTTCAAGGGGGGCACGTCGCTCTCGAAGGTCTACGGCGTCATCGACCGGTTTTCCGAGGATGTGGACGTCACGCTCGACTACCGCGCCTTCGAAGACTCCTTTGATCCCTTTGCCGAAGGCGCCAGTCGCACCCAGATCCGGCGGTTCAGCGAACGCCTCAAGGACCGCGTCGCGATCTACGTCTGCGACGTCGTGGCCCCCGCCCTCGACACCGCCGCCGGACGCCTCGCACCGAACGGCCGCTACGAAATCCACCTTGGCGACGATGGCGAGACCCTCCGCTTCGCCTATCCGTCCGCGGTCGAAGAGCCCGGCGGCTATGCCAACAGTGCGGTCCTGCTGGAGTTCGGGGGCCGCAACGTCATCGATCCGAACGAGCAGCACGAAATCGTCCCGGACATCGCAGCAATGACCCAGGACCTCGACTTTCCCACCGCGACCGTTACGGTGCTCTCTCCGACACGCACCTTCTGGGAAAAGGCAACGCTCATCCATGTTGAGTGCCACCGGCGCAGGCTCGCAGACCGGCCCGATCGCCTTTCCCGACACTGGTTTGATCTCGCGTGCCTCGCCGCACACGATGTCGGCCGGGCCGCGCTCTCAGACCGTGCTCTCTTGCAAGATGTCGTCCGACACAAGAAGGTGTTCTTCCACGCTGGCAACGCCAACTACGATCAATGCCTCAACGGCCACCTGCGTCTCGTCCCCGACGATGACCAGATTCACGCCCTGCAATCGGACTACGACGCCATGCGCCACGCCCGCATCGTCGGCGACAATGCACCGGGATTCGATGCACTGATCGAACGAATCCGCATCCTCGAAGCCGAGGCCAACCGTCCGGGCTGAAACATTGGCAGCGGCAATTCCCGCGGGCGCCCCCATTCGCCTCCGCCCTTCCGGAGATCGTGCACGCGACCCTGCCGCGTAAGCGGCCCTCCGCAGGCGTTTTCGACCGCCTGACGCCCGCCGCAGGGAGAATATGCGCCGCCAACCCGCCACCCCACGATATTCATTCCCAATCCTGGCAGGCGCAGGCAGCGGCGAGACGGTGCCCGACAAAAAGCCAGGGCCTGATCCCCAAAGGCGTGGAGAATATCAGGGTCGCTCCCTCATGTAGTCGGCCACCTTGAAGCTGCAGACGGTCGTTATTGGGACACCGTCGAAAGCTACTGTGGCGGCGACAGGACTGCCCGGGACCGTGGCTCATTGTCGCCAACTCCCGTACCGTGGCGGATCACAACAACGACCAGCAGCACCACACGGTTTCGAATGGAATCCGCCCCGGCCACTCCCGAGGGAAATCCTGCACCCGTGGGGATCCTCAGCCGGCAGCCGGGTACAATGGCCAGAACATTGGAATCAGGAGGCTCGCAAGAATACCAACTGTAAAATTCAGCATCAGCCCCATACGCATGAAATCGAAAAACGTATATCCACCAAGGCTGTAGACAAGAGTATTGGTCTGGTAACCGACAGGCGTCGCAAAACTTGCCGAGGCCGCAACCATCACCGCAACCACCAGCGGACGCGGGTCGACACCTACTGAAACCCCGAGCGCAATCGCAACCGGTGTGATGATGATTGCCACCGCATTGTTGGACACCAGTTCGGTGAGTACCGAAGCCAGAAGATAGACCGACCAGACGATGAAGAACGGCGGCAACTGGCCGATGACCGGTGCCACGCCATCGGCGATGAGCGCCACCGCACCGGACTTCTCCAGCCCTGAACCAACCACCAGCATGGAGACCAGCAGCACAATCAGACGGGCGTCGACAGACCCGAAGGCTTCCTCCGCCCCAATGGACCGAATGAGCAGGACAAAGGCGACAGCCACCATCGCCAAAACCAGGATCGGAGCGACTCCGAACGCTGCCAGCACCACAACCGCGAGAAGGGCAAGAACCACCCAGGGAGCATGCGACCGGCGGAACGGACGGACATCGGGTTCGACAAGGTCGACGGTATTCATGTCGACCGAAAGCCGACGAATGTCGGCTGGCGCACCCTCAAGAAGCAGCGTGTCGCCAACCTGGACCACGACGGCGTCGAGCTGCCCCCGGAGATTCTGGTTCTTCCGGTGCACCGCCAGGAGATAGATCCCGTAGCGTCGACGCAGGCCAAGGGCATTGACGCGCTTGCCGACCAGCAGGCAACCCGGCGTGATCAGCGCTTCGACGGTCGCCGATTCCCTCGAGGCCACTGTATCGCCGACCGAAACCGCAGGATGCTCCCTGAGCGCGAGAAGTTCACCGACATCCGTGCGCAGAACCACCCGGTCACCTTCATGGAGCGTGACATCCGGAAGACTCCGCCGCAACGATACTTCTTCACGGACGACATCGATGACGCGGCCCCCTTGATGCCGGAACTCCGCCACTTTCATCGGATTGCGACCGATGAACGCGCTGCCCTGCGACACGCTGACCTCGGTGAAATACCGTTTCGCGCTCCGTTCCCCGAGAATACTGCTGACGGTTTCCCTTTCAGGCAGGAGTCGGGGCGCGAAGATCAGGATGTAACCCAACCCGTAAGCCACCAGGATCACCGCCATCGGAGTGACCTCGAAGATGCCGAAGGGTTCGAGACCGTTGGAACGGGCCACACCGTCGACGATCAAGTTTGTCGAGGTTCCGATCAAGGTGCACATGCCACCGAGAATCGCCACATAGGAGAGCGGAATAAGCAGCTTCGATGCCGTCGTTCCCAGTGCCTTCGCCACCTTCATCGCGACCGGAATGAGCACGACCACGACCGGCGTGTTGTTCATGAATGCGGAAGCGGCGATCACCAAGAACGCGAGAACGCCAAGAACCCTGGCCGGGTTTCGTTGCGCGTGCTGACCGACCCAATCGGTGACGAGGGCCAGGGCGCCGGTCCTAACCAGCGCACCGGACATGATGAACATCGCCGCGACTGTCCAAGGTGCCGGGTTCGAGAATACGTCCAGGGCATCGTCATACCCGACGATTCCGATCACGATCATTGTCGTCGCAGCCGTGAAGGCGATGACTTCCGGAGGAAACCTCTCCCAGAGAAAGGCTGCGAACATGCCTCCGACGACGGCGATGGCCAGAGCCGCCTGCCAGGATTCGGAAATGACGATGGCATCCATCGGCACTGCCTCTCCTAACTGTCCCGCGTGCCGACCGCGAACACGGTTCCATTGGCGATCCCAGTGCCGGGGTTCCGGCCGGACTCAGACCTGTTACCGCCTTTCGGCCGGCAAATCGGACCCTGGTCGCGGCTGGACCATGATCAGGCCTGCGGTCATCAGGACAACAGCCCCCCAGACCCAGCCGGAATAGGCTTCACCGAGAAGGACTATGGACCAGAAGACTCCGAATCCCGTCACGACATAGGCGACCTGCGAAGCGAAGACGCTTCCCGCCCGCCCGACAAGCCACACATATCCAGAGTAGCAAAGGGCATGTAGTACCGAAAGTGACAACAACGAATACTCCGCCGGTCCCCAAGAGACCGACAGATCGACCCAGTGACTCGAGACGAGGACAAGGGGCACGGCAATAAGAACACCGAGTAAGCTGGCCCAGAACAGGGCCTCGATCGGATTCAGTCCGGCAAGCCCGTACCGGGCGACGAAATTCGCCTCACCGGCATAACAGAAGGGCGAAATCAACGCGATCAGCACGAAGACCGATGCAGCGGGATTCGGCAGACTCGTATCCGGGCCCAGCAGAAGAACAATGGCGACAGCTCCAAGCAGGATTCCGGAGAACCGCCCAAGCCTGAATCGTTCAACGCCGATCAGAACGGCGATCGGAAGCGCCATCATCGGGACCAGCGAGACAATGATCGACATCACGCCGGCCGGGAGATGGACGGCAGCCTGGTAGGAGAATGTGTTGGGAATGACCGTCCCGGCGAGCGCGATCACGACACAGATCAACAGTCGCGGCCAGGTCAGTGGCCGGACCCGTCGTCGCCGCCCACCAAAATAGGCCAGTACGGCCAGGCAGCATCCGGACATCACGAGTTGCCAGAAAATCAATCCGAAATGACCGTGTCCGGTCGATACGGCAATCTTGGTGAGCGGCATGGTCAGTCCCCAAACGGCACCGATCAGCATGAGCATCAGCCAAAGGATGGCGCGATCATTTCCCCTTGTCAGCAAGACGCAAGTGCACCTCCGATTCGAACCGGTTCCAGGGACTTGGCCAGTCCGGTGGCGTCATCGGTTTCAACAAGGATTCCCGAAACGGTCGCGGGGCCTTTCGCCGGCGTCGCTGCGGACGTCTTCATGCCGGTCCGGAACTGACCGATAGGAACCTCCCTGTCGAATCCGATGACACCGTCGTAGGCTCCGCACATGCCGGCGTCGGTCAGATAGGCGGTACCGCCGGGAAGGATTCGTCCGTCGGCGGTGGGGATATGAGTATGGGAACCGACAACGAGTGACACCCGCCCGTCGAGATACCAGCCCAGTGCATTCTTTTCCGACGTCGCCTCGGCATGAACATCAACGATGATTGCATCGGCACGAACACCGAGCGGCACCGGCTTCAAGGCGGTGTCGATGGCGGAGAATGGATCGTCGAAGTTCGGCCGCATGAAGACGCGGCCAAGCACCTGGGCAACGTAAACCCGATGCCCGGCCGGCGTCTCGAAAGTCGCAGCACCATGGCCGGGAACCGTCTTGCCATAGTTCAACGGCCGCAGGATGCGCCGGTCCGTTTCGACGCCGCGAACCATTTCCCGCTGATCAAACGCGTGATCGCCGAGGGTCAGACAGTTGGCTCCGGCCCGAAACAGTTCACCGGCATGGGCCATGGTGAGGCCCCGGCCGTTGGTCGCATTCTCCGCATTGACGACCACGAAATGGAGGTCCTTCTCCTTGCGAAGACGCGGCAGATGTTCTCCGACCGCCCTCCGTCCCGAGCGTCCGACCACATCTCCGAGATACAACAGTCTCATGGGAACCTTTTCGAATGGAGTTGCGCCACCACAGCGTTCCAGCGGGTTTTTTCCGACTGTGCCGGCGCCGACGATATCACGGGCGCCTTACTAATCGCCGAATACCGTTTCAACAGCATTCGTTGTCGGTGCGGTACATTCGCCGGGGCCGGTACCCCACTCGCAGGGAAAGTGTCGACGAAGGGCACGGACTCGGTCTACGCCTTGATGGCTGTGGCCGTTCGGACATCGGAATCGGGCTCGTCTGCTTCCCACTCCGAGATCAGGAACTGCGTTTCGGTGATCACTACATCGAGGCGCTGGTCGTTCGCGTCCCGCGGGACGGACGGCACTTCCTGGGCGTCATAGGCGAACCCGACGGCAACAATGGACCGGCCCCGATGGCCTGCCCGGTAGCGCAGCTGTTGCAGCGTCCGGTCGTAGAAGCCACCGCCGTAACCCAACCGGTAGCCAGCCTTGTCGAACGCGACCATCGGCACGACCAGGACGTCCGGATCGAGGACCACCCTTGCTGCGGGAACCGAAGTTCCGAACGCATTTTCGACCAGCCTGTCTCCTGGATTCCACCGGCGAAACTCAAGCGGCATCCCCGCCGCCACGACAACTGGCAGACAGACGTCCATCCCACATTCCCCGGCGAACACCAACGCCGCCAGGGGATCGATTTCGGAGTTGATCGCATAATAGCCAGCAAGAATCCGGGCTCCACCGGAACGGGAGAGGAAGTCGATGAGACGCTGATTGGCCTGAGCCGTTTCATCGGCGCCATCAGCAGCGTGAAGCCGGCGACGCCGAAGCGCCTCCCGTCGAATCCGCGCTTTGGCTTCGGCAATGGTCACTGGCGATCGGATCCGCTGACTGTCGTTCGCCCGGAAGAGGCGAACCGGCGGATCCGCCATGACAACCGTGGTGGCTGGGGTATTCCCTGTAGCCCGGTCCAACCAGGTGGGCACCGGATGCAAAGGGCCAAGACCCGACGCAGAGCCAGCTCCCAAGAGAAGATTATCGGCAACTGGAATATCGCCTAACACGAGGAGGGCAGAATCCGCCGAGTCCAAAAATAGGCAATGCTTGATACACAAACAAGGGAGCATGGACGATTGAGATCACCAACGAACATTTTGCCATGTCAGGAGCGACGGCAAGATGAAAAACGCCATCAAGTCGGCGCCCCAAAGGTCCCGATTGCCGATTCAAGGTGACGCGATGAAGTCACCGTTTTCACGCAGCCTTCATGACCCGCCCATGATGGCCTGGACACTCGCTGAAGACGCAGGCAGAATTCGCAAGTCTTGCCCACCATCGGCTCTGGCACCGACGGGCCAAACGTTGCATCCCCAACGAGACCTGATCTGCCCTCTACAGGATAGATTTCCATCATTTTTGGATCGTTGAAAACGCTTGCTTCGCTCCCGCGATGCCCTTGCGCGATCCCCGTTGTCATCCCCAAGACTTTGGCGCGTCGATCAAATTGAATGTAGGAATCAGTCAGGAAGAGAGCCCCGTCCCAGAGGCAAGGGCGGCGGAATTCGTCACGAATTTTGTTGGACGCAAGGGTGATCGACGTCGAACAATCGCTCCGCACTGAACAATCACGGACCCAAGCCACCATATTCCGATGTCGGATTGCGATAGATGGTGTGATAGTGTCCCAGATCGCCTCCTGTCGAAACGAGCTCGATGATAAGCGTGGGGCCTTGAATACGCATGTAGGCTCGCCTGTTTATTTTGTCGCTCCCGGACCAGGCGAAGTATAACCGATCCAGGTCGGCCTCGAGTTCCGCCATGCGGCGAACCGCGTTCTCGGAGGGTTGGATCGAAACCCAACGATCAATGGCAGCCAGGAGTAACGCTTTCTGCCTTGCGGTCATTTCGGCAGCGCTCAGGCCAATGGTCTCAGGGATGTAACCGTCCCTGCCGGGGCCCGTGCGAACTTCACCGGGCCCCACCCGGAAGCGGCCGCGCGCCGCGGCCTGTTGCGCAGTATTGAGCGCAGCGTAGAGCGCGTGTCCCGCTCGATGCATGTCGACCACCGACTCATACTCCACCCCATTGTGGGTGAAGACTGTCGGTTCAGTGCCAACAAAACTGGGAGACATAGCCGTGACGCGGTTGCTTTCCAACGACAGGTTCAGTCCCAGATGGTGCCCGCCGAATTGCCATCCCCAGGGAGAGGTCGCAGACAGCGTACCGTAAAACGAGATCCAGTAATACTCGGGCGCGATTTTCCGCCGTGCGGCCGACGACCTGAGCCCGTTCAGATAGGCCTCCGCGGCCATGACGGCCTTGACTCTCCGATAGCCCTCTTCGCTCAGAGAGGAAGCCAGAAAGTCGAAAAGCAGCTTTCGCTGGTCGTCTGAAAGCTCGCCCACGGATATTCCGGCGCGGGGGAACGATCCGGCAGGAAGGTTGGACCAGCCTGCACGCTCTTCGGCATCGAGGTCGAACATGATCTGAGACCTGATCGCCTCGTCGAGGCTGGCCAGAAAGGCTTCGGCAGCCTGTAACGAGGCTGCAGCGCCAGCCTCGCCAAAGGGCAAATGGTACTCCGGAATCGGTACCAATTCGGCATGCTCATGGTCGGGGGCTTCGTGCGCCGAACAAGGCAGGGCCAGGGCAGAGATGAGAATCGTGCCGGCTGCCAGACTCGATTTCATCCGGATTTCTCCCGTCACAGTGAAACGCCCTGGTCAGGTGGCTTGTCTTCAACGGGCGTTACAATTCCCGTAGTCCGTCGGTCGCACGTCACGGTCAGCCCAGCCAAGGGCCAAGGCCGACAATGCAAACGCGAGATGGGCAATTCGAAGACCGGTCCGAGCGCCATCAAGCTGTCCAGTTGCCCAGACGCACACCGAACGCCACGATCTGATTCCGCGACGTCAGCGGCCTTCTCGAATTCATCGAACACCATGCCGCGGCCTCCTGAAAATCGCAATCCCAATTGGGGACAACATTCTGACGCGTCGCCAGCAAAGCCGAAATCGTATCGAACCACCGACATCCGCGCGTAGCGGTTGGCCGAACCGGCATTTGCGGCGATCGTCGACACGCGGGCTAGACCCTCGGGTCCGGATAGAACGCCGCGAATCGGTTGATGCGTCTCCTTGCCGCCAATCTGGCAAACGGAACGATTGGAGTTGAGCCCCTGTTTGTTTCCGATGGGCAGGACGTGGCAGCGTTCGCGAGCTTCTCCGGTTGCGGAGACCCTCGACAAGTTCCGGGCGCCGCAACACATAGCGGTACAGGAACTTCAGGGCAGCGAGAGCCACGTTTGTCGAGCGGGATTTGAGTCCGCAGTCGATCCGCCCCTTGAGCCAGGCCCGGACCTGTTCGGCATCGAGCCGGTCCTGCGACTGGCGGGTGTGTCTGGCCAGCCGGCGAATCTCGAGGATGGTGGCGTATTGCGTGTTTTCGGTCAGGCTGGCCATGCGCATCTGGTCGATCATCCGCTGTCGAAACGGCGTGACTGTCCTGGTGTCGGATTGGGTCATCGAGAATCTCCCTCGGGTCGGGATGGTGCGCCGCCAACCCATCCAACAACGGTCCATCAACGAGAAGAAGGATAGCGCCGGCCAAGAAGGAAAGAAGGCAGACGGTGGCAACGATCAGCCCCGACCGAACCTCAAACTCAATGGCGAACCGAAGCCCCGGGAAACTGCCGTGTATCGGCTTCGTTCAACTCCAATTGTCATTGCAATGTACGGAACCAGTATTGCAATATACGGAACAATTTCAGGCAAAAAATTAAAGAACGTCGTCAATGCTATTTTGCGCCACAAGGATTTCGCGGCGAATCGAACAGCGTCCAAACGGGACTTTTTCGGTCGATTCCCGATCACCACGGTGTGCGAACGCCCGCCATTCTGCTCTGGCCGCGTCCCAGAAAGTGGATTTCGAACCGTGAGTCCGGGTTCAGGCCTGGAATCCGAAGTTCCTTGCCCGGACCTGTCCCATGTTAACCGTGGTGCGGTTCCATACGCGACTTTGTCGCCTGGTCCGAACGCTGTCATCGGACGCGGGACTCCGTCAACGCAAGGCACCGGTGGGCAGGATTGTCCGAATGCACAAGAACCACTCCAGGACCTTGATTCCGGGAAGGCGTCCACTATTCGGCCGCCCTCGTTTCAGCCATGTTGAGATTGGCCGAGGAATTGCTGCTGCTTCTCATCGACAAGGAGCACGGCGATCTGGCACCGGTTCCGGCCCCGTCCCTGAGATACGCGTTGGCGGGCGCAGTCCTGATGGACCTGGCGCTGGAGGAACGCATCGACACCGACCCTGAGCATCTTTTCGTCGTCGATTCCAGCCCGGTCGGCGATGGCCTGCTCGACCTTTCGCTCGCCACGATCACCGGCAAGGCGGGCGACCCGTGCGACGCCGCGTATTGGGTGCAACGCCTGGGCGAGGCCCCCGTTGCGGACAAGATCCGCGACGCGGCCATAGAACAGCTGGTCGGCAAGAGCATCCTGGAGCGGGAAAGAGGGCACCCACTGTCGCTGTCACGCCGAGTGGTTCGCGCCCGCAGGTATCCCACGGTCGACGGGAAGGCCGAGCGTGAGGTTGAAGTGCGCATCATGGGGGTCCTGTTCAGCGAAGAGGTGCCGACCCCCCGCGACGCCATGCTGATCTCCCTCGTTCACGCAAGTGGCTTGTTCGAACGCCTTCTTTCACGGGCCGAGCGGGAGGAGGTGAAAGAGCGGCTCGATCTCTTCCGGCGTCTGGACCTGATCGGACGGGCGGTTTTCCAGGCCATTGGCGAAGCGGGAATAACCGGCGCGGCGCAGGCGGACGGGCGGATCCGCGGAGTGCCGACATCCGCCGAACGCGCCCGGGCGCTGGCCGCACTGCCGATGGCCGAGGGCGGCGGACTCCCCTTTGCCGGAAACGCCTTCAGCATGACGGGCAACATCGTTTCGTTCCTGGTCCGGCAATATCGGATTCTCGGCCCTGTTTTTCGCGTGCGCGCATTCTCGCGCGACTTTACGGTCCTGGCAGGACCCCGCGCCAATGTGCTCCTTCAGCGGAGTGGAAAGAATTGTTTCCGCACCCTTGAGGCGTTCGAGGGGGTGGCCGACGCGCTGGGGGTGCACCGGTTCATTCTGAGCATGGACGGGGGCGATCACTTTCAGCTGCGGCGCGCACTGAAGGACGGATATTCACACGCGTTCATCCTCAAGCGTGCGGCCGAGGTCTGCGACATTGCCTCCAGCTTCATAGACGAATGGCCGAAGGGGCGACCTTTGAGCGTGATGCCCGCCATGCAGCGCATCGTAGGTGAACAGATCGGCCGGATATGCACCGGCGTCTCCGCGAAGGACGACCTGGACGACCTGTCATACTTTTTCGATCGGTTGCTGGCCGTACGAGCCATGCATCGGCGACCCGAGCTCGCGATGAAGACGCCACGGATGCGCCGCGCCCGCAGCCGGATTCAGGGGCTGTACGAACGCGTGCTGGAAGCACACGCGCCGCAGCGCAGCACCGACAGGGAACCCGACCTCATCGACGACGTGATGGAGCTTCACCGGTCCGACCCGCAATTGCTGCCCGAGCACGATCTGTTTTCTGCCTGCATCGGACCGTTCGTGGCCGGGCTGCACACCGCCGCCAGCGTGAATGCACTCATGCTCTATTCGGTGCTCAAGCATCCGGGTGTCCTGTCTCGCGTGCGTCCGGAGATCGACTCGTTGTTTGCGAACGGCGGCCCGACGGCCGAAAAGCTTCGGGCCATGGACGTGACCCACCGCGTTGCAATGGAGACCCTGCGTTTGTACCCGGTGGCTCCGGCGGCCTTGCGCCAGGCAGTCAATACATTCGAGTTCGCCGGCTACACTGTCCCGGCGGGTACGCACGCCATCGTGGCCACGACGGTCCCGCACCACTGCCCGGAACACTACCCGGACCCGGAGCGGTTCGATATCGACCGCTATACGCCGGAACGGGCAGAGCACAGAAAGCCCGGCGTTTACGCCCCTTTCGGCATGGGAACCCATCGCTGCCTGGGCGACCGTTTCGCCGAGGCGCTGATGATGCTGACGCTGGCCACGATTCTTCACCGTGTCCACGTCGTCATGGACCCCCCGGATTACAGGATGAAGTTCGACTATTCCACAACGACCGCTCCGGATGCCAGCTTCAGAATCACGGTCGTTGAGCGCCGGTCATAAGAAACGACCGTCTTGCAAAGTAAAGCGCGTACGCCCCCGCACCTCGCCGCGACCGCACCGCTCGGCGTATGGGTTCGCCTGATCCGGGAGCACGGTAGCGTGCCCCGTCCGTACTGGGGAAAGCTCGCGAGGGTTCTGCTGACGAGCGCAACGCTGGCGCCGTTGCGACTGGTGGAACGGACATGGTTCGACCGGCGGGTCGCGAGGACCGCGATCCACCCGTCGCCGGTCTACGTTCACGGCTTCGCCCGCACGGGCACGACGCACCTCCACAACCTGTTCGCGCAGGATCCGGGATTCGGGTTCCCGACTACCTTCCAGGGGTTCGCCTCGCCGATGTTCCTGACCACGCGCGGGTGGCTGGAACCGTTGATCGCGAAGCGTCTCCCCTCGACGCGGCCGATGGACAACGTGGCGGTATCCTTGTCGTTGCCGCAGGAGGAGGAGGTCGCGCTTGCGTGCATCTCGCACCTGTCGCCCGTTCACGCAGTATCGTTTCCGAACCGGATCCAGGAAATCACGGACAAGTTCGGGTCCATGCGGCTGAGCGCGCACGAACTGGCACAGTGGGAGCGTGCGTATCTCAGGGTGCTGCGGCAGGCGACGCTGGCGGCTGGCGGGCGCCGGCTGGTGCTGAAGAGTCCAGCGAACCTGGGGCGCACTTCCGTTCTGCGTCGCCTGTTGCCGGACGCGAAGTTCGTCTTCATCATTCGCAACCCGTATGTGACCTACCTGTCGAATCTGAAGCTCTACCGTAACCTGCTGCCGGCCTACGGGATGGCGGACTGCGATTGGGCGACGGTCGCCGCGGCCGTGCGCAGCAACTTCGCGGCGATGACGCGTCGGTACATGCAGGAGCGCTCCTCGATTCCGAAGGGCAACCTGGTCGAGGTGCGATTCGAGGACATCGAACGCGATCCTCTGTCTGAGCTGGAGCGCATTTATCACGAACTGCGGTTGCCGGGCTGGGAGCGGGCCCGGGCGCCGATCGCCGCGTACCTGGAAACAATCTCCGGATACGCAAAAAACCGCTACCGAATCGACCGGTCCGTCATCGATGTCGTCAACCGCGACTGGGGCTTTGCGGTGCGCGAGTGGGGCTACGCGCCTCCGGACGCTGATGGCTGAGCGGAGCGCTCGGGTCGACCCCCTCCCAGGGGACGACGGGATCGCGCCGGTCTTCGTGGTCAGCACCGGGCGGTGCGGGTCCACGCTGCTTTCGGCCATGGTGAGGCGGCATCCGAAGATCCTGAGCGTGTCGGAATTCTTCGCCTACCTCGGGCCCGGGGCGGTGCGCGCGCCCCGTGTCAGCGGCGAGACCGCTTTCCGCAGACTGAACACGCCCACGCCCGCGCTTCGCGCCTTTCTGGAGAATGCGTCCATCGGCGAATTGCTCTACCCGCTCGGCGGGGCCAGCCGCTACGGCACCGCCGACCTGCCGCCGATCATGTGCACCACGCTCCCACACCTCACGGACGAGCCCGATCGGTTGTGGGACAATCTCGGCCCGTCGCTGCGCGCCCGGGGCCGTCATCGCCTGACGGATCACTACCGTTTCGTGTTCGAGTGGCTGCGGCGACGTTTCGACAGGCGCCTGTGGGTCGAGCGGACCGGCGGCACGCTGCCGATGGCGCCGGTGCTGGCCCGTCACTTCCCCGACGCGCGCTTCGTCCATGTCTTCCGGGACGGGCGGGACACCGCGATTTCGATGTACAACCATCCCGGGTTCCGCGGGATGGCCATCAGTTCTCTGATGCTCAAGAGGGTCGGACTGGACCCGTTCTCGCCCGTGAACTGGCGGGGAAGCAGCCCATGGGTGCACATCGTCGCAAACCTTCAGATGCGACTCGTGTCGCCCGAGCGGCTCATCCAGAGCGACATCCCGCTGGAGTCCTTTGGCTGGGTCTGGAGCGGCATGATCGAGCGGGGCACCGCGTTCCTCGGAACGCTTCCCGGCGAACGGGTCCTCTCGATGCGCTTCGAATCGCTGCTGCAGTCGCCAAGGGAAGAAATGGAACGCTTCGTCGATTTCCTGGGACCGGAACTGGCCGACGAGGGATGGCTCGACGAGGTGAGCCGACTGCCGCGCGCCATCGAGCCGAGGTGGACCCGCCTGGAGCCGGAACAACAGCTCCGGCTCGCTGAAGCGTGCGCGCCGGGACAGGCGATCCTCGGCTATTCGTGAGGCGCGGACACGGCCTCCGCCGGGGGTCTGGCAAACCGCAGAGACAGCAACGCAACAAGTGCGCAGAGGGTCACGATCGAAGCGGTGGCGGCGAGCGTACCGGTGTGGACAATGCCCAGAACCGTTCCCGCGATGCCGCCCACCAGGAATTGGACGCTGCCCGCGACTCCGGAGGCGGTGGCCCGAATGTCGGGAAAATGGGCCAGGAAGCACGCCCCGGCGTTACCGCCGACCATGCCCGCGACGCCCATCGAACACATGATGAGCGCAACGACCACTTCCAGAGACGGCGTCATCAACGTGACGTGCGCCAGGAGGATGCCGGTCGCCAGACACTGAACGCCGCACGCGAACGGTACGATCCGGTGGGCGGAGAGCTTCCGGAGAAGGCCGAAATTGACCGCCGCGAAGAGGCCTGCCGCCACGACGTTCAAGGCCAGCAACCCGCTGAATAGCCCGGCGCTCACGCCGAACCATCCCCCGGGTGCCGGTTGCCGATCACGCCGTTCCTGATGGTGATGGCCTCGAGGCATCCGCCTGATTCTTGAGTGCGTACCGGGTGACGGGGAAGGCGTATTCGAACAGCCAGGGCGTTGTATGGCGCAGCCAGGTGAATTCCCTGTCGGGCGAGAAGGACGAAACCGACGGCCGTTTCTCACCGGCGGCTTTCGCGGCCTCATACGCGGCTTCATGCCTTGCCAGCATGGCGTTCCCGGCGAACCGGCAGGAAATCGCAAGCATCCGGAACGTATCCGGCCCACGCCGAAAAACTCTCGACCAGGAATAAAGTGGGCAGCGGAACTACTCGAATTCGCCTCCTGGGAAAGAAAACCTGTCCCGGACTGTCCCGGATCAACCAACGGAAAAACGTGCAAGGAACGTGAAAAAACCGCCCGGTTCATGACCGAATAGCCCGAGACTCTACAGCCCTGCCCGGCCAGACGCCGTGCGTTCGCAACGAAGCCGGGCAGACGCCGGTAGGCGAGACTTCGGTATGCGGTCGTCTCGCTCATGCGGCCGGGCCTTCCGAACATGGTTCGTCTGGTGACGGGAAAAACGGGTTCCCCGTCATATTCACAGGACACCAACTGCCTGAATTGTCGAGGAATTACCCAAAATCACGACCCAGCGTCGGTACCTCCGCGGCGCGCGAAATCGACACCTTGGCTGCTAGTCGCCGAGTTAAGCATACAATTCCTCATTTTTTCGATCGTCGGCGCCTATGCTCCGGATCAGTCCTTGTCTGATGTCTGGGTCGCTCTTGTCTCGGGCGTGCTGGGATACTTCATGCAACGGTACGGGTTCTTGGTCACCCCATTTGGCCATCGGTTAGATTCTGGGCGGAATGCTGGAACAGCACCTCGATCAGTCCATGGTGAACCTGGATCAAAAACGGTGGCTGATGCTGGCCCAACCGTTGACTCTCCGGTTCCTGGTTCTGACCGCGCTGGCCCTGGTCGGACCCTCGATGTGGTGACTTGTGCAACCAGGTTCAGGCCGTATCATTGCGAAATCCCGGGAGACCAGCCTATGACCAGAATCAGGTCTGTCCGCACACGCGTCTGGAACTGGACCGGCCCAACGGTTCCGCCACAGGGCAACTTTTGTACGAACGCCTCCGATGTACTCCAGGAATCCGGAGACGCCATGGCGACGTTCAGGTTTCACCAGTGGTTGACCTGTGAAGTGGAAACGACCGACGGGACGGTCGGGATCGGGAATGCCGCCCTCGCACCCAACGTTGTCAAGACAGCCATCGACGATCATTTTGCTGGAATGGTCATTGGTCTTGATCCGTTCGATCATGCCTTCATCTGGGAGAAAATGTACCGGCGATCACATGCCTGGGGACGCAAGGGCGTCGGCATGACGGCCATTTCGGCCATCGATATCGCGATTTGGGACTTGATGGGCAAGCTTGTTGGCAAACCTGTCTTCAAGCTGCTTGGCGGACGCACCAAGGACAAAATACCGGTTTATTATTCAAAACTCTATGCTGGCGAAATCTCGGCGATGCAGGCCGAGGCCGAGGCCGCGATCCAGGGCGGCTTTACGGCATTCAAGACACGATTTGGTTTCGGGCCGACGGACGGCATGGCTGGCATGCGCGAAAACCTCAAGCGGGTCGAGGCCCTCCGAGAAGTCATTGGTTACGACAATGATCTCATGCTCGAGTGCTATATGGGTTGGAATGTCGACTACACGAGACGGATGCTGCCGAAACTGGCACCATTCGAACCGCGTTGGCTCGAAGAACCCGTCATTGCCGATGACGTTGCAGGGTATTTGGAACTCAATGCCCTTGGCATTGTTCCGATCTCGGGCGGCGAACATGAATTCTCGGTGATCGGATGCAAGGATCTGATCGTGAACAAGGCGGTAAGTGTTCTTCAGTATGATACAAACCGCGTCGGCGGGATCACGGCTGCGCAAAAGATCAACGCCATCGCCGAGGCCCACCAGATTCCGGTAATCCCACACGCCGGCCAGATGCATAACTATCACCTGACCATGGCCAATGTTAACTGCCCGATGTCCGAGTACTTTCCGGTCTTTGACGTCGAGGTCGGGAACGAACTGTTCTACTATATCTTTGACGGTGAACCGGACGCCGAGGATGGTTTTCTGCAACTCGACGACGGATCGCCCGGACTCGGCATCAGCATTTCAGACAGGAATCTGAGTCATTTCGAGATCGTTGAATGATCGAATGCGTTTCCCGATCCGCGGCCACGGTTTTCCGCAAGACGAAAGCCGAAGTCTCGACTCCCTGCAGTCCCGTGACGGCGGACCATGCGTTCGCCCGGCCAAATCGGGTTCGCCGAGCCCGGGTGAGGTTCCGTGTCGGTGATCCTGCCGTCGGACAATGCCCGGTTTGAAAATTACGGCCGTCCCGGGAATCCAAGACATCACGCTATAATGGAGTACTCCGGAATCTGGCCAGTAGCACCAACGGCCTTTCACGATGACGGCACGCTGGATCTCGACGGATCGGCACGAGTGCTTGATTGCGTGATCGACCAGGGTTCTGATGGAATCTGCATCCTGGCAAATTACTCCGAACAGTTCCTGCTGAGCGATGACGAACGGCTGTTGCTGACAAAATCGTTGCTTTCGCACGTCGGTGGCCGGGTTCCGGTCATTGTCACGATCAGCCATTTTGCGACCGACATCGTTACCGCCCGGGCGCAGCAAGCGCGGGATCTCGGCGCCGACATCGTCATGATGATGCCGCCATATCACGGAGCCACTCTGAAGGGCTCGGCCGAACAGACCTACGAACAGTTTGCACGTGTGGGGGACATCGGCATTCCAATCATGCTGCAGGATGCGCCGCTCTCGGGCGTAGATCTGCCGGTCCCGCTCCTGGTCCGGATGGCGCGGGACATAGAGATGCTCAAGCTCTTCAAGATCGAGAGCATCGGAACGGCGTCCAAACTTCGTGGTCTGCTGGCCGAGGCTGCTGATCATGTCGCCGGGCCGTTTGACGGCGAGGAAGGTATCACGTTGATGGCGGATCTGGACGCCGGAGCCACGGGAACCATGACCTCGGCCACGATCCCGGATCAGATCAAACCCGTGCTAACCCATCATCGGGCCGGCGACCGACCATCAGCTCTGGCTGCCTACCACCGCGTTCTGCCCGCAATCAATCATGAGAACCGGCATTGCCAGTTCCGCGCAGCCAAGGCCGCCATGAAGGAAGGGGGCGTCATCCGGTCTGACTATTCCCGTCATCCAATTCCGACCCTTCCATTCTGGGCCCGCGAACAACTCCTGGAACTGTTGCGCCCCCTTGATCCTGTCGTTCTCCGTTGGGGGCAATAAATTGGAACCGCCGCCTTAGGCTCTGGAACTGCGTGACTTCGGGAACATTGCCCCGAAACGCACCCATTCGGAATAGGCTGCCAGTATCCTGCGGGAATTCAGTCTGCTCGGCAAATTGGCCCGCGGCGTTGCTGTCGATGAGCGCGATCCGGCGGGCGCCCTCGGGATATGCCGCACGCCACTCAAGGAGGCGCTGCGGGTCCTGAAGAATGAATGGCAGATCGTCAATGGACCGACGAAACGTCCACGCGTCGCCGATCCGACTCTCGAAGAAATCACACAGAACCTGAACGTCCTCGGCGGTGTGGAAGACCTTGCAGGGGATCTCACCTGCGAACGGGCTACGGTTCCGAGAATTGAAGCCGTGTCAAGGTCCAGAACTGCGCGACCGCACCGTCGGTCAGCACCGGGACATCTTCGTGGCCCTGGAGGAACGGGACAGTTGGGAGTGCTCGCGCCAATTGCGCCTGCACCCGGAAAGTGCGGCCGCCAACATTGCCGCTTCCACTTTTGGATCCGGGATCAGAACCGCTTACACTCCGGCGGCACTCCGCCCTCAATCCTGTCCAGAATGTCGAGAACTTCATGCGGCAGGCGGATTTCGAAGTCCGGAATCTCATAGCCGCAGGCGGGGGTCTTCGGGTAGTTGTCGCCCCAATTGATCCAGACGCTCCGCATGCCGAGACGATTGGCGCCGGCGACGTCGCGGGCTAGGTTGTTTCCAACCATCACGCAGCCGCTGTAGTCTTCGGCGGTGAGACCCATCGCCGCGGCCGCAGCCTCAAACATCGAGGGATCGGGCTTGCGCTGGCCCATCTGTTCCGAAATCACCCGCGCATCGAACAGGTCCCAGAATCCCAGCGCGCGGTGGACGTTCTTGAAACTCTGAACCCGCCCGTCCGCCACGAGGGCCACGAGATAGCCCCGCCGTTTCAGTTCGACGACCAGCCGGTCACCGCCGGGAATCGGATTGGCATGAAGAACCACGCCGTCTTCAGTAAAGACTTGGCTGTTCTCGTCAATCAGCGTGTCGCCGCTGTCAAGCAGCACCGCCTTGACACCCTTGGCTTGGCGGCGCAGCCACGCCAGTTCAGCCCGCATTCTTCCAGGAATCGAAGCGTGCAGGTCCTGCCACGCCATGGCCGGGACATCGCGCAGGTCGAAGGCCGTATCAAACCGAAAAGCAGGCTTGAAGGCCATGCTCCGCAAATACCTGCGGGCGAGGTGGCGGTCATAAAGCGTCAGGTCGCCGAGTTGGTCATTGAGAAAACCGGGGACAAGGATCTCTCCCTCGCCGGCCGCGTCCCTGCAGCAATGTGTCGTGACGGCGAGATTCGCCCGCAGCAGCGCGGGATCGGCAGCGAAGGCATGCTTGCCGGGCTCGGAATAAAGTACGATGCGGCCGTTCTCGACCGGAAGCTTGCGACGATCTCGCCACATCTCACCAGAGGTGCCGTGGGCCGAAGCCTCGACGCGCACAACCGCGTCGTCATCATCGACATAGACCCAGACATGCTCCAGCTCGTACAGATGCTGAATGTCCCAATCCCACCAGATCGCGAATTCGATCGCCTGCGCGGCCCCATTCAGCGCCACGGGATGGTCTGCCGAGGCCGACGCGCCGTCAGCCTCATGAATCTCGTAGCCGAGGGCCCGCGGCAGGAAAGGCTCATGCGCATCGAAGCGCAGCACCGGCGCGTGCCGCACGACCGACAGGCCGGGTTCCCGGGCACCGGATCGGTTCATGCCGGAGACCTCTGCCGCCGGGCCCCTCCCGTTGCGGACAGTGGAGCTGGCGCTGCCGTGCGCATCATCCCAGCCGTATTCTTTCGTTGAAAAACAAGGCGCCGAGCGCCTGACCGTATGGCGTCGGCAGGTTGCGAATGTCGCGGTAAAAGTCCAAATCGTGCCCCATTTGCGTTCCGCCCGATACGTCGCCTAGAAGCCCATGCTGATCAATGCGCGCGAGCAGCGCGCTGCACGTGCGATCAGCTGCGGCCCGCGTGTCGGAACACAGATGCGGTGGCATGATCCGCTCGCGCTTCCCGGCCAGCATGCCGTACGCTATTCCCGCGCTCCCCGACGCCTCGATCGGACTGGCTGGATCATCAAGAAGCGTGTGCCAGAGACCCTCGGAATTCTGCAGCCGGAGCAGAGCTCCGATCAATGTCCCGAAGACTTCGCGCAGATACTGGTCAACAGCCCCCGCGGGCGGCGCGATCCGATACAGTTCCGGAATCGCAATGGCAAGCCAGGCATTGCCCCGGGCCCAAAGAGCGCGAGCGAAATTGTGGCGCCCCAAGAATGTCCAGCCATGAAAAAAGAGCCCGCTGTTCCGGTCGCCCAAAAAACGAATATGCGTCAGGAATTGGTAATGCGCGTCATCGACCCAGTCATCGCGTTGGCAGAGTCGGCCCGCGGCGGCAATGAAGAGGGCCGCCATCATCAGCGTATCGTCCCATAACTCGCCGTCATTGTCGCGCTCTTTGACCGTATGCTGATAACCGCCCTCGTCGGTGCGCGGCAGCTGCGTCGCCACCCATTCGGCCCAGTCGCGCACGACCGAGATCCAGTCCCCGCGGCCTTCGTGCTGCGCCAACAGCGCCAGCGTCAGCAGCGGCGCGGTCGAATTGACATGACGCCGAGGCAGCCCGCTGTCAAGCATCCGATCATACCAGCGTCCTATGCGCGCCAGCGCGACGGCGTCGCCGTCGGCTTCAGCCCGGCGAAAGTCGCCGTAGAGCCCGACACCGATCTCCCAGTCCCACTCATCAAAGATAATCTCGTCATCCGGCGCGGAACAATGATCGCCCGCGATGTTCTTCAGCGCGCCGAGCCCATGGCTCAGAGACGATACCGCGGCGCGGAACGGCTCGACTGTCATGTTGCGCCCTCAGACCGCATCAAGCAGCGGACGCGGCGCGCCGTCGTCAATAAGATGCGGCCAGATCGACATTGGCTCAAAGACAACCGGCGCGCCATCAATGAAGAACGGTCCATCAAATTCCAGCGCGTGCCGCGAAGTCTCAAGACGAAGCGCCGCGGCATCGAAAACCGGCCGTAGCGCCTCTGCCCGCCGGCGGAAAGCGTCGAATGATCCGTACCGACCACGGCTGCCGACATGAACAATCCAGCCGCAGCGCCGTCCATAGGCCCGCCATTCCGATCCGGCGTATAATCCGACCTCTTGGCAGGTGAGCGGACGATCGCACCAGATGGCGCAATACCCTTCGCCGGCGCGGGCAAACACCCACCCGCGCCCGGCGGCGACCTCATCCAGCGCTTCCGCCGGCACAAGCGCATGCGTGAAAGCGATCGGGTGTCGCTGCCGGCCGAGGTCAAAAATCAGAAATGCGGTGTGTGCCGTCTGCGCGACACGCGGCACCACACCCGATCCGGCCCAAAGGGAGGGCCGCGACCCGCCCCATGGCTTCAGGTCGCCAGGATGATTGATCCAGATGCGCGCGAAGGGATCTCTGGCGAACATGACATCGATCACATGCTGCTGGTGGCCCGCGGCGCCGGTGCGGTGGTCGGCGACCGATGACAGCATTACCGTGTCATCGCGCCAGAGATTGATTTTGGCGCTGCCGTCCAGCCCTTGAACGTACCGCGCTTCCAGCGCACGGCCCGGGCGCGTCCGGGCAACCTGGGATAGCTGGCCGGGCGGTTCATAGTCCGACACGGCGAACAGGGCGGCCGCGCGTTCGAAACCCGGAACGAAAGGCCCGCCGAACGCGACCGCGGCGGTCGCGGCAAGCTCGGTCGCCGGGCCGGCGAAGAGTTCTCTTTCATACGCCCGCCCCTGGCTGCCTGCACTGACCCCGCCAATCGTGTGCAGTGCGGTCATTGAGAAAACCAGATCACACAGACGCGCCGCGCGCCGGCGCAGGTCGGCGCAGGTCCCCATGTCGAAGAGTGTCAGTAGCCCTGCGAAATCGATGGGATAGTAGGCCGCTGAATTCCATTCGGCAAAGCCGTGCGTCTCCACCGACGCAAACCAGCGGTCCAAACGCTCCTCGGCCAGGGCGCATTGTTCGGCGCCGCGCCGTCCGCTGCTGGTGAAGACAGAGTCCGGCATCAGCGATCCGGCGACATACTGCGCGACGTGAAAGCAAAGAACATGATTCTCCGACCAGAACCACATCACGTCGTTGCCGGGTTCGTCCGTCCAGTAGCGGAACCCAATGATCGCGGCCCGCAGGCGCGCGGCGAGATCAGGCGGCAACTCGCCGCGAAAATCGCGCCAGATCCGCAGCAGCGGAAGAAGAAAGAAGTCAGCGCAGTCATGGCGCAATTCGACCGGATGCAGGGCAGCCGCGATCAGCGGCAGAGCCTGCGGCGCCCGGCCTTGCGCCAGCAGCGCCACGGCCCGTGACGGTGTGTTCCCTCCGGCTCCGGCAGCACATTTCAGATACTGGCGCTTGCGGACGCGAAGATCCGGCGCGTCGATGCGGCGCGGAGTGGGCAAGACGGTTGTGCCGATCTCGCGCTCGACGGTGATGCCGCCCGCGACGATCTGGAGCGGCAGTGCCACGCAGCCCGGCGCAAGCCTGTTGACCTTGATTAACGGCACAGGCACGCCTGCAGCCGACAGCGTAACCCGCGCCTCAACTTCAGGCGCGCCGGCCAGAACATTCATCGTCGCGCAGTCGTTATGTCGGGACAGCAGCGCAACTTCGACCGGAGAAGTGATTTCGGCATCCGATACCAGATGCACCGCACCGCCACGGTAAAACAGCCGGTCTGTGCGAATACTGTCGAGAACGCGGCGGGCATCGCCGACCGCGACATCTTCGGCGGCCTCGGCAACGCCCGCGCCGTCAACCACGGTCAGGCGGAAAAAGCAGCTGGTGTCGCGCTCATGCAGATCTTCGAACCGCAACGTCACATCGGTTTCACCCGCAGCAAGAGTTGCGCGGATGCGGGTTTGATGCGGAATGTTTCGTTCGCAAGGCTCAAACACTGCCGTCGGATGCAGCCGGTCTCCGACCCACAGGTGCACCGACCCGCATGTCTCAAGCTCAAATTTCACCTCAGTGCCAGCGGCGGCCGAAATGCGCGTGCGCGCCCAGCGGGCAATCAATTCCGGAACCGGGCGGAAAGTGGAGAAATCAACACGCGGACTGTCTCCTGCCGCATAGACACGGGTCAGGGGAAGACAGTCGCTGAGCAAAAAATCCCGCTGCGGAAGAGATGCGCGAAGCGCTGCCCGGCAGGGCAGGTCTCCGGTCGCCACCCATCCGTTTACAAAGCGGTAATCCACCAGATCCGGCATCGGCCGGGCGGTGCCCGGCCAAGGGGTGACCTGCGGCTCGGACAAGCGCCAGCGGGTCAGGTCAGACGAATCCCTCAACACGTCAACATGTCCGCTACTCTGCATCTCCATTGCGACGAAGCCGCATCAGCATGGATTGAATTCCAGAATACTATCCTGAAATGGCGATCCGCTAGCAATGGCGCGGCCACAGCCCCCAGGAAGGAATATGTGAAATTTTTTGCACTGGGATGCCGGAATTCCTCGCCTGCGCGGGCGCAGCGTCGAGCGGGCCGCGCCAGTTGTTGTCCGCGGCGGATGCGCCGCTCCCATGGCCGGACGGGGCTTCATGCGCGGGCGCCCTGCGATGCACCTTGGCATGCGATTCCAGGCCGTGGCTGCGGACCCGGGGTTTCGGCTGACGGGAACGCGCGGCTTCATCGCGCATCAGGGAAGGTGCACGGCCGCGGTGCGCAGCTGGCCTTCGCCGCATCATCGGCAGGCAATGCCGGACAGATCCGGCAGTGCAGCCGGCGGGTCGCCGCGGCGGGATTGTCTCAAGAGGCGGCCGAATGGCGGAAACTCGCAAGTTTGGCTCTGCGCCGCTCGCGCGCCAGGCGCGGGTCCGGGATCGGCACAGCGTGCAGGAGAGCCTCGGAATAGGGGTGGCGCGGTTCCGAGAAAAAACGCTGGGTCTCGCTGATCTCGACCATCCTGCCGCGCTGCATGACCCCGATTCGGTTAGCGAAGTTGGCGATCATCGACAGATCGTGCGTGATGAACAGATATGTGAGCTTCAGCCGCGCCTGCAGATCGCGCAGCAGATCAATGATCTGGGCAGCGATAGACACATCAAGCGCCGAAACGCTCTCATCGAGCACAACAAGACTCGGATTGGTGCACAGGGCCCGGGCGATGCTGACGCGCTGGCGCTGCCCGCCCGAAAACGCGTGCGGATAGCGGCTCAGCATCGCGGTTGAGAGACCCACCTGCTCAAGCAGTTCCGCCGCCCGGCTGCGGATCAGCCTGGCATCGGTCTCGCCTTGATTGACCAGCGGCTCGCCGATCAGCTGTTCGACCGTCATGCGCGGGTTGAGCGAAGAATACGGATCCTGGAACACCATCTGGAAGTGCTGGCGCAATCGGCGCAGGCGCTCGCCCCTAAGCTCGGTCAGCACATGCTTTCGGTTGTCACGGTCGCGAAAATGGATCGAGCCCTCGGTCGGAGCGTATGCGCCGAGAATGCAGCGGGCCACCGTGGATTTGCCGGATCCGCTCTCGCCCAGCAGCCCGAACGTCTCGCCACGGTCGATCTGAAAACTGACATCGTCCACCGCCCGCAGCTTGTCGCGGGGCCGCCCCAGCCAATCCTTACTGACCGTGAAGTCCTTGGTCAGGCCCCGGAGATCGATCACCGGCTCCTGCGAGAGCGGGGGTTCGGGCTTCGGCGGCGCGGCCCCCGCCTTCGGAAGGCGCGGGATCAACGACAGAAGGCGCTGTGTGTACGCATGTCGCGGCGCGTAGAACACCTCCTCCAGACCGGCCTCCTCGACCACCTCGCCGGTCCGCATGACCGCGACGCGGTCCGCCAGTTCCGCGACAACGCCGAAATTGTGCGTGATGAAAATCACTCCCATGCGGAACTTTTCCTGCAGCCCGCGGATGAGTTCGAGAATCTGGGCTTCGGTGGTCACATCCAGTGCAGTCGTGGGCTCGTCGGCCAGAAGCAGCGCCGGGTTGCATGACAAAGCCATCGCGATCATCGCGCGCTGGCGCATCCCGCCCGAAAGCTGGTGCGCGTACTTGTCCAGCATGGCGCGCGGGTCCGGAAGAAGGACGAGGTCCAAGAGCTCGAGAGCACGGTCACGCTGCGCTGTCCTTGAAAGATCGGTGTGCAGCGAAAGGGTCGTGGTGATCTGCCGCCCGATCGAGTGCATCGGGCTGAGCGCAGTCATCGGTTCCTGGAAGACCATGCCGACCTGCCCGCCGCGGATTTCACGCATGGCGCGGCTTTCGCGGCCCTGTTTCAGGACGTCCAGAACGCTGCCGTCCTTGCGCTGCACGCACACCCTGCCACTCGTCACCTTGGCAGTGCGCGGAAGCAGATTCATGATCGCCCGCGCGCTGAGCGACTTGCCGGAGCCACTTTCTCCCACGACTCCAAGGACTTCGCCCGGCTTGACCGCCAGGGTCACGCCATTTACGGCATTGACAATGCCATCCCGGAGATGGAACTCGATCCGCAGATCCTCGATTTCGACAATGTTCTCCATGCCGGCCCCTAACGCCTGTCAGCCTTGATAGGGATCGGCCGCATCGCGCAGACCGTCGCCAAGAAAGTTGAACGCAAGGATGGTCACGACGATGGCCGCCCCCGGCGCGAGCAGCCACGGGGCAAGCGCGATGGACCGCAGATTCTGCGCATCCTGCAACAGAACGCCCCAGCTGATCACCGGCGGCCTGAGTCCGAGACCGAGAAAGCTGAGCGCCGTCTCGCCGAGTATCATCTCGGGGATGGCGAGCGTGATCGCCGCAATGACGTATGACGTCATCGACGGCAGCATGTGCCGGCGGATGACGCGCCCTCTGGTCGCGCCCGAAAACCGCGCCGCGAGCACGAAGTCCTGATTCCGGATGGTCAGGAAATGGCCGCGCACGACCCGTGCCAGCGAGGTCCAGCCGATAAGCGCAAGAATGACGGTGATCAGCAGATAAACGAAAACCGGATCCCACTGGACGGGGAGCGCCGCGGCCAGCCCGAGCCACAATGGAATCGTCGGCACGGATCGCACGAACTCGGCCAGCCGCTGCACGGCATTGTCAACCATTCCGCCGATCAATCCTGCCAGACTGCCGAGCGTGACTCCGATCACGAAGCTGAAAAACACGCCGACCAGTCCGACCGACAGGGTCACCCGCGCCCCGTAGACCAGGCGCGAGAAAAGGTCGCGGCCGAGCTTATCTGTGCCGAGAATGTACACTTTGCTGCGCTGGCCGCCGACACCGTACAAGTGCCGGTCCGCCGGGATGAGTCCGAGGAATCTGTACTCGTGTCCCTTCACGAAGAACCGGATCGGGATCACCTTGTCCCTGTCGGGTGTGAAGGTCAGCCGCGCCGTCTCGGGATCTCGTTCGCGGTCAAGCCCGTAGACGAACGGCCCCGTCAGACTGCCCTCGTGGAAAAAATGAATGGCCTGGGGCGGCGTGAACGGGCTGCGGCGGTCATGCTCGAACGGATCGTAGGGCGCGATGAAGTCGGCGAACAGCGCCACCACGTAGAGCGCGATGACCACCCACAGCGACACGACGGCCAGCCTGTGCCTGCGAAACCTCCACCGCATCATCTGGAACGGCGTCGCGACAGGAGTGCCGGCGGCAGCGGCCTCGGACTCGGCATTCTGAGGGGTGGCGGCGTCATGAACTTTCACGGCTCAGACCTCTCACGCATGCCGGATTCGGGGATCCGTGAGCACCAGAAGAATGTCCGACAAGAGCGTGCCGATGATGGTGAAGACACTCAGGATCAGAATGAAGCCTCCCGCCAGGTACATGTCCTGGTTCTGCAATGCGCGCAGCAGGAGCGGACCGGTCGTCGGCAGGTTGAGAACCACCGCGGTGATCACGTCGCCTGAAATCAGCGCCGGCAGGGCCCAGCCGACGGTTGAAATGAACGGGTTGAGCGCCACACGCACCGGATAGCCCCAGACCACGCGGCGTTCCGGTAGGCCCTGGGCATAGGCGGTCTCGACATAGGGCTTGCCGAGTTCCTCAAGCATATTGGCGCGCATGATGCGCAGCAGTCCCGCCGCTCCCCCGGTCGCCAGCACGAAGACGGGCACCCACAGATGCTTCAGCAAATCAAGGAACTTGGCGAATGACCACGGCGCGTCGCGGAATTCCGGTGAATGAAGCCCGCCGACGTGGAAGTTGAAGTAAACCAGTCCCAGCCACATCAGGATCAGGGCGAGCAGAAAGTCAGGGATGCCGCGCCCGAGGAAACCGAGCACTGTAAAGACATGGTCAAAAATCGAATATTGCCGCGTGGCCGAGTAGACTCCGATTGGAATTGCGATCGCCCATGTGAGCAGGAGCGAGAGGGTGGAAATCAGCAAGGTCAGGCCCAGCCGCTCCCAGATCAGGTCTGAGACCGGAAGCTGCCAATCGAAGGAAATGCCGAAATCGCCGCGCAGGACGATCCCCCCGATCCAGTCAAAAAACTGAATAGGGTATGGACGGTCCAGTCCGAACTCGGTGCGGATGCGCGCCGCTTCCGCATCGTCAACGGTTTCCCCGTTATGGATCAGTTCAGCGATGTAGGCCGTTGCGAAGTCGCCCGGAGGCAGCTGAATGATGACAAACGTCGCGATGGTGATGGCGATCAGGGTCGGTATCGCCCAAAGGATGCGATCAAGGATCAAGCGTCCCATCGTCTCCGCCGTTTCGCCTGCCGGTCAACACGGATCGGCCTGTCCTTGCCTCATGGCCTGCAAATCATGACCCGGACATGCTGCACGGCTTCCCGCAGAAAAACCACATCCTGCAACGTGCCCGCAGCGGAAGCAGGAACCTATTGCGCGAAGTAGATCTGCTGGGGATAGGCCAGCCCGATGCCCCGCAGCGCATCGTCATTCACGAATCCCACGGGGAAGTTCATCACCGCCTCCTTGCGCACGAAGACCGAAGGGGTTTCGCCGACGATGCCGATATGCCAGCCATGCTCGGCATGAACCGCCACCATGTCCCGCGCGAAGTCATTCGCTGCCTCAAGAGTCGGCGCCGACTGGGCTGATTCCCAAGCCGCCCAGACCTCGCGGATAGGGTGATCCGGCGAAGGTTCAATTCCGCCAGCGCCTCCCGTGTTCCACCACTGGAAGTAGCCTTGGGCAAAGCCGCCCTTGCCGAGGAAACGGACCGGATCGGCCGTGATGATCGAAGAGCGGTCAAAAGCATCAAGGACCATTTCAAACTCATGGGTGTCGATACGCTGCTGGACAAGCGTCCTGTCGAGGATGCGGATGATGGCCTCGACGCCGACATCTTTCCAATAGCTGCGGACAAGTTCAAGCGTTTCCGACTGCGTGTCCCAGCGGGTTTCGATCACGATCGAAAGCCGGTCCCCGTCAGGCCGGAGGCGGAAGCCGTCGCCGTCGCGTTCGCTCAGCCCGATGGCGTCCAGCAGGGCGTCGGCGCGGCCAGCGTCATAGCCCGTCCACATCTGTTCCAGCTCTTCGCTGTAGAATGGTGACCCGCTGATCGGGCTGGCCTGCCGCGGCTCGCCCAGACCGGAAAAGGCCAGCACATTGATCGTCTCGCGGTCGATCGCGATGTTGAGCGCCTCACGAAAACGTCTGTCCTCGAACAGGCTGCGCAGCATCGCATCGGCGACATTGAGATTCGGCATCAGGGTCCAGGTCATGGCTTCGGTCCAAAGATCGACCGCATACCCGCCCCGTTCCTCGTTTTCCTTGAACAGCGTGAAGTCAGCGACCCTGAGGTGACGATTCTGCAGATCGATCTCACCTTGAATGATCATCAAGTTCAGCGATTCATTGTTTTGGAAAATGCGGTGCGTGATGCGGTCAATGTAAGGCAGTTGATTGCCCGCTTCGTCGACCCCGTAGTAGTAGGGATTGCGCACCATGACCACGGTGTCGGCCGGAGGCGGTATTTCAGCGCGCCACGCCGTGAGAACAGGCATGTCGGGATTGAACCACCAGGCCTGGATCTGGCCGCGTGAATCCCACAAGTCGGTCCAGGCCTTGACGCCGAACCTGTCGATCACGGCCTGAAGCGCCGCCGAGTCGGCGTAGGCGGTATGATAATCCTTGAGGTAGTGGAACGGCTCGATGAAGCCAGGGCGATCCAGACCCGGTCGGCCGGTGCTTTCCTTGGCTAGAAGGGTCAGGAACAGAGGGTAGGGATCCTTGAACGTCACCACAAAGCTGTACTCGTCGATGAAGCTCAGCGTCATCGGCTCGCCGCCCGACGTGTAAAGCGCCGAGATGCTGGGCATCAGTTCCTCGTTGAGAAACACATCCTCGTACCAAAAGCGCACGTCTCGGGTCGTCACCGGTTCGCCGTCCGACCATTTCAGCCCCTTGCGGATCGTGAACGTATATTCGCTCGCATCGTCATTGACCTCATAGGCCCCGACCCAGCCCGGAACGAGTGAGACATTCTGGTCGCTGTCCATCACCGTTTCAACGACACGCTCCTCCATCAGCTTTGTCGGGCCCCAGCGGTCGCTCGGGCCGCTGAAGGCGCGCCGCCAGGTGCCGCCGTACTGGCCGATGCTCCCGTAGGTCTGGATAACCCGCGGCTCTTCAGGCAGCCGCTCCCCGACGGGCGGCAGGACGCCCGCGGCGACCTGCTCGGCCAGCATCGGCGCCTCCTGATAGGCATGGCCCACTCCGCCGATCAGACAGATCGGCAATGCGACGGAAAATGTCCAAGCTGTCAGTTTCATTCTTTCCTCCATCGGGTTTCCAGGATCAGGCGTCCGCCGTCTGTTTTCCCAACGCAAGGCGCTGGCTATTCGCCACGCTTCGACAGCGCAGAAAATGAACCGGCGAAACCATGCGCTGACGTTAGAAGCGTGCCAGTTCCCGGACAATTCAGGATAATGAAAAAATTTTCATCTTTTGGGGTCGCATCGCAGAATTCACGAAACATGATCCCGCCGTCACGCCGACGATCTCATGAGCGCTTAGTCACTGTACATTGACATTTGAGGCGAGGCCGGCAAAACTGAATTCGACCGAGACCGCAAAAGGCGCAACATAGGACACAATGAAAATATTTTAATGACAGGCAGGCGGGAACCCGGATCCGCGTTCCCGCCTGAACTGACTGAGGGAGTCTTATGCCGGTTGGAATCAAGCAGATCGCGAAGATCGCCAATGTCTCGATAAGCACCGTGTCGCACGTATTTAACAGCACCGCGCCGATCAGCCGCGAGGTGCAGGACAGGGTGCTCAAGGCGGCCCAGGAAACGGGCTATCTCGACAAGCGCCTTCGCCGCACTTCGGTGTCGCTGTTGTCCACGGTGCTCACGGTCGCCAGCGAAGCGACATTGCCGAGTTCAGACCGGAACTTTGTGGCTTGGAACATGCTCAACGCGTTTCGGCGCGAGTGCAGGGCGCGCGGAATCCGCGTGATTCCGCATATCGAGCAGGGCGATTCAATTGATCCGCAGCGGGTTCTGCATTCAGTTGCCAAACACAATCCCCACGGAGTCGCGGTCATTCAGGACGAGCGAGACGAACTGATTTCGGCGTTGAGCGGGCTTGAACTCGGCACCGTAATACTCTCCGGCCACGATCCTCTAATGCGCGTCGACACGGTCGCGCCAAGCAACCGGTTCGGGGCCCAACTCGCGGTTCGCCATCTGATGGAACTCGGACACCGCAGCATCGCCCACATTACCTGGGGCCGACGGCATGTTCCGCAGCAGCGGGCGTTCGGTTACAGCGATGTCCATCGGCAGATGAATTGTTCCGTGCCTGAGGGCGCAATCATCGATGCCGGATCCTATCTGCCTGAAACGGTCGAGACGTTCATGGACGACTGGTTGCGCAACGCGCCGCGGCCGCTGCCCTTCACCGCGTTTTTCTGCGGAGCGGACAACGTCGCCGTGGGACTGCTGCGCAGCCTTCGCAAGTCAGGTCTGCATGTGCCCGACGATGTTTCGGTCGTGGGCTTCGACGATGCGCCGTTCAGCGAAATGGAAAAGCCGCCCCTGACCACGGTGCACATCCCGATGGAGGAAATCGGCAGGGTCGCGCTGAATCTGCTGGAAAAGAGCGCGATAACGCCGCGGTCCACCCGCATTTCCCGCCGGGTAGATCTGGGATGCGCGCTGATCGTGCGCCGCAGCACAGCGCCGCCGCCGGCCCGGCGGCGCGCTCACACCGCCACATCATGACGCTGTCAGGTGATCTGGCCGGAGGATTGCGCGGCCGACCGGGCGCGTTCCCGACAATTCGAGATTTGCCGCTGAGCACACAACCTGCCGAATGCCGTCGAAAGACCGGCCCAACGGGCAGATTGACGGAGAAAGGCCGGATTTTGGAAGCTGACCGCAGGGAAAGAGTCCGCGCCGGATCCCGCCGGCCGCAGGACAGCAAACCTTGACATCGCCTCCTCTCACCGTGCGCGACGTCAGCGGCGACGCCGCTGCCTACGCCGCAGACAATCCGATCGTTTTCGAGGCACTACCCGTCTGCCAGCAGGATTCCGTCCTGCTCGGCTCGGGGCTCGTTGGAGTCATGATCTGGCAAAGTGCGCCGGACAGGCTCCAGTTCGTGATGAGCCGATCCGATGTCTACAGCCGGAACAGGGACGTCTTTCAGCATCGCAAACCGATCGGGCACTGCGTGCTCCGCTTCGCGTCAGCGATCCGCGGCGGCGCCGCGCGGCTGGACATCTTCCGGGCAGAGGCCGTGCTTGAACTCGAATTTGCGGATGCGCCGCTGCAGCTCATGGTCATATGCCATGCTCTGGACGATACGCTCATCGTCGAAACAGACCGGGATCTGCAACAGGCGGAATGGAGGTTCCTTCCCGTTCGCAACCCGCAGTCCTCACGCACAAGGGACTCGCGCCCGGCTGATAACGGCCCCTTTGAATCTGCGGAGATTGATGAATTCCGCTCCGCCAATGGGGTTCAGATTGTCATGACGCGTTACCGCGAGCGCGGACTTTCCGCCGGTGAGCTTGGGCTGGCGCTTCAGCAGCCAGTCGAGCATGGCCAGCATCTCGTTGCCGGTGACGGGGCCGAGCCCGAGCACGGCGCCGAGGCTGGTCGAGGCGGTCTCCGGCGACAGCGCCCGGGCGGTGGCGAGCTTGGAGGCGGGATCGATGACGCGCGCGACAATGGCGGCGACGGCGAGATCCCGCATGCGGTGGGCCTTGCGGTCGAGGATGCGGACCAGCCCCAGAGACCGGAGCGTTCCCAGCACCGCCGCCACATGGCCGTGGGGGCGGGCCCTGCGGATGGTGACGGCCGCATCCAGGGACGGGAACACCACCCCGCCATCGACGACGGCGCGGATGGCGTCGAGGAGGACGGGGGGCACTTTCGAGAGATTGGCGAGGGTTCTCCTTCGGATGCGTTTTCCTTCTCGCCAGGCCTCGCGCAGGAGGATGGCCGGTGGCGAGGATCGATTGGGGATGACATCGACGCTGAAGGCCAAGTGCCCGATCCTTACATGGCAACACGAATACGGGACAATACAGGCATGCACAAGCGTGGGTCAACACTATATCTGCGGATTTACATGGCAACAGAAATCCCCCGAAAACCCCGGGTCTTTTTCGACAAAGTCGAGTCGTTTCAACGGCTTGCGCGCCGTTGACACGGAGATTTCAAAATGAAGATCCGCTTAAGCACACATCTCCACTGTGTTCGGATGATTGCGTTCTATTCATTCGCGGGGCTTGCTGGTTCGACGGTTCTCGACGTTGCGTAAGACCTGGAATTGGTGCCATGGACACTGGAGTCTCGCAATTCAGAGATGGTCGTCTGGATGAAGCCGGACGCTTTCTGCATGATCGTTTTGTCAAGTGCGGCCTCGGGGGATCTCGGTGCGCAGCCCGGGCGGGAACAGAGCGGGCGAGGTCCGGAATGGGTGGTTTCTTCGGAATGACAATGTGACGGTCGGGAAGATTGTCGAGCCGGCGACACTTGGCACGGCTTCCCGCATTGATGGCCCGCCCGTCCCGGCCAGAAGAAACGCGTGGCCCGGATCTCCGTACGTTTCGACAGCGTCACCCTTGTGTCGCCAAGGAACAGGCCTTTTGGCCCTGATGTCCGACCCGGCCGCGCGTTTGCATTGTCGAAGCGCGCGAAACGGATCCTCCGGAAGGCGTGAAGCCCGCGAAATTGCAGATTCCGACGGAAATGAACGCATTGTCGATTGCTGACCAGCCACCGGGTCGAGACCTTCGATCAGGCCCGGTGGATCACGCAACTCCATCGTCGGCGCCGGGTCATCGAGCCACTCTTCCGTACGGTCAAAGTCGAAGGGCTTCAACATCGAGAATGTCACCATGGAAATGGCGCCCTTCAGGCCGCTCTCTGCGATGACGCTTGTTGCCGGCGTCTCGTGCATGCAGCTCGTGCAGGACCGTGATGGAGAGGGTCAACGCCCGCTTCAGGACGTGTTCGACGCGGAGGATCGGCCGGTCCTCGAAGCCGTCTCCTGTTCGCTCGAAGGCAAGACCGAAAAACAGAAGAACCCGCATCCGAAAGGATCTCTCTCATTTGCAGCATGGGTCTGTGCCCGTCTCGGCGGCTGGACTGGATACTACGGGAAACCAGAACCCGTCGTGATGATGCGCGGACTGTATCAATTCAGAGCCATCCAACTTGGCTACGAGATCGCCGGTATCGGATGCTCCTACTCGGCTACACATCCTTGAGTTTGACTCGGACATCCCGCCTCACGGCCTTCGGATGGAGGCGTCTCGGCCCTCGGGGCCTCCTGGCCATGCGGCCCTTTCCCTTGCGGTCCATCGTCCGGGACCTCGCGGCATTGGCCGGCCGCCTTGGCTGTGGCGGCCAATGCCGCTCGGCTTCATCCAGGGACGTTTGGGCAAGCTCCTAAGCGTCCGGAACTCGTCCCTCAGGAGCGTGATCTCTGCCCGCGAATTCCCCATACCCCTTTTGAATCGCGCCTCGATTCCGGAGGAACCCCACATCGGCGAAAGCCAAAGGAAGCACCGGGACGGGCAGAGAAGGAAAACTTACCGGGACAATGGAACTCGAACAACGCAGCCCCTACCCGGCAAGTTGCCCCGGTTACTCGACGGAGGTACCCAGAACCGCCCGTCATGAAAAACCCGGGCTTACGGGTCTCCGATCAACATACAGTCTCAAGACCCTGCCCGGGAAGACTGGCCAGAAGCAAGTTCGTGTACTCGTGCTCAGGACCAGAAAATATCTGTTTTGTCCCGCCCTTCTCGACAATCTCGCCATTTTTTAAGACCCAAAGGTAATCACTCGCTTCGTGAATCACGTTCAAATCATGCGAAATGAACAGCGTTGTTAGATTAAACTCTTGCTGAAGGTCCTCAAACAGATCAAGTACTTCCGCCTGAATGGAGACATCCAGCGCGGAAACCGGTTCATCTGCAATTAAAACGTCGGGTTCGACGGATAGCGCCCGAGCGATATTCACGCGCTGACGCTGGCCTCCCGAGACTTGGTGTGGGAACCGATCGGAAAACTCCTGAGGAAGCCCAACGGCCTCCAATAGCATGGCAATTCTGTCGGGTCGCTGGCTCGACTTGCAAATGTTATGAATTTTTAGGCCTTCGCCCAGAGATTTACCGATAGTCAGCCTAGGGTTGAAGGCAGCAACACTGTCTTGAAAAACAAGTTGCACCCGCCGACGGAATTCGAGCTTTTCGGACCTGGACAGCGAAAAGGGATTGAACCCCGCCACCGAAACGGATCCATGGCTTGGTCTTACCAGACCGAGAATAACCCTGCCGAGGGTACTCTTTCCGGAACCGGATTCTCCGACCAAACCATGGCGTTCCCCCCGATTAATTCGGATTGAGACGCCCCGAAGCGCGTCAACTTTCGGTGCGCGATGCAAAAGGCCACCGCTGTAACTCACTTTCACATCACTGAGTTCAACAATCGACTTCATCTCTTCAGACTTGCATGTTTCCGAAACCGAGAATTTTTTGGCCTGTCAGGCATCTTTTCATCCTGTCAAGCATCTAAGCCCTGGCCACCTTGGCCTTGCGTTTGCGAGTGGGGCCTGGGCGATTTTCCAGAAGAGTCCGCGTATATGCATTCTGCGGATCACCGAAAACCTGCGAAACATTTCCCAACTCCACAATTCGGCCCGCGCACATAACTGCCACTCTTTCGGCAACATCATAAACCACTCCGAGATCATGCGTTATGAACAACATGGACATGTTCGATGAAGCTTGTACCCGCTTGAGCAAACTCAAAATCTGCGCTTGAACTGTTACATCCAACGCGGTTGTTGGTTCGTCCGCAATCAGCAAGCTCGGGCACCGGACGGCCGCGATTGCGATCATCGCCCTTTGACGCTGGCCGCCAGACAGTTGGTGGGGAAACGCGCGGGAATACCGCGTTCCCCCCAATCCCACCTCATTGAGAATTTCAGAGACTTGGAGCCAGCGCTTGGATGGCTCGATTGGGACATAGGACAGGGCTTCGTAGACTTGTTTGCCAAGCCTAATCACGGGGTTGAGCGACGACATGGCGTCCTGAAAGATCATCCCAATCTCTTTTTCTCTTACTGCGCGCATTGTCTTTCCATCTGCACCGACAAGCTGCAGAACATCCGACGCACGATGATATTCAATTTCGCCCTGGATCACGCACCTCCGGCGTGTGAACGGGGGCTGATGCATGTCAAGAATCGACTTGGCAAACGCAGACTTGCCTGATCCCGATTCACCGACCAAAGCCAGAGTTTCTCCAGCGAAAATTTCCAGGCTCAAATCTCGAACGGCCTCAACAATTCCATTTGCTACTTCAAAGCTGACGTTTACGTCCCGCGCCGACAGGAGCAATCTCCTTTTGGTGTTCGGGTCAGCCATCGAGCCGTACATCCAGCTTGTCGCGTAGTCCGTCGCCGATAAGCTGGAACAGTAAGGTGATACTTACGATCACAATGGACGGCATCCCGGACATCCACCAGGCATCCAGAAGATAGTCCCTGCCCGACCCAATCATGCGTCCTAACGAGGGAGTTGGAGGTTGTACCCCTACACCCAAAAAAGAAAGCCCCGCTTCCATCAAGAGTACCGATGGGAAACTCAAAGTAAGGATAACCGTAAGTGGCGAAATCAGGTTCGGAAGGACATGCGCTACCGCGATCCTCAATCGGGATGCCCCAAGAACATGGCTCGCCTCTATGAAACCCAATTCCCGGAGCGCCATAACCTGCCCACGAACAATCCTTGCATAGGCCTCCCAACGGATGAGTCCAATCATCACTATCAGGACCCAAATCTCCGTTCCCAACAAAACTATTCCCGCCAAGAGCAGGAGAAGATTAGGTATTGTGATAAAAACATCCGTAATGAACATCAACAGCTCATCGGCATAGCCGCCAACCAATCCTGCAATAATTCCGATGGAAACTCCCAAGATCGCGCTAAAAATGAGTCCAAGAGTTGCTATACCAAAGCTCGTTCGGATACCATACAAACAACGAGACAGCATGTCGCGGCCCAAATTGTCTGTTCCTAGAGGATAGTACCAACTGCCGCCTTCATACCACACCGGCGGCTTGGACCTTGCCAGCAGATTGACTGTGGTTGGTTCGATATGGGTTATGACTGGTGCAAGCAAACCAAGAAGCACAATTCCCAAGAGCAAAACACTGCAGACCCAAACTCGGTCAGGCTTAATGCCTTGGAAATATTTCCAAAACGAACTGTTACCAGAAAAGGGTGAACTGTGGCTCATCTATTTTCCCAATCGAATTCTGGGATCAGCGACAACATAGAGCAAATCGACAATCAGGTTCACCGTAACGACAATCAGTGAATATGCGATCAGTCCAAATTGCAGGACTGGATAGTCTCTTTGTTCGACAGCGCCGATCAATATTCTTCCCACGCCAGGCAACGAAAACACTGTCTCGACAAATATGGTGCCGTTCAGCAGACCCGCAATCTCTAGGCCCACGACTGATATTATGGGAACCAGGGCATTGCGAAAAATGTGATTCTTGGCAATATCCGCGTCGGTTAAGCCCTTGGAAGTGGCAGTTGAAACGTAGTCTTGCCCGATCGCGTCCAACATTGCAGCTCGCATGAAGCGCGCCAATACAGCAATCATCGGAATGGCTAAAGTGATGGTTGGGAGGACGAAATGACGCCAAGTGTCGAGACTCGTGGTCGGCAAGATCTGCAAAACGTATCCAAACAGCAGAATCAGGCCTATGCCGATCACGAAATGCGGCACGGCATAGCCCAGAAACACCAGGAGCAAAGCTCCTGTTACTCCGACATTCTTGCGGTAGAGCGCCGATAGAGCCCCCAAAGGCAGGCCAATAATTATGGCAACGAGCAGGGCGAGGCTTCCAACCGCCAAGGTGGCTGGCATCCGAAGGGCGTACATTGCCCAGACCTTTTCTCCGGTATGTAGAGACCGACCAAAGTCACCCTTGAAAATCTGTGTGACATACAGTTTGAACTGCTCATGCATGGGCAAGTCTAGCTTGAACTTCTTTTCTAATGCGATTTGATGATCGACGGTCAGGCCGTCTGGAAACATGATCTCGAAAGGAGTTCCTGAAAGTCGTCCGACTACGAAAGAAATCAGCAGGACGACGAACATAGTTAGGATTGCTCTAACTATTCGTCCTGATATAAATCCAACTATTCCCCCACTAACGGCAAGGCGGGCCATGCTTTGTCGACCCGCCTTGCGCCTTGTCTTTCAGGTACCAGATACTAGTTGTCGTATGTGAATTCGCCGGCCCGCAGAGGCAAGACATATGGTCGTTGAGCGATCGGAATTTCAAAATTCAACCCCTCTACCATGCCGTACAATTCATGCGGCTCATACATCAAGAGCCAGCCGGACTCGTCTTCGCTGATTTCCAGCAATCTCAAGTAGGCATCCTTTCGCTCTTGGACATCGGTCGAAAAGCGCGCCGTTTCATACGTAGGCGCCCAATCCGGGTGAGTGGGTGTCCAAAGATTGCGTTGCCCGACCCATGAGTAAATTGACCAGTGTGTGTCCATCGCTCCGAGCGGGTCCGGGTAATACATCGGGTTGGACCATGCGCGCACGTTGACGATGTCGTAGTCGATGCTGTCCACTTCTTCCAATTCGAGGTTTACCCCGCATTCAGCCCATTGCTGTTGAATAACCTGAGCGGCAAGATCACCATAGAGATAGTATGATCTCGGGAATTGTGCGAGCACCGTTTCACCGTTGTAGCCTGCTTCCGCCAACAGCGCCTTGCCTTGCTCTGGATCGAATTTTATCAAGTCCAACCCCGGCATGTAGTAAGGCTCACCGTATTCCGAAAACTGGTGTGCCATCGGGACGTGCGCTTTGCCTCCCCACAAGCCATCGACAAGAGCCTGCCTGTCGGTGCACAACCGAAGCGCTTTTCGTACTCTGGGGTCATCGGTTGGCTCGTTGTTTTGCGCGATGATCCAAACATGGAACATGGGCCAAGTCACGCCCTTGATCTTGAGGCCAGGCTGTTGCATCGCGGCTTCCTGGTCCGGCGGAATGTTGGTGACCAAGTCGAACTCTCCGTTGACCAAACCGGTGACCCGGCTCGCGACCTCTTTCACATGCTTGAAGGTGATCTTGTCCAACGGTGCCGGCTCGCCCCAGTAATCGTCAAACCGCTCCATCACGGCGAGATCTCTTGCGACAAATTCCGTGACCCTGTACTGCCCCGTACCAACTGCAATTTGAGAGGCATCCTCCCACGTCATGGAATCATAGTGTTCCTTCGAGGTAATTCCGGACGTCCGGGCCGACATCATGACTTCAAACAGCGGATCTTCCTTGATCGTATGAATTCGCACGGTCATCGGATCGACGACTTCCGCATCCTTGAAGTTGTAGAACCAACGACCCCAAGCGGACGCGAACTCCGGCTCTTTGTTAAAGACTCGGTCCAGAGAGAATTCCACATCGTAGGCATCCATCGTCGTCCCGTCGTGCATTTTAACATTTTCGCGAAGC
This sequence comes from Paracoccaceae bacterium, assembly GCA_028874915.1. Taxonomy (GTDB): domain Bacteria; phylum Pseudomonadota; class Alphaproteobacteria; order Rhodobacterales; family Rhodobacteraceae; genus JAPPHA01. The sequence goes on from JAPPHA010000051.1 coordinate 85,859, forward strand.
TTTAGTTCCCAAACCGTCGGCTCGATCTGCTTCCACTCGGTCGCCAAACCTGGTTTGAACGTCAAGGGGCTAGAAAAGCTGTCGCGCTCAATCAATGTCTCATATGGTTGATACATCATGGGCGCACCGTTGTTTCCGGTTTGGTCCTGTACATCCATATTGGAAATATGAGTCGACACAGCGATCCTGAGTTCTTTTGCTGTGACAGTGGAGGACAGCAAGGCAAGCCCCGTCACCGTCGCGATAAGCATTCTGTACATATTTTCTCCTCCCTGAGAATTCGGCGAGACCAATACTCGTATGCGCAGAGAGTCTCACTCAAACCAATGTGGATTTGACCAGGCCCTGCGCCCGGACTTGTCCACCACTACGGCCCGGCACCACTCGTTCGCGAATTCCTTGAACGCCAACCTCACTGATGTCAGATTGCGACCATGAACGCGCACGACCTTTGATACGGGCCCAAGAAGCATTACGGTTTCGGCCGGAGAGCATTGAATGACGACATGATCATCTTCAAACGCAATTTGGTGAATTTCAGGTCCTTGGCTGGAATAAAACTCCCCCGCCTTGAGAGCTGCCAAAATTGCATCCGGAGTGTTCCGTTCCGACTTGACCATCACCCAGCCGCCGAATGTGTCGTCGACTTTGATGTGACTGTCATCGACCGCGATGCAGTGTAGTTGGTGCCCACGACTGAGCATCGCATCATAAAAGACAAGCCCGTCGCCGCGGTCTGCATTCACTTGACTGGTATGATTGTACACTTCGACGGCATTGGCAGCCCGCAGCGCCTCTCCATCCTCAATCTGCAGTTGGTACCAGTGGGGGTGCGCGATGGCCACAAATGCGCCCGCATCAGACGCACGCTGAGCCAATTCTGGCCCCTCTTCGGTTTCGTCTGGTGGCGGGAAATCTAGCGGCAGACCGACAGCCAAAATGTGCCAAATTGCGCCTCTCGAAGTACGAGGGGCATGCAGTTCCGCACCCAAAATCGTGGTAAAACCTTCGTCCCGATACGCCCGTGTATCCGTGACCGGATAGCCGTAAACCTTGCGAAAGTGGTCAGTGACCGAAATGAAGTCATATCCCTGATCACGGTACAGCTTGCACACTTCCTCGGGATTCAGCGTGCCATCAGAGTTGTTCGAATGACCGTGGAGATTGCCTCGCCAAAACAGACCCTTAGCTTGGAATGCTACATCCAACGTGTTGTCTCCCATGGAGCCCAGCACTTGGCTCCGGCGATTTTCAGGTGGACCAGATTCGAATTCCAAAAAAGGCTAACTAATTCCTCTATACAATGTCCAATTGATTGAATGAATGAGTTCCGTGATTGAATCAATACTGACTTTGTGGGCGGACGTGATTCCAATATATCGCAATTCTTCGGAGATTGAGATTGAAAATGCGAATCATGCGGCGGGCCCCGGCAAGGCAAGGTTGTCGTTTGCAGGTGCAGGCGGCTTCCATTGTTACCAACCTCTGGAAAGCGTGGACCTTGCCCGATCAAAACGTCAGGAACGTCAGGACGCCTGGCTGCCGTCACGCCCCCAGGCACTGATCGACCGACAGCTTTACCTGCCGAAGGACTGGGCGTCGGATACGGAGCGCCGGGCCAAGGCCAGCATTCCGCAGGCGGTGACATTCGCCACCAGGCCGGGCGATCGCGCGCCAGATGATTTCCCGGACGCCGGACGCGGGGGTTCCCTGCGCCTGGGTGCTGGCCGATACGGTCTACGGATCGGATTTCCGCCTGCGGTCCATGCTGGAAGGCCGGGACAAGGCCCATGTGCTGGCCGTGGGCAGCCATCATGACCTGACGTTCCCCGGGCCCGAGGGACCGGTCAAGACAAGTCCGGCAGAGATCGCGGACAGCCTCGGGACCGATGCCTTCTCGCCCCACGCCGCAGGCGCGGGCAACAAGGGCATTCGGCTCACCGACTGGGCCCGCTTCGCACTGCCGTGGGATTGCCCGGACGGCCGGGAACGCTGGGTGCTGGTCCGCCGGTCCCGGAGGGACCCGGACAAGCGGGCATACTCTCTCGTCTTCTGTCCCGCCGGCACCACCCTGGCGGAACTGGCCGGGGTCGCCGGCCTGCGCTGGACCATCGAGGAATGCTTCCAGGGAGCCAGGGACGATCTCGGCCTTGATCACTGCGAGGTCCGGTCATGGCACGGTTGGCACCGTCACATGAGCCTCGTCATGGCCGCCGCCGCCTTCCTCGCCAAACTGGTCGCGGACCTGCGCCGCGCGGCTTGCAGCAAACGGAACAAAAGGAGTCCAAATGCGGCAATCCCCGTCTTGCCATGATGAATGCGCTGGTCCTCAGCGTCCCGGAACTCCGATACCTGTTTGCGAAGTTCTTCTTCAGGCCGCCCGTGAACACGGCATTCGCCATCAAGTGATCCCACCGGCGCGGCACGAGCCCACTACAAGCGGCGCAAAAATATTCAACGGTAGTACCAGGACGTCAGCGCTGAACGGAAATCCTGCTCCGGGCAACCTTCACCCGATCTCCAAACCGTCTGCACCCATCGCGCTGTCGGATCCAGAATGTCGACAACGACCGATGTGTCCTGAACCCTGCCCGGTTCATCCGCAGTTGAGAAGCATAGGACAGTCCTGCTAAACGCTCCTCGATTCGCAGGCGCCGCGGCAGTCGGCAACGCCAGGAATGCAGGGGCTCCGTTAGTCGGAATCTCCATCGGTCGGCTCCGGTCGCGGAGCCGACAAACGCTTCCCCAGCCAGGCATTCATGTTCTTTTTGACATGCGCGGGTTCGGGGTTGTCGGTTTTTACACCTCGTTCCGACCTGGACCCGATCAGACAACCCACAACATGACCTGCCGCGCCTAAGTCCCGCCTCGCGTCAGCGAGTATTGCGCACCAATCCGCAGGCCATCGGATGTCTCCGATGTCGGATTGGGCAGTTTCGTGGACACAGATCGCGTCCGCGGTGCGTTTCCTGTGTCATCGGTCAGGTCTGCGGGAAGCCGACATATGTGATCGCTCGTGCCATGTCGTAGCTGCCCAAGATTTGGCGTTCGATATTGCTTGCCACCCGCCACGCCCCGAACGAGTATTGGGAGAATCGACAACCACGTCGGGCCGCCAACCAGCTTTCGGGGACATTCGGACAATGCTAACGGAACCGTTGGAGAATTGCTGGATTGACGCCTTTGCGGACGTCTTCGAACTCAGCAAAGTGGGCGCGGACGAGAGCGTCGTCGTGCTTGCGGAAACCGGTTCGCGGCAGATCAACCTGCAAGTCGCCGAATTGGCGCTCGCCCGGCTCGGCCTGAAGCACTTCCGGATCACCATACCTTCACCATCCCCTCCGGCGGGTCCCGTCATCCGGTCGACCGGAGCCAGCCTGGCCTTGCACGGACAGGAAAATGTGGTCAGTGCGCTAGCCTGCGCCGATGTCGTGATCGATCTGACGGTTGAAGGTCTGATGCACGCACCACAGACACGAACGATTTTGTCGGGCGGGGCGCGTATCCTGACCGTATCGAATGAGCACCCCGATATCCTCGCGCGAACTGTCCCGACTCCAGACCTCAAGGACCGCGGCCGAGACGCGGTTGCCCGTTGCCGGGCCGCCCGCGTGATGACGGTGCAGTCTGCGTCCGGAACCGACCTGACCGTCTCGATGAAGGGCTCAACCAGTGTCGGGGTCTGGGGATGGACGGACCGACCTGGAACACTGGCGCATTGGCCCGGTGGGCTCGTTGCATGTTTTCCGGGTGCGAGCAGCGTCAACGGGCGGCTTGCCTACCGGCCGGGCGACATGAACCTGACCTTCAAGCGCTATTTCGAGTCCGCCGTGGACCTCCGGTTGGAAGACGATTACGTCACCGCAATCGAGGGTTCCGGTACGGACGCGGCCCTCATGCGCGACTATCTCGCCGGATTTGGTGACCGTCATGCGTACGCCACGAGCCATGTGGGCTGGGGATTCAATCCCCATGCGCGCTACGAGGCGTTGGCGATGTACGACAGGTGCGATTCCAATGGTACAGAGTTGCGAACTCTAGCGGGAAACTTCCTGTTCTCGACCGGTGCAAATGAATTCGCGAACAGGTTTACGCGCGGCCATTTCGACTTGCCCATGATGGGTTGCGACATCGCCCTTGACGACATGCCGGTTGTCACGGGCGGGTGCCTCACATGAAAACAGCAGGCATCGAGTACGACTCAGCCGGAAACGGTCCACCGGTCGTTTGCCTCCACGGAATTGGCGGCGGGATCGAGAGCTTCCGTCGGCAGCTCGACGACGCGGCACTGCCACAGCTGGCAGAATACAGGCGCGGGGAACGACCCCGGACTGCAGATGCGCCCTTTCGGGAATTGCCGGTCCGCGGGCAACCGCAGGTGGGCCTGCAGGGCTTTCGCGTGGTCGCCTGGAACATGCCGGGGTACGGAATGAGCGAGACATCCGACTGGCCGCCGGACTTCGGGTCCCTTTCCCGATCGCTCGGCCGATTCCTGGCAGAGGCCCGACTGGAACCGGCGCATCTTGTGGGGCACTCCATCGGCGGAATGCTGGCGCTGGAACACGCCTTGAGACGGCCCGAGCAAGTGGCCACGATGGTTCTTGTCGGGACGACGCCAAGCTTCGGCGGACGGGACCCTTCCTTCACGGAGGCCTTTCTGAAGGCAAGACTGGAACTCCTCGAACGGGGAACGGGGATGGCCGGGATGGCCCGCGTTGCGGCGCCGACCCTCGTCGGTCCGGATGCCTCCCCCGAGGCAATCACTGAAATCGAAACAATCATGGCTGCGGTGCCGGAAGCGACATGGCGGGGAATTCTTGAATGCCTTGTCACATTCAATCGCCGCAATGATCTGGGTCGCGTCCGGCAGCGTTGCTGCCTGATCGCCGGCGCCCATGACAGGAATGCACCGCCGAGGACGATGGAAAGGATGTCCGCCAAGCTCGTCCGTGCGGAGTATCATCTCATCGCGTCCGCCGGGCACATGATCAACCAGGAGGCCCCGACGTCGACCAACATGATCATTGGCGGATTCCTTCGACGGAGCACATCGTGACGATTCAGCCCATCTTCGACCCGGACGCCTGGAACCTCACCACGAAGCAAGCCGAGCTGAACACCCGGGTCCGCCAAGTTGCTTCAGAAAAATTCGCCGCACGCGCCGCCGGATATGACCGGGATGCGACATTTCCGACCGAGAACTACAGGGATCTCGCCGATGCGGGATTGCTTGGTATCTGCATTCCCGAGTCGGAGGGTGGAATCGGAGCGGACCTAAAGACCTACATGCTCGCCGCATCCGAACTCGGCCGGTTCTGTGGCGCAACGGCACTGACCTTCAACATGCACGTCTCAAGCTGCCTCTGGACCGGTGACCTGCTCGACGGGCTGGAGATGGACGATGCGACGCGCCGCCGGCATCACGCGATGCGGCGATTTCACTACCGCCGGATCCTCGACGACGGCGCAGTCTATGCGCAACCGTTCTCTGAGGGAAACGCTGCCGCCGCCGGGTTCAAGGCCTTTGGTACGACGGCACTCCGGGTCGATGGCGGCTGGCGGGTCAACGGCCGCAAGATTTTCGCCTCGCTCGCTGGCCACGCCGATTACTACGGGACCCTGTGTACCGCCCTCCGGAAACCTGGCGACAGGCATCTGCGCCGCAATACGATGTACATCGCCGTTCCCGCCGATGCGGACGGCGTCCGGGTCGAGGGAACCTGGGACACGATGGGAATGCGAGCGACGGTGTCCCGAAACCTTGTCTTCGACGATGTCTTCGTTCCCGAAAGTGAACAACTCATGCCGGAAGGAGTCTATGCGGCCGCCGCGAGCCGCTGGCCGCACATGTTCATGACGCTCACCCCAACCTACATGGGAATCGCCCAAGCCTGTTACGACTTTACTGTCGCCTATCTTCGGGGTGAGATCCCAGGTGTTCCCGTCAAGCGGAGGATGTATCCGACAAAACAGATCGCCGTAGCCGAAATGCACGTCAAACTGGAGCAGACAAAGGCAATCTGGTTCCAGGCCATTTCGGAGGCTCGACCGGACCCCGACAAACCGCGCCTGATGCGGGCCTGGGCTGCGCAACACACGGTCATGGAAAACGCCAACACGCTGGCGCAGACGGCCATCCGCACCTGCGGCGGCCAATCGATTATGTGCGCGCTGCCACTGGAACGGCTCTATCGCGATAGCCGTTGCGGATCACTAATGCTTCCATGGACGGCCGAGCTGTGCCTCGACATGCTCGGGAAAGCGGCGCTCTATGAATCCGGCGAGACCGATGACCCTTGACCATTGGATCGTCAACGCTGCTGCCCGAACGCCCGAAAAACCCGCGTTGATTTCGGACTCCGGAGCCCTGACCTACCGTGAGTTCGCATCCCGCATCGACCTCCGGTCGCGGGAACTTGCCGGGGCCGGCACGGTCGCAGGCGACCGGGTGGCCTGGTACGGTCTGAACCACCCGGAGGTCTTCGTTCTCCTTTTCGCCTGTGCCCGTCTGGGCGCCATCTTCGTGCCACTCAACTGGCGTCTTGCTGACGCCGAGATTGCGGCCGTCGTGGCAGATTGCGGGCCTCGTATTCTTGTCCACGACGGTCATTTTCGGGACGAAGCCCGTGCACTTTCGGATGTGGCGGTAATCTCGGCCGACGATCCAATGCTGGCGACACGACCGTGCCCGCCGCATGCGGCTGGCGAGGATGCACCGATCCTCATCGTCTATACGTCCGGGTCCACCGGTTCTCCCAAAGGCACCGTTCTGACGCAGAAGGCGTTGGCCTGCAACGCGGCCATGAGCATCGAGGCGCATGATCTCAGGGCAGGAAGCCGGGTCCTGAACGTCCTGCCCACGTTCCACGTCGGCGGGCTGAACATCCTTCCTGTTCCGGCCTTCCGGATCGGCGCCACGGTCCTGCTCCACGAACGCTTCGACCCGACGGCCGCCTGCCGCGCCCTCGGGAATGTTACACATGCCATCACCGTACCTACCGTCTTGCAGGGAATCATCAACGACGACGGCTGGAATCATGTCGATCTCTCGGGTCTGCGAACGATTTCGATTGGTTCCACGGATGTTCCTCTGCCGCTTGTTCAGACAGTCCAGTCGCGAGGCGTACCAGTGACACAGATCTACGGCGCAACCGAAACCGGCCCGTTTGCGATTTATCAACGCGTCGACGAAGCCGTCGCCACGACCGGGTGTATTGGCCGGGCCGGGTCGCAGTGCGCCGTCAGGCTGGTCCGCGACGGCTTGGACGTTCCGGACGGGAAACCTGGCGAAATCTGGGTCCGTGGAGACAATGTGATGACGAAATACTGGCGCAATCCCGGACTGACCGCCGACGCGCTCCGGGGCGGCTGGTTTCGCACGGGTGACATCGCGAGGCGCGACGGACGTGGCCTCTACTGGTTTGTCGACCGAATCAAGCATGTCATTATTTCCGGGGGCGAAAACATCTATCCGGCGGAAATCGAACGCATACTCCGGGACATCCCCGGAGTCTCCGAGGTAGCCGTCGTCGGTGTTCCCGACCCGAAGTGGGGCGAATCCCCGGTGGCAGTCGTGGCCGCCGAATGCGGAATGACCGCAGACGCCGTGCTTGCTCCCCTGGCGGGCCGCATTGCCCGCTACAAACATCCGAAGTCGGTCGTTTTCGTCGACGCATTGCCCCGGAACGCTATGGGTAAGGTCATTGTGGACAGGGTACGCGAACGGATAGCCGACCGCCCGTAACCGGCGATAAACCGCACGGCGACGGTCGACGAAGCGCAACTCTCTCTGGTTTCCCGGAAAAGAGATTGTTCCAGATCAGGGACAAGCCCGTGTCGGACACCAAAAGGACATGCACGGGAACCGGATATGTGATTTCGCCGGATTGCGTGCATGTCCGCACGCTCGCGGAGGATTTGTTGCAGAGCGGCCGATGTGACCCACCACCGGGACTCCCCGAAAACGCCCGCAGGTACAATGATCAATTTCGCCAGGCGCTATAGCCGCATTTCGGTCGCGGCGTCGAAGAGCGACGCGTTCTGCAGATCAAGGAAAAACGTGTTCTTCTCTTCAAGATCCGGTAGGCGCGACGAACGCACCCGGCACGCGATCAACTGGTCTTCGAATTCAAACCAGACCTGGAGGTCGCCGCCCGTCATGTCCTTGCGGCGCACGTTCCGTTCCACCCGGAAGAACGCACGGCCTTCCAGCCTGTCACGTGACCGGTAGATGTTTTCCGGGCGAATCCCGAGGAGTACGCGCTGCCCCTCTTCCGGATTTCTCTCGGAGAAAACATAGTGAGAGAGCGGCGCGACATGATCGCCGACCGCCACTGCGGGCTCAGCGTCGCGGAAGGTGATCCGGCCCGCGAGAAAGTTCATCTTGTTGAGGCCGACAAACTCGGCAACGAACCTGTTTCGCGGCGTGTAGTAGATATCGTGGGGTGTTCCGAACTGCTGCACTTGACCGCCGTCCAGAACCGCCACCTTCGTGGCCATCGTCATCGCCTCGATCTGGTCATGTGTCACAAGGACGAACGTGGCCCCGAGTTTCCCGTGCAATTCGCGTAGCTCCAGACGCATCTGGTTGCGAAGTTTGACATCGAGGTTCGACATGGGTTCGTCGAGCAGGAATATCTCAGGATCACGAACGAGTGCCCGCCCGATTGCGACCCGCTGCCGCTGGCCACCGGACAGTTGCGACGGTTTGCGGTCCAGGAGATCGGCGATCTGAAGGAGACCGGCAACACGCTCGACAGCGCGCTGGCGTTCTGCCCGGGGAACACCCTGGCATTCGAGCCCGAAACTGATGTTCCGCGCGACCTTCATCGTGGGATAGAGCGCATAGGACTGAAAGACCATCGCGACGTTCCGGTCGCTCGGGTCGATACGGGTGACGTCCCTGCCGTTGATCTCGATCTTGCCGGCAGACGTTTCATCCAGCCCGGCAATGCAGTTCAGAAGTGTTGTCTTGCCGCAACCGCTGCTGCCGAGCAGGACCAGGAAATCCCCCTTTTCGATCTCGATGTTGATGTCCCTGAGGACTTCGACCGGACCAAAGCTCTTGGCAAGGTTAGTCAGTTTCAACGACATGCACCTATCCCTTCAGGGCGCCCTGGGTCAGACCGCGGACGAAGAACCGACCGGCAACAAGGAACAGGAGAAGCGTCGGCAGCGCGGAGATCATCACCGCGGCGATGTTCACATTGTATTCCTTGATCCCGTAAGACGAGGCAACGATATTTTGCACGGCAGCCATGATCGGCCGCTTGCCTGTCTCGCCAAACGTCAGCGCAAACAGGAAGTCGTTGTAGATGCCCGAGAACACAAGGATCACGGCAACGATGGCAATGGCCGGCGACAACGGCAGGATGACGGAGAAGAAGATCTTGAAAAACCCGGCGCCATCCATGATCGCAGCGCGGACCAGCTCATCAGGTAGAGCGACATAGAAATTGCGAAAAAGCATTGTCGTCAGTGGGATTCCGTAGACTGTGTGAATCAGGATGAGCCCGGCCGTGGTGCCGTAGATGTTCAACTCGCGGAGCGTGATTGCCAGAGGAATCAGGTACAGCTGAAGCGGAACAAAACTGCCGACCAGGAGAAGGGTGAAGATCAGATCCGCTGACCGGCTCCGCCATTTTGCCATGACGTAGCCATTCAGTGCGCCGAGAAGGACGGAGAACGCGACCGCAGGGATAGCGATCTCGAAGGTCGCAATGAAATAGGGCCTGATCCCGTTGCATTCGAGACCCGAGCAGGCCTCAGACCAGGCCTTGATCCACGGTTGGATCGTCCAGACCTCGGGCAGGCTGATGATCGAACTGCCGCGCACTTCCGCAAGTGTCTTGAAGCTGGCCACAAGCATCACGTAGAGGGGCGAGAGGAAATAGAGGGCGCAGACGAAAAGTGCACCGTATAGCAGGGCGGTCCTGTGCGCGTAGTGCCTCATGCTTCCTTTCTCCGGACCTCGAAGTAGAGATAGGGAAGGACGATCGCGATCATGGTGACAACCATGACGACAGCGGCAGCAGAACCCTGTCCAATGCGTCCGCGCTCGAAGAAGTACTCGAACACATATCGCGCCGGAACGTCCGAGGCATAGCCGGGCCCGCCGTCCGTCAGCGCCACGACAACGTCGAAACTCCTGACCACCTGAAACCCGAGGAGCATAACGGCCGTGAGAAGGGTTGCCCTGAGCTGTGGCAGGATGATGTTGAAATACACCCGCCAGGCGGGAATCCGATCGATTCGAGAGGCTTTCCAGATCTCGGGGTCGACAGACTTGATGCCGGAGAGGAACAGAATCATGATGAGCCCGGTCCCGTGCCATATGGCGGCGAATGCGACGGTCAGGATGGCGTGATCCGGCGACGACACCCAGTTGAATTTGAAGTCGGGATAACCGGCGTCCCGTACCAGTTTCTGGATCCCGATGGTCGGGTTCAGGATCCACTGCCAGGCAAGCCCCGTCACAATGAGCGAGAGAGACATCGGATAGAGATAGATCGTGCGAAACAGCGTTTCGCTACCGGTCAAGCGGTCGAGGAGTATGGCGAGGCCGATTCCGAGTGCTAGGCAGCCGGCAAGGTAAAGCCCGCCGAAAATGAACATGTTGGAATAGGCCACCCACCACCGATGGTGATCAAAGAGCACGCGGTAGTTGGCGGTACCGATGAATTCGTGGTCGGGAAGGAACGTCGACTTCGTGACCGACAGATACGCCGTATACGCGGCGAATCCCCAGATAAAATAGAAGACAACTACGATGCACGGAATCAGAACGAGCCAGGCCTTGATGCGGTTTGCAGACATCCTCATTCCAGTTCCCCGACGCCTGCACCGCTGGCGCATGACGTCCCGACCCGGGCGCCGGCCTATCCGGATCCGGCGCCCGGTGCCGATTTCTACATCATCAGTTTCTCGATCAGTTGCTGATGCGCGGTATCCACATCGATTGCTTCGTTCCAGAGCGCCGACACGGCGTCCTTGATGGCGTTGCCGACGTCCGCCGCGCGGCCGTTCCAGTGCGTGATTGAGGTCGCATCGGCCATCGCGGCTACCGCTTTTGCCGGGCATCCCTCGAAGTCAGCGGCCGTGGCGGCCGTAGTCACCGGAAGCGTGCCCTTTGCCCGTGCCGCCGCGATCTGGGTGGCCGGATCCATCACCGCGTTGCCGAGAAGGACCTGTGCGGCCATGTCGGCGTCATCGGAGACCTTGATGAACTGGAATCCGTCGGCAACGATGGTCAGGCTGTTGTCCCAGGGAGTCAGGCGGCAGGACCATGCCTCGCCCTCGGCGCCCAGGTCACCATAACCGCCCGCAGCCCAAGGCCCCATGAAGAAGTAGGCCGCCTGGCCGGTAATGACGAGCGTACTGGTGTCATTCCAACCGCGCCCGGATTTGCCTTCGTCCGTGTACTGCCGCAAGCTTGCCAACTCTTCCAGCGCCCGGCGTGTCTGGTCGCCTTTAAGGACATCGGGGTCGCCACTCATCATGCCCTCGTAAAGTGCGGCGCCCCCGACGGCGAGAACGATATGGTCGAAAAGGATTCCCTCCTGCCAGTTCTGGCCCCCGACGGCGAGCGGTATGACGCCTGCTTCCTGCAGCACGGGAAGGGAAGCCTTGAACTCATCCCAGGTGTTGGGAACGGAGACACCAGCCTTCGCGAGGACGTCGTTGTTGGTGTACATCCAGTTGATCACGTCGACGAAGACCGGGACAGCCACCCAGTGACCATCGTGCTTGCCGACTGCGGCCATACTCTCTGAAATGTTGTCGCCCCAGCCACCAGCAGCCGCTGCATCGTCCATGTTCTGCAGAAGGCCGGCATCGGCGAATTCCTGCATGACGCCGCCGAGCGCGCTCTGAAGAGCCATGGGCGGGTTGCCGCCAATGATACGGGTCTTGACCGAGGAAATGCTCGCCTGTGTGTCCGGGAAGGCGGTGTCTTTCCATTCACCACCGAGTTCGACGAACTTGTCACGGAATACCCTGAGCGCCTCGGCCTCGTTTTCAGCGTTCCAATTGTGCGAGACGTCGCCGTCACCGAGTGCCGGAACTGCCGGCAGCATGGCAAGGGCCAGGGCCCCTGTTGCGAGAATTGTCTTGAATCCGTTCATGATTCATCCCTCCAGAACCGGATGTTGCCAGCGTCCATCGCTATGCCCCTCCGGCCAGGACATGCAGGACGATTCGTTATTTCAGGTCAGCACGGATTCCGCCATGCATTGACCCAGTCACGGATTGCCGCAAGTACGAACGACATCTCCTCCTCCGATCCGATCGATATCCTGTACTCATTGGCGCCAGCCGCGACGGGTCTTCCGAGTATGCCCGAAGCTTGCAGAGCGGCGTCAAGGACTTCCGCATGGTTTCCACCCTCTGGAAAGGTCAGGAGCACAAAATTCGCCTGGCTCGGCACGACCGAAAGCCCCAGTTCGCGAAGCGATGCGATAAAGCGTTCCCGTGTCTTGCGGACGCGTCCCACAACTCGTTCCAGGTAATCCCGGTCACGCACGGCGGCAACGGCCGCGTTGAGCGCAGCCTGGTTGGTGTTGAAGGGCGTCCTCAGGCGATTCACGGCATCGATGATGCCGTCCGGCGCGAGGGCCCACCCGATCCTGAGTGCCGCGAGCGCATACGCCTTCGAGAATGTCCTCGTCACAACCAGGCGACCACCGGGCGAAAACAGCCCCTGCCCGGTGTCGTAATCCCCGGCATCAACGAATTCCCCGTAGGCCGCGTCCACGATCAGGAGAACTCCTGCCGGCAATTCCGCATCGAGTCGCCGGAGTTCACCTGCTGTCGTATATGTGCCGGTCGGGTTGTTGGGCGAGCAGACATAGACGATTCGTGTGCGGCCAGTAACTGCCGAGAGGATTCGCCGGACATCGACACGATGGCCGGTTTCGTCACACCGGATGATTTCGGCACCGACGGACCGGGCATTGATGTCGGCCATGATGAAACTGTTCCGGCTCGTCACCATCTCGTCCCCGGCCGACATCACCGACCGGATCACGAGTCCAATTGCCTCCTCCGAACCGTTTCCGGCGAATATGTTGCGTTCAGGAACGCCGTAAACCGTTGCTAGGGCCTGCCGGATGTCAGCCTGCGACCCGTCCGGGTATCGGCCGAGCTCCTGTTCGGTACGATGGAACGCGGCAACTGCAGCCGGGCTTGGCGGGTACGGTGACTCGTTCGACGACAGCTTGACGACGCGCCCGCCCCGGGCGACCGTCGCCTTTCCCTGCCTGTAGGGCGACACGTCTGCCAGTGCCGGTTTCGCACCCGGTGTCATGCGAGCGATTCCGGCGCGTTCAAGGGAAAAACCGCGCGCTCGTGAACGGCCAGGGCTCACCTGGCTCCCGTGGAGGGCCGCCCTCGCACGGCGCCCCCGAGTATGTACGGCCAGGGCGTCGGCAGGGAGTCCGGCTGGTGTGCCTCGATCACGGTCGGCACATTCGCGGCGAATCCGCGCTCGAGCGCACGCCTCAGTTCCCGGGGGCCGTTCACGCGTTCCGAGTTGGCGCCAAAACTGCGGGCCAACTTGACGAAATCCGGGTTGTGAAGGTCCGAGGCGATGAAGCGACCATCGTACCATTCCTTCTGCTGTCGGTAGACATTGGCATAGCGGTTGTCGTTAAACACGACAGCGACAAGGTTAATGCCGTATTCGACGGCCACGGCGAGTTCGTTCGCAGTGTAAAGAAATCCACCGTCCCCCGAAATGCTCACGACCGGCACGTCCGGATTCGCGACCTTTACGCCCAGGGCCGTCGCAAAACCGTAGCCGAGCGTTCCCTGAAAGCCGCAGTTGACATGTCCTCGAAGACGGTGGACCGGAAAGCCGAACCAAGACACGAACCCGACTTGGGTCACCTCGTCGCAGAAAATCCCTTCGTCGGGGAGCACGTCGCGGATGGCATCTAGGTATTCCATCTGCGGGCCAACGTCGCGCCGGATGTCCGATTGAAGCTCCGCCTTGAGCGCTGTGAGTTCTTCCTCACGCGAGGCCGGCGGTGTTCCAACCGCATCCTCAAGCATCCGCAGCAACAACTCGAGCGTCGCTTTGCTGTCTCCCTGGAGTGCAACGGCGGCAGGCGCGTACCGGTCGAACTCCCGTCCGTCGATGTCAATGCGAATCACTTTGATGTTGTCGTCCAATCCCCAGTAAAGCTGCGGAAACTTCATCCTCGTCCCGATGGCGAGAACGACGTCCGCGTGCTTCCAGAGCTGCCGGCCCGCCGGGAAAACCTGTGCGTGGTAGTCGCGATCGTCGACGATTCCTCGGCCGCCGCGGAAACAGGTGACCGGCGCCTCGATCATCCGCATGAGTTTCCCGACTTCACCGGCTGCATGGGTCGCACCGCCACCGACGAAGATGAGCGGGCGCCGGGCCGATGCCAGGAGGGCAGCGGCAGCCGTGATATCCGTCTCGTCGGCGGCAGGAGCCGGGGGGATCCGGGCGGCCTGGACGGTCGAGCCGGCCCTTGTCCTGGCCATCACGTCCGGCGCCATTTCGAGATGGACCGGGCCCGGACGGCCAGTCAGCATCGCCTGGAACGCGGCGTTCACCATTGCCGGTGCGTCTCCCGGCTCGTCGATCCGTTCGGCGTGCTTCAGCAGCGTCCTGACGGTCGCCAGCTGGTCGGGAATCTCGTGTAGGTAGCCACGGCCAGAACCGATAGCGTCCGACGGGATCTGGCCGCTGAGACTCAGCACCGGTGTATTTGTCGCCCAAGCGGTCGAAAGTGCTCCCATTGTATTCATCAGCCCCGGTCCCGGCACAACCAGGAACGCCGACGGTTTCCCGGTAGACCGCGCGGCACCATATGCCATGTATGCAGCCCCCTGTTCATGGCGGGAACGAATTGCCGTGAAGTCGCCGCCGGCGCGGCATATGGCGTCGAACATGTCGTCCAGCTGACCGCCCGGGAGCCCAAATAGCGAAGTGATCCCGTTCGCCCTCAGCGCCGCAAGGAGGATATCCGCGCCTGTCAGCACGTCTTCCGAAACCGGACTGGCAGCAAAGTTCATGCCCGAACTACCAAGACACGGGCGACGGGTGATCGTCGTCCTGACCGCCGCCGGCACTCTGCCCATCTCCGTCTGAACGGACGAGGCACGTGAGAAAGTACCAGGCGACGCGCGGGCGGAGGAATGCGCCAAGAAGCCGACGCACGTCACGGGGCTCGATGACTGCACGGGCAGGCATTGCGTCATTGCCGGAATTCGTCACGACGAGCGTGCCGTTCTCGACGACAAACCGATCGAGATTGATTTCCATGTCCGCGATGGGCGTGCTGACATGCATGACCCTAGTCCTTCCGCAACGCGCCGTGATCCTGCGCCGAACAGATCCTGGCCCTCAGCAGGTCCGAGTGTTTCATTCCGACCTTGTCGAATGGCATGACGAACTGGCCTCGTTCGTACATGAGGTCCATCGAGGTGTAAGCACCGGTCATTTTGTGGGCAAGGTTTCTTGGCGGGTTTCCAGAAGGGAACAGGTTCGGCGGATAAATGGGATTCTCGTAGATCTGACGGAAAGCCTCCGTGCGCACGTCCACCCACATGTTGTGGTTGATGCGGGTGCGATGCTCCCTGAGCGCCTCGATGTCGATGACGGCAGCAAGGACCTGCTCTTCCGGATACGGTGCGTGTCGCATAACCATGCCGGTGTAGTCGATCGCGAACGAGTTCCCGGAACAGAATGCCTTGGGATAGAACCGGTAGTCCACCGTTCCCCAGTTCGATCCGAGAAGATAAGCCATGTTGTCGTGGGCGCGCGTTCGACGCGAAAACATCCAGAAGTCCCAGGGTGCGCTGACGCCCTCGACCTCCTGCAGGGCGACGGGGTGGCAGATGACCTCGACTCCGTTGAATCCAAGTGCGCGGCTGACCTCTGGGGTGGCCCCGTCGTGACAGGTCATGCAACCGAGCTTGCCGATGGGGGTGTCGAGCACGGGAAACAGGTCCCTGATGTCGGTACCGACGGCCGCGCGATACTCGTCCCACATGTCGTGGGGCGAAGTTCCGAGTCCGATTGAGGCTGGAATATGGTACTTCCGGTAAATCAGTTCCACACCGCCCGGGCCAAGGATGAAGGCCGTGTTGAACCAGCGGCCGGGAAACGCGGCAACCTCTTCGACGACACCACCTGCGGCGATGTACATTCCATGCTCCCGGCATTTTTCGACCAGTGCCAGGATCTCGTCATCCTCGAAGGTGATCGCCTTTTTCATGAATTCGTCGAGGCCGTGTTCGCCCTTCCCCGGCGTGGTCACGCCTTGCAGGAAATACTCCGGAAACACGGCGAGCCTGACCGGCACCTCCCAGTAGTACCCCACACCGAAGTCAATCATGTCGAGGGCCCGGTCCAGGTTGCGCCGGATGTCGTCACGGTCGGCCGCGACTTCCACGCGGGGCTGCATGACGAGGGCGGTATATTTTTCGATCGGTGCACGCATAGTGGGCCTCAATGGATTGGGCGATGCGGCATGCCGAAGTTGCGCAGCATCACGTTTGCGGTAATCGTCCCCATTGCGGTGATTCCTCCTCCAGGATGGCAGCTCGGTCCGGTCATGTAGAGATTGGGGATCGGGGACTTGTATTGCGAGTAGCCAGGCAGGGGGCGCATGTACCCCATTTGGGATAACAGGCGTTCGCCTCCGGTCGTACTTCCGGACACGAAGGCGGGATTGGCCTCCTCGAGGCTGACGCTGGTTTCGTAGTATGCACCGAGCAAGTTCTCCGGGCCCATGTTCACGGCATGGCGGCGGAGAACTTTCAACAGGACATTCTCGACGTATTCCCCGATGTAATCGGTCCAGTCCACACCGTTGGCGAGGCGTGCCGGGACAAATGTATCCAGAATCAAGGTATGCTTTCCGTCCGGTGCTCGGCTGGGGTCCAGCCTGGTCCAGCCAGCCGACCACAGGAACGGATTGGTCGGGGCCTTTCCCATCAGGATCTCGCCGTACTGCACATCGATGTCGTGCATGGTTCCGAAGATCCGATGGAACGCACAGGCGTTCATGTCTTCGCCATTCCTGTAAACCGGCAACTCGTTGAGTGCATAGTGAACGCGTGCGATCGATACGGAACCGTAGGAAAAATTCCTGCATGCTTCGACGAATTCCGGTTGCAGGTCGTCCCGGTCCATGCAGTCCAGGAAGGATACCTTGAGTCCGAGACTTGTGACCACGGCCTTGCCGGCAGTGACGACGTCACCGCTCTCCAGACGAACGCCAACGCAGCTACCGTCGTTGTCGAGAACAAAGCGGCTGACGGGCGCCTCGGTCATCACGACGCCGCCCTTCGCCTCGATGTATCGCGCCAGCGCGACAGGCAGCATCATCGAACCGCCCTTCGGGATCGCCGCACCATAAGTGTGGATGCCCGGGATCAGGATATAGAAGGATTGCCCAGTGCATTCCGTGTCCGGAAAGATCTGTGGTGCCAGCGCCCATCCCAGTATGAAAGCGCGAACCGTGTCATCTTCGAAGTTCTGCAATACGAATTGGCGTGAGGACAGGTTGAATTCCCTGAGCTTAAGGAGGCCCTCGTAGCTGTTCTGGAGAACGGACGGCATGACGCCCGGTTTCGATGGAGGCGAAAACATGGCCTTGACGAATCCGTCTCGGATCTCGTGCCAACTGTCGTGAATCTCCCTGTAACGTGCCGCATCCTTCGACGAATACTCCGCAATGCTCTCACATGTTCTGTCGACATCCTTGTAAACGACGATTCCTTTCCCATCACGGTTCGGGTGTCCGGTGATATGGTCATCTTCCCAGATGTACTCGAGCCCGTGTTCCTCGAGTTCGGGCAACAGTTCCTGGAAATCCGGATTCGCATGGATCCAGACATGGGAAGAACCAAAGAGATCGTGTTTGAACCCCGGCAGAGTCACTTCACGTGTCACGCAACCGCCACCGATCCAGGGATTGCGTTCCACGACACAGACCTTGAGACCGCTCCTTGCGAGCCACGCCCCGCAGGCGAGGCCGTTGTGCCCTCCGCCGGCGATCACGATGTCGAAATCCCTTGCCGTCAAGACCGCCCCCAATTCACGAAAAATGTACGTGAGCATTCATATTTGTCAAAACGATAGCGACCCCGAGGACCGAGTCGGGCGTGCCGGGAAGGATTGCGGCGATGATGCCGCCGTCGTCGTCCCGAAAGGCCGAACGGCAGTGGCCTGACCGGATGGTGGCCATCTGGCCTGCAGATGAAGGGAATGTTGTTCACGTTGTCAAGAAATCGCCCCGGGGGCGAACGACCGGCATTTCGGCCCGAACCGGGGAAGGCAGTTCATTCCCCGGTTCCAGATGATTCCCGTGCGTCCAAGAAACCTCAAATCCAATGTGCACACATGATCACTCCCCGAAGTGGGCAGAACCCGGAGCGGTCGTCGCAAATTGACGACCCCCTTCGGGTCAACGAACTCATTGCGGGAATTCGGGGCAACGAATAACCTGCTTCCCGATACGTCGAGAAACGTTCCAGAGACACTGGATGCGGCATCAGACAGATTGAGACTGACAGGCAAGGTTCCAATCCGTTGTCCCGCCTATGGGTTTCCGAACCGGGCACCGGCGGCAATCGGAACCCCCCGGAGAAAGTCGTCGGCATCCAGAGCCCGTCGCCCGCTCCTCTGCAACGACAGGAGCCGTATGGCGCCAACTCCGCAGCGGACGCACAGCCGGTCATCCAGTACCGTCCCGGGCCCGGCGGTCCCCCGGGCCGGAGTCCCGGCCCGGACCAACGACCTGTCCGTATCCTCGCCTTCGTCATTTTTCCCGGCCACAACCTCCGAGAGCAGGATCTTGAACCGCTCTCCCCCGAATTCCGTCCAGGCTCCCGGGGACGCCGACAATCCCCGGATCTGGCAGTCAATCTCCCGGGCCGGGCGGGACCAGTCGATCCGCGTTTCCTCACGGTTGAGCCGCGCGGCATAGAGGGCGCCATCACGAGGTTGGGCCACCGGGGTCCGGGCATCAAGCCGTTCAAGCGCCCGGACAACCAGTTTTGCTCCAATTCGGGACAATCGGCGGGCCAGCGTATCGGCAGTGTCCCGGGGCCGGATCACGACCTCCTTGCTCATGAGAACCGGACCGGTATCCAACCCACCGTCCATCTGCATGATCGACACTCCGGTAACCCGGTCCCCCGCCATTATGGCCCGGTTGATCGGCGCCGCACCCCGCCACCGGGGCAGAAGCGAAGGGTGCACATTCAGGCATCCCGCCGCAGGCGCCTTCAGAAAGTCGGACGGCAGGATCTGGCCGTAGGCCACCACCACCGCCACGTCGACATCCAGCCCGGCGAATCGGTCTCGCTCTTTGACACAAGAAAGCCGCTCCGGCGCATGAACGGGCAGGTCCAGCCGTTCCGCTTCGATCTGAACCGGGCAGGCCCGGAAACGTTGGCCGCGACCGGCCGGACGCGGCGGGCGGCAATAGACGGCCACGATGTCGAATCCGGACTCGACGAGCCGTATGAGCGCCGGAATCGCGAAGTCCGGCGTGCCCATGAACGCAATGCGCATCAATCCGGGCCGGGCCGGGCGCCACCACGACGACCCGCCATCGATTTTTCGGATCGCGTCCGGCCTTTCCCGCCCGCATCGTTGGCCCGTTCCGTCAACGCCTTCCCGCCGCGGCCTCTTCCACCGGCATTGCCTTTCTCTCCCGAACCGTCACGGCTCCCCTTGACACTTCCGGGTCCTTTTCCGCTTCTTTTCAACTTCCGCATCTTGCGCGTAATGATCGATCGTTTGATCGCAGACAGGTAGTCGATGAACAGTCGGCCGTTCAGGTGGTCGATTTCATGCTGGACACAGATCGCCTGAACACCGTCGAAGTCGCATTCGCGGACCGAGCCGTCGAGCGCCGTGTAACGCACGCGGGCCTCCGCGGGACGGGTGACTTCCTCGAAGTGTTCGGGAATCGACAGGCAGCCCTCCTCATGTGTGCTCAGGGTTTCGGAGACCCGGACCAGTTCAGGATTGATCAGGACTTCAGCGGTCGGCGTTTCGTCGTCCTCCTGGGTCCTGTCCATGACGAACAGCCGAACGGACCGCCCGACCTGCGGTGCTGCGAGTCCAATTCCGGGCGCCGCATACATGGTTTCGACCATGTCGTCCGCCAGCTTGCAGATCGTGGAATCGATGGCCGAGACCGGCTGACACTTCCGTCTCAGCCGTGGGTCCGGATGAAGGAGGATCGGCAAGACGGCCATGCCGGGCCAATAGTCAAATCCTGGCCAGGCGACAACCGGGGCACGCATGGCCCGGCCGGAATCCGGCCCTGTCGTTTCCGCTTGCAGATGGGATCGGCCCCTGTATCCCTCGCGGCCAGGCCCCATCCCGGTTCGCAACCGCACTTTTCGAAACCTGTCCGGGGCCGGAACCGGATCCACAGACAAGCGTTGACCCGGCAACGCGGCACGACGGGAGATCGGCCAATATGGATTTCGACCGCATTGTCGACCGACGCGGGACCCATTCGATGAAGTGGGACATGCTGGAATCCCAATACGGGATTCCAGCGGATGACGGTATTGCCATGTGGGTGGCGGACATGGATTTCGAACCGCCAGCGGCCGTTCGCAACGCCGTCCGATCGATGCTCGAAAGAGGAATCTTTGGCTATTATGGAGACGACGCCTCGTACCGGACGGCCATCCGCGGGTGGATGGAGCGCCGTCACGGGTGGTTGATTGAACCCGACTGGATCTTCACGACCCACGGTCTTGTCAATGGTACGGCACTCTGCGTCGATGTCTTCACCGATCCCGGGGACGGAGTCATCCTGTTCACACCGGTCTATCACGCGTTCTCGCGCGTCATCCGTGCTGCCGGACGACGGATTGTCGAGTGCGAACTGGTCGAGCAGGACGGCCGGTACCACATGGATCTGGACGCCTGGGATGACCGTATGACCGGCCGGGAAACAATGGCGATCCTCTGCTCCCCGCACAACCCGGGAGGTTGCGTTTGGACTGTCGAGGAACTCCGCGATGTTGCCGCGTTTTGTGCCCGTCACGACCTCATTCTGGTCTCCGACGAGATCCACCAGGATCTGGTCTTTCCCGGCCATGTCCATGTCCCGACGGCAGTGGCGGCGCCCGAAGTCTCCGCCCGTCTGATCACGCTGACCGCCACCACCAAGACCTTCAACATTGCCGGCTCTCATACCGGCAATGTCATTATCGCGGACCCGAACCTCGCGCGGACGTTCGCCGCCCGTCTGGCCGCGCTCGGATTGACGCCGAACAGCTTCGGTCTGTTCATGGCCGAAGCCGCCTACAACGAGGGCGAGGACTGGCTCGAAGCGCTGCTTGTCTACCTCGATGAAAACCGGCGCCTGTTCGACACGGCGTTGAACGCCGTCTCCGGCGTTCGATCCATGGCGCTCGAGGCCACCTATCTTGCCTGGGTCGACTTCACGACCACCGGCCTTGACAGCCGCGAGGTTGTCGAGCGGGTCGAGAACCGGGCCCGCATCGCGACGAACCATGGCGCAACCTTTGGCCTCGGCGGTGACGGATTTCTGCGATTCAACTTCGCCTGTCCGCGACCGCGCCTCGAAGAGGCGTTGGACCGCCTGCAATCCGCCTTCGCCGATGTCTCGGGATAGGGAACGATACGGGGCCGGACCCTTGCCAGAAGGACATCGACGATTCGGGGCCGGAGCCGTCGTCAACGGCAGTGCCGACATGGCAAGGTTGCCGGCAAGCCAGGCGCGTATTGCGATCCCCCTTGCAGCAACGCATCGCCTGAACTATCGCCCGGCGGATTCCAAATCGGATTCGGCCCCTGCCCCTGGCACCGGAGAATCGCCATGAGTTTCAGGACCCAACCACCTGCCCCCGAACGCCTCAACCGCTGCCAACTCTTCGGCCCCGGTTCCAGACCGGAACTGTTCGAGAAGATGGCCCGCTCAGAGGCCGATGTGGTCAACATCGATCTGGAGGACAGCGTTGCCCCGGACGACAAACCCGCCGCCAGGGCCAATGCCATCGCGGCCGTCAACGACATCGACTGGGGATGCAAGACACTCAGCATCCGCATCAATGGACTCGACACGCCGTACTGGTACCGGGATGTGGTCGATATCCTTGAAAACGCCGGAGACCGTCTCGACCTCGTCATGATCCCGAAGGCCGGCAATGCCAGTGACATCTATGCTGTCGACGCCCTGGTCACCGCAATCGAATCTGCCATGGATCGTTCCAGGCCCCTTGGATTCGAGGCCATCATCGAAACCTCCGCCGGGTTGTTGAATGTCGAGGCCATCGCCGCGGCCAGTCCTCGAATGCAGGCGCTCAGTCTCGGCGCCGCCGATTTTGCGGCGTCCATGGGCATGCAAACCGTCGGCATCGGCGGGACCCAGTCCGGCTACTACATGCTATCCAATGAATCGGATGAATCGCCGCGAAGCCGGTTCTGGCCGGATCCCTGGCATGCGGCAACCGTCGCCGTCGTCGGTGCCTGCCGCACCCACGGCCTGTTACCGGTGGACGGGCCGTTCGGCGATTTTTCCGACCCCGATGGATTCCGGGCTCAGGCCCAACGCGTTGCGACTCTCGGGATGGTCGGCAAATGGGCCATTCATCCGGCCCAGGTCAACCTGGCAAATGACGTATTCTCACCATCGTCCGAGGCTGTCCGTGAAGCAAAGGACATCCTTGAGGTCATGGCCCGGGCCGAAAGGGACGGCCAGGGCGCAGCCACATACAAGGGCAAGCTCGTCGACATTGCTTCCATCAAGCAAGCGCAGGTCATCGTCCGCCAGGCGTCATTGATCGGCGACTGAGGCTGTCCTTGGACAAACGTTCCGCTCGCCGTTCTCCGCACCATACGAGGTTGCCGACGAGCCGGGATGCCGCCCGCCAGAATTCTTGGGCCGGCCGGATGGCAGGGATCGGCAAAGCGCAAACAGGCACAGACAGAACCGCACGGTTCCGGGAGGTACGCCTTTCTGCGGGCTGCACTGTTGTTAAGATCGTCACGCGCAAGCGTTTTGTGTTCGACAATGATAAGTCGCGGTCGAGTGAACCGTCACACGGGCAGGAATGGGTCGCCATTGGCAGTGCGTGATCGAGAATTGGACCACGCTTCCCCGACCGCCAATACGGATTTTTTTCTCAGCCCCGGCCAGAACCCGGCGCCCGCTTGGCCCTGCTCTTCACGGCGGCCGACGCAATGACTTCCCGATTTCTCGAATACCGGATCGTGTTCCGGGATATCCTCGGCAGATCATAGGTGTAGTTCACCATCACGCCCGATGACTGCGCCATACCGTTTTCCGACAGATCGGCACCGGCGTGGATGGCGTGGATGGCAGCGCCGTTTCCGAGGTGGAATCGGGCTACCGGATCCAGTGGCTGGCCATCGGGCAAACGGGCCTCCAGGAGATATTTCGCGGCCAGTTGTTCCAACATTTCGGAATCGTCGACTTCCACCGCGATCCCCCGGTTCCGCAACCAGAGCATCAGTCCCGGTATGGGCGAGAGCGTGACGTACGCCCTGATGTTTGGCAGTTTGAGCGAAAGGTCGCTTGCCACATGTTTGATGAGCGAGTTTCCGAAGGAAATTCCGGCCAGTCCACGCTGACAGTTCGATATCGAGTAGAACACGGCCGTGTCAGCGGCCGTGTCAGCGATGCATTCACGGGATTCCGAAAGGACTGTCTGAACTGAAGTCGGGATGCCCCGGGTCAAGGCGACCTCGACAAAAATCAGCGGCTCGTCCGGCATGGATGGATGAAAGAATGCGAAGCAGCGCCGGTCCGAAGGTTGCAAACGCAGGCGCAAGTCGTCCCAGGTCCGGATCTGGTGAACAGCTTCATATGCTATGATCTTTTCGAGAATTGACGCCGGGCTGTCCCAGTTGATCCGGCGAATGACGAGAAACCCCCGATTGAACCAACTGCGCAGCAAATGAACCAGATCGTGGTCCGTTCGAGCCAGCTCCGGCGCGCGTTCCACGGCGGCGAGAAGGTCCTCGCGCATGTTGACAATCTCGGCGGTGGCGCCTTGAGCCTCGTTCAGCCTTCGAAACAGATTCAGGCGTTTCGATTCGGACGCCCTGGACAGGGCCACGAAATTCTCGGGCGACGGCTCCCTGGAATAGGCACGGGCCCGCTCCGAGAGCGTCTCGCCGTCAAGGTCCAGATCGTCATTCAGGAATTTGAAGAACGCCGTCCGCTGATCACTGTCGAGCATTCGGTACCGGCTCAGGATTCTTGTGGCCTGGTGCTGCCCCGACACCTCGGCGGTTTCGGACAGCAACGTCAGGCAGGAGTCCTCGATCGGGCGTTTGTCGTCAACTCTGCGTCCAAAGGGTCGCCGTTCCAACAGCGTTGTCAGAAGGTCTCCCAGCGCGCTGGTGGCCACCATCCCTGTGCCTCTTTCATGCCAAAGCAACCCGGCCGGTGGACAGGCCGACATTCAGCGACAGGCTGCCTTCGTTCACCAGCCATTTTCGCAACGTAAACCGCCTCGCGCCCGTTCGGTGCATCGGATCGTTTTCGGCCAGGCGTGCTGCCTCCTCCATCGAGCAGGCACGGTAGACAATCAGTCCCGCACCGGCCATCGACTCTCCTGAACGATCCGACAGGGGCCCGGCAAGCACCAGAGTGCCCAGGTCTTCGAGCTCGCGTTGGTACGTGAGATGAGCCGACAGCGTCTTCTTGATATCATCAGGTGCCTTTTGTGGCACGGATTCAACGACAAAAAGCTCCAACGCCAGAGCGCCCCGACTCCGTGCCGTCGCTCTGTATTCGTTCCAGGACACCATTGCGTTCTCCCTGTGCTTGGAACCAGTCTAGAATATCGATTTTATTTGACAGGCCAAGAATCGTGGGTAATACGTGCGACGAACGTGCAACGAGGAGGATGCTGGATCGGAGGGGTGACGACCTCACCAGGACAGCATAGTTGTAGGTGGTTCATCGTATGGGCGAAAGAGTTGCATGACCGCATTGTCGCCCGAAGACGTCGATTCCGTCCGGCATGAAGCGCACGCGGCCGTCCGCGCGCTTCGGTCCCGCAAGCTTGCTTTGGACAACGACGGTATCGACATGATCCTTGGGAATGCGAGGAGCCATTACGCCTGGACCGACCAGCCCGTGCATCCCGAAATCCTGGAGGCGATTTACGCCATCACGGCGGCCGGACCGACCAGCATGAATTCCTGTCCGGCCCGTTTCGTTTTCGTGACTTCGCATGAGGGCAAGAACCGGCTCGCCCGGTCATTGAAGCCCAAGAACGTCGACAAGATGCGCGCAGCGCCGGTGACGGTCATCGTCGCTCAGGATCTGGAATTCTGGAGACATCTTCCGTTCCTGTTTCCGCATGAAGATCGTCGTCCGATGTTCGAAGGTAAGCCCGCACATATTGTAGCGACGGCCTTTCGAAACAGCACCTTGCAGGGTGCCTATTTCATGATTGCTGCGCGAGCCGTCGGACTGGATGTGGGGCGATGTCCGGATTCTCGAATGAGATCGTCGACAGGGAGTTCTTCTCAGACACGACACTGAGATCGAATTTCCTGATCAATCTCGGTTACGCTGATGAAACCGCGCTGTTCGGGAAACTGCCGCGGTTTCCGTTCGACACTGTTTGCGGTTACGCGTGAGGACCCCATGGCAATTCGGCAAAAAACCGAAATGACAATCCGACTGTCCGGCCGTGGCACGAGCCATGCACGGAGCGAAATCACTGTTGACGGTCTGACCGTTGTGATCGACGAGCCCGCGGCGCGCGGTGGAACCAATGAGGGCCCTTCCCCGACGGTAACGGCTTACTCGGCACTTATTGGTTGCACAAACGTGATTGGCCACAAGTGCGCCAACAAGCTTGGCTTCGACATCGGAAATCTTTCCTTCGAGATGGAGGTCGATTTTGACCGCCGGGGCGTACTCCTGATGGAAGAGGTTGATGTTCCGTTTACGGCGATTCGTCTGACGGTGACGGCGGACGGCCCGGCGACTCCGGCCGAACTTGAACAGGTCGCGCAGGAAACCGAAAAATACTGCCCAATATCAAAGCTGTACGAACGGTCCGGCACAAGGCTGACCGTGAATTGGCGCAAGGCTTGAGCGCCGCAAAACGGAGGAACACCAATGACTGGAAGACTGACGCGACGCGGTGCGCTGGCGTTCGCTGTTGCCGCCCCCCCCCCGGCGATGGCAGCCGAAACGATCAAGGCAGTCGTCATTGACGGCTATCCTGAACGGGCGCTCTGGGTGAAGGAATTCAGCAATTTCTTCATTCCCGAAGTCGACAAACGCCTCGCGGCTCCGGTAACTACCAGATGGAGTGGCAGGAGAGCTATGGCGGTTCGATCGTCAACCCCAAGGGCGTTCTTGAAGGCATCGAACTGGGTCTTGGCGACATCGGAATCGTGACGACAATTTTCCATTCGTCGAAGCTGCCAAGCCAGGCCATTTCGGCGGTGACTCCGTTTGTCGCAGCGGACGCCAGGGCCGTGGCCAGGGCCGTGGACGAGATCGCCAAGGAACTCCCGGCGATGCAAAACGAGTTTGCCGCCCAGAACCAGGTCTATCTGGCCGTCGGCTTTGTACTTGATACCTACCAGCTGTTCTCGAAAAAACCGATCAACGGTCTCGGTGATGTCGAGGGTGGAAAAGTCGCAGGGGCCGGAATGAATCTGCGCTATCTCGATGGCATCGAAGGGGCTGCCGGCGTGCGCGGCGGCCTGGCAGATTTCTACAACGTGCTGCAGACGGGCCTCGTGGATCATGCGATGCTTTGGCCTGAATCTTCCAAGACCTTCAAGATTGTCGAGGTTGCGCCTTACATGCTTCGTGCCGACATCGACGCGGTGAACTCCAAGACGATCACGGTGAACAAGGACTATTGGGACGGCCTGCCCGCTGAAGTGCAGGATGTGCTGAAGGAAGTTGCCGAATTTGACCGCGACCATATCGCCGGCATCGCCATGAATCGCGGCAGAAAGCCGGGAAGCCTTCATCGCCGCCGGCGGAACAATCGTCGAAATGGATGCCTCGGAACGGGCGGCCTGGGTCCATGCAATTCCCAACATCGCAGCGGAGTGGGCCGCAAACCTGGATGCCAAGGGTGAACCCGGCACCGAGTTGCTGACCGCCTATCTCGCCAAGCTGAAAGCGGCTAAGTCGCACTGATGAGTTTTCTTGGCACGCTTCTCGACACCGCCTCGATCATCCTCGTGATGGTTCCACTCTTTCTGCCGCTCGTGGAACCAATGGGTCTGCCGCTGATCTGGTTCGGCATCGTCACAGTCGTCGGAGCGGAGATCGGCCTCCTGACCCCGCCGTTCGGGATTTCCTGTTTCGTCATCAAGGCGACGCTGAACAACGACCGAATCAGCCTCAAGGACGTATTTCTGGACGCCTTCCCCTTTGCCTTCATCATGCTTGTCGTCCTCGTCATCCTTATCCGTTTCCCGTCACTCAGCCTCGCAATCCTGAACTAGAGGTCGTCATGCGGACCGTGACCCCAGACACCATCACCGACGTCTTCCTTGGTTATTTTGGCGACGATACTGACCCGCGTTTGCGTGAGGTGATGGAGAGTCTGGCCCGCCACTTGCACGCCTTCGCCAAGGACGTGAACCTGACCCACGCAGAGTGGCAAATGGGGATCGCGTTCCTGGAATGGGCGGGTCGGATCAGTGACGCGGAACGCCACGAGTTCGTGCTCCTCAGCGATGTTCTGGGCTTGTCGTCGCTGGTCGACATGATCAACTCGCGTCCCGAGGGCACATCGTCCAGTGTGCTGGGGCCATTCCACATATCCGGGGCTCCCGACATCCCCTTCGGCCATGACCTGAAGCGACACTACGACGGCCCGGTCCTTTTGGCCTGCGGCACCGTCATGGATCCTGACGGCAACCCGATCGAAGGCGCGAAACTGGATGTCTGGCAGACGGCGCCGAACGGGCTCTACTCCAGTCAGGACGCCGACCAGGACACCTACTCCTTCCATGGGGTCATGACGACCGATGCCGATGGCCGATACGGTTTCACCACTGTCAGGCCGGTCAGCTACACCGTGCCCACCGATGGCCCGGTCGGTCAAATCCTGAATGCAACCGGTCGCCATCCGTGGCGCCCGTCACACGTTCACTTCATCGTCTCCGCACAGGGGTTCCGTCCGCTGGTTACTGAGATCTTTCCCGATGACGACCCGTATCTCGACGAAGATACCGTGTTCGGCGTTCGCGAGGATCTTGTCATGTCTTATGTCGAACGGCCCGCAGACACTTTCCCCGACGGTTACGTCCTGTCGGGGCGGGTGACAGAACCGTATCTGCTCGCCGAATTCGACTTACGACTCGTACGCGACAACTGATCCGGAACTGTCTGGCGAGTCCTTTCCCATCTGCTCTTCCAGGAACGCGCCGGTTCTTCGGTAGTGCTCCAGCAATCGGGCGCAAACATCGTCCACGTCCCTGTTGACCGCGGCGTCGAGAATGCCCCTGTGCTCCGCTTCGACATCGCGCCGAGCGTAGGAAATCGCCCGACCCGCCAGATACCGATACCGGACGTTCAGGTCGTACAGTTGGCTGCAAAACCGCAGCAGGATCGGGGACCCGCAGGCGTCAAGGAGCGCCATGTGGAATCGCTTGTGATGGGTTTCGAAGGACTCCGGATTCTTCAGGCTCGACTGCTTCATGTGGTGATGCGCCAGAACCAGTGAGTCTTCCCATTCAGGACTGCTTCGATCGAGACTGTCGCGCACCGCCAGCACTTCAAGGTTGCAGCGCAGATTCAGGATTTCCTGAAACTGCGACCGGCTCGTCTTGGCGACCCGAAAACCGCGCTGATCGATGCGATTAACCAGTTGGTCAGACGTTAACAGGCTCAGAGCCTCCCGTACGGGAGACGCTCCAGTATCCAGACCCGTCTTGAGCGTATCGATTTTCAGGCGTTCGCCGGGTGGCAGACGCCCGGTAATGATGTCGTTTCTAAGCGTGAGATAGGCGCGCAACGTCGATGACTGTGTCGAAGCGCCGTCACCTTCGGATTTGTCCATGACGACCACCTGCCATTGTCCGGCATCAATGACAAGATGGATCGCCGACCATTGCAAGTTCCCAATCATGTCCCCGTCCGGTCATTGACACCTCCTTGCGATTCGATCTGGCGGTTCCGGGCGCGGGATCCATGAGCATGGCGGTATCCAATTTCGCGGCCGGACCGGTTTCGCCGAGGAAGCTGCCCGGAAGACGTTGGTTTGAACCGACCTCCATGTCCGACCCTCGCTCGCCACCAATTTGGTGCCAGACAGGGAACAGCAACCAATTCCCTCAACGCCAGAACTTGTGGAGTCTTTCCATTGCATCGCCAAGACACGGGCAATCGAACGGTTCGTTTTCGGGTTACGCCCCAAGCTAACTCGACCTACTGCCGCCCGGCCTAGCACCACCTGTGAAGACACCGGCGCCAACACGCGATCCGGTTTGACGGATTGGCCCGGCTCGTCTGGCTCCAGGGTCTGCCTGAGGGCTTGGTAGTTCGCTTTCACCAGTTGGAATTGAGGGAGTTCGTGCTCTGTCTGCCGAGCGAACGAATCAAGAATGTCGAGGGATCGCCGCATCAACAGTTCGACCTCTGCGATCCGGTCAGCATCCATTAGCCCATGTTTAACGTTTCTTGGCGTGATTCTGCCGATTTCGGCGTATTTCTGA
>JAPPHA010000022.1:0-4907 GCA_028874915.1 Paracoccaceae bacterium
GCGCCAGGCCCGGGACGCCGGTCTCGGGAACCTGAAGACCTGCGGCAAGCTCGGGATCTCATTCGGAGACACCCTGGCCGATCGCCTGGGCGTGGCCGGAGCACCCGCCGTCCCGCGGCTCGCCGATCTTATCGTGCAACGCACAACAGCCTGACCCCCGGGGCCGTGATCGGCCGCACAATCCATCCCTGAAACCGACACAACGTCACAGGATCGTGCCCAGGATTCACCAACGCTGACTACGGCCTGTCATGGGCCGGAAACCATGTGGTCTGCGCCATAATTTCCCCAGCAAGATGCCCAGTTACGTTCAAAGTCCAAGAGCGTACATTCCAATGGACTCGATGCCATTGCGCCTGAGTTTGGATGGCGGCACATCAGGGCGATCGGGGATTTGGGCCATTACACGACAACTGCGCATAGCGTCTCTGGTCGATTGCCCGGTTCCAAGACTCTGATTCAACCACAGTCTATCCCATCCCGGCTGATTGGCTGAGGGAATTCACTGCTCAGCCTCCAGGATAGAAGTCGAATAATCGTTCGGCGGCACCGCTCTCATGTTTGAGGCGGGAATAATCCAGCACCATACGCGTGATCGTATCTACGCATTCAATGGTGCTCGAAGACTCGTGCTGCAGCGTGGCAACCGGTTCAGTGAGGCCCAGCATGTTCCCGGCAATTGCGCCTGTTGAGTCGCTGTCACCACTATGCAAAAGAGCAACCTGCAATCCATGGTCGAAGTTTCTGGCGCAGAGGCAGGCATAGAGCGCAATCGACAGTGCTTCTTCCGCGATCCATCCACCACCAAGAGATTCGACCGTCTCAGGTTTACCATCGCGAGGTGCATCAAGTGCGGCACGGATCGCCGTGGCCGTTTCGATCCCGTCGTCGATGCGGGCGTAGGCGTCTGCCATTGCCATTGCACATTCTTGGAGGGCGATTCCGCTCGCCACATCTGCAAGCATTTCCGCCCAGGCGGCAGCAGCGAGTTGGCCTGTTGGATGACCGTGAGTCAGGGCGGATGTCTCCAAGGCAAGCGATCGCACCTGATGACGCTCCACCATAAGGGCCACGGGTGCGACGCGCATGATCGTGCCGCAACCTTTGCTGTCGTTACGCGCAGGCGTTCCATAGTGTTCGCTCTTCGCCAGTGCGGACAAGCAGGTATTGCCCGGCGCCCGGCGAGCCCAAAGTCGCGGATCGGAGATCAGGCCAATACTGTCAGTCTCGACGCGGGGTTCACCGCCTTGGGTTCGGTACCAGCGCAACAGCGCATGATGGACAACACTCGGCGGGTGGCAGATCCCTTTCAGGGCACCGCGAATGTGCGCCCCGATCATCCCTTCGGCGGTAAAGAGGGTCATCTGGGTATCGTCCGTGATGGCACCGCGCAATCCTTGATGCAGAGGCGATACTGAAACACCCTCGGGGAAGCGTCGCCTTATTTCGTCGAGCGACAGGAATTCGATCTCCGCACCTAGACTGTCGCCGATCGCTCCTCCGATCAGGCTTGTATGCAGCCGATTTGCCAATTGTCCGTATTGCTGCGCGTGGCCCTCCAACCAACGCTCCTGAGCAACCGTCTCAACGGCTCCACTGCGCACAGAGCGAACTTCCCCTATCGCATCGGACGCAGTTCGGCCGCGCTCAATGAGAACCAGCGCGGCAATCGTTCCCGCGCGACCCAACCCACCCCGGCAATGTACGACGACCCGCCTTCCGCGTTCCAGGATCTGATGCAGCCGTGGGGAAATGGCGCGCCAACGGGCCATGCTTTCCGATGTCGGAACATCGAGGTCTTGGATTGGGAAATGATGCCATTCGATGTCGCGCGCCTTCACTGCATCTTCCAGAGACCGCACGGAGAGCATCTCGAACTCATGGTTTTCAATTAGAGTCACGACTGCCGTCGCTCCCCAAGCCTTGATGGCGTCCACATCGAGATCGAGATCGCGCGCCCAAGGTGTGCCATAGATGCTGTCGCCCTGCTTGCCAGGGCAAATGGTGATGCCGAGACTGCCATTTCCGACAGGAAGGGCGTCAATACGGAGTGGGTGCGTGATGCTGGTCCTGGCCAAACGGTATCCTATTCTTCTTCCATCCTTACGTGCGAGTTATCTGAAGAGTTTCGCTTCTTGAATTTGGAGCGCGCAATTCCGAGGTTCAGGACGCAGGCCATCCTGTTTCAGTAGAAAATCGATGCCGGGGCAGCATGTCCCGGATGGCTCGGTCCGGTGAAAACGGCAAATGGGTTCCCTTCGACGGAATCAACGCATCGGAATACCGGCGCAGCCCGGACCTGATCGCGGTACCGGACATAGCCCCGCTGAAATTCGGGAAGAGCCATGTGGCCGCTGTCGATATGATCGAGGATCGTTGAAATCTTCATCTTGACCGCACCTCTCCGGTCAGCAGTTTCCGAATCTGCATCGTGGAAGCTTTGATTCCATACTTGTCGAGCCACCAGGAGAGCTTCTTGAATTCATGACCAAACCTTGGAGTGCCTTGGATATGGCAATCTGCTCGTCCGGTCTCGATGCCTTCAGCGCGATTTAGCGTTCCCTGGTCGCGCAGTCGACTCGAATTCCGAGAGTCTGCCGAACGCTCAATTCCTTGCCATGTCTTCGATCTTCCATGCATGTCAACACCATCGTCTCGGACAGTCTGGTCGGTGAACATGTCGCTTGCATCCCGACCGGTGGTGGCATTCTCCTGTTTCGGGAGGGTCGATACCCGCGTCAGTTGTTTCGGTTCCTGTTCGGCGTTCATTGCGTGTCCTGACCCTCGAGGTCCCCGAGCCACCCTTGGCGGCCCTTTTGACCGCAGTGCTTCAAACCATGTCGTTACCTCCATGATCCTCCGCGGTTGCCAGCAACCGGAGTGACAGTTTCTTGCGGGACTCGCATGCGCAATGAACACGCCTTTCCTGTATGTGATTCAGTGCCTGATGAACGGCGCTCCACAGTTGCCCCCGTTTCCACGGCGGACCAAAAGCTCGACGCGATCGGGCGCGTTCGTCGCCAGCTCCGGGTTGTCGGATGCGCAGTTGTCTTCGGAACGATCGATCGCTACCATCCGGTTTCCCCGTGGGTCCCGTCTCCCCATGGGGCCGGGGGTCCCTTTGCCAAGCCACGGGTGAATGGCCGGATCAACGGCATCGGACCGATGCCATCCGGAGTTCCCTCCGGTCACACCTAATTGCAAGTGGCATTCGTTTCCAAACCGACAAGAGAATGAGAGAGGAGTACCATGACCCATGCCTTGACACGACGGCGCTTCATGCAAGCCGCTGCCTTTGCCGGATCCTCGGCGATCGCAGGGAGCTATCCGGGCCTGTCCTTCGCGGCCGACGACAAGAAACTGACAGTCCGGTTCAATCGGGACTTCGACAGCCTTGATCCCGGGTTCTACGTCGGCGGCCATCCCAACAACGACATCAACTGGTGCTGCATGCCGTCGCTTGTCCATTACGGACCGGGCGGTTGGGCCCCGTCGCCTTTCGTCGAGAGCGTCGTCGTCAGGGATTCGACCCATATCGACTTTGTCTTGAAACCGGGTCTGATGTGGAGCAACGGCTTCGGCGAACTCACGGCTGATGATGTCGCCTTCAGTTACGAGCGGATGACGACCAGTGAATGGAAAAACGACTATGTTGCCTTTGACCATGTCGAGGTGACGGGGACGCATTCGGGCACCATTGTTCTTAACCAGCCGTTTTCGCCGTTCATGAACACGACCCTGGCCTCGGGAACCGGAATCATCCTGTCCCGGAAAGCAACCGAAAGCGTCGGTGGCACGTACACGACCGAGACGCCCGCCACCTGCGGCCCCTATGTCTACGAATGGATTCCCGGCCAGAAGGTCATCCTGACCCGCAATCCGGATTGGACCGGAGACGCGCCTCATTTCGACATCATTGAAGGCCTCATCGTGACCGAGGACGACTCGGCGGCGCTGGCATTCGAGGCGGGCGAACTTGACTGCACGCAGATCTCGTCCGAGGCCCTCGCCCGCTATACCAAGGACTTGCCGGCCGGCAGCGGACTGACTGTAGCCGGGGCTCTGCAGTACATGTGGCTCGGCATGAATACCGAACACCCGAAACTGCAGGACGTCCGGGTGAGACAAGCCATCCAACAAGCGGTCGACCAGGCAAGCATCATCGAAGCCGCCTATGCAGGTACGGCCGAGCCGTCCTTCGGCGTGGTCAGCCCCGGGCTTGTCGGCAAACGGAGCACCGCCGGCTATGCCTATGATCCGGCGGCCGCGAAGGCGCTCATCGACGAGGCCGGCGCATCCGGACTCGAGTTGACTCTTCGGACCCTCAACAATCAGGAACGGGTTCTCGCCGCCACGGTCATCCAGGCCAATCTTGCGGCAATCGGCGTCAACGTGACGGTGATGCCGCTCGACGCTGGTCCGTTCTGGGAAATGGGCCAGGAAAGCAAGGGTGACACCTGGAAGGATCTCGAGATCTGGATCATGCGCTACGGCTCCGGCCCGGATCCATATGAACCCTTCCAGTGGTTTGTTCGCGACCAGGTCGGCATCTGGAACTGGGAACGCTGGTCGTCGGACGAATTCGAAGATCTCTTCGCTCAGGGCATCGAGGAAGTCGACCCGGAGAAGCGAGCCGCGATCTACACGCGAATGCAGGAAATCATGGAGGAAACAGGCGCCTATGTCTGGCTCACCCATGAACCGGAAGTGTTCATCCATCGCGACACGTTGAACGCCCAATTTGCTCCGTCCGGCGAGATGCAACTGGCCTATTTCTCGGAAGCCTGATCCCGCCGCGGCGCCCGGGGGCGCCCCCCCCCCGCGCCCCCCCCCCCCCGGGGGGAATAAAAAAAAAAAAAAAAGGGGGGCCCCGGTTTTTTTATATTTTTTGCCGGGGTGGGATTTTT
>JAPPHA010000022.1:4917-24006 GCA_028874915.1 Paracoccaceae bacterium
CCCCGTTCACCCCCAAATTCGCCCCCGCCGGCCAATACCAACCGGACTTCCCCCGCGCCCCCGTCCCCCCCCCCCCCCCCGGGCCCCCGCCCCCGGGGGGCGCCCGTCCCCGACATGGTCATCTATCTCATCAAACGGATCGGTCTATCCGTTTTGATCATATTGGTCGCCGTGCTCGCATTGTTCACAATGCTGCACTCGATCCCCGGCGACCCGGTGAGTATCGCCCTCGGACCCCGGGCAACGCCGGAGATCCAGGCCGCGTATGCGGCCAAGATGCATCTCGACAAACCGCTCGCCACCCAATTCGCCATCTTTCTCGGCAATGTCCTCCGTGGCGATCTCGGAACCGACGTCTTCAGCAATCGAAGCGTCACCACCATTCTGCTCGAACAACTGCCCTACACACTTTCGCTGGCGGTGGCGGCCCTCGGCTGGGCCGCGCTGTTGGGCATTCCCATCGGTTGCCTGTCCGCGACCCGGCGCGGCAGCTGGATCGACAGGCTGACCGGATTCCTGTCAATCGGCACCATCGCCGTGCCCTCCTTTCTGGTGTCAATCTGGGCGATCCTGGCCTTCGCCATCCATTTCCGGCTGTTTCCCGTCATTGGCGCCGGCGACCGGGGTGACCTTGCCGACCAGGCCCTTCACCTCGTGTTGCCGTCCTTTGCCGTCGGGCTCGGCTGGGTCGGCTACCTCGCCCGAATGGTCCGGGCCTCGATGCTGGAGGTCATGGGCGAAAACTATATCCGTGCCGCCCGGGCCTTCGGTCTGCGACCTCGGACGATCGTCTATCGCTACGCGCTCAAGGTCGCCATTCTGCCGACCATAACCCTGGTGGGAATCGGCTTTGGAGGCCTTCTCTCCGGAACGGTCTTCGCCGAGATCATTTTTGCCCGCCCCGGCATTGGCAAGATCATCTACGACATGGTTCTCAACCGGAATTTCCCGGTGGTCCAGGGCGCGGTCATGGTCACGGTGGGCCTCTACGTGGTGGTTACGCTCCTGTCGGACCTGATGGTGGCCGTGCTCGACCCGCGCGTCCGCGAGTCACTCTGAGGTCCGGCGGATGACTCGCGCTGTGACCAACGGCGAGACCGCCACCTTCTTCGAGCGTCGGGAAAAGCTGGCGCTGTTCCTGTCCGACGGGTTGGGGATGTTCGGGCTGTTCCTGGTGATTGCCTTCTTTCTCAGCGCTCTCCTCGCCCCCTGGCTGGCGACGCATGATCCCAACCAGCTCGACATTCCCTCCCGGCTGTCCGGCCCGACCGCCGATCACTGGCTCGGCGCCGACCAGCTGGGCCGGGATACCTACACCCGGGTGCTCTATGGCGGCCGGGTCGCGTTGAAGGTCGCGGCCATCGGCGTGACCACCTCGCTCGTCATTGGCCTGATCCTCGGCATGATTGCCGGCTACGGGCCCCGTTGGCTCGACAACGTCCTGCTCCTGGTTTTCGACACGATCCGTTCGTTTCCGACCATCGTCCTGGCCTTGGCGGCCGTCTCGCTTCTCGGTCCAAGCCTGAACCTGGTCCTGGCCATCGTCATCATCACCAGCATTCCCGGTTATGCCCGTCTGGCGCGAACCAGTACACTGGCCCTCAAGAACACGGAGTTCATCCTGGCCGAGCGCGCCATAGGCGTCGGAACGCCGCGAATCCTCGCTCTTCACGTCATGCCGAACGTCATCGGTCCCCTTCTGATCCTTGCCGCCATGGATGTTCCGGTCGTCGTCACGATCGAGGCCGGCCTGAGTTTTCTCGGGCTTGGAGTCCTGCCGCCGACAGCCAGCTGGGGCACAATCCTCAATGAGGGCTATCTGGTCATCCGAACGTCACCCTGGCCAGTGATCGCCGGCGGCATTCCCCTGGTCCTCACGACTCTCGGCTTCACCCTGCTCGGTGAATCGCTGAGAGACATCTTCGATCCCCGGCTCCGGGGCCGGAAATGACGTTCGCAACCGGACCGGCAGCAGTCACCCCCATGCCGTCTTCCTCGTCTTCCACTCCGGCGGCGTCCGGTGGATCCATCCCGTCCCCGGGCTCCGTGGATCCGGCCCCCGAATCCCTACTTGAGATCGACGGGCTCAGCGTCGACTTCAATACCCCTAGAGGCCGGGTTCACGCGCTTCGCGATGTCAGCATCCGGGTTCCCAAGAGCAAGGTCCTCGGCATCGTCGGCGAAAGCGGTTCCGGCAAGAGCACGCTGGTCTGGTCGGTCCTGCGCCTCCTGGCCGCCAATGGCGAAATCACCGACGGTTCGATCCGTTTTCGGGGCGAAAACGTTCTCGCTTTCGACGAAACGTCGCTGCGCAACTTCCGCGGCGAAAACGTGTCGATGGTCTTTCAGGACCCTATGACCGCCCAGATTCCGGTCCTCGACTACCGTCGGCAGATGACCGATATCCTCTACCGGCGGCGGACGCTGTCGCGCAACGACAAGATCCGGATGGCGACCCGCAGCATGGGCCGCGTCGGAATTCCTGATCCCGAGGAGCGGATTCGCAATTTCCCGCACCAGTTCAGCGGCGGAATGCGTCAGCGGGCAGGAATCGCGATGGCGCTCCTGATGGACCCGGCACTGCTGATTGCCGACGAGCCGACAACGGCGCTCGACGTGACCATGGAAGCGCAGATCATTCACCTGATCCGAGAAGTCCAGTCGGAATTCGGCTGCACCGTGATGGTCGTGTCCCACAATCTCGGCCTCATTGCCGAACTCTGCGATGAAGTCGTCGTCATGTATGCCGGAGAAGTCGTCGAACACGGGGGCGTCGAGTCTATCTTCTTCGATGCCCGGCACCCCTATACGCAGGCCCTGCTCGAATGCGATCCCGCCCACGATCTCGAACAGCGGCGATTCTTCCCGACCATTGCGGGCGATGTTCCCGATCTGCACACAACTCCCCGGGGTTGCGTCTTTGCTCCACGTTGCCCGTATGCCGGCGACGCCTGCCGATCGACCCGGCCGCGACCCTGGCCTATCACGCAAGGTGATCGTGTTTTCCACGATTCCGGGATACAGGACGCCCGTTGGGGCGACGCCCGTGTCGATGGACCTTCGCACCGGGCGAGATGCCATCGCCATGATCCCGAAATTGCATCGCAACTGTCCCTGAATGTCCCTGCCAGACGGACAGGTCGTGCGCGATCCGTCGGCCCCACCAACGAGACGCCCCCGCTTCTCGTGATCGACCAACTGCGGGTCCGGTTTCCGATCATGAGTCCGGCGCGAGCTGTCGTGACCCGGACGAAAGATCGCTTTGTCGATGCCGTCGCCGATGTCTCGCTCACAGTCCGCCCGGGCGAAACCCTGGGCCTGGTGGGTGAAAGCGGCTCAGGCAAGACGACTCTCGGGCGGGCAGTTCTCGGGCTCAACCCGGTGGCGTCCGGATCGCTCACTTTCCGTGGCGAGGCGCTGGTCGGCCTCTCGCAACGTGCTTACCGGAAGAAACGCCGGGACATCGCCATGATGTTCCAAGACCCGATTGGTTCCCTGAGCCCGCGGCAAACGGTTCGGCAACTGCTCACGGAGCCCCTCATTGTCCATGGTCACGGCGGCGAGCCGCTCATCGACGCGGCGCACCGTCTCTGCGACATGGTCAGCCTTCCCCGGACGTTTCTTCCCCGCTATCCGCATGAGCTTTCCGGCGGGCAAGCCCGCCGGGTTGGCGTGGCCCGGGCGCTGGCGCTCAATCCCGCGCTGGTAATCGCCGACGAACCCACGGCCGGCCTTGATGTCTCGGTCCAGGGCGAGGTTCTCAACCTCATGATCGAGATGCAGGCAATTCACGGGCTCACCTATCTGATAATCAGCCACAACCTGCCGGTCATTCGCCAGGTCAGCGACAGGCTTGCGATCATGTATCTCGGGCGGATTGTCGAGTCGGGCGACTGCGCGCGTGTATTCGAGCGTCCGGCCCATCCCTACAGCGAAGCGCTGGTGCAGGGCGCCCCGAGGCCGGATCCGACGCGCCGCCGGACGCTGGTCTCCATTGAGGGCGAGGTGCCGAGCCTGACCCGGCGACCGGCCGGGTGCGAATTCCACCCGCGCTGTCCCCATGCCCGGGAACGTTGCCGATCGGAAGCACCGAAACCGCACACGCTCGGTGACGGGCGCCGAGTTGCCTGCCACTATCCGCTCACTGACTGACTGACTGACGGCGAACTTTCCTCGACCGGGTTCCGAGGCCCGGAATCTCGGCGACATTGAAGACAGCCGATTCCAACGCCGCCAGGACGGAAATGTTCTTCGGCGGCATTGCAAATCCTCAAACACTGAAATAGAGAACCCGGCATCGCTCACGGGGGGCTCCTGGCGGAGCTGAGAGGCGTACCGAACGTCGACCCGTCGAACCTGATCCGGATAATGCCGGCGTAGGGAATGAGAGACCGCGTTCTGATAGCATCCGTCTTTTCATTCGCCTCCGCCAGCCAAGGAGGTGAACATGTCGCGTATCATTACCGTACTTCTTCTGGTCCTGACGACCTCCCTTACCACCGGGACGGCGCGGACCGAACCGCTCACGATCTATACTTACGACTCCTTTGTCAGCGACTGGGGCCCAGGGCCTGAAGTCCAGAAACGTTTCGAGGTCCGCTGCGGGTGCGAGACCGAATGGGTCGCCGTCGGTGACGCCGCGTCCCTGTTGACCCGACTGCGTCTCGAAGGTGCTGCCGGAAATGCGGATGTCGTGCTCGGGCTCGACACCAACCTGATGACCGAGGCCGTCGAATCCGGCGTCGTCAGCGAACATGGGCTGGGCCAAATGGATTTCGACCTCCCGATCACCTGGGACGACCCTGTCTTCGTCCCGTTCGACTACGGGTATTTCGCTGTCATTTATGACAGCGAGGTTCTGGCGGAACCGCCAGCATCGCTCGCCGACCTCGTGTCGGGGGGCTCGGGACCGGACTTCATCATACAGGACCCGAGGACCAGCACGCCCGGACTCGGGCTGATGCTCTGGGTCCGGACCGTCTATGGCGACGACGCGGCCGCGGCCTGGGAGGATCTCTCTTCGCGTCTGCTCACGGTGACCCAGGGATGGAGCGAAGCCTACGGTTTGTTCCTTGAGGGTGAAGCCCCGATGGTGCTCAGCTACACAACGTCACCGGCCTACCACCAGATGGTGGAAGAAACCGATCGCTATAAAGCGGCCATGTTCCCGGAGGGTCACTACATGCAGATCGAAGTCGCAGCCATCGCCGCGTCGACCGACCAGCCGGATCTCGCACGCGACTTCCTCTCCTTCATCGGAACTCCGGAGTTCCAGAACGTCATCCCCACGACCAACTGGATGTACCCGGCCGTCGACCCGGGTGACGCGCTGCCGTCGGTCTTCCGCGAACTCCCGACACCCGAGATATCTTTGTTGCTGGAGCCGGACGCGGTTGCCGTCCATCGCAGTGACTGGATCCGGGAGTGGCAGGAGGCGCTCAGCCGGTAATGATGGTCGGCCATCGGACTCGGCTCTGGCCTGGCTTGGCGGCCCTCGCCGCCTCGCCGGGTCTTGCGATCCTCGCCATCGCAACTCTTCTGGCCGCTTCACCCGGGATGGGTCCCGCCGGACCGGGAAGCGGATTCGACAGCTATATCTGGCGTGTCCTTGGCTTCACCCTTGTTCAGGCGGGTCTGTCAACGATCCTGTCACTGGCCTTTGCGTTGCCGTTGACACGGGCCCTGGCACGGCGGCCCGTCTTCCCGGGCCGGTCGCTGATGGTGAAGCTTTTCGGACTGCCCCTGGTTCTGCCAGTCATCGTGGCCGTCTTCGGGATTACGGCCGTCTGGGGCCACAACGGCGCCATCAGCAACGCTCTCGAGGCCATGGGACTGCCGGGCCTCTCGCCGCTCTATGGCCTCTCCGGAATCCTGATAGCCCACACCTTCTTCAACATGCCGCTCGGCGTCCGGCTCCTGCTGCCGGTCTGGGACAGCATTCCCGGAGAGACCTGGCGGCTTGCCGGCCAACTCGGGATGAACTCCTGGCAGATCTTCCGGCTGATCGAATTCCCTCGGCTGATGGCCGCCGTTCCCGGCGTCGCCATGCTTATCTTCCTGCTCTGCTTCTCGAGCTTCACCGTGGTTCTGGTACTAGGCGGTGGCCCGAGGGCCACGACACTCGAAGTGGCGATCTGGCAGGCTCTCCGGCTTGACTTCGATATTGATCGAGCCGTGGCACTGGCGCTCCTGCAGGTCTCCGCCTGCCTGATCGCTGGCATCCTGTTCTACCGCCTGTCCCGGACGCCAATCAGCGCACCGACCGAAGAACGCCAAGTTGTCCGGCCGGATGCAGCGTCGCGTTTCGGACTCCTGGCGGATATCGTCTGGCTCACGGCCGGGTTTCTGTGGGTCATGGCACCGCTCGTCGCGATCACGGTGTCGGGTCTTGCCGGTCCGGTCGCAGATGTGCTCGGCCGCGCGAACATCTGGGCCGCCGCCGGCCGGAGTGCGGCCGTCGGGGTTTCGGCCGGGTTCCTGGCCCTCATCATAGGACTGATGCTGGCGACCACCGCCCGGGACCTCGCCGTGCGGTCACGCCGGTCGCGGCTTGCCGACTGGCTGGAAATCGCCGGCAGCCAGACTCTCATCGTATCACCGGTCGTCCTTGGCGCCGGGCTGTTCCTGCTCCTCTTTCCACGGGTCCCGGTCTTCGACTGGGCGCTGCCACTTGCGGCGCTGGTCAACGGTCTGGTGACCCTCCCCTATGTTCTGCGACTTGTGGGGCCGGTTCTACGCCGGACTGCCGAGCATCACGATCGTTTGTGCGCCGGGATCGGACTCTCGGGGATCAGTCGGTTCCGCATCGTGGAATGGCCCGCGCTTCGGCGACCCGCCGCCACGGCGATGGCGCTTGCATCCGCGCTCGCCACCGGTGACCTGACGGCGATCGTGCTGTTCGGTCTCGACCCGGACACCACCCTCGCACTTCTGCTCTACAGCGCATTGGGAAGCTACCGGATGGATCAGGCGGCGGTCATCGCCCTCCTCCTGGTGGCGACCTGCCTTTCCGTCTTCATCGTCATAGAAGGACTGGGCCGTGCCGCATCCCGGATTGGAACTTCGTAACCTGTCCTTTGACTTCGGTCCCTGGTCGCTCCGTGCCAGCCTGACGGCTGAACCGGGGCACGTGACGGCCGTGCTCGGAGCCAGCGGCGCGGGAAAGAGCACGTTGCTCGCCCTGGC
Organism: Paracoccaceae bacterium; assembly: GCA_028874915.1. Classification (GTDB taxonomy): domain Bacteria; phylum Pseudomonadota; class Alphaproteobacteria; order Rhodobacterales; family Rhodobacteraceae; genus JAPPHA01. The sequence continues at coordinate 12,103 of JAPPHA010000022.1, forward strand.
AGCCGGATTCGAACGGCCGGATGCCGGTCAGGTCCGGGTTCACGGGGAAACAGTGACCAATCTGCCACCGGCCCGACGACCCGTTGCGACGCTGTTTCAGGAACACAATCTCTTTGCCCATCTGACCGCCTTCCAGAACGTGGCGCTCGGTCTCGACCCTGGCCTGCGGCTTACGGAGGACCAGCGTCGGTGCGCGACTGCCGCGCTCTCCCGAGTCGGTCTCGACGGCAAGGAGAGTCGTCTCCCTCGAGCGCTCTCCGGCGGCGAACGGCAAAGGGTCGCAATCGCCAGGACCCTCGTGATGCGCCGGCCTGTGCTTCTCCTCGATGAGCCCTTCGCCGCTCTCGGTCCTTCGCTCCGACGAAACATGCTCGATCTCGTCGACGGGTTCCGCAGGGATCAGGGCATGACCGTGGTCATGGTCACCCACGATCCGGCGGACGCCCGGAGGATCGCCGAATCCGCCGCCTTCATGCATGACGGCCGGATCCTCTCGAGCGGCCCGACTGCCGAACTTCTGGACAACCCGAGAATTCCGGAACTGGCGGATTATCTCGGTGTTCCGCACACGCCTTGACGCTGGCCCTGCGAAGCCGGTTCCGGAAGCCGAACTGCGCCCGATGCGGGATCGTTCATATCCATCACGCCATCCGACACGGGCCCGGGCGCCCGCTCCGGAATTCGCTGAAATACATCGTTTCAGAACTCGAGAACGGGGCCCCGGCAGATGTAGCCCAACGGGCGCATTCAAAGACCTTGGGTTTTCATCGTCGGAACGGAGGCGGACAGCCTTACGTGGCAACGTGAAGGTTCCGCAAGTTCGCGACCCATGCGCACCGGAGGTTTGAGTCTCCTACGTTGGGCTGTTGGATATTGCCGTTCCGCCCAAAACGGTTTCGACGACCCGAATTTCGCGAATCGACTCTGCGTCCACGAGAGGATTGGCCGAGAGAATCGCCAGATCGGCCCGCTTGCCGGTCTCGATCGTTCCGCATTCTCTTTCTTCGAAAACCTGCCAAGCCGCATCGCGGGTGTGGGCGATCAGGGCTTCCTTCGGAGAGATGCGTTCATTGGAGCCGAGCACCCGCCCGGAGGTGGTTCGCCGTGAGGCAGCGCACCACATCAAGTGCAAGGGCCGCATCGGCGTCACGGTGGTGTCGTTGTGGATCGTGAAGCGGATACGGCGATTGGCGGCCGAACGCGCCGGCGAAATCGTCTCCGCCCGTTCCGGTCCGAGGCTGACCTGCCGGTGGTATTCACCCCAGTAATGGATGTGAGCGGAGAAGAAACTCACCGAAAGTCCGAGTTCGGCGATCCGGTCCAACTGGTCTGATCGCAAGGTTTGCGCATGGATCAACGTGTGCCGATGGTCCTGACGCGGATGTCGATCGAGAATTCGCGCAAACGCATCCAGCAGGATATCCGCCGCCCGGTCACCGTTGACATGGACATGCAACTGCGAACCTTCCTGATGATGCGGCATCATCCGCCCAACCATCCCGTCAACAGTGATCGCCGGTTCGCATCGGAAACCGGGATCCCCGTTCAGCGGCCGGTGATAGGGCCGGGACAAGCAGGCCGTCTGCACATGAAGCGAGCCGTCAGCGAAGAACTTCCGAGGTCCGAAGCGAACACCCCGGACTTTACCGCGCGACCGGCCGAACTCTCCGTCGGTCGGCAATCGCCCAAGGTTGCCGCACGGAAGGACAACGACAGGAACATGGACAGCCCAGTCACGCCGTTCAACTCCATCGAGCCGTTCTTCCGAGAGTTCCCGGAACCATTCCAGCAATGGACCGGTGGCATAGGCATTCTGGGCCAGAGTCACGCCTTCGTTCAAGTACTCCTGGCTGGCCACATCCATGGCCCTTGCGAAGCCGTCCGCGTTCATCATGAACTCGGTGGCGCCAAGAGCGCCCATTGCCGTCGGACCGGTAAGGAGTCCATTCAACCTCCCGCCATCCGGTGTTCGGCCGAAAACACCGTCCGGCGGATTCGGGGTCGTTTCGTCCACACCCCGAAAGGCGAGCGCAGCGGAGTTCGCGACACCTCCGTGGCCCGTGAAGTGACCGATCCAAACCGGATGCCGATCCGACAGCCTGTCCAGTTCATCCCGCGTCGGGAATCGACCCTCGGCAAGACCATCAGGGTCAAGCCGGGCGCCGATGACCCAGTCGCCCGCAGGCGTTGATCGAAGCCGGTCCGACAGGCGGTCGAAGACAGCCGTCATCGAGGAACAGTCTCCGATCGGGGGTGGCGCAAGATCGACCCGAAAGAGAGCCAGAAACCCGGAATCGGGGAAGTGGCCATGAGGATCGATGAAACCGGGAATCATGGTGAGGCCACCGAGATCCCGGAGCCGGACATTGGGCGAAGCCTGTTTCCGGAGCGCCGCGAATGACCCAACGGCGACAACCCTGTCCCCGGCGGTCAGCACGGCTTCCGGAATCGAGAATTCCTCGTCGACCGTCAGGATGGTGCCGTTGAAATAAAGAACCTGCGAGTCATCCTGCATCGCGGCCTCCGCGTCCATTCCCTGTACCGACATTGATCCGAGTCTTCGTCCTGATCCCGATCCCGGGCTTCGACCGTTCCGCCAATTGCCATTTTCCCGGGTTCGGCAAACCCGCGCCACACCATCCTCCGGCACATTGGCCGCATGCCCGAACGGCTGCAAGCGGGATCGCCATTGACAGGAAACGGGCCGGAACCGATGGTCAACAGGTCCGGAATTTACCGGCAGGATTCACTTCGAGGAGAATGGCATGCGGACCGTGACTGAGTTCCCGAGAGAGACCCGGGTCATCGACAACGTCTGGATTCCTCTCTCCGACGGAATTCGACTGTCAGCTCGCATCTGGTTGCCGAAGGACGCCGAGAGCGATCCCGTACCGGCCATACTCGAATACCTCCCATACCGCTACCAGGACGGCACGGCCGCCCGGGACGCGCTGACCCATCCCTACTTCGCCGGCCACGGCTATGCGTCGGTTCGGGTGGACATGCGGGGCGCGGGCAATTCCGAGGGCGTGCTCCTCGGCGAATACCTGAAACAGGAACAGGATGATGCGCTGGAAGTCATCGACTGGATCGCCAGCCAGGCGTGGTGTTCCGGAAACATCGGGATGATCGGGATTTCCTGGGGTGGATTCAATGGGCTGCAGATCGCGGCCCGTCGGCCCGAGCCCCTGAAGGCTATCGTCACCATCTGCTCGACCGATGATCGCTACGCCGACGACATCCATTACATGGGCGGGTCAATGCTGCTCGACAACATCGCATGGTCGACCTACATGTTCTCGATCAATACGACGCCCCCGGACCCGCGTCTTCATGGAAACCGCTGGCACGATGTCTGGCTCGACCGTCTCAAGGGGAGCGGCCTTTGGGTTGCCGACTGGCTCCGTCACCAGCATCGGGATGAATTCTACAAGCACGGTTCCGTCTGCGAATGTCCCGACGACATCGAATGCGCCGTCTACGCCGTTGGAGGCTGGGCCGACGGCTATTCGAACGCCGTCTTCCGCCTGCTGTCCGACCTGACAGCACCATGCAAGGGCCTCGTCGGCCCTTGGGCCCACAAGTATCCGCATTTCGCCGGACCGGGTCCGGCCATCGGATTCCTTCAGGAATGCGTGCGGTGGTGGGACCACTGGCTCAAGGGGAAGGACAATGGAATCATGGAGGAATCGCAACTTCGCTGCTGGATGCAGGATCCGGTTCCGCCACGGTCGCACTATGCGCATCGGCCGGGACGCTGGGTCGCCAAGGACAGTTGGCCTTCGCCCCGAATCGAGGATCACCGACTGTATCTCAACCGCCATGGTCTCGGGGATACGTCCGAGGATACCGGATGCCTGACGATCTCATCACCCGAGACCATAGGGCTTGCCGGTGGCGTCTGGTGCCCGCATGGGGAGATTGCGGATCAGGCCTCGGACCAGCGTCGGGAAGCCGGGGGATCGTTGAACTTCGACAGCGAACCGCTCGCCGTCGACCTGGAATGTCTCGGAGCTCCGGTCGTCGACATTGAAGTGTCGTCAGACCGGGAGAACGCCCAGCTTGCGATCTGTCTCAACGAGATCCTCTCCGATGGCGCAGTCACGCGGATCAGTTACGGGATTCTCAATCTGACCCATCGCGACAGCCATGAAGTCCCGGCGGCGCTCGATCCCGGTACGGTCTTCCGGGTTCGCATACAGCTCAATGAGATTGGCCATCGCTTTGCCGCCGGAAACCGCATCCGGCTCTCGCTCTCGAGCGCCTATTGGCCGACAGTCTGGCCGTCTCCCGAAAAGACGACACTCTCCGTACTCACCGGTTCCGGCAGCCTGACGCTTCCGGTCCGTCCTCGCCGCGAATCCGATGACGTCCTTCCTGATTTTCCGCCCCCGGAAGCTGCAACGCCGCTTGATTGTATCGTCCTGCGTGATCCCGGTTTTGAATGGACCGTCACCGAAGATATGGAATCCGGTACGGTCGTGGTTCGTCAATGGTTTGATGAGGGCGCAATTACCTATTGCGACCATGACGGATGGACGGTCGATTCAACCCATGAAGAGCATTTCACGATCCATCCGGACGATCCGAATTCTGCGCGTTGCGAAATTGTCTGGACAGAGCAGTTTTCCAGAGGCGTCTGGGAAATGTCGTCGAAGACGCGGACGGTCGTGACATCAACGCCCGCGGAATTCCATCTGGAAGCCCGCCTCGAGGCGTGGCTTGGCGACATGCCTGCCCATCGACAGGAGTGGCGCGAATCCATCCCGCGGCGAGGGGTTTGACCTTGGGCCACATGATCGCCTGCATCTCGCGTGGCCGCGGTGCTCTTGACTCCGGTACCTGCCAACCATCCTCGGGGAGGCAGTATCTGTGTGACAGTGGCAATGACCAATTTGATCGATGGTGCCTGGTCGATTCGCCAACGGGAGTACTCCGGGGACCGGCAGATCATTTCCGGGCTCGCCACCGGGCAACGGCCGGCGGTGATGATGATCGCCTGCTCGGATGCACGGATCGATCCGGCGCTGATTTTCGGAATCAAACCCGGTGATGTCTCCATGAGTCGCGACGTCGCCAACCCTGGTGCCGCCCCATGACAGTGACGACAGTGACCCGGGCGGGAGTATCCGGTCTGCCATCGAGTTCGGCGTCGGCACGCTCGGGGTCTCGGTTGTCGTCGTGCTTGGTCATTCCGGTTGTGTTGGCGTCATGGCCATGATCGATATCCATCGGGACACGCCTCCCGACTCTCGATTCCTTGGCCCCCGGCTGACCATTGCCAAGGGGGTCCGCGACCGGTCCCTGGCAAGGCAGGCCACCGATGAAGAGACTTCGGCTCCCTCTCCCGGTTGACAGGTGGATCACACGCCACTCGTGGAACGGGAATCGATCCTGAATTCGTTCGGGAACGTCCGCTACTATCCTCAGGTTGCCGACAGACTGAAGTCCGGTACCGTTTTCTGAACTGCTGGAGGTATCGTATTCTTGATGGGCACCTGTGGGCGGCCCGGCCCGAGGAATGGAGATTCCGACCGACGAGTGCGGCGCCAATTGAACTGAGGATTTGGTCCGGCCAAGACCCTGAGGGCCGCCTCGGCCCCCTGGCCATCGCTGGTTCTGGTGCGGGCGGGGGGACTTGAACCCCCACTCCCTTTCGGAAAACGGATTTTCGTACCGCTACAGGTTTCCCCGCCGCCCAATGAGGCGTTTGCCGGTCTGGACTATCCCTTCACCCTAGCCCGCCTCCTTACGTCCTGGAAGCTTTGGCCGTAGGTGCCGCCCGTCTAGTCTCTACACCTGCCCGCCGCCGCAGCCGGCGTCGGGATTGGCTCGGGATCAGCATTGGCCACGCCGGAAGCCTTCCCCGAATTTGAGCGGTTCTACTCTCCGGGTTTCCCCGGAAGCACTCAAGTTTTCTCAAGTCCGTTGCGTCTACCTGTTCCGCCACGCCCGCTGAGCGCCGGCTCTGCCCCAGCAGCGCCAGTCGTTTGTTCAACAGCGAGAGACGATCGTATCCGCAGGGATTCCCATCGGCTCTCATCACCCACCGTTCCCACTATCATGGCATGTTGCAGAGGGCTGCCGCAAGCGGAGTACGCTCAGACTTACGAGCAACCGTACCTCCCGCCGCGCTCCGAAAGTTACGGATGACGACGCGAAAAGAACGTCGGTCTGAACTGAGTCGCACGCCATTGAAGCGACTGGAGACAAACAGCTGAACTCCGTGGACCTTCGCTGAGAATCCCGCCTCGGTTGTGTAAAGAAAGTTCTGCAAAAGCGGATGGGGAGTTCAGCAGATCACAGGTGTGACGGGCCAGGAATTCGGGACGGACGGGTCGGCAGCCTGCGCATCAAGCTGCCGGCCTTCATTCCTGCAGGCTTCAAGCGCGGACGTCACAAAGTCTTCATAGGGGTCCGGCCTGCAGCTGACGGGTCACGCCCAGGCCTGGTGAACGGGCACGGGCATGCCGGTGATTGCCACGGGCCAGGTGGCGTGCCGGCCGTCACCTCCGGGAATCCCCTGATTGCAATCCTGCGGCGACTCCGGAGTCATGCGGGACGCGGATCTGGCCAGGTTGCGGTCCCGATGCCGGCCTCGAGTTCCTGCCACCGGTGGCAGGCGACATTGTGCTCGATTTCGACAGTTTCCAGCGCCGGTCCTCTTCCCGGCAGTGATCGATCGCAAACGGGCAGCGGGTCAGGAACGTGCAACTGGATCGGCTGGAGCCCGGCCCAGCGCGAGCGCCTTTACGGAACTGGTGAGGCCACAGCCTGTTTGCCCGTGTCTCTTCTGTGCCTGTGAAGCGTATCGGCAGGACGAAACATTTCCCGACGGTTCATGCCGCAGCATTGACGTTCCTTGGCGACCGCAAGCAGGCCGGTGCTGGCTGCTCTTCCTGACACGCGACAGCGGTGGATCAGGTCTGCACGGCGGTGCCACGCAGACACCTGCTGATTGTCACACAACCCCGGGGCCCGGCTCGTCGCTGTCGCCTGGGCATCCTATAGATCCTGTTCAAATTCCATGACGTCGGGAAACCGGCTTGCTCCCCGAACGACCCTGCCCAGGCGAGGTCGATTGTTGTTGTAGACCTCGACCGCATCCGCATCGGCGTAGCGTATGAAGAGTATGCGCCGGTCCCGGTCCTTCGAGTTGTTGCCGTCGGACCGGTGATAGGTCCAGCAGCTGAACATCAGGCATTGTCCCGGCTCCATCGGCATCGGAATGGCGTTGCTGTCGTCCGGCTTGAGTTCGATCTCGATCAGCGCGGTTCTTTCTTCCTCCGTGAAACCCGCTCGCCGCTGACCATCCTTGTGGCTTCCGGGCGCAATCCACAGGCAGCCGTTGGCTTCATCGCTCTTGTCCAGAGCGGTCAGGCAGGTAATGGCGTTGTAGGGCGCCAACTCGCCATAGACGTTGTCCTGATGCCAGTGGACACGTTTCGTGTTCCCGCGCAACTTGAAGGTAAGCTGTGCCGTCACACCCTTGACATTCGGCCCGATCAACTGCTCCGCGAAATTCACCAGCGGACCCTCGAAATAGTAATCACGGACAATAGGGGCATGGTGATGCGCATCGTCGAGGAGCATGTTCTTCAACCAGCTTCCATCGGGATCATAACCCTCTTTTTGCGCGGACCAGTAACTCATGCACTGGTCCCTCATCTCTGCCACACCCTGTTCCGTCAGCACATCATCCAGAAGGAGGAATCCCTGATTGGCATAAGTCTGCAATTCTTCCCGAGAAAGATGGCGGTAATTGAAGTGGGCCTCATGCCGGTCCCGGACCGGTTGCTGAATTTGATTCATCCCTGTCTCCCTGGTCAGCATATGGTTGCATAGACGAACAGCGGAAGCCGAAACCGACCGGAATCGGTTATATCATCCAGGTACCGGACACGCGAATCGCGCCCGCATTGGGCGTGAACCCGAAGCTCCCCGAGCCGCTCTGCTAATTCCGCATCCGGCAGTGCACCATATGTCGCCGGCGCTTGCGGCGAGACGCTCCAGCGCGAACAAGTCTTACCATGTCCGCGACGATCGCTTACGCCATGCGCGGTTACCGAAGACCAATGCGCCATAATCACCGGCCAGGCGCTGCCGGTGTCAGAGGAATTGCTAATGTGTTGAGCGCGGATCGAGGGCATCTCTGAGTCCGTCACCCATGATGTTGATGCTCAGCACCGTGATGGCGATCATGAAGCCCGGAGGGATCCATATCCATGGCATGTTTTTCAGGACTGAAACCGTCTTGGCTCCTTCCAACATATTTCCCCAGCTCGGTGTCGGCACCTGGACCCCCAATCCCAGATAGCTCAGGGCAGCCTCGAGAAGGATTGCCTCGGCGACGCCAAAGGTCGCCGCAACGGTGAGCGGGCCAACAAGGTTCGGAAGCAGATGCCGAATCATGATTCGAATATCCGCTGCTCCGATGCAGTGCGCAGCCATGACATATTCTTTTTCCCTGAGCGAAAGAAATTGGCCGCGCACGAGGCGGGCAATCGTCGCCCAACCGAGGAACCCGATAATCAGGATCAGGTTGCGAATGCTGGGACCGAGCAATGCAACGCTTGCCAGAACAATGATCAGGGTGGGAAGCGACAGGAAAACATCCGTGATGCGCATCAGAACACTGTCCACGACGCCGCCGTAGTAGCCAGACATCCCGCCTATCACGGTGCCGATGACGAGACTGATCGAAATGGCGGTTACGCCAACGAGAATGGAAATCCGGCCGCCGTGAATCAGCCTGCTCAAGATATCCCGCGCCACTGAGTCCGTTCCCAGCCAGTGCTGTGCGCTGGGCGGCTTGAAAATGCCGGATTCGATATTGATGTCATGGGGATGAAACGGGGCAATCCATGGGGCAAAAACCACCATCACGAACAGGACGGCCAGGATGCACGAGCTGACGACGGCCAGCTTGTGCCGCCGGAACCTGCGCCATGCCCTGTGCCCCCCGGTTCTTACGTCAACGTCCGACACTTCAGGCTCCACGGCCGGTTCGACGATCTCAGACATGCCGGGATTCACTCATACCTGATGCGGGGATCCGCCACCGCGTAAAGGATATCCGCCAGAAGCCCGGCCGCCAGAACGGCGACTCCGTAAACGACCAGCTGAGCCATGATGATGTAGTAGTCCCGGGCGATCGCCGCATCCACAAAGAGCGATCCCAGCCCAGGCCACTGGAACACCGTTTCCAGAATGGCGGACCCGCCGAAGATCCAGGGAAGCTTCAGGGCAATGATCGTGATCAGGGGCAACAGCGCGTTTCTGAATGCATGCCCTATCAGGACATTCCAGCCCGACAACCCCTTGGCGCGGGCGGTTGTGATGTAATCCTCCCTTATCACTTCCAGCATGCTGGCCCTTGCATAGCGCATGATGTCGCTCATGATCACGAGCGCCATCACGAGTGACGGCAGCACGAGATGCCTGATATGGTCCCCATACGTGAACGGCACAGCAGGCGTTCTTGCCCCGCTGGTCGGAAACAGGTCCAGATTGAGCGAAAAGACGAAGATTGCCAGCATCGCAATGAAGAAAACCGGCACCGAGACTCCCGAGAACGCCAGCACCGTAAGGATGTAATCGATCGATGTGTTCTGTTTCAGGGCCGAAATCACCCCTAGGGATATGCCGAGGAAACACGCGATAACGAGACTCACCGCCATCAGTTCAAGCGTCATAGGTATTCGCTCGACCAGCAGTTTGGCGACAGGTTTCCGATCCCTGAACCGGTAGCCGAAATTGCCCTCGCTGAGACCTTTTAACCACTTGAAATATCGAATGTACGCCGGATCGTTGAAACCATGCATTTCGCGGAGCCGCTCCAGTTGCGCGGCCGATATGTTGCCGAGGGATGTAGAGGAGGTCTGCATGATCATGGCCGAAACGGCATCACCCGGAGCCAGTTCAATGAATGTAAAACTCGCAACCGTTATCAGCCACACCACGGGTACGGAGATGAGAAACCGGCGGACTATATATTTGATCATCGGTATCCGGTCCGGAAGCCGGGCTTGCCTGGAACCACCGGCTGTTCCTGAACAATGTAACCCCTGAATTGATCAGGGCGGATTTTGCCCAAATCACTTCGCGCCACTTTTCCGGTCAACTCGCCAACAATGCGCCCGGCCGTACAAGCAGTTGGCCGTACAGCGGGAAAACAATTCGGAATCTTGTACATCAGTCCGGAAACTTGTCAATTTCCAACGCTGCCGACCTGGCCAGGAAACACGGCAGGCTGACGCGCCGTGTGCGCCGATTCCGGGCACACGGGTTGCCGCCGGGCGTGTGGCTGGCAGTCCGCAATCCCGTCGGGCACCAGGAAGGCCGGCATGGACGAGCAGCGTGGAAAAGCATGCGTTCAGGTCTGATGGTTCCCTTTCTGGCCGTCATCGGGACCCGGGCCGCGTCTTGCGGCCGCGTCCTGGAATTCTGTCCGCACCCTCGCCGCGCCGGGCGCGGATACCGATCTCCGGAAACGGACGCATCAGAGCGCCGCCGGTTCGGCAACGGCCGGTCGAGAACCATGGCGTTCATGGTCGGCCGGACCGCGGGAGCCTGCCGGCAAACCCGGCCACCCCGCCCAGACGTGGCTTTCGCAGGCCTTGCTGACTCAAACATAATGGCACGCGCACCAGGTATTTGACGAAACCATCCGGAGTTCGGGCTCTTCTTCGAAGCATCGCGGTTTCGCCGCCGGGCACCTGGTGTTGAAATTGCAGCCCCGCGGCGGGTTGGCCGGGCTGGGTACATCGCCTTCCAGGATAATCCGGTTCCTCCCGGCTTCTATCTCGGGATCATGAACCGGAATCGCTGATAAAAGGGCTTTGGTGTAGGGGTGGAGTGGATTGCCATACAGTTGATTGCGGTCCGTGAGTTCCACGATTTTGCCCAGATACATGACGCCCACACGATGAGACATGTGCCGGACCATGCTCAAGTCATGTGAAATGAAAAGGTAGGTCAGGTTGAATTCATCCTGGAGGTCCTCGAGCAGGTTGATGATCTGGGCCTGTATCGACACATCCAGTGCCGAAATCGGTTCGTCACAGACGATAAAATCGGGATCGAGCGCCAGAGCCCGCGCGATCGCGATGCGCTGGCGCTGACCGCCCGAGAATTCGTGGGGAAAGCGATTGGCATAGCGCGGATTCAGCCCGACCTTGTTCAGCAGGTCGCTCACTCTTTCCGAAATCTCGGCGTTCGGACACAGTTTGTGAATCCGCATCGGTTCGCTGACGATTTCGTGGACCGAAGCTCTTGGATTCAGGGAGGAATAGGGGTCCTGGAACACCATCTGGATCCGGCGGCGCAGTGTCCGCAATTCCTTCCTTCCGAGTTTTGCCAGATCCTTTCCGGCGAAGATCACTTCCCCTGATGTGGGACGGTACAATTGCAGGATCGCCCGCCCTGCCGTTGTCTTTCCGCAGCCGCTTTCGCCCAGCAGGCCCAGGGTTTCACCCTTGTGAACATCAAATGATACCCCGTCGACGGCCTTCACGGCGGCGCCCCGGCTGCCGAAGCCAAATCCGGTGCCAACCGGAAAATACTTCTTCAGATTTCTGACTTCGACAAGAACCGGCTTTTCAGAACTCATGTCGACTCAATTCCCGATATTCACCCAGCACGCAATTTCATGATCGGCCGCAATACTCCTCAATGAGGGGTTTCTTGTCCGGCAGTCCGGTATCCTGTGCCCGCACCGATCAAGAAACGGGCAACGGTCCGGCATATCAATCAGGTTCGGCGGCAGACCCTGAATGGAAGTGAGCCTCTCACGGGTTGTCGAATCCGGTCTTGGCAATGAGCCGAGCAGGCCTTTGCTGTAGGGATGGCTGGGGTTGGCATAGAACTCCCTGACCGGTGCCGATTCAACGATCTGTCCGGCAT
>JAPPHA010000078.1 GCA_028874915.1 Paracoccaceae bacterium
TATCATGCTGATCGACAGGGATTTTTCTGAAATCCCGCGATGAAGATCCGACTAACGCCAGGACTTTCGTTTCAGTGGTTTGCGGAGTCCCCCACCCAATTGGCCTTTTGATAACAGGACTTGAAGAACGACACAGCAATCCCGCTCCGCTTCGCGAGAGCCTCATCGCGTCGCCCGAGAGGATGAAGCCGACTTCAAGGTTGTAGATGGCATCAAGCGTGATCTTGAACTCCGGCCGCCAGTATGGTTCCGCACCGGTTGCTCGGAAGGCTGGCGTATGTGGACGATTGCCTATCACGCAAACCGGTCGGCGGTGATCTTGTTCATGGCCGCCTCCCGGATCCGTTGAGCCAGGAGACCCGGCCGTTCCTTCCTGCGATCTCCATCCAACAGGTGATTGGGTCCGTCGGGGTCGAACTGCCGCATTTGTCATATCGTCTGCCTGCCGTGCATCATCATCGCCTCCGTCATCAGCAAGGGTGCGGACGACACTATCGATGATCATGCACAGATCCGACAAAGCCCCGCGGGACAGCCTCGAACACTCGCACATTGCATAGGCAGCCGATTCCGGCCGGGCCATCCCTTCGCGAATTGCCGGCGGGCGGTCACAGGGCAGCAGCCGGACTAGAAACTATTCCCGGACGGCGCTGGACGGCGGTGCTTGACCTCAACCTGTTCGCCGGCACAGGTATGGAGCCGGCAATGAACTGTCAGCGAGGAAGCGTGACAGTGGGCAGTACGTCGAGGCGTTGACTTCGTTGTGAGAGTTGCGTTCCGGCCGCCTGCAACAGGTCTGCGAGGTTTCCCAGCGTTGCAAGCGCTTGCCTGGTGACCATGACATCCACGAGGACGGCTTTGTGCGGGGGCGTACATATTCCGGCAGTCGCTGCGACGGCATCGCGCGTTACCAGTTTCCCCTTTGGCATGAACGTCTCGAGAATCTCCTGCCGGTTCGGGAATTCTAGTTTGCCGACTTCGAGGCCAAGTCGCTCCAGGACGGCATCGGCCTGTTCCCGGCACCTGATGATCGACAGTGCATTCGACTTCCAGGCTTTGAACTGACGGAATGTCTCATCATAATGAGTCCGCACGGGCTCGAGATCGTCAATGCCTGCATGCTCACAGATTTTGGCAATGACAGTCTCGGGATCGAACTCCGCCCAAACGCTGGTCCTTTGTCCCGTAAATGTGTCCGTGAGGCCGTACTCCTGGCTGAATTGCACCGTTTTCGGCGGCGTTTGCAGGCCCTGGTAGTAAGTGTTGGCGTGGTATCCGAGCCAGGACCCACTCCATGCCTTCTCCACCAGTTCGACGGCAATCTCCAGGCGTTCGAGTGTTCCCAATACATCTGTTGTCTCTTCTCGCCCAAGATACTGCCGTAAGGATTCTGCAATCCCGAGAAGTTTCTCACATGATGCAATCAGTTTCATTCCTCGAATCATCCGCCTTGCTGTTCGTCGTCACTCGCTGAACGGGTTGATCGCGTTTCGCGTCTCGTCATGTCCAATGGACCCGGATGCGATGTCTTGATCCCGCACCAGGCACCGACCGGAAACGCCTGAAAGCGGTCCTGAGTCCATGCACGCGGACCCCGAAACGAGGCACCCGCAGAGACACGTGTTCGATCATGCCTCCGGCGGCAGAAGCTTCGCCGTCGGATACGCCTTCGTGTTGCATGCCCAACGAGAAACGTGGCTGTAGACGGAACAAGACTCGCCTGCGACCGCGAGCCCGCATTCACGGTCAGGCAACGATTGTCCGAATGCGGTCCGAATTCAGGCACCGAGTACTGCTGGGGACATGCCCCGGTTCTCCGGGTTGTCAGGTCAGTCTGGTCTGGACGTGGCGGAGCATTCCGGCAAACCACTACAGTGGTCCCATGACCAGCTACATATCGATTCCCACTCGTCTGCAAGATGATCCGCCGCTTCTCCAAGTTGATTCGGCATTGTCTGCAAAAAACTACGATACGGTCGGTGAGAATTATACAATCAGATTTCAGAATTCATGCATACAAGCTGGCGTACCTGCGTCAGTACGTGGAGGCTGCCCGAGACTGCCCACATCGGACCCGGTTCATCACTGCTTGGCTGTCCGATTCGTGGCCAGCGGCCAATCTGCCCCCGAAATTGGTCAGTGGATTGCCTCGCGGGCACGTATACCAAAGTCCGTTTTACACCGTCTGTGAACACTCCGTCGCCTGAAGACGACGGCTTCGCGGCCAAGCTACGCGGCAA
>JAPPHA010000047.1 GCA_028874915.1 Paracoccaceae bacterium
GGGTAGACGCCGGCGTTCGATAGCTCTGCTGCCCGGGCCGGGTGCGCTTCGGGATGCGTCCGGTCATTCGTCAATGATCGGAGGACCTGTCATGGCCATTGATTTGAGCGGCGTCCGAATATGCCCCCTCCCGGAAGCGAATCTGAGACCTTCGCGGGAAGAGCGTTCGTTTCTTTGGGTGTACAATCTGCAACGAGTCGGTCGGTTGCGATCACGAACAGCGAACGCGGTAATCCAGACCCATTCCTTCACAATCCAGAACCATCCGGAAAGTCGGCGACGTCGCCAACGACGCCTCCTGTTCCCGGTGGCAGTGACATTCTGGAACCAAAACTCCGAACAAGACTTTCCCGGACGTCTCATCCGATCAATGGTCGAGCGCTCTGTCCGGTTAGGAATCCTGCAATTCCATGGCGCCGCGCCTCGGGCGGTTGAGTCCAATTCCCTCGTCGAAAGCTGGGGGCCTCGCACACAAAAACACCGTTTGAAGACCCGGCTCGGGCAGCGCCGGAACGGCACCGGCACAGGACGCCCGAAGTCGGCCGACGATGCGGAGAATGACTCCTCACCGCAAGTTCGCTACCGGGACCTGCGAGCCCGTTCATGGCCCAAGTCCCGGCTCGGGCCCCGACTTTCTTGCCAAAGACGATGCCGCCGTCGACCCCCTTCCGACTTGCGACAAAACCAATTGTACTCAGATTCGATCGGAATAGATTGCCGGGCAATTCCGGAAGTGACGCCAGGTCCGGGGCCTGAAAACCATGGCAGGCACGGGCAACAGGCCGGAGAGCAGCGGATCAGTCAGGTACAGGCATGCACGTCGCAATCATCGGAGCAGGAATCGTCGGAGTCTCCACCGCCGTCTGGTTGCAGCGGGGCGGGCACACGGTCACGCTGATCGACCGGGAAGGTCCGGCTGCCGGCGCTTCCTACGGCAATGCTGGCGTCCTCGCCGCCGGATCGGTTGTCCCGGTGCCCGTGCCCGGGCTGCTTCCCAAGATTCCCCGGCTGCTCCTGGACCGGAACCAGCCGCTGTTCCTCCGCTGGCGGTATCTGCCGCGTTTGTTTCCCTTTTTGCTGCCGTATCTCCTCAATGGACGAAAGTCGCGTGTGGAGTCGATTGCGTCCGCCCTGGCTGGTCTGCTCCACGACAGCGCCGACCAACACCTGGCACTGGCGGCGGGAACCCCCGCCGAGCGCTACGTCCGCAAGGGCGACTATCTCTTCGGCTACGCCGACCGCCACGCCTTTGAGGCCGATGGCGCGGCATGGGCCCTGCGGGAGAAGCACGGATTCGCGTTCGAGGAATTGGGCGAAAACCGTCTCGCCGCATACGACCCCGCTCTCGCAGGCCGCTTCGGATTCGCAGTGCGTTGCCCCGATCACGGGCTGATCACCGATCCGGGCGCCTATGTGGCGGCACTGGTTCGGCACGTGGAAAGCGAGGGCGGCACACTCCTGCTGACGGACGTTCAGAGAGTGAATGACGACGCAACGATCGAGACGGCGGACGGTGAGATTCGGGCTGACCAGGCTGTCATTGCAGCCGGGATCTGGTCGGGCAGCTTGGTCGGTGATCTCGGTCTGCGTATCCCGATGGAGACGGAGCGGGGTTATCACGTCGAGTTCCTCAACCCGTCCGTTTGCCTGCGATCGCCTGTCATGGTGGTGTCAGGCAAGTTCGTCCTCAGCCCGATGGAAAACCGGCTCCGCTGTGCCGGTCTGGTCGAATTCGGCGGCCTTGACGCCGCGCCATCGGCAGCCCCGGTCGACCTGATCCGGCGCCAGGTCAAGGCCCTGTTCCCGGAACTGACCTACGACCGTACAGAGATCTGGATGGGCCATCGGCCATCCACAACCGACTCGCTTCCCGTCATCGGTGCGGTCAGCAGAAACGGACGGGTCCATGCCGGATTCGGCCATCAGCACATCGGCCTGACGGCCGGACCGCGAACCGGCCGATGGTTGTCCGCGACTGTCACGGGAAAAGCGCTAAACGAGAACCTGACCGCGTTTTCGCCCGACCGTTTCCGGTAAACCGTAAGCTACGCGGAAAGCCGGGACCGACATTTGCGTGTCGCGGGATTTGGCCGCGTCGACGCAAGGGGGCTGGCGGGATGGAACTCGCTATCCGTGAGGCGAAGACACGCTTCTCCGAATTGTTCGTCGCTTCACGCAACGGCGAGCACGTGATCACCGCCAGGCGTGGCCGTCCGATCGTCGAACTGATGCGCCGCGATCTGCGCAACGGAATCGACTTCTGCAAACTGAAGACGTTACGTGATTGCCTCGGGACAAAAAGGGACGGCGAAGGCCGGTCGTAAGAATTCGACAATCCCGCATTCAGCCGCCGTGCGCGCGGCCGAAACGACGAATAGCAGGACGGTGATGCGCGTCCTTCTCAACACGTCTTGCCTGTACGATTTCATTGACCGACCGGGGACATTGTCGGATACCGAACGCCGGTTTTCTGCCTGCGCGCGGGACAGAGTGTTGTGTGACCACTGTCTCGATCCGGGAAATGCGGTCAAGGACAACGCCCGGCGCACATCGGGCGAACGCAGGGGCCGCCTCTCTCCGGAAGACGCCCTCACCGTCATGGAAAACCAGGACGTGACGATTCTGTCGATGACCGAGTGCCATGCCACGTGCAGACTCAAGATTCCGCCCGACCACAAGGACCCGTTCGCCGGGTTGCTCCGGGTTCAGGCTCAAGCGGACAGCCTGCGGTTCCTGACCGTGGACAGACGCTTGGCTGGTCATCTGCTCTTGGTCCCGGTCCATCAGCTTGAGCACGCGAATTCGTTTCATGGCGCACAGGTCAACGCCGGGCACGCCGGTGCGCGCCATTGGCGCACTCTCCCGGAAGTATACCGACCACGAGGGCCGGACGATTTGCGGCACGTAAAAGGATTCGGAAACTTCGGTCGACCGCGGGACCCTGCGTCCCGGCAAGCAGGACTCACCTTGGAGTCGGCGCGGGAACCGCACACGCTCGGACGCCTCGAGAAACGAGTTTCTGGTCGACGGGAGAATCGGCCGATCCGGCTGCGCGCAACCGGGAATCGGTCGTTTCGGAACCTGTTTCGGTTCACATATTCGACTGTGCACCGGGGAATCGCCCGGCTCAGCGCACGGATCCCGGGTACCGGGCTCGTCGTCCTGCTCCCGGGCAGCCGCTGTCTGTCGGCATGATCCAGGTCCTTGGCTGGCTTGGGCGGCATGCCCCCCTGGTGCTGGTCGTCGGTTGCCTGATCGCATTCGTCTTTCCCGGCCTCGCCTCCGGTTTACGACCGGTACTGCCCGTCTTCGTCGCCCTCGTCATCGGCACATCGATGGCGAGACTCCGTCCGGGCGAACTGCTCTCGGGCCTTTCCGATACCCGCCGTCTCCTCGGCCTCGTTCTCCTGGTGGCCGTCCTGATGCCCGTGACCGCCGCAGTCTACCGGCTTCTGTTCGGGGTCATGGGGTTCAGCAACCCGTACCTGGAGTACGCCGTGATCCTTGCGGCAGCACCGCCGATCGCCTCGGCTGCCGCGTTTTGCCAGTTTGTCGGCCTCGACGGCAGACGGGCGCTTGAGGTCACGTTGGTTGCGACCGTTCTTACGCCGATTGTCGGTCCCGTCACGGTTTCGCTGTTGACGCCGGACATGCCGGCCATGGACACGGTCGATCTCGGTTTGAGGCTCGCGGCGATCATCCTTGGCGGTGGCCTGTTCGCGACTGGCATTCGAACTCTTGTTGGACCCGACGGGCTGACGGAACCCCGCAAGAGCCTCGCGCTCGACGGCCTGGCGGCGGTCGTGCTGATTCTGTTCCTGGTCCCGCTGTTCGACGGCGTCGTTCTCCGCCTGCTCGACAACCCGGGACTCGGCTTGGCCGTGCTCGGTTTTTCCGTCCTGCTCAACGTGGGCGCAAACGCGGCGGTCGCCAGTCTGACCCGCCGTTCGATCGGACGCCAGGGTGCCTGGACCCTCGGTCTTCTCTGGGGAAACCGCAATGCCGCCGTCTACCTCGCAGCCTTGCCGCCGGACCCGGGGCTCACCCTGTTCGTGGCCCTTTACCAATTCCCGATGTATTTCACGCCGTTCATGATCAAACCCTTCCTCGGCATTCCCCGTTGACGGAGCCGCGTTCCGGGCGGCGACCCTAAGGCGACGGCACCCTTGATCGGGCGCCATGTCCCGTTTCGGAGCGACAGTCGATCCTGGCGCACGACGACACGCCGCCTGCTCCTCACGGGCAACCGGATTCAAAGGCCGAGATACCGACCCGCAACATCGGCGGAAACGGCATCGGGGGGGCCCGACCACTCGCTCTTGCCCTTTTCGAGGATGACGCACCGAGACGCCATCGCGAGCAGTTGACCCACCGCCTTGTCCACGACGAGGATCGCGAGACCCTCGGACTTGAGAGTGTCAAGGGCCGACCAGATCTCCTGCCGGACCAGTGGTGCCAGACCTTCCGTCGCCTCATCCATGATCAGCAACCTCGGATTGGTCATCAGGGCCCGGCCGATCGCCAGCATCTGCTGTTCACCACCGGACAGCGTCACTGCCCGTTGATCCATTCGACCGGCAAGTCGGTGAAAGAGCCTGCGTGTCCGGTCCAGCGTCCATGGCCCCCGGCGCGCTGCCGAGACCAGATTCTCTCGAACCGTCAGATTAGGAAAGCACCGCCGCCCTTCAGGAACCAGTCCGATTCCGAGCCTCGCGATCCTGTGCGGCGCCAGATCGACGATGGGTCGGCCGCCAAAGGACACCTCTCCGGCGCAGGGCCGCTGCAGACCGAGCGCGGTGCGGATCGTGGTGGTCTTTCCCATGCCGTTCCGTCCCATCAGCGCCACGACTTCGCCCTCGCCGACATCAAGATCGACCCCGAAGAGAGCCTGGCTGTGTCCGTGCCACGCCCGAAGGCCTCGGATTCCGAGGAGCGTGGTCATCCGGTGTCGTCACCGAGATAGGCGGCGCGGACCTTCGAATCCTGCCTGATTTCGGCGGCCGGCCCACTGGCTATGATCCGCCCACCGACCAGCACCGACACCCGGTCCGCCAGTTTGAACACGACGTCCATGTCGTGTTCGATGAGAAGAATGGGCGCGGCTTTCCGAAGGCCAAAAAAGAAGTCCGTCATGTCCCGCGTCCCTTCCGGTCCCATGCCAGCCATGGGTTCATCCAGCACGAAGGCCTCAGGTTCCAGGGCCAAAGCGACGGCGATTTCCAACTTCCGCCGCTCACCGTGGCTGAGGTCCGACGCCGGCAGGGAGCGACGGTCGGCAAGACCCACCCTCTCAAGGCAGGCCACGGCGGGTTCCAGAAGCGACCGGTCCGTCATCGCCCGGCCAAAGACCCGGTAGTGACCGCCGGTCCGGCCGAGAATCGCCAGCATGACGTTTTGCAACACGGAGAATCCCGCAATCAACGACGAGACCTGAAAACTCCGGGCCAGGCCGAGCCGTGCCCGGTCGGCAGCTCCGAGGTGGCTGATGTCACGCCCGCGGAACCGGATCGTCCCGGCATCATGGCGCAGCTCTCCGGTTATCTGGCGGACCAGCGTCGACTTTCCGGCACCGTTTGGTCCGATCAATGCATGGATCTCGTCCACTGCCAGATCGAAGGAGACACACTCGTTTGCAACGACTGCGCCGAACCGCTTGGTCAGTTGGTCAACCTCCAGAATGGCGTTGCAGGCCGCGTCGGAGCCCCCGTTTGTCCGCCGCGCGGCATCCGGTGTGAACGACTTGCGATATCCGGTCGCATCACGCATCGGCAGGCCTCCGGGTCAGGAGGCCGACAATCCCGCCCTTCGCGAACAGGACCACGCCGACAAGCATCAGCCCGAGCCAGAACTGCCAGTGCTCGGTCAGGCCGCCCAGGAACTGTTCGAGAAGGACGAAGCAGCCGGCGCCGGCGACCGGACCGTAGAGGCGCGTAACGCCCCCGAGAATCACCAGAATCATGATCTCGCCAGACGTGTGCCAGCTCAGCATCGACGGGCTCACGAATCGGTTCAGGTCGGCATAGAGCGCACCTGCGAGCGCCGTCATGGCCCCGGACAATGCGAAAGCGGTCAGGCGGATGCGAAAGATGTCGATGCCGACGCTGGTTGTTCTCTCGGCATTCTGTCGCGCCGCCTGCAGGGCCAGGCCGAAACGGGAGCCGACAACTCGTGACGTCACCCAGAGAACAAGCATCAGGAGCGCGAGACAGATGCAAAAGAAGGTGAGCGGGTCGAAGGTGTTCAAACCGGGAAAACGGTTGCGCACGTAGATCGGCAGTCCGTCTTCGCCGCCGTATGATGGCCATGAAATGGCGAAGTAGAACAGCATCTGTGCAAACGCGAGAGTGATCATGATGAAATAGACGCCACTCGTCCGCAGTGAAAGCGCGCCGATGGCAACCGCGAGAGCAGCGCCAAACAGCATGGCGAGCGGCCAGATGATCAGCATTTCCGTGGTTCCGGAAATCAGAATTGGCCAATCGGCAATCGGTTCGACGTTCAACGCGTGATGGGCGAGGATTCCCGCGACATAGCCTCCGGCCCCGAAATAGGCCGCATGTCCGAAGGAGACCAGCCCGCCGTATCCGAGCGCCAGATTGAGCCCCACACCTGCCATCCCGAGAATGGCGACGCGGGTCGCCAGGGTGACAAGATAGGGCTGGTCCACGATCAGCCCGAACAGCGGAACTGCAACCAGCAGCAGAACCAGGGTCTGGTTGAGTCGGACCTCGGAGATCATGACCGTAACGGAAGCGGGCGACCGTAGAGGCCTCCCGGTTTCAGGATGAGAACCAGTGCCATGAGAATGTAGATCAGCATCGAGGCCAGGGCCGATCCGACCGCCGTCGCCGAGGATGGGTCCATGACAAGGCCAAAGAGAATTGGCAGGAGAAATCGCCCGATGGTATCGGTAATGCCGACAATCAGCGCCCCGACGAGAGCCCCTCGAATGGACCCGATTCCACCGATGACGATGACCACAAATGCGAGGATGAGAACAGGCTCTCCCATGCCCACTTCCACCGACTGAATGGTGCCGACCATCGCGCCTGCAAGCCCGGCCATGGCGGCGCCAAGGGCGAAGACGAGCGTATAGAGTCTGTCGATGTCGACCCCGAGCGCGGCAATCATTTCCCGGTCCGACTCCCCGGCCCGGATGCGGATGCCGATGCGGGTCCGCGATATGAACAGGAACAGTCCCGCCGCCAGCAGCAGGCCCACGACGATGATGAGCAGCCGATAGAGCGGATACTGGATTCCACCTGGCAGGCTGACAGCGCCGGCGAGACTCTCCGGGACGTCAAGGTAGAGGGGAAAGGCGCCGAAGATCCACCGGACGCCTTCGGAGAAGACGAGGATCAACGCGAAGGTGGCAAGCACCTGGTCGAGATGGTCGCGGCCGTACAGGCGCCGAATGACCACGATTTCCACGAGCGCGCCCGCCGCAGCGGCCGCGGCGAGACTCGCCGCGAGGCCGAGCCAATACGAACCCGTGGCGCCAACCACGGCGGCACACGCGAAGGCGCCGATCATGTAAAGGGATCCGTGCGCCAGGTTGATCAGGCCCATGACGCCAAACACGAGCGTCAGCCCCGCAGACATGAGAAACAGCATGACCCCGAGCTGGAGGCCATTCAGCAACTGTTCCGCGATCAGGGTTGCCGACATTCCCGGACCGACGCCAAGACGGACGCAACTGGCCGACTGCGGCCACCTCGAAACACGGAAAAATCGCGGCGAACGCGAGAGACGCCGCGGTCGTCCCGGCAGGCGTGGTCAACCCGCCGGGACATGGAACCCGATTGCCAATTCAGGACGGCATGTCGCAGTCGGCGGCATAGACGTCGGAATGGTCGTCAAGCCCGATCGAGATGATCCTGTTGGTGAGGATGTCACCCTCCCGGACAACTTCCCGGACATAGATGTCCTGAACCGGATGATGATTCGGGCCAAACCGAAAATCGCCGCGAACCGACGCAAAATCCGCGTCCCGGAGGGCCTTCCGGAAAGCATCGGCATCGTCGACATCGGCCGCCCGGAGGGCCGAGATCAACAGATTCGCCGTGTCAAATCCCTGAGACGCGTAGAGTGACGGCAGCCGACCGTAGGCCTCGGCGAAATCCGCGACGAAAGCCTGATTCACCGGGTTGTCCAGGTCTTTCGACCACTGAGACGTGTTGCGGACGCCAAGAGCCGCCTCGCCAACGGCGGCAAGAATGCCCTGGTCGAAGGAGAACGCCGGACCGAGAACCGGAATGTCGACACCGGAACCGGAATACTGTTTCATGAACGAAATCCCCATACCGCCGGGCAGAAAGAAGAACACGCTGTCAGCACCGGATGCTCTGATCTGGGCGATCTCCGCTGCATAGTCGGTTTGTCCGAGCTTCGTGTAGATCTCACCCGCCAGGTCTCCGGCAAAGAACCGCTTGTATCCCGTCAGCGCGTCCTTTCCGGCCGGGTAGTTCGGAGCCAGAATGAAGGAGTTGGCGAAGCCGGCCTGGTTGGCATAGTTGCCGGCCGCCTCGTGCAGATTGTCGTTTTGCCAGGCGACGTTGAAATAGTTCTGGTGGCATCCCTTCCCTGCCAGGGCCGACGGCCCGGCATTCGGCGACAGATAGAACTTTCCCTGGTTGACGACCGACGGAACCACAGCCATCGCAAGGTTGGACCAGATGATTCCGGTCAGGACATCGACCTTGTCGGACTGGACCATCTTGTCTGCAATCTGGACAGTAATATCAGGCTTGCGTTGATCATCCTCGATGACCACCTCGATGTCATTTCGGCCGGACTGCTGGATGGCGAGAAGAAATCCGTCCCGCACATCGATTCCCAGCCCGGACCCGCCGCCCGACAACGTGGTGATCATGCCCACCTTTGCGCCACCGGCGACGGCCGGGACCGCGAAACCCATGGAACCGGCGACGAGCCCTGCACAGAGGACCATCCCCGGGATTGCGAGTTTTGACATCGGATTCCTCCCTTCATCAATCTGCCGTTTCCAGCCGACCATCGCCGGCCCAGGAGCTGGCAAAGTCAGGAACGGCGTTTGCGGTCCGGACGGTTCCGTGCGACGAAACCAGCATTCGTCAACCATCGGAACAGAGGCCGGAAGCCCGTCCGCCGCTTGCCATCCGATCAACATATCAGCCCTGCCGTTCATAACAAGCCGATCGGAAGTCAGCGACGGTTCTCGCTTCCACCGACGGACGCGTTGACACCTGACTTGACCATCGGGCAGGCGCCAACTAGATTCTCACCTGCGTGATGGCGGGAGAAGCCGGCCCAAGCCGGTGCCGAAGGGGCAACCACGCCCGGAATCTCTCAGGCAAAAGGACCACCATCACGTTAGACATCTGGAGACGGGCACTTCGCGTGCCGGCCGAAGGGATAGCGATCTCAGGCAAAAGGACAGATGGGGCGTCAGCGGCCCGGTATCGGGCCGATCCGGGATGGATGGCGCGTTCTTGTCCGAAACTGTTCTCAAACAAACACCGCTAGACGGGTTTCACCGAGCGCACGGCGCGAAGATGGTGGCCTTTGCCGGTCATGCGCTTCCGATCCACTACGCGACCGGAGTGATCAAGGAGCATTTGCACACGCGAAGCGCGGCCAGCTTGTTCGATGTCAGCCACATGGGGCAGATCCGGATTCGCCCCGACGGGACCAACCTGGTCGATCTCTGTCTGGCCTTGGAACACCTCGTTCCCATCGATGTCCTTGGACTCGCCACGGGACGACAGCGCTACGGCGTGCTGACGGATCGGGATGGTGGCATTCTCGACGATTTCATGTTGGCCAAAGTCCCGGGCGAACTGTTCATGGTGGTCAACGGCGCCCAGCGCGAGGCGGACGCGGCGTACCTGCGGGACCATCTCTCGGGAGGCTGCCAGATCGACACGATGTTCGCCGACCGGGCCTTGCTGGCTCTCCAGGGCCCGGCGTCCGAGACGGCTCTCACCAGGCTTTTTCCAGGCGCCCGCGACATGCGGTTCCTGGACATCCGGGATGCGACAATCGCCGGAGCCGCGTGCCTCGTGACGCGCAGCGGATACACCGGGGAAGACGGATTCGAGATCTCCGTGCCGATCGGCGTTGCCGAAGGGATTGCCGAGAGTCTCGCGGACATGGACGAGGTTCGCCCGGCCGGCCTCGGCGCCAGAGACACGCTGCGGATGGAAGCCGGCCTCTGCCTATACGGGAGCGACATCGACGAAACCACAACACCGGTCGAAGCCGGGATTTCCTGGGCCATCCCTCGCGTCCGTCGGTCCGGCGGTGACCGGTGCGGGGGTTTCCCGGGTGCGGAACGGATTCTCGACGAGATCGACCGGGGGCCCGGCCGGCTCCGTATCGGGATCGCCCCGGAAGGCCGCGCACCCATGCGAGCCGGCGCGGGTATTTTTCACGACGCCGAGACACCATCGCCGATCGGCATCGTCACATCGGGAGGATTCGGCCCCAGCCTCGGTGCACCGGTATCGATGGGATATGTTGCTACCAGTCATTCTCAACCTGGCACACGGTTTCACGTCGAGACCCGTGGTCGGCGGCTCCCGGCCCAGGTCACCGCGTTGCCCTTCGTCCAACCCCGCTACCGACGGGCATAGAGGATGATTGGAATGCAAGAGTCCGGAGACATGGGGCGAATCCGCCCGACGTCCTGGCAGCGGGCCGGGATCCGGAGTCCTCCGAACAGCCGAATGAGGAATGGCAGCACAGGAACCGGGCAATGGCCCGAAAGAGGGAGCGCACAATGAAGTATACCGAAGAGCATGAATGGCTGCGCCAGGACGGCGATCTCTTCACCGTCGGGGTGACCGAATACGCTGCGGAAGCCCTTGGCGACGTGGTCTTTGTCGAACTGCCGGAACCCGGCCAGGACGTCAGCAAGGGCGACGAAATCGTTGTCGTCGAAAGTGTCAAGGCGGCCTCGGGCATCGAGGCGCCGTTCGATGGCGAGATCGTCGACATCAACGCAGAAGTCGCCGACAACCCGGCACTCATCAACGACGATCCTCAGGGTGCGGCCTGGCTCTTTCGGATGAAGGCGAAAGATGGAGCCGCGTTCGACGCGCTGTTGAGCGAGGAGGACTACCAGGCGTTTCTCAGGGAAAGCGGGCGCTGACATGTGGACCGGCGCTGACGACGGGAATGTCGGGGACTTCGCCGGGCGACGGCACATCGGGCCGTCGCCACAGGAAATCGGCGCCATGCTGTCGGTTGTCGGGGCGGACTCGCTCGACGATCTGATCGACCAGACCGTGCCCCCCTCGCTTCGCCAGGCGGAACCGCTCGACACCGGGTCCGGGATGTCCGAATGGGAACTCCTGCAATTCCTGCGTGATGTTGCGTCCCGGAACCAGTGCCGGACTTCCCTGATCGGTCAGGGATTCCATGGTACCGTCACGCCGCCGGTCATCCAGAGAAACATCCTGGAAAATCCGGCATGGTACACGGCCTACACGCCTTACCAGCCCGAAATCAGCCAGGGTCGACTGGAAGCACTGCTGAACTTCCAGACCATGGTTGCAGACCTCACCGGCATGGAGACTGCCAACGCCTCTTTGCTCGACGAAGCCAGCGCAGCGGCCGAAGCCATGATGATGGGGCGACGGATCACCCGGTCGCGTCCATCGGCGTTTTTCGTCGATCACGAATGCCATCCCCAGAACATCGCGGTGATCCGGACCCGTGCCGGTCCGCTCGGGATCGATGTCATCGTTGGGGATCCGGAGCACGATCTCGATCCGTCATCGGTTTTTGGCGCCATCTTCCAGTATCCGGGCACGCATGGCGTCGTGAGGGACTTTACCGAGGCCATTGCCGCGCTTCATGCCGTTAAGTCCGTTGCCATCGTGATTGCAGACCCGTTGGCGCTGACCCTTCTGGTTCCCCCCGGCGAAATGGGAGCCGACATTGCCGTCGGCTCCACCCAGCGTTTCGGTTTCCCGATGGGTTTTGGCGGGCCCCACGCCGCTTACATCGCCTGCCGAAAGTCCAACATCCGGGCTCTCCCGGGCCGTCTGGTCGGCGTCACGGTCGATTCCCGCGGAAATCCGGCACTCCGGCTGGCTCTGCAGACCCGCGAACAGCACATCCGCCGCGAAAAGGCGACGTCGAACATCTGCACGGCCCAGGCGCTACCGGCCATCGTCGCCTCCATGTATGCGGTGTTTCACGGGCCCGAAGGGCTGACGGCCATCGCAAACCGGATCCACCGGTTGCTCGTCGGGCTCGCCGGAGGCCTCCGGGACAGCGGCTTTGCCGTCTCGCCGGATCATGCCTTCGACAGCATCACTGTCGACGCCGGCGCCCGCCAATCGGCGATCCTCGACGCTGCCGCGGACAATGAAGGCATCAATCTCCGGCGTCTCGACGACAACCGCATTGGGATCGCGCTCGACGAGGTGACCACACCAGCCGTTGTCGAAGGGGTTTGGCGAGCCTTTGGAGTTCATCGCCGGCTGGAATTCGACAGCCTCCCGAGGCAGCTGCCCGAATCGCTCGTCCGGGCATCCGACTTCCTCACGCATCCGGTCTTCCGCCGCAACCGTGCCGAGACGGAAATGACCCGCTATATCCGACGTCTGTCCGACCGGGACCTGGCGCTCGACCGGGCCATGATCCCGCTCGGATCCTGCACCATGAAACTCAACGCCACCGCCGAGATGATGCCGATAAGCTGGCCCGAGTTCAGCCAGATTCATCCCTACGTGCCGCCCGGGCAGGCGGCCGGCTACCTGGAAATGATCGAGGATCTCAAGCGCAAGCTCTGCCAGATCACAGGCTACGACGCGATGTCCATGCAGCCGAATTCCGGTGCACAGGGAGAATACGCGGGCCTCCTGACCATTGCCGCCTACCACAGCGCCCGAGGTGACGGCGACCGAAACGTCTGCCTGATCCCCGAATCGGCCCATGGCACGAATCCCGCGTCGGCCCAAATGGCCGGAATGCAGGTCGTAACGATCGGTTCCCTCGCCAATGGTGACATTGACGTCGACGACTTCCGGACCAAGGCCGAGGCCCATCGAGAGCGTCTGGCAGGCTGCATGATCACCTATCCCTCTACGCACGGTGTGTTCGAAGAGTCCGTTCGGTCGATTTGTGACATCACCCATGACTGCGGCGGGCAGGTCTATATTGACGGCGCCAACCTGAACGCCATGGTCGGCCATGTCCGACCCGGTGACATCGGTGGCGATGTCAGCCACCTGAACCTTCACAAGACTTTCTGTATCCCCCATGGCGGGGGCGGTCCCGGCATGGGGCCGATCGGGGTCAAGGCCCATCTTGCTCCATTCCTTCCGGGCGATCCCGCCAGCGTTTCACGGGGCGCCATCTCGGCCACAGCCCATGGCTCGGCCCTGGTTCTTGTCATCAGCTGGGCTTACCTCCTGCTGATGGGGGGTGCCGGTCTGACGCGGGCGACACAGATCGCCATCCTGAGCGCCAACTACATTGCCTGCCGGCTTCGGGATCAGTTTCCGGTTGTGTTCACCAATGGGCGGGGGCGCGTCGCCCATGAGTGCATTATCGACACCCTGCCACTCCTCGAGATTGCGGGAATCACTGTTGAAGATGTTGCCAAGCGGCTGATTGATGCCGGATTTCACGCACCGACAATGAGCTGGCCGGTGGCGGGTACGCTCATGGTCGAGCCGACGGAAAGCGAGACCAAGGCCGAACTGGACCGGTTCTGCGACGCCATGCTCTCCATCAAGTCGGAAGCAGACGACATCGGCCGAGGGCTACTTCACGGTGACAACAATCCACTCTCGAGAGCGCCTCATACGATCGAGGACCTGGTGGGTCCGTGGGACCGTCCCTATTCGCGCGAGCAAGCCTGTTTCCCTCCCGGTGCGCTCCGACTGAACAAGTACTGGCCACCGGTGAACCGGGTGGACAACGTTCACGGCGATCGCAATCTCTTCTGCGTCTGCCCACCGCTCGATGCCTATGCGGATTCCGGTTCCGGCACCGAACCCGGCGCGGGCGCCGATATGGAGGCGATGTCCGCGGCCGGCGAATCATAGCCGCCCTTCAGCGTCCGGGTCCGGATGTCCGGCCGACGATCGGGCTCGGAATCGTGTTGATGACTGCACCGCTGCCGGACGGCCCTGATCCGCGATCGTGGACCTGACGGCGGTCGCGCGATCGCCGGAGTCGGAATGGCTTCGATCAGAAACGCGGCGCGATCAATCCCGGCGGAAACGTCTCACCGATACGCGCCTGTCCCATTGAGTCCGAAACTTGCCCTCAGACTTTCGGATCCGGATTTTCCGTATGCCCATCTACCGGCAGGACGACACCAGAAACGAATCTGGCAGCATCGCTCGCGAGGAACCGAACCGCTTCGGCAACGTCCTGGGCGGTGACCCAACGTCCCATGGAACTTCCGGACGCATAGCCCTGATAGATCCGGTCTCGGGTCGCCCCCTTGATTTGCGCTTCCCGCTCAAGGACCCGTTCCATCCGGGAACCTTCAACCGCCCCCGGGCAGACAGCATTGGCCCGAACTCCATAGGGTCCGAGTTCCATGGCCAGCGTCTTCATCAGGCCGATAACGCCCCATTTGGCGGCCGCATAGGGCGACCGGTTGGGATAGCCGAACAGGCCGGCCGTCGAGGCCGTGAAGATCATGACACCGGATCGCTGTCGTTTCATGAGGGGCGCCGCACCCCGGGCCGCGAGGAATGATCCCTCGAGATTGACCGCGACACAGCGGCGCCAGTCCTGCGGATCGATGGTCTCAATCCCTGCCGTCGGGCCGGCGATCCCGGCATTGGCGCAGAGGACATCGAGACGGCCCCATTGGGATGCCACCTTCAGGAACAGCTCGGTCATGCCATCCGGATCGGCGGCATCGACGCAGGATCGTTGCCAGCTGCCGGGAAGTGTGCCGAGCCGCTTGACGTCAATGTCCGTCGCCCAGATCCGAAAACCGTCCGCGGCAAGGGATTCGGCGATCACCCGCCCGATTCCGGAACCGGCGGCGGTGATCACTGCGGTTCGTGAACCCTCCCGGTCAGTCATGTCCGGGCCGAATCGGCGGTGCCTGGACAGCCGCCATCAGAGGAGAATTTGCGGGGCGCCTTCGAGCCCGAAAGGGCGGCAGGATCTGAACGGAGGGATTTCGAACGGTCCAGTTTCGGACCCCCGGTCTGCCGGTTTCGCACGGTTCGATCCCAGGGACGACGACGCCGCGGGCCAGCCCCGCCCGTGCCTCAGTCAGGAAAACGCCTGAATGCCCGTCTGGGCGCGCCCGAGGACGAGGGCATGGATGTCATGTGTGCCTTCATACGTGTTGACCGATTCCAGGTTCAACATATGCCGGATGACCCCATATTCGTCGGACACGCCGTTGGCCCCATGCATGTCACGGGCCATCCTCGCGATGTCGAGGGCCTTTCCGCAATTGTTCCGTTTCATCAGACTGATCAGTTCCGGGGACGCCATGTCCCTGTCCATCATGCGGCCCAACCGGAGATTGCCGAGAAGCGCCAGTGAGATTTCCGTCTGCATGTCTGCGAGTTTCTTCTGGATCAACTGGTTTGCCGCCAGCGGCCGGCGAAACTGTTTCCGGTCCAGCGAGTACTGGCGAGCCGCGTGCCAGCAATACTCCGCGGCGCCGATGGCGCCCCAACAAATTCCGAAACGAGCCCGGTTCAGACAGCCGAACGGTCCCGAAAGCCCGGAGGCACCCGGCAGTAGGCTCTCGTCGGGAACCGGCACATCGCTCATATGGATGGACCCGGTGGCGGAGGTGCGCAGGGAGAACTTTCCCTCGATCGGCGGCGTCGACAGACCGTCCATCCCCCGTTCCAGCAGGAACCCCCGGACTCGACCGTCGTGGGCGTCCGACTTCGCCCAAATGACAAAAACGTCGGCGATCGGAGCGTTCGAAATCCAGGTCTTGACACCGGTCAGCAGGTAGCCGTCTCCGGTTCGCCGGGCCCTCGTCAGCATGCCTCCCGGATCCGAACCGTGGTCGGGTTCCGTGAGACCGAAGGCCCCGATCCACTCTCCACGGGCCAGTCTCGGGAGAAACCGTTGCCGTTGCGCCGCCGTGCCATAGGCGTAGATCGGATACATCACCAGCGATGACTGGACCGACATGAACGACCGGTACCCACTGTCGACCCGTTCGACTTCACGGGCGATCAGGCCATAGGACACATGGTTGGTCCCGGCGCCGCCGTATTCGACCGGGATCGTCGGCCCAAGGAGTCCGACTTCTCCCATTTCAACCGCAATATCCCGGTCAAACGTCTCTGTCCGATTGGCAAGGGTGACCCGGGTTTGCAATCGTGACTGGCAATAGGCATGCGCCGAGTCCCGGCACATGCGCTCTTCGTCGCCCAGTTCGCTCTCGAGACCGAATGGGTCCTTCCAGTCCAGCGTCGCCCGTGCGACGCCTGCGTCATTCGGCATCCCTATACGTCCTCCCTGGTCCATTCCGCAACGACGCCACGGCGATCATGCCTCAAACCGTCCGAAGCGGATGGTGATCGATACCGGTCCGGATTCGCAGACCTTTCACCTCGATAGGTAGCGACCCGCATCGCGAGCGTTCGCTTGCCCTCACCACAAATTCAAGACCGTTACGCATGCGGTCGACCCGAAACCCGATGCCCCACAATCCGGAGTTTTCCGCTTGGCCGAAGTCTGCCGCGAGCCCGTCAGCGGGCAGATCCCGCAGGGTCAACTGTCAACGGGTGACGGTTGGAAGCATGATGATATTGACGAGCCGGGTCATGTCTTCCAGCCAGGACGCGAGGCGATCCGCCTGTTGCTGGTCCTGGTATTCAATCCGCGTTTCCGCCCGCTCCAGCATTCCGAGAACCCACTGCCGATCCGTTCCCTTGAACTCCTTGCGTTTCCCCGCACCCGGGGCGACGGCCAACATCTCCTGGGCATTGATCAGCCCGTGGTTCATGCCGATTTCCACCGTTCCCCGACAACTGGAAGGCATGGGTCGATCCGTCGGCAACTGCCGGTACAGCAAAAAGCCGATCGTGAGCCGGAATCGCTGCTGGGCAACGGTCAAGCGGGTCAGTGGATGAGACGGATCGTCCAGATGTCCGGCAGCAAGCTGCATGCGTTCGGCGCGGTCCCTGTCCGAATCCACAACTTCGTCAGGGCCCCCGGATTCAATCTGGCTGCCATCTCCTTTGCCGGTGTCCATGTCCAATTCCTGTCGTCGTGGCCGCCATTGTCAGGCTTGGGCCAAATGCACTCGGCCAATGCCAGGACCCGAGAATACACCGGTTTTCCCGAAAGACAATTGACGCGTCGGACCCGACAATTCCGCCATATCCCGAATCGGAGACTCTGATCCGTCGAGATCGAAAAACCGATCCGGTCCGGGCATCCGGTTCCCGGAATTTCAGGACCTGCCCGACGCCCGCACCAGTTGCCGGGCCTCGCGGAATCCAGCCCAATTCGAAACGGCCAGAACCGTCAACAGGAAAACGCCTCCTGCCAGGACCCACGCCGTGGGAACCTCTCCCAGGACCAACCAGACAAGGACCGGCGCCAACGCCGCTTCCAGAAGCAGCAGCAGCGAAACTTCGGCAGCCGTGATGTATCGGGGACCGACGGCCAGCAGACCGGCACCAAGAGGAACCAGGAATCCTCCAAGCAGAACCGCATAGATCCAGCTGGTCCTGTCAAGCCCCCAAGGCTCGACAAAGACCAGCAGCGTCGTCGCCAGGACCAGCTGCGAAAGGGCAGCCGCCGGAACCATGGAGAATGGTCGGGCGCTCCGCGCCGCCGTATAGCTGGCCGACAGGCACAGGGCGACGCCGAGCGCGGCGAGTTTGCCGAAAATCTGGCCCGCAGGTTCTCCCACCGAACCGAAGGCGATGACGCCCACGCCAACCAGAGACAGAATGATTGTCCAAACCATTCGACCGGTGATCCGCTCACCGAGGAACAGCCGGCTGATGATGGCCGAAAATACCGGCGCCGTACTGACAATGAACACTGTGCTGGCGACAGATGTCATTTCGATGGCGACAACGAACAGCAGGGTCGCGCAGGCCATCAGCACGGTGTAGATCGCCCCGCTCCACCGCAATC
Organism: Paracoccaceae bacterium; assembly: GCA_028874915.1. Lineage (GTDB taxonomy): Bacteria > Pseudomonadota > Alphaproteobacteria > Rhodobacterales > Rhodobacteraceae > JAPPHA01. Next base: position 18,091 of record JAPPHA010000047.1, read on the forward strand.
GAACGACCACGCCGACCGCGTTCCGCCGATAGATCAGCAACACGGTGGCCAACAAGACCACACCGGCGAATCCCGAACGCCAGAATGCAATGACGGGAATCTCGGCGTCGATCATCCGGATCAACAGGCTGTCCGGCACAATCGCCAGCACCCCGATCGTCGTCATGAGGACGCCCTTCATCTGATCGGTCACGCGAACGCTCCGCCAGTCATTTTCCCTCCGGCAACGTTTCGCACCTGGCGTCTCCCACGTTCAAGGGCATAGCGTGGACAGACGGGACTTCCGGCAATGCCGATGGTCATCCCCTGAATCCCCGACAGCGGGCCTTGCATCGTGTCACGGCCCGTGACCGAACCGGTTTCGGCCCCGGTGTTTCGCTTCGGGCGTTCAGCGTCTGACCGTGATTGCCCGTCCCGGACCGGTCGCGTTCAAACGGACGAGACGTCGCCCGCATCAGCATTTGTCCGGGAATTCGCCGAAGAAACCAATTCCGTCCTTCTCGGAATCGATGGCAACGATTCCACGGCCCGATCAATTGGCCGTGACCTCGCGCCAGTCGAGCCCTGAATGTCTTGAAAATGACCAATTCGAACTCTAACGTGACGATACGTTTGATTCACCGGGACCAGTCACATTCGGTTTGACGTCGCCGGAAGGCGGGACCGAGGAGGACACAGCGTTGAACAAACGCAGCGAAACGGTACGGGAATTCCAGCCCGGACACGGACGCGATGCCGCGCTGAACGCAGCGATCCTGCGCATCGGCAACAGCCCCGACCTCGACAACATGCTCGAGGAGGTCGTTTCCAGCGCCTGCGCCCTGACCGGTGCTCACTACGGCGTCATCACGACGGTCGACGGGTCTGGAGAACCCCGCGATTTCGTCGCTTCGGGCGTCACGCCGGAACAACGCCGTTCGATGGCCGAATGGTCCGACGCCATTCGATTGTTCGGGCAATTGCGCGATCTTGCCACCCCGCTTCGCGTTCCGGATCTCGACGCCTGGATTCGCACACTCGGCTGCTCGTCCTTCCCGATTCCCTGCAAGTCTTTCCAGGCCACCCCATTGCGCCACCTGGGCATGGCGGTCGGCGGATTTTTCCTTGGCCGAACGAACGGGGAGTTCACGAAGTCCGATGAAGATCTGCTGGTAAGGTTCGCTGAGCAGGCTGCCGGGGCAATTGCCGACGCACGCGCCCGCAGCGAGGAGCGCAGGGCGAAGACCGATCTGGAGGCACTGGTCGAAACCTGCCCGGTCGGCGTTGCAGTTCTCGACGCCCGGACCGGTACGCCGCTTTCGCTGAACCGGGAGGCCGGTCGCATCCTGGCCGAGTTGGACCTGGCGGACAGCTCGGTGGAGCACTTGCGCGAAGCGGTCGTCTGCCGACGGGGTGACGGACAAGAAATCACGTTGGCCGATCTCGGTGGTGTCGAAACCGTGCGCGCAGAGGAGGTCGAAATCTCCGTTGCGGGTGGTGCCAGTGTTCGGACGCTCATTGATGCGACACCGATCCTGTCGCCGGGCGGCGGCGTTGAGCGGGTGGTCGTGACGCTCCAGGACCTGGAACCGTTTGAAGCCCTGGTGCGGGCGCGGGCGGAGTTTCTGGGACTGGTCAGCCATGAACTCCGGGCGCCGCTCGCTGCCATCAAGGGTTCGGCAGCGACGGCGCTGGCGGACGCACGGGAACCCGACCGAGCGGAGCTTCGCCAATACCTTCGCATCATCGAAGATCATGCCGACCACATGGGACGGTTGATCAGCGACCTTCTGGACGCCGGACGCATCGGAGCCGGCATGATCGACGTGAACCCTGCCCCCGAATCGTTGGCCAGCCTCATCGAACGGGCCAGGACCGTATTTGCCGGCGGCGGCGGGCGACACCCGATCATCGTTGAACTTCCGGCCGGACTGCCCCGGATCATGGCCGACAGGCGGCGTCTTGTGCAGGTTCTGAACACATTGTTTGCAAATGCAGCACGCCAGTCCCCGGAGACCGCCCAGATCCGGGTGACGGCAAAGAGCGACGAGACCCATGTTGCCGTGTCGGTCGCCGACGCGGGCGAGAGCATGGCCACGGAGCGGCTGTCGCAGTTGTTTCGTCGGCACGCCGTCGGGAACGAACTTGACGGCGGCGGTCTCGGCCTCGGACTGGTTATCTGCAGGGGATTGGTGGAAGCGCACGGAGGCCGAATCCGGGCCGGGAGCACCGAGACGGGCCAAGGCACATGCATTACATTTACCATGCCTGCAGTGGCAGAGGACGATCGGTCTCCGTCGACCACAGTCGGCGAGCCCCGGAAACGGCAGGACAAGACGCCCGTCCTCGTGGTTGATCATGACCCGCACACGCTGCACCAGGCGCGCGACGCGCTTGCTTCGGCGGGATACGCCCCGGTCGTTACGCCTGACCCGGAAAAACTGGCCCACCTCGTCGAGACAAAACGTCCCGCGCTGGTCCTGTTGGACCTGGCATTGCCGGAGACCGACGGAATTGAGTTGATGCAGACCCACCCGGCACTGATCAACCTGCCAGTCATCTTCATCTCGGCCAACGGGCGGGGCGACACCATAGCGAAAGCCCTGGAGGCTGGCGCCGCCGACTATATCGTCAAACCGCTTTCGTCGGCCGAACTCGTTGCCCGGGTCGGGCTTGCGATTCGCCGACGTGCCGCATCGGACTCCTTCGTTCTCGGCGACCTCGCCATTGACCACGAGAAACGCCGGGTCACACTCGCCGGCCGGACCGTGCGACTGACAGCCATCGAATACCGGCTGCTGAATGCCCTCTCGATGGACGCAGGCGGCGTGACGACCTACGATTCGCTCATGCGCCGGGTGTGGGGACGTTCGGACCGGAGCAACCTTCAGGCCGTGCGCAGTGCCGTGCGAAAGCTCCGCCGAAAACTCGGAGACGAGAAGACACAACCCCGGTACATTTTCAACGTACGCGGACTCGGGTACCAGATGCCGGGACCGGGCGACCGGTAGATTTGGCGGCCAATGCACTGGCGGACTCTCCCTGCAACGGGCCGTGAACACCCGGATTCCGGACAGGACCGCCACAACACGATCCCCATACATCCAGTTTCGCCGGGACTGTCGCCCGCCATCGCCATTCGATCGAATCGAGGGGGTCTTGCCTCTGAGAGAAGTATCCGTCGCCGGGTCGACTTCAGAATCATCACTTCCAAATCCGCGAGCACTGGCCAAGTGTCAATTCCTGCCTGACCGGCCATCCGCCGGGGCCATTGATCCTCGACCACCATTTCGGATTCAAACCCCTACGACACTGGCTGTCTTCGAGACACCTCCCCTCCCATCTCCAGTTGTTCCAAGATCTCCTACACTGTCCTTGTCGTCATTTCATGCATGGGCCAGTTGCTTGTTCGTTCCTTACAGGCTGTGCTGTCGCGTGTATCATCAGCGTTTGCCTGTCCTCGTCTTCGAGGTTTGGGAGCGCCTGCTCCTGGTGGATTTTGTCGGTGGCTTTCTTCATCTGCGCCTCAAGAGCTCCGAGCGCTTTCTCTACGCCGACAAAGTGTTTTCGTAGGTAGGCGCCCAAACTACCTGATTTGCAGAAGCAGACGTCCGAATTCGCGGCCAAACATTCAGCTTCGAACTCATTGCCCCGTACAGGCCGCAAAATTGAAGCGATCTTTTTCTTTTTTGGTGGCTTGCGGTGAATTGAAGGCAAAGGAAACGATCATTGTTCTTTTGGAGGATTCGATCTATTTCGGCCCAAAATGAAAACGATCTTTTTCTTTTTTGGAGGCCGCAATGACGCCTGTTCTCATCACCGACACCGCCTCTTTGGGCGCTGCATTGCGCAAGGCGCGCAAGTCGCTCAAGATCACGCAGTACAAGTTATCCCTGCAAACGGGGATCTCGCGACCCACCATCCGGAGCATTGAACAGGGCAAGGCGACCACTCAAGTGGGATTGGTTCTCCAACTGTGTCAGGATCTGGGTCTCGCCGTCGAGGTCAAGTTTCCGGAGGATGTGAGCCGGTCGTGACCCTTCTCGATGTATATCTGGAGGGGGTTCAGACGCCCATTGGTCAGTTGTCTTCCAAGCCCGATGGGGACGTGTCCTTTCGGTACGTGACGGACGCAATTCCGCACGCGATCTCCGCGTCGCTGCCCATTCGTGAAGAGCCCTTCGGCGATGTTGTGACGCGCGGCTTTTTCTCCAATCTCCTGTTCGAAAACGAGATGCGTGACCAAGTCATGCAGCGCCACGGCATCGCGGAACGCGATATCGTCGGGTTGCTCGCCCACCTTGGTGCCGACTGCCCTGGGGCGATCAGCTGCGTGCCGGAAGGCGCGCCACCGGGCAAGCGGCCAGGACACCTGGACACCGACTACGAATTGTTGGACGGTGCTCCTGTGGTGCCCGAGGCGGCACCCGTAAATGACTTTGACATCACTCCCTTGCAGGTCGAAGGCACGCTCGTCCGCCTGATGGCATCGCTTCGCGACCACCGGCGCCTTCCGTCTGACGTCAACGATCCATCCCCGCTCGCCGGAGTTCAGGGCAAGGTTGCGTTGGCGGTTTTGTCGAATGGGCGTCTGGGTCTTCCCAAGCCGGGCAGTGGTGCGCCGACAACGCATATCCTGAAGGTTCCACGTGCGGGCGCCATGGCCTCCGTCGCCCGTGAACACTTGGCCACCCGGCTCATGGCGCGAGTGCAAGGACACCCGGCCGCCCAAACACGCGTATTGGGTGAGGGTTCGCTGCAAGGTCTGCTGATCACCCGATTTGATCGGAATGTCACCGATGGGCAGGTTTACCGCGTGCACCAAGAGGATTTCTGCCAGGCGCTCGGGTTCGGCAACTCTTTGAAATATGAGCGCAACGGCGTGGAGGGGCGCGCCTTCACCGCAACGGCAATTGGCGGGCTCTTGAGGATGACGCGGGTGCCGGCAGTGGCGCGCCAGGCGTTGTTTGAGATCACACTGACAAACATGGTCCTTGGAAATTTCGACAATCACGCAAAGAACCACGCGCTCCTTTACACAACTCCAAAGCCGGAGTTGGCACCTGCCTACGACATCGACCCAGTCCTCTTGGATGCAGGAGTAACCCACGAGATGTCATTTCGCATAGGTCAGGCGCGCATGGCAGACGACGTGAGTCGTGATGACTTGAGCGCGTTCATGACCGCACTCGGTTCGCGTGGATTCATGAAAGCCCAGGAGAATCGTGTGATCGCCGTCGTCCAGGCATTGGTGCGAGAAGCGGAGGATCTGCCGCGCCCGGTTGGGAAAAGTCTCTGCGACGCGATCCGGCAACAGGCGCACCATCTGTCAGCAAATCTGGGGCTCGATCTCGACGTTCCCGAATTCGACGCAGTGCCCGTCAACCGACCCGAGAGCATGTAGGAACCGAACTGGTACTCAATCTCTTCGCCTTCTTCGGTCAGCAGGATGCGGTTTCGAGACGTTTGAGGATCGCGTTCCGGACCTGAGCGACGTCATACGCCCACGGGTCACCGCCGAGAACCGGAATCAGTATACGAAAACGCCGTTCGTATTGTTCGATGGGGCCGCGATACAGTCGTTACCGGTGCGGGAACGCATAGTGATGCTCACCGTGTTCACATGGCGCCGGAGGACCTCCAGCGCCAGGAATTCATCCCTGTCCACTGTTGTGAACACTCCGTCGCCTGAAGACGACGGCTTCGCGGCCAAGCTACGCGGCA
>JAPPHA010000059.1 GCA_028874915.1 Paracoccaceae bacterium
CCCATGGCCTCGGCCAGGGCCTTCAGCGTCCAGTGGCTGGCATGCGGCGGCGGCGATCCGCTGCGGCGCGCAGCAAATCGTCACCGATAACTTGGCCGACATTTCGGCTAATGTCTTCGCAAGATTCGATATCGAGGCGATCGATACCGATGGGTTTCAGTCTCGGAGGTTTGATCTCTATCGCTCCGAGGCGCTTGCCATGCTGCGCACTTTTCGGGAGGCGTACAGAAATCCGCAGTTCACACCGTCGGGGTTCGTTCGCGACCTGACGGCGAAGGGTCTTCCCCGACTGGCTGCCCAGACATAGGAGCGTCGGGACGAGTTTGAGAGGAACGCAATTCGCCGCCGGTAATCGTCTTGCCTCCGCTCTTCCGAACGCTTTCTGGAGGTTGGAGATAGCTACGGTTTCTTACGAGCCCGGGCGTCTCCTTGGCCGAAATCGGGGCCGGACGACCATGCCGAGAGTCTCGTAAGCTCCCCCAGTCGCGCTCGATCTGTCGGCGCTTGTTCGGGGTGTCGTCGTACGTGGATAGCCGCCAGCAGAGAGTGGCTCAGCCCAACATTTCTGTTCTATAAACGGATCATTGATACGTTTCACGATCGATTTATGGAACATAAACTGCCCAACCTGCTTGAAGTCCGCTAGAGTGATCTACAAACAGGGCATGATCCCTCCTCATGATCCATTTACGGAGCGCACAGAGAAATGGCAAAGCCCGCACACAGAAGCTATTCCCGCTATGCTCGCGAAGCTGCAGAGCTTCTTGGGCTGATGATCCATAACGCGCGCCTCGAACGCAATACCACGGTCGCCGATGTCGCCGAACGCGCCGGGATCTCGCGCGGTCTCGTGCACCGCATCGAAAAAGGCGAAATGGGCTCCTCTATCGGTGCGGCCTTCGAGGTGGCCGCCATTGTCGGGCTGCGTTTGTTCGAAGCCGAACCGACAACGCTGACACGGCATCTGTCGGTGGAACGCGACAAGCTCACGCTGCTCCCTCAATCCGTCCGCACGGGAACGACGAAGGTGAAAGATGACTTCTGATCGCCCTGACACGAAAGCGCTGGAGGAAGCCTATGTCTGGATATGGCTGCCCGGCGCGACGGTACCGATCGTCGCCGGTCGAATCGCGCGTGACGGCAAGCGGCTGATCTTCAACTACGGTCAGAGCTATCTGGACCGGAATGACCGCATCCCGATCTATGAGCCGGAACTGCCGTTGCGCAGCGGAGCGATTGTGCCCGAAACTGGGCTGAGCATGGCCGGATGCTTGCGCGACGCCGCGCCCGATGCGTGGGGCCGTCGCGTCATCCTGAACCGGACCTTCGGGCGCAACGGCAAGGATGTCGACACCGCTACGCTCGACGAACTGACCTATCTGCTGGCGTCCGGCTCCGACCGAATCGGCGCTCTGGACTTCCAGCACTCCCCTTCCGAATACGTGCCACGCGCTGTTCAAGCCGCTACGCTCGAAGAGCTTCTCAACGCCGCCGAGAAGGTCGAGAATGGCGTACCGCTGTCGCCCGACCTCGATCAGGCGCTGTTGCACGGCACGTCGATAGGCGGTGCGCGCCCCAAGGCGATGATCCAGGACGGCGACAAAAGGATGATCGCCAAGTTCTCGTCTTCGACCGATACTTACAACGTGGTAAAGGCGGAATATGTCGCCATGCGCCTTGCTGCCAATGCGGGGCTTGACGTCGCCCGCGTACGTCTTGAGCACGTCGCCGGCAAGGACGTCCTGCTGGTCGAGCGATTCGACCGCACAAAGAGGAATGACGACTGGACGCGCAAGTCGATGGTCTCAGCATTGACGCTGTTTGGTCTCGATGAAGTGATGGCGCGCTACGCCGGCTATGAACTCCTCGCGGAAATCATTCGGCACCGCTTCACCTCACCCAAGGCGACGTTGCACGAGCTGTACGAACGGCTCGTGTTTAACATCCTGTGCGGCAACACGGACGATCACGCCCGCAACCATGCGGGCTTCTGGGATGGCAAACAACTGACCCTGACGCCTGCCTATGACATCTGTCCGCAAAGCCGTTCCGGCAATGTGGCCAGCCAGGCGATGTTGATCGTCGGAGACAATCGAACGAGTACAATTGCGACCAGCCTTGAGGCCGCGTCCAATTTCCAGCTCAGCGAGGGTGCGGCGAAGGCCATCATCGCCCGGCAGATCGGCACCATCCGGGACGCATGGGACGACATCTGCGAGGAAGCCGCACTGACCGAAGTCGAACGCAACCTGTTCGGCCAGCGCATCTTCTTGAATGACCATATCTTCGAAGGCACGGCAGAGGGCATTTGGTGATCGAGACCCTATCGTGGCAGTAGCGGAAGCCAAAGCGACGAAGATCAATTATCCCGAATGGACCGAGTACCGAATCGCCTGAAATGGCGTTGCGGGTCGAGAAGGCGTTCGGCCTCAGGATGGACCTGCTTTTGAGGATGCAGGAATGGCACGACGCAACGCAGATGCGTGCGCGTTCCAACGAGATCGACGTTCAGCGCCAACAGCCGGTGTAAGGGTCAAACGGTCCGGAGAATCGTAGTCGCTGAGAGTGATCAGAGGCTGCCGGTAGCCCCGATTGAGATTCGGAGAGAGAGGTCCGAAAAGCCGGCTGTCAAATGTGTCCAGCCAGTCGCCGCGAAGGATGAGGCCCCGCTCCGAGCGCACCTCGAGGCGCTTGTGGATGGGCCCGCCAGCTGGCTTGCCCTGACGGGAGAACCCGGGATTGCGCCGCACCGACAGCAGAATGTCGGCCCGGCCATCCCAAACACGTTCGAGGAGGATCTGGCCATCGGATTCGTTGGAAACCAGGACCCTTGGATGGCAGGCAGGCCGACTCGAAGCCGTTGGCGACCATGGCCACCACACCGGACCGCAGCCGGTCCACGGTGTCGGCGACCTCTCGTAAATCAAAAGTAATGTACTTCAGATCCTTTCTGACTTCGTCTTCCCATCGTTTTGCAGCCCTCTCAAATCTCTCCTTCATGCGCGTGGGCGGCTTGGACGGCTCGCGGTCGGCGGCCGCGAAAAGGTGACCGCTTACGGACCCGATGTGGTGAAAGTGAGCCAGAGGGCGGAAAGAAGGCACGGGCCGTTTGATTGAAAGACGCGGACCCATCGCTCAGGTCGAGATCCGTGGTCTGTGCGAGGTATTCGGCAAGGTCCGTGAAAATGACTCAAACGTCCTGCGGAGCGCGATCAGCAACTTGATTGGGTCAAGACCGATGTCGGCCGTAATCTGCCAGGCATTGCGACCACGGTTTCGGCGCACCGCCGCGGTTAGATCATGGATCACACCCTTCGTGTCGATGACGATGAGTGGCCCGTCGAACATGAGCGCGTTCGGGATCGCGACTCCGTCTGTCTTGAAGCCGCCCGAGACGGAAAACACCAGGCTGTGAGCATTCCCGCGGCGCGGATTGAGGGTGACCGAGCGCCCCCTGCCCTACCGGCACCAGGTGGTGGGATCGGAAGGATCAAACCGGCCCTTGCACCGCGGCGACGTGTGTTCGCCGAGGATGATGCTCCCCTGGGTCGAAAGGCCGTCCCGGACCTCGTAACGGGAAACTCAGGCGGCCGTTAACCGTGTCGTGGTGGGCTGGGCAGGTTGTGTGACGGGAGCCGCTGTCCGGTCGCCGGCCCCCAGGAGGCCGGTAATCATCGTTCATGTCACGATGGACACGAGGCCGAAATTCGCGACGGCCGCCATGTGGAGCTCAACAAGCCACCGCACCCCCTCGTCCTCCTTCCAACAGGGGTTGGCCGGTACTGCGCCTACCTTCAACGCAAGGCTCCGAGCAAGCCGTTCACCGTCCTCATCAGCCCGGACATCATCTCCGGCGGCATCTGCACAGCCAGTCCCGCCGCCGCACCCTCTATCCCCTGCTCGGGCAAGCGGTCCTGCAGCAACTCCTTTAGCGACAGACGTCCGTCCCCATCGAAATCGTAGGAATCAATCAGGTTGGTGGCGACGAACGGGCCCAGCACAGAGGCCGCAAACCAGGCCACCGAGAGCTTCTCCATGGGGACGAGCGGGTCCTGCGTTTCATCAACATTGATCCAGTAGCCGATGAAGAAGCTCGCCGCCCGCATGGCGCGACTGAGTTCCGCCTTGGAGAACGCCCCGTCCTCGTTGACGTCGATCAGCTCGAACACCAGCGCACCGCACTGCGCCGCGGACACCGTAGCGCCCGCGCAACGCGCATCAAGTTCACCGAACTCCCGAAGCACGGCGACCGACTCGGCGAAAATCAACGAGAAGCCGACAGGCAGTGCAGCGCATCTGTGGAGCCCGTCGGGCGGCGGCAGCACCAGCTCTTCTGCCCCGTCTTCCAATATCAGCACGACGGAGCCCTCCAGCCATTCGGCCCGAACCATCGCGACCCTGGTCTGCTCCCCCGAAGTTTCGAACATCAAGGCGACGTTCTCCTCCACCAGCACCGTCAGCCCGTCTCCGCCACATTCTTTGATACTCCATATGCCGGTCGCGCGGTCCGGCACGGGCTCGGCCGCCGAGGACTGCGCCACCGATGCAGCGATCGCAACGGCGACCGCCAAGGACATAACGTTTCTCATCCACTCCCCCTTTCGAACAATCGCCGCCGACTTCATTTTGCGACCGAAACAACATGTGCGGGAATGGTGCCGGTCTCGTGTCTTAGCAGTCGCAGAGGCAACGCATCGCTCCGGGACTCGCTGTATATCCTGACTCGGACATGATGGGTGTAGACTCATGCCCCCCCGTGGAAGGTCAATCAAGAGATTGTTACCCGGTTCGCCATTTCTGGAGAAGAGAAACTTCCCATTTCGAAAGCCTCCCTGTCTCTGCTCGTGGGCTTCGTCTTGTTCGTAACGCACGCTTACGCCTTGGACGAGAACGCTCCGCAATGGAATCCGATGTGGAAAGTGGCAAACTTTTTCATGGTGTTACGGGTTCCCGAACTCCACGAAGGTGTGAGGGGATACGGCTTGAGGGAGGTGGTTCTGCGTGAACGCAGCCCCAGTGGCGGTCGGCACCCCATTCGGCCGTCCGGAGCCCCCCGGCCCAATCGCCTACAGCCACCGCTTTGCAATGGCGTCGGTTCCGATCGCCGACATCTGGATCATCCGCGACAGCCAGTCATCGCCACAATCGAGCAGGCCGTCACTGGCGGTTGTCATGGCGCGGTCGAACGCCCGGCCCCTGCCCGGACCGATGGATGGCATCGAGCCACGGCTCGGCGGCAGCGCCGTCAGCTCGAGATGATCGGCGACACGTGCTGGCCGTCCGGCGCCTGCACATCATTGTAGCCGAGCGCAAAGCGTTGCGGGCCGAGGGTCTTCAGCCATCGGTCTCGGAAGTCGGCCGAATTCAGATCCGGAACGGTCACCCGCACCGGATCGCGGTGAGGTGATTTCCCGTCATAGACGGTCTGTCGGGTATTCGACGGACCCGCACGGAGATGGATAGGCGCCGGCAACGCTCGCGTAGCATTGGTGGTCCTGGCTCATCCGTGCCCGGGCCGGACGCTGGTGGCGGCGACGGCTGCATTCCGGCCGCTCTTGGCGTGGTCTTCAAAAATTCAGCCCGACCCGGCCGCTTCGATCCTTCAGCACTGCCTGAACCACCGCGTCGATCGCCAGAACCTGGACTCGGGTGTGGAAGAATTGCCCGTCCGGGACTTCTGTCGGCCGCGGTCATCGAAACGGGACACTGCCTCACCGGCAATGCAGCCAGGACGGCGGATGGCGGACGGTGTTCGCGCCGTCCGATCCCGGCACCGCCCATGGATTGGACTTGGTGCCGACCGGCGGTTTTGTCAAGCAGTTTGGACCGGAGCCGCCATCATGCCAAGGGGTTCACTCCGGTCAGTCAAGGTCTATCGGGTCCACGTCACCCGCCGCCAGGCTGTCCCGCATCGACGATGCAAATCCGGTCATCCTTCCTTCCGCGATGGCGGAACGAATTCCTTTCATGAGTTCCTGATAGAAGTGCAGGTTGTGCCAGGTCAGCAACATGGATCCGATGATTTCCCGGGCCCTGACGACATGGTGCAGATAGCCGCGGCAATAGCGTCTGCAGGCCGGGCACCGACAAACCTCGTCGAGCGGGCGCGGATCGTCCCGGTGCCGCGCATTGCGGAGATTGACCGGGCCGCGCCGGGTCAGCGCCTGCCCGGTCCGGCCGGACCGGGTCGGCAGCACGCAGTCGAACATGTCGATCCCGCGTTCGACCGCCCCGAGGATGTCGTCGGGTTTGCCGACTCCCATCAGATAACGGGGGCAATTCTCCGGCAGCTGTCTTGCCGTCCGGTCGAGAACGGAGAACATCTCGTGCTGGAATTCACCGACGGCCAGACCGCCGATGGCGTAACCGTCGAAGCCGATGTCAGTGAGTGCCTCTGCGCTTTCATCCCGCAGGTCGTCATAGACGCTTCCCTGCTGGATCCCGAAAAGCGCATGTCCCGGCCTGTCGCCGAAGGCTTCACGGGACCGCGCGGCCCAGCGCATCGACAGCCGCATGCTCGCCGCTGCCTTCTCGTGATCCGCAGGAAAGGGCGTGCATTCGTCGAGGCACATGACAATGTCGGAACCGAGCAAAGCCTGGATTTCCATGGACCGTTCCGGCGAGAGCAAATGCCGGGATCCGTCGATATGGGACCTGAATTCCATTCCGGCCTCGTCGAGCGTCCCGAGGCTCGCCAGGCTCATGATCTGAAATCCTCCAGAATCGGTCAGAATCGGGCGGTTCCAGTCCATGAATTCGTGGAGTCCCCCAAACCGGGCCACGCGTTCGGCTCCCGGCCTCAGCATCAGATGATAGGTATTGCAGAGCAGGACGTCGGCACCGGTCTCACGTACGCTCTCCGGCAGCATCGCCTTGACCGTTGCGGCCGTTCCAACCGGCATGAAGGCGGGCGTCCGGATCTCTCCCCGCGTGGTATGGACAGACCCGAGCCTCGACCGGCCATCCATCGCGAGCAGGCGGAAGGAAAACCTCTTCGACATTCCACCGCCTTTCCTTCACTCGCATGCCGCTCGCCTACACTCTCTGCAGGACGATCCACAACAACGGCTCTCTCAAGTATTGAATATTTTGGAATCCGGCAATTGACGTACGTCCTTGCAAATCGGGGGGACCGTGTTCGAAAGGACTTGATGCCATCGCGAGGTCGCCGAAAGTCAAAATCCAAAGCGTTTTCGACTTTTGGAGGTCCATTCGGATGGAATTGATGGAGCCTTGAATTCGGCCTGTTGCCGGGGTTCCTTTTGCAGTTTCGTTCGCGCCATGGCCGGTTTCCCGGGTAAGGGCTGGCACAATTCGGAATTCATCGTTGCGGCAGCACAGTGGCCGGTCTTCTCTCGTCCCTGCTCTGTCGTTGTCATTCGCTGTTGGCGTTTTCACCGGGAATCGGCACGTAACCCCGAAGAGATATGTGTGACTCGCGGAAAGAAGCTCGGATCGGCTCCGGCGCCTCGGTGCGTTTGGAGAACGCCGCGCTTCATGACGATGTCGACGGAGCCCGGGGAACAGGCCGCCCGGTTAGATGAACAACTGTTAACATTCGGTTGCGGCGTGAACGTTTTGTGGGCCGCGCTCGGACTGCCACTGGCAGCCTGATGGTGACTATTCGAACTGGTTCCCACATTTTGCATTGAAGCTCGTTGGGTCGTTGTCTAACCTGCGATCAGGCATCGAAAGGTCTAGATCGGCCAATCCGGGCCCTCGTATATCTGTCCGGAGTCTCGACATGCGCGCATTGACTCCAATTGGGCCGACGCCATGAATCAGACCGGCTGTTCCGTGAGTCGTTGCGCCCCTGACGGTGATTTCAACCAGTCTGCAGAAGTGACGGGCAGATCGTGATGGCCCTGAGCATCGAACGGTTTGTCGGCTGGATCGCGATCATCGGCTTTTTCTTCCTCGGTGTTGCGATCGGCGGCTATGCGAAGACCCCCGCATTCGCCCTTCACGGCTGGTTGATCGCCGCGGCTGCGGCCTGGGGCGCCAGGTACCTGTACGAGAACGCGTCGGACGCGCCGGACAGGCCGCTCGAATACAATGACGAGGTCATCCGATTCACGGTGATCGCCGCGGTCGTCTGGGCGACTCTCGGGTTTCTTGTCGGCGTCGTCCTGTCGCTGCAACTGGCAGCGCCGGAACTGAACGGCGATATGCCCTGGACGAATTTCGGCCGTTTGCGGCCGGTACACACAACAGCCGTGATCCTCGGATTCGGCGGAAACGCGCTCATCGGCACGTCGTTCTACGTGGTCCAGCGCACCTCGCGCGCACGCCTGGCCGGCGAGTCGCTCCCGCTCCTCGTCGTTGTGTTCTACAATCTTTTCGTCGTGCTTGCGGTCACGGGCTATCCTCTCGGCATCACCCAGTCGCGCGAATATGCGGAACCGGAATGGTACGCCGACCTGCTGTTGACCGTGGCCTGGCTCGGCTACCTGGCGACCTACCTTCGTACGCTGGCTCGCCGTGCCGAACCGCATATCTATGTGGCCAACTGGTACTACCTGGCCTTTATCGTTGTCATCGCGATGCTGCACGTCGTCAACAATCTGGCTGTGCCGGTATCGTTGGAGACTCCGAAGAGCTACTCCCTGTTTGCCGGCGTTCAGGATGCAATGACGCAGTGGTGGTACGGTCACAATGCGGTCGGTTTCCTGCTGACTGCAGGATTCCTGGGGATGCTCTACTATTTCCTGCCGAAAGCGGCAGGTCGCCCGATCTACTCGTACCGCATGTCAATCGTCGGTTTCTGGGGAATCACCTTTTTTTATCTCTGGGCCGGTTCGCACCACCTGCACTACACCGCGCTTCCGGAATGGGTTCAGGTGCTCGGCATGACGACTTCAGTCATACTGCTGATCCCGAGTTGGGCGTCGGTGTTCAACGGGATGTTCACGCTGAATGGTGCCTGGGACAAGGTCCGGACCGATCCGGCCGTACGGTTCATGATGGTCGCCATCCTGTTCTACGCCTTGGCGACCTTCGAAGGGTCGTTCATGGCGATCAAGCCGGTCAATGCGCTAAGCCACTACACCGACTGGACCGTCGGGCATGTCCATGCCGGGGCGCTCGGCTGGGTTGCCTTCATGACCTTCGGCGCGATGTACAAGCTGGTACCGTGGCTGTGGCAGCGGGAAGGGATCTATTCCCTCCGTCTCGAAGCCTGGCATTTCTGGCTCGCCCTTGCAGGAACCCTGATCTACGTCGGCGCGATGTGGAACAGCGGCATCACCCAGGCGCTGATGTGGCAGACCTATGATGACAGCGGCAACTTTGCCTTTCCATTCATCGATACCGTTGAAGCGATGAAGCCCTACTACTGGTTGCGGGCAATTGGCGGTCTTCTTTACCTGGTCGGCGCGGTCCTCGGTGCCTACAACATCTACATGACCGTGCGAGGGCCGGCGAAGGCGCGAACAACGCCGGCGATGGTCACTGCCGAGTAGCATCCATGTCGACGCACCACCAGAAGCTCGAACGGCATTCAATCGCATTCACCGTGATGATCCTTGTCGTTGCCTCATTCGGCGGCCTCGTCGAGATTGCACCACTGTTCACAATCGAGAACACCGTTGAAAAGGTCAAAGGCATGCGGCCCTACACTCCGCTCGAATTGGCCGGACGCGACATCTATATGCGTGAAGGGTGCTACGCCTGCCACAGCCAGATGATCCGCACCCTGAAATCGGACGTCGACCGCTACGGCCATTTCAGCCTGGCTGCGGAAAGCATGTACGACCACCCGTTCCTCTGGGGGTCGAAACGGACCGGACCCGACCTCGCCCGCGTTGGCGGCAAGTACTCCGATGCCTGGCATGTCGCCCATCTCAGGGATCCGCGCGCGATTGTTGGCGGTTCGATCATGCCTGGGTATGCCTTCCTTTCCGACCGGTTGTTGGTGACCCGCCAACTGCCGCAAGCGCTCGGGGCGCTGGCCCTTGCCGGCGTGCCCTACAGCCAGGAGCAGATCGCGAACGCCGCAAGCGATGCCCATTACCAGGCGGATCCGGATGCCGAATTCGAGGACGACCTCGCTGAACGATACGGTACCGGCTTGAATGTTCGTGATTTCGACGGCGATCCCCGGCGGGTCACGGAAATGGACGCGCTTGTCGCATATCTGCAGGTGCTCGGAACTCTTGTCGATTTCGAATCCCTGAACCGTGAGGACCTGGTCCGATGAGTCATGACGCCGTGCTTGTCTTTTCCAAGAGTTGGGGAGCAGCCTATCTCCTGATCTTCTTTGTCGCGGCGGTGGTTTGGGCTTACTGGCCGTCCCGCCGAAAACGCTACGAGGATGCGTCCAAATGGCCGCTTAAGGAGGACGACACACCTTGCCAGTAGAGACGGACCCGTTAACCGGCCAGAAGACGACCGGCCATGAATGGGACGGCATCAAGGAACTCGACACGCCGCTCCCACGATCCGTTGTCTGGTTCTATGCGGCGAGCCTCCTGTTTGCCGCGGGCTGCTTCGCCTTGTTGCCAGCGTTTCCCTATGTGACAGACTATTCGCGGGGACTTCTCGACTATTCGTCGCGGGCCGCTGTCATTGCCGAAGTCGACGAGGCCGACGAACGGCGGCGTCAGGCGCATTCGGACCTGCTCGCAGCCACGCCCGCGGCACTCAAGGCCGGAACAGGCATTGGCGACCGGGCAGCCGCGGTCCTGTTCGACGACAATTGCGCCGCATGCCATGGCCGCGATCTCGCGGGTCAGCCCGGATTCCCCGACCTGAGTGACAATGACTGGCTCTGGCCAAACGATCTCGAAGGTATCGTCACGACGATCCGTTACGGTGTGAACGCCGATCACGACGAAACACGTGCCTCCGAAATGCCAGCCTACGGTCGCGACAGGCTGCTCGCCCAAGCCGACATCACTGCGGTCGCCGAATTTGTACTCGAGATTGCGGGGCTCGAGCACGACGACGTCCTGTCCGCGGCCGGTGCCGCGGTGTTCTCGGAACAATGCTCATCCTGCCACGGTGACCAAGGACGCGGCGGTCTCGCAAACGGCGCACCCAACCTCACCGACGACAAATGGCTCTACGGCAGTGGACGCGACGCCATTATCGACATTCTCTGGACGGGGAAGTCCGGTGTCATGCCGGCCTGGGACGATCGCCTCGACGAGGTCGCTATCCGAAGCCTGGCACTCTACGTCTACAACCGGCTGTGATGCCGGAAAGGACCGACCGGGACCGGCGCTTCCGCAACATGATGTATGCGCTCATCCTGAGTGCGCTGGTTGCCTATCTCGGGTACAAGTTCCTTCACGTCTCGGTCGCCATGAACGCATGGACGTCACAAACGATCGACGCCGGATCTTTACAGGCGCCGCGATGACCGCCCCGGCGCCATCACTGTTCCTCCGGGCTTCCGGCGACGGACTGCACAGCCTGAACTGCACCATCGAGGGCATCACCTGCGGCCGTTGCGCAATCACGATCGAGTCCGAACTGAACCGTCTCGCCGGCGTTGCCTCGGCACGGGTCAATGCGACGACCCGTCGATTGCAGGTCGAGATCGACCGGACGGTCACGGCGCCCGAACAGGTTCTCGCCGCGGTCTCCGACCTGGGGTACGGTATTCATCCCTTTGCCGACGACACATCGTCCCGCAATTCCGATGAGGGAAATCTCCTCGTCCCGCTTGCTGTAGCCGGCTTCGGCACCATGAACGTCATGCTGTTCTCGGTCGCGGTATGGGCCGGACTGGCCAGCGACATGGGACCGGACACGCGGACGCTGCTCCACTGGGCTTCGGCGGTGGTGGCGATTCCCGTGGTCGCCTATTCCGCGTCGGTCTTCTACCTGCCTGCTGCCAAGGCACTTCGCCATGGCCGTGTCACCATGGATGCGCCGATTTCACTGGCGATTCTCGCGACCCTGGCCGCCAGCCTCTACGAGACGGCACAGGGTGCCGAGCATGCCTATTTTGATGCTGCCGTTTCGCTGACCTTCTTTCTCCTCGTCGGCCGCGTCCTCGACAGGATGCTGCGTAAACGCTCTTCGGGCGCCGCGGAGAACCTTCGTGCCATGATCCAGGGCCGGGCATTCAGAATTCGAGCAGGGAACCAGCCGGAGGAAGTACTCGCAACGGAACTGGCGCCCGGTGACGTCATTCACGTTCCGGTGGGCGAATTGATTCCCGCAGACGCCGTCCTGACGGCACGAAGTGCCGCAATCGACGATAGCGCGGTCACCGGAGAGTCCATGCCTCGGACGCTCCGAAAGGGTGACCCGCTGATGGCCGGTTGTCGAAACGTCGGTCCCGCGTTCAGTGCGCAGGTAACAGCGGTCGGTAGCGAGACCCGCCTTTCATCCATCGCCGACATCGCCGAGGCCGCCGAGACGCATCGTGGCCGCCATCAATTGCTCGCGGACAGGTTTTCGCAGGGGTATGCGCCGCTGGTCATCGGTTCGGCAATGCTCGGTTTCGCGGTTTGGCTTCTCGTTGTTGGCGCATCACTTTCCCAGGCGACCATGATCGCCGTCGCAGTGCTTGTCGTCACCTGCCCTTGTGCGGCCGGCCTTGCCACCCCGGCCGTAGCGGCACGGGCGGCAAACCTGCTTCTCGCCGGGGGCGTCATCGTCCGCGACGGTGGCGCGCTCGAACGACTGGCAGAGGTGACCGACGTCGTTCTCGACAAGACCGGCACCCTGACCCGTCCGGAATTCGTTCTCGACCCGGATGTCAATGCAAAACTGGCACGTCGGGCGTCGACCCTGGCCGCGACCAGTCGGCACCCGCTTTGCAGGGCGCTGTCAGCCGCGTATCCGGCACAACCGCTCGACGGCGTGCAGGAGTTTCCCGGGCTCGGTCTCGAGGCGAACGGCGGCGAACGGCTGGGTTCTGCAGTGTTCACGGGCGCCGGAAGTGCTGCGTCCCCGGACGGACTTGCCGAACTCTGGTTCAGGGTACCGGGCGGACGGCCCGCGCGTTTCAGGTTCTCCCAGTCGTTGCGGCCAGGATTGCGGAACATGGTCGAAGGGCTCCGGCGCCGCGGCCTGCGGCCGGTCATACTGTCTGGCGATACGCCAAACGCCGTCGCCGCGGTCGCATGTACGGCCGGTCTGGCAACATGGCAGGGCGGATGCAGTCCCGAAGACAAGGTTGCCCGTTTGGGAGCGATGACCGGCGAGGGACGGCGGGTCGCCATGTTCGGCGACGGGCTCAATGACGCGGCGGCGCTTGCGGGTGCCCATGTCTCCATCGCACCGGCGTCGGCGGCCGGGGCCGCACAGGTTGCGGCCGACGTCATCCTGCTCGGGAAAAACCTCGAATCCCTGCTTGATGTCATCGATATTGCCCGAACGAGCCGACGGTTGATCGCCGAGAACCTGGTCTTCGCCGCGGCCTACAACGTGGTGTCACTTCCGCTGGCGCTGGCCGGGATGTTGACCCCATTGGTCGCCGCAATTCTCATGTCGTCGTCCTCAATCCTGGTCATGTTGAACGCCCTTCGGCTCGGCCATCTTCGGGAAACCCGAAAGGCATCGGGATGACGTCGCTGCTCTATCTCATTCCGGCGTCGCTGATCCTTGCGATCATCGCTCTAGGAGCCTTCATCTGGACGGTCAGGTCGCGCCAGTACGACGACCCGGAAGGCGACAGGTATCGGATTCTTGAAGACGACGATCGGCCGCTCCGGTAAGGGCGACGCGCATTGAAATCAATCTGGCGTTCCGAACATGGACGCATAGGCATGCCAGGTAGCAAAGCCCAAAATCGGAAAGATCACGATCATCCCCAGCATCAGCGTCGCGAAACCCAGGACGGCGAGGACGGTCACGACGACACCCCAGGCTATCGTCAGGCGGGGGAAGCGTGCGGCTTTCGCAAAGCTCATTCCCATCGCCGAAAATGCGTCGACCTTCCGGTCGACCAGCATGGGAATCGAATAGATCGAAATGGCGAAGCAGCATGCAGCAAACAAACCGCCAACTGCCGTTCCGACCACGAGGAGCGAAATCCCTTCCATGGTCGTGAACAGTTGAACGAGCAAATCTGGAAGACCGGGAAACGGCTTCAGTCCGAACAGGAGCGCATAGAGGATCGTTGCAGCCCGAAACCATGCGAGGAGGAAAACCATCAGGATCGCGCCGACAAGCGCGATCTGGCCGGGCGACGCGACTCCGGTCCCGCCGTGTCCTGCGATCCGTCGACTTTCCCGATACAGGCCTACAGCAAGAAACGGGCCGACGAGCAATGCACCGGCTACAGCCGGAAAGATCATCCACTCCAGTCCGGTCAGCCACAGGAAACCGATGACCAGCCAGCTCACCACAAAGAATCCGAACCCGTAGATCAGTGCGTTGATAGGCGCCGCCTTGAAGTCGCCGACTGCACGCGACAGCCAGTGAAATACGGCGCCTGGGTCCGTGTTCGTCGTGACCATTTCGTCACGGGTTGCCTGGATGGAGTTTGTGGCCATGCGCTCCGGAACCCGGCAGCCATCCCGACTCTGCCGCCAACCTGTCACTGATATTCCACTTCCCCGAACCGGGCAAGCCACAAGCCAGGGTGTCTTCCCTCGCTCATGCTGTTGGTCCTGCACTGGACGAACCTGAAAAATTACCTTATTAAATTGCTTGGAAATCAGGGAGAAGAGTGACGTGACGTCTGAATCGTTAATGGAAGGTGTGCCGCTGATCCGTCCATCGACCACGGATCATCCGCTCTACGCATCAGTCGTCGAGGCCTGCCGAACCGTTCATGACCCGGAAATCCCCGTCAATATCTATGATCTGGGATTGATCTACACAATTGAGGTGAATGAGGACGGACTGGTCGACGTTACCATGACGCTCACCGCGCCGGGCTGCCCTGTCGCGGGTGAGATGCCCGGCTGGGTCCGGGACGCCGTCGAGGCGATTCCGGGCGTTCAGGCTGCCAGGGTCGAATTGGTCTGGGAACCGCTTTGGGGCATGGACATGATGTCGGACGAGGCCCGACTCGAGCTGGGTTTCATGTAGGCTCGCATCCGCTTCCGGAATCCGGATCTCCGGGCCGAAGTCCGGTTCTGTCGCATGTCAGGCCTGTTCCGGTATGTTCGGCTGAAAATTTGCTTCTGCCCGGCCTTTGACGAGAGTTCGAAAGGGTCTCCAGTCTCCAGCTTGCCGGCTGCCCGGATTGGACATAAATGAGACCATGAACCCGATCGTCGCAGTTTCGGCGACCGGGCCATGGAGTGGGAACCGAGATCATGTTTGCAATTCCAGGATCACCCCCAGTCACCATAACCGACGCGGCAGCTTCCCAGATCGTCAAGCTAATGCAGGATGGGACAAAAAAGGGCCTCCGCATTGGCGTCAAGAAAGGCGGATGTGCCGGCATGGAATACACCATGGAGTATGTCGACGAGGTTGGAGACCATGACGAGGTCGTCGAACGCGACGGAGCCCGGGTGCTGATTGCCCCGATGGCCCAGATGTTCCTGTTCGGAACCGAAATCGACTATGAGACCGGGCTGCTCGAGTCCGGCTTCAGGTTTCGGAACCCGAATGTGGTCGAGTCCTGCGGGTGCGGCGAGTCGATCAAGTTCCGCGAATCGGACTGAGACGGCGGCTTTTTACAAGTTCAAGTCCCCATCCGGAGCCCGTCGCGACGTCGCCAGGGTCTTTGCCTGCCTCTCAATCCCCCTGAGCCGTACCGCCGGAATTCGTGCCGGCACGTTCGCAATGACAGGGCTACGGTTGGCAGGTTCTCAATTGCAACCCATCCGGGCGTGATAAGCGTACACAGGGTCGGAACGGTGCCCGAGGAGACATGACATGCGGAGACGGCTGATTGCGGGCAACTGGAAAATGAACGGTGTGCGGGACTCGCTCACGGAACTGGATCCCATCGTGGCCGAATGCGAAACGTTCACCTCCGAAGTGCTCATCTGCCCGCCGGCGACACTGCTGCCCCTGATGGCCAATCGCCTTTCCGGATCCGGCGTAATGGTCGGTGCGCAGGACTGTCACCCGAATCCGGCAGGCACCCATACCGGCGACCTTTCTGCACCGATGCTGGCCGATGCCGGTGCATCCCACGTGATTCTCGGCCATTCCGAGCGACGCACCCAGCACGGCGAAACTGATTCCCTGGTGAACGCCAAGGCATCGGCAACCGCCAGGGCCGGTCTCGTGCCCATCATTTGCGTGGGGGAGACCCGAGGCGAACGCGAGGCCGGAATTGCACTTGACATCGTTGCCGGGCAGGTGCGGAACTCAGTTCCGGCAGAACCCGATCCAGAAGCGCTGATCGTCGCCTATGAACCCGTCTGGGCGATCGGAACAGGTCTGGTGCCGTCGCTGTCCGACATCGCGGAAATGCATGCTCACATCCGGTCGCTCCTTCGAAAGGAGATCGGAGAGTCCGGGGGCCACCGAATTCGAATCCTTTATGGAGGATCGGTCAATGCGGGGAATGCCCACGAGATCTTGTCGGTCGCGAATGTGGATGGTGGGCTGGTCGGTGGAGCATCGCTCAAGGCCAGGGACTTCCTTCCCATCATCCGGCAGTCCGAAGCGGGATGACATTATCGGGGTCCTTCAATCGCCTGGCTGCAGCGAAAACGGGTCCGGCCCCGGATTTCAATTGACCTTCCGGAGACGCCGCGTCGAATTTCATGGAACCGTCAGCGGCTTCCTGGACGATCCGTCACTGTGGGCAACGCCCGATAGCACAGCCGCACCGGCATTCGATCATACGAGAGCGTCCGGTTCGCTCGCCTTCCGTCGGACGACGAAGTCATGGAGCCTCTCTTCGATGGCGGGATCCAATTCGGGTTTCTGGTAGTCGGCAAGCAGTTTCCGAACCCTGGCCGTTGCGAAACCGGCCGTGTCGGAACCGCCATCCTCCGACCACGTCTCGAA
Organism: Paracoccaceae bacterium; assembly: GCA_028874915.1. Classification (GTDB taxonomy): domain Bacteria; phylum Pseudomonadota; class Alphaproteobacteria; order Rhodobacterales; family Rhodobacteraceae; genus JAPPHA01. The sequence continues at coordinate 16,882 of JAPPHA010000059.1, forward strand.
CGGGCGGTAGTCGAAAAGGTCCGACCGCCAGAAGGCATGCCGGAAATTGTCCTGGGTATGCTGGCAACCGAGAAAATGTCCACCCGGCCCCACTTCTCGAATGGCATCCAGCCCGAGACCATTCGGCGACAGATCCACGCCATTGGCAATGGAATGAAAAACCCCAAGCTGATCGGCATCCATGACGAATTTTTCGAAGGAGGTCACAAGACCGCCCTCCAGCCATCCGGCGGCGTGAAGGGCAAAATTGACGCCCCCGAACAAGGTGGCGTTGAGTGTGTTCGCGGATTCGTAAGCGGCCTGGGCGTCCGGCAGTTTTGAACCGCAGAGCCCTCCACCCGACCGGAAGGGAAGTCGCAAGCGCCGGGCCAGTTGCCCCGCACCGACCAGGATCTTGGTGGCTTCCGGTGTCCCGAATGTGGGAGCCCCGGAGTTCATGTCGATCGACGTCACGAAAGCGCCCATGACGACGGGGGCACCCGGGCGGACCAGCTGGTTGTAGGCAACGCCGGCCAGCACTTCGGCCAGGACCTGGACCAGCGTACCCGCCACGCTCACCGGGGCCATGGCACCACCGACGATGAAGGGCGAAATGACACAGGCCTGATTGGCCCGGGCATAAACCTCCATGGCGCCGACCATTATGGAATCGAAGGAGAGCGGCGAGTTGATGTTGATGAGCGACGTCATCACCGTGTTGTCGCGGACAAACGTCTCCCCGAACAGGATTCCCGCCATCGCCACGGAGTCTTCGGCCCGCTGCGGCGCCGTGACGGAGCCCATGAAAGGTTTGTCGCTCAGAGTCATGTGAGCGAACAGCATGTCGAGATGCCGCTTGTTGACCGGAATGTCCGTGGGTTCGCAGAGTGTCCCGCCGGAGTGGTGAAGCCATTTGGACATATATCCGAGGCGAACCAGGTCCTGGAAATCCGCCAGCGTCGCGTAGCGCCGCCCCGCCTCCCGCGAACGGATGAAAGGGGGGCCATAGACAGGGGCAAAGACCAGGCCCCGCCCCCCGATCGCCACGTTCCGTTCGGGGTTTCGGGCATGCTGGACGTAGGTCGACGGCGCAGTCGCGCACAGGCTCCTTGCAAGTCCGCGAGGAATCCGTACCCGCTCGCCGTCAATGTCGGCGCCTGCCTGTTGCCAGAGCCGAAGCGCCTCTGGATTGTCGAGGAAGTTGACTCCGATTTCCTCAAGCACCGTCTCGGCGCCGTCTTCAATGGTCGCGAGCGCTTCCTCGTCAAGGAGTTCGAAGACCGGGATGCGACGTTCGATGAACCGTGCCGATTCGATGCGGATCGCAGTGCGTTCCGCACGCTTCGCTGCGCCACCGCCTCGTGACCGCCGTCGCTGGCCACGCGTTCCTGTTGCCGTGCCGTTCATCGTCACACCCGTTCCGCAGACTGCTTATACCTTCGGAATCCATTCGAATCCCCAAGGCAGCACCGCTTCTTCTAACGGGTTCGCAGTCTGACGAAAATCCGGCAAATTGACGCGGATTCGAGGGGCCGAGCGCCTTTCCGGCGGGCGACCCGGGACGCCCGTGTTCCACATTGCGCCATCCTTGCGGAAACCCCATCTGCGCCATAGACGGAGCAAATGACCGCTTCCGCCCCGGACAGCCTTCTCGTCATCGATTTCGGATCCCAGGTGACTCAACTGATCGCCAGGCGCCTCCGCGAGGCTGGCTATCATTGTCGCATCCGTCCGTTTCACCGGGTTGATTCCGATGGAATTCGTGATCTCGCACCCAAGGCCGTGATCCTCTCGGGCGGTCCTGACAGCGTTACCGACCCGGACAGCCCTCGCGCTCCGGACGGTCTCTTCGACATGGATTTACCGATTCTCGGGATCTGCTACGGCCAGCAGGTCATGATGAAGGAACTCGGCGGATGCGTTGAGAGCGGTCATCACGCCGAATTCGGTCGGGCAGAATTGTCGGTCCATGGCGGTCGTCTGGATCTTCTGGACGGGTGGTTCAGGGACGGACCCGAGACAGTCTGGATGAGCCACGGAGACCGGGTTACCACTCTTGCGCCAGGGTTCGAGGCCTTTGCCGAATCTCCTGGAGCGCCCTTTGCCGTTGTCGCGGACCCGGACCGCCGTTTTTTCGCGGTCCAGTTCCATCCGGAAGTCCACCACACTCCCATGGGGCCCCGGCTCCTACGGAATTTTGCCAGGATTGCAGGGTGCCGGGCCGATTGGACCATGCGCGCCTACAAGGACCAGGCTGTCAAGGAAATCCGCAGGCAGGTCGGTGACGGGCGGGTCATCTGCGGACTTTCGGGCGGTGTCGACAGTGCTGTCACGGCCGTTCTCATCCACGAGGCGATCGGCGATCGTCTGACCTGTATCTTTGTCGACACAGGGCTGCTTCGCGAGAACGAAGCCGAGGAGGTCGTCCGGACGTTTCGCGGCCATTACAACATTCCGTTGATCCACGCCGAAGAATCTGACCGTTTCATGACCGCACTTGAGGGCAGGATCGACCCGGAAGCCAAGCGAAAGGCAATCGGAAGAGAATTCATCGAGGTGTTCGAGGCCTATGCCGGCACCATTGAAGGGGCCGGTTTCCTCGCACAGGGAACGCTTTATCCGGACGTAATCGAAAGCGTAAGCGTCTCGGGGGGCCCGTCCGCAACCATCAAGTCGCATCACAATGTCGGAGGCCTTCCGGAGAGAATGAAGCTCGCGCTGGTGGAGCCACTGCGGTCGCTCTTCAAGGACGAGGTCCGCGAACTCGGCCGTGAACTCGGTATGCACGAGAACATCGTCGGCCGCCATCCATTCCCGGGGCCCGGGCTGGCGATTCGCTGTCCGGGAGTCGTGACCCGCGAGAAAGTCAGCATCCTGCAACGTGCCGATGCGATCTTCATCGAGGAAATCCGCCGTCACGGTCTCTATGACAAGATCTGGCAGGCCTTTGCCGTGCTCCTTCCAGTCCAGACTGTCGGGGTGATGGGAGACGCAAGGAGCTATGACTTTGCATGCGTGCTGAGGGCCGTGACGTCGGTCGACGGTATGACGGCGGACTCCTATCCATTCACCCATGACTTCCTCGCGAGGACCGCCAGTCGCATCGTCAACGAGGTGCCAGGAATCAACCGGGTCACTTACGATGTGACATCCAAGCCGCCCGGGACGATCGAATGGGAATGACTCCCGGTCATTTGGCCGTCTCGCCCAAACCCTGGTCAACGCCGACGCCCGGATCGCGACGGTCCCGGTCCTTTCGCACGACCGCCGGAATCATCAGCGCCATAGGCGGTGCATGTGCCACGATCGCCTCGGGATCCCCGGCCCTGCCGGAAACACGATGGATCAGCTGCAGCGGGGTCCGGCCCGGTTGGCAATTGACCATCGATGGCGACATCGCCGAGTTCCGATACCGATCCGTCACGATGTTCCAGATCCCCCTGACCACCCCGGCCACGGGACGCGACTGGCCACAGGCACTGACCCTGGTAGGCAGGGATGCGACGGCCATCGTCATCCTGTCGGAGCGACAGTGCCAGATCGACGGTCTCCATCGCACCTTCTCGGCGGATGTCCTCACCCAGGATGGCAATGTCGCGATAATGCTGACGGGATGCTGCGAGGCGCCCGTCGAATGATCCTGTCGACCCCGATCCAGGCCGCCCTGTGGATGTCCGGGACGATGGTCTCCTTTACCCTTATGGCGGTCTCGGGGCGCGAACTGGCCGGTCAGCTGGATACCTTCGAAATCATGTTCTACCGGTCGCTGATCGGCATCGGCATTGTCGTCGGCGCCTGTGCGGTCTCGGGCACACTCTACCGGATATCGACGCAGCGCCTCGGACTCCACCTGACACGCAATGCCTTTCATTTTTTTGGCCAGAATCTATGGCTTTATGCCGTCACCGTCATTCCGCTGTCACAACTCTTCGCGTTCGAGTTCACGACGCCGCTCTGGGTCGCCCTCCTGGCGCCGTTGATCCTGGCCGAACGGATGACGGCAGCGCGGTTGCTGGCTGCAGGCGTAGGATTCGCGGGAATCCTGCTGATAGCGCGTCCGGGAACAAGCCCGTTGACACCTGGCGTCCTCGCGGCTGCCGGCTGCGCAATCGGCTTTGCCGGCGCGATCATATTCACCAAGCTGCTGGCGAGAACCGAGAGCATCGCCTCCATCCTGTTCTGGTTGACCGTCATGCAGGCCGTTTTCGGACTCGCCGCCGCCGGTGCCGATTTGGAGATCCGTGTCCCTCTCTGGAAGGACATGATCTGGGTCAGCCTGATCGGCCTTACGGGCCTGTCCGCCCATTTCTGCTTCACCAAGGCCCTCACCCTTGCACCTGCCACAGTGGTGGGGCCACTTGATTTCCTTCGCCTGCCGTTGATTGCCGTCGTCGGCTTCGCGCTCTACGGAGAACCCTTGGAGGCCCTGGTTTTCGCAGGCGCCGCCCTCGTCTTCGGCGCAAACTACCTGAACATTCGATCCGAACACCGCACCCGACTGGCACGGTCAACAGGTTAAATGACGACAACGGCCCCGCGGCAAATTCCGGCACGGCAAGTCGGTTTTGCCATTCAATGGTACGACACCTGGCTGAATGAACTCTGCGAACGCCTTTACCCGAAATCAGTGATCCACGGTGAATTTCGGTCAGTCGCATCCCGTTTCCGCCGTAGCGAAACGTGGTCGAGATCGAACCGAGATCCGAAACTTGACACTGTCAGTCCTTTGCGGCGGGAAATGCCGGTTGCCGCGCCGATTTCTTGTAACTGAGGCACGTTTCAGGGTAGCACAGCGGCCATGGACGATCGATTGCCCCTGCCGCAACTTGCCTACGCATCAGGCGACACCTGGCGTTCGGCCCGGACCAAGCGGGTCATTCTCTTCGGAATGTCGGGGCTCGGGAAGACGCATGTCTCGGACATCCTTCGACGGACCGGGCAGTGGTTCCACTACTCCGTCGACTATCGCATCGGCACTCGATACATGGGGGAGTTCATCGTCGACGATTTCAGGAAACGGGCGATGCGGGATCCCGTGCTGGCGGAACTGCTCCGCTCGGACAGCATCAGCATTGCGTCCAAGATCCGTTTCGACAACCTGGACCCGCTTTCGACCTATGTCGGAAAACCCGGTGACGTCGAGAAAGGCGGAATCCCGTTCGATGAATACATGACGCGACAGGCACAGCACCGGAACGCCGAGATCGGTGCCATGCTCGACACAGACTATTTCGCCCGGCGCGCCAAGGACATCTACGACTACGACAGTTTCGTCTGCGATACCTCGGGTTCACTGATCGAAGTCGTGGATCCGGACGATCCGGAAGACATTGTCCTCGAAACTCTGTTCCGGACCATGCTCGCCGTCTGGATTCGGGGCGATGACGACCATCTCCAGCTCCTCGTTGACCGATTCTCGAGGGATCCGAAGCCGATGTACTATCAGCCGGAATTTCTTACTGTGCTATGGGACGAATTCCTGACGCGGGAAGGCTGCCCACCGGACCAGGCTGACCCGAACCAATTCATCCGATGGGGATACCGGCGTCTGTTGACCCAGCGCTTGCCACGATACGCCGCCTTGGCAAGAAACTGGGGGGTGACGATCGAGGCCGATGATGTCAGCCGGATCAAGAGTGCCGAGGATTTCATCGACCTCATCGCCCCGGCGATCGACTCCCGGAACGCCGCCGTCGGCGGCGCCGACACCTGAATACGGGTCCGGTCGCGATGCCGATCACAATTCCAGAGAACCTTCCTGCGTTCGACATCCTGCGTGAGGAAGGCGTCATGGTGATGTCCGAAAGCCGGGCGAGCCGACAGGACATCCGACCGCTTCAGATCGGCCTTCTGAACCTGATGCCGAAAAAGATCCAGACCGAGACCCAGTTCGCCCGGGTGATCGGCGCGACTCCGTTGCAAATTGAACTGGCGCTGATCCGGATGTCGGATCACCAATCCAAGAATGCACCCGCCGGGCACATGGACGCCTTCTACCGTCCGTTTCGGGAGGTCCGGTCCCTGAAATTCGACGGACTCATCATTACCGGTGCGCCCATCGAGCATCTCGACTTTCCCGATGTGAACTACTGGGATGAGTTCGTCGAGGTCCTGGACTGGACGCAGACCCATGTGCATTCGACGGTTGCCGTCTGCTGGGCCGGAATGGCGGCCCTGAACCACTTTCGCGGGATTCGGAAGCACATGCTGACGGAAAAGTTGTCGGGCTGCTACCGTCACAGGGTCGAGGCCCCTTCCTCTCCGTTCCTTCGCGGATTCTCGGACGAATTCGTCGTCCCGGTGAGCCGATGGACGGAAGTCCGGGAACCGGAGGTCACGGCGACTCCCGGGTTGGAAATCCTCATCGCCTCGGCGATGGCCGGTCCCTGCCTGATCGAAGATTCGGCCCACCGGGTGCTCTGCATGTTCAACCATCTCGAATATGACAGTGACACCCTGCGACAGGAATACGAACGTGACGTCGCTGCCGGTACATCTGCCCAAGTCCCGGTCAGTTATTTCCCGGACGACGACCCGGCTCGACCGCCCGGAAATCGATGGCGGTCGCACGGCCATCTCCTCTACGGGAACTGGATCAACCAAATCTACCAAACTGCTCCGTTCAACCCGTCGCAGATTGGTGCGGCATCTACGGCTGCCTCAGCCGAGGTGGCCGGATAGCCCTTGTCGCAATCGCCGACCTCGACCTGTTCCCTGGATCTCTTTCGCCGGTCGCGCTCTGGGTCCTGCCCGACCTTTCCTCGGTCGATGGCCACGGTCGGCGATTGTTGCGCCTTTAGGCGTTTCCTTCCATACTGTCGCAAGCAGGGACGGCAGATCTCGAAGACATCCAGGATCTTGAACTGGGAACAGTCGCCGGCACATCCATCTGCATGCGAAGGAGCCATTGCCAACGTCTTCCGGATTCATGGACCTGACAATGCTCGGATCCTGCCGTTGAGTTCACCGGGGAAAGAGACTCTCGTTCTGCCATACCCGACCGGGAACTTTGGTTACGTCGGCGATACGAGGTTCCGCTTCGCAAACTCCAGATCGGAATTGGCCAGTTCAGGATGTGGCTCAAGGAGAGCGTGGCGCGTATCGTTGTCATCATCGAGGGCCACGCGTCCGCAGACAGGAGCGGCACGATCAAACGCGTCCGTGAATTCACATGACCGCGCGGCAACCGGTTCATCGCTCCTGCAATTCGACGACCGGTTCCGGAACGTCGGTACCGATGTGTCCGGAACGATGTCTTCCGAATGCCGACAAGGTCGTCGAATGCGACCGGCCCTGGTCAACCGGCGTCCGGCCAGGAATGGCGTCGATTTCCATAGACGGCCTGAACGCGAAGGGTTCCTTGACCCAACAAATGGAATTGAACCGTTGATCGTCATGGACTGTAACCACGTCACCAGGACCGAGTTCCACGTTGGACGGGTCGTGCCGCCGCGTCCGTTCTGCATTTGGGGACGAGACCCCCTGACGTCCCGGAAACACTCAACATACGATGGTTCACGAAATTCGGATTTGAACCGTTTCAACTCCGCCATCCGAACAACCGTCGAATTACCGGGCAACGACGGCTCTCGGCAAAATGCCATCGCCTGTGCGGACGGCCGCTGCGCCCGTTCCGCCACCATTCTGCCGGTCCGGAATCTTCTGCCTGGCGGCGCCCGGAACCCATCCGGTCAACATGGTCAAACGTCGAATCTGCAATCATGTCCCAGGGAATGATGTCCAGTTCCCGAAAGGGCTACCACCACGGCAATCTCAAGGAAGCACTGGTTGCCGCGACCCTGGAGCTGATCGAGGCCAAGGGGCCGGCGGGGTTTACCCTCGCGGAAGCGGCCCGGCGAGCCGATGTTTCTCCTGCGGCGCCATATCGGCATTTCGCCGGACGGGAGGAGATGATCGCCGAGGTCGCCCGGCAGGGGTTCGAAATCTTCGCCGACCTGCTCGAATTCGCCTATGCGGATGGCCAGCCCACTGCCCTGTCTTCCTTCGAAAGTGTCGGACGGGCCTACCTCGCATTCGCCCGCAAACACCCCGGCCATTATGTCGCGATGTTCGAGAGTGGCGTCTCGATCAACACCAGCCCTGAACTCGCCACGGCGGCAAACCGGGCCCTCAATGTCCTGTCCCGCGCCGCCGAAAACCTCGCCCGTCACCTCCCCCCTGACCGTAGACCCCCCGGGTCCATGGTGACCCAGCATATCTGGGCGATGAGCCACGGCGTTGTGGAGCTGTTTGCCCGCGGTTCACCTGGCGCACGTTCATCCTTTTCTCCGGAAGAACTGCTTGAGGCGGGCGTCGGCGTCTATCTCAGAGGACTCGGAATTCTCCCGAAGGATTCCTGAAAAAAAGTTTTCGTCGCCCTTGACGAATCGGCTTGCGAATCCATCTATGTTAATGTTATTAACATTTACATCGGGAGATGCCCGGGAAATGAAAGGAAGACACAGCATGTCAACGCCCGTCCAATGGTTGAAATCTGCCGAACGCTGTCTTGACGAATTCGGATGGCCCGCATGGATCACTGCCATGGTCATCGGATACGTCGCCTTCTGGCCGATCGGTCTCGCCATCACCTTCTACATGATCTGGAGCCAACGAATGACCCGTTCCTTTTTTTCCTGCAAACGCAGCCGCACGTTCAGAAAGTCCAGCGGGAACACGGCCTTCGACGCCTACAAGACAGAAACACTGAAACGTCTCGAAGATGAACAGAAGGCCTTCCGGAAGTTTCTCCAGCGTCTCCGGGACGCAAAGGATCGCTCCGAATTCGAACAGTTCCTTGCGGAACGGAACGCATCGAACTCAACCAGCAGCTGATCCCCTGCCACGGGCCCCGTGAGTTTCCAGCGGCCGGCGGTAGTCTAGTCTCCGTTCCTTCCTCCCCGGAGACACCGCCGGCCGTATTTGTTTCGTTGGCCAGTCGGCCCGGCTCCCGATATTCGGCCGGTCACTGACCCCGTCGCAGGAATTCGGACACTTCCATCCGGACTTCGGAGCGGCATCACAGCATTTGCCTTTTCGTTCCTTTTCTTGCCTCAACGAACAAGACATGTCTCCCGGGCGGCAAGCTGTTGACCCGGCGACCCGCCGGATGTGTTGGCCCGCATGCAACTGTCCCCGGACTTCGGCGGGTCTCAAAGGCAGTGCCAGGTTGTTGAAACGCCAGCCTGTTGTTACGCTTCGGCTTGAACGCGACGGACGAGTCGAAACATGCGCCCTCTGCCGCCTCCGGCACCACAATTCTTTGTGGCTGCGGCCCAGCCGTGCCCCTACCGAGAGGGGTATGTCGAACGAAAACTGTTTACGACGATTCATGGCCGGAGTGATTCGCACCTGAATGACGTCCTGTCGCATCAGGGGTTTCGCCGGTCCCGAAACGTTCTCTACCGGCCATCATGCCCCAATTGCCGGGCCTGCCTGTCTACGCGCATTCACGCGAGCGATTTCTCGGCAAGCCGGAGCCAGAGGCGAATCCTCAATCGAAACCGGCGTCTGAAGGCCCGGGTTTCACGGCCCCAGGCTTCTGACGAGTTGTATGAACTGTTCTGCCGTTACCTGGAATCCCGGCACCCGAACGGCGGAATGACCGACATGGATTCCCTTGATTTCGCCGGGATGATGGAAGACGCGCCGTCGCACACGCGGATGATTACCTATTTTGAGATGTCGGAAGGCGATCGGGAACGACGACCGGCGGCAGCCTGCCTGACCGACATTTTCTCGGACGGGTTATCGATGGTCTATTCCTTCTTTGACCCGGACATCCCGTCCCGCAGCCTCGGAACCTACATGATTCTCGATCACATCCTGATGGCGAGGACAGGCGGACGCCCCTATGTCTATCTGGGCTACTGGGTGCCGGGCAGCCCGAAGATGGACTACAAGTGCCGCTTTTCCGGCCTGGAGATCTTTTACCGGAATCGATGGCAGCGCCTGGAAATGCTGTCAGAAATTGACACCGGACCACCGCCCGGTCCCGGCGAACCCCTCACCCGTCAGGCCGCGTCGATTCTCGTTCCTGAAATCGTCAAGGGAAAGTGGTAAGCCGGACCTTCTGAACAGATCCGCATGACGGCATGTGAACTCAGGCCGGGATCAAGTTTGGAACAATGGTGACGATCTGCGGGAAGAACCAGAGGATCGCCAGTCCAACGACCTGAATGACGACGAATGGCGCCACGCCCCGGTAAATGTGACCGGTCGTGACGGTCTTGGGAGCCACGCCCCGCAGGTAGAAGAGTGCGAAGCCGAAGGGCGGCGTCAGGAAACTGGTCTGCAGGTTGACGGCGATCATGATGGTAACCCATTTCGGATCCAGCGTTCCTCCGTAGATGACAGGCCCGACAATCGGAATGACGATGTAAATGATCTCGAGGAAGTCGAGAACGAAACCGAGGATGAACAGCACCAACATGACAATGAGGAAAACGACGAGTTCCCGATCGAAAGACCGCAGGAATTCCTGGATGTAATGTTCGCCACCGAACGAGATCACGACCAGATTCAGGACTTGCGAGCCGATGAGGATGGCGAAAACCATCGAGGTAACCTTCGCCGTCTCCCGCACAACTGGAGTGAGCACCGCGGTCCGAAGCAATACCCAGCAGGCGAATAGCAGCCCGCCGAGCGCGACATGATAGCTCGCCATAGCCAGGATGATCGCCACCCAGTTCTCAAAGGTAACCACCTCGATGTTGGCCCGGAGATCGAAATTCACGCCGATCAGGATCATGATGACGATGGAAAAGGCGGCGATCAGGATGATCTTTCCGCTGCGACCGGTTTCCTGGAGCTTCCGGTAGGCCGCCAGCATGATGGCACCGCCTGCGCCGAGCGCCGCCGCCGGCGTTGGATTGGTGATGCCTCCGAGAATTGAACCGAGTACCGCGACGATCAACACGAGTGGCGGAAACACGACACGGAACAGTTCGTTCCCGGCCAGAGCGGCGGCGGCATGCCGACAGCCGTAAAGCGTCAACGCCGTCGGAATGGCCAATAAAAGGAAACTAACCCCCGAGGATGTCGTCGGGGCGATCATCAGAATGTCCACGGCAAGCGCCAGGATGATGCCGGCTCCTCCGATCATCAATGGCCGCCGGTCTTGAAACAGCTTGACGCCCTGGCCCAATGCCAGGATCAGGGCCAACACGACGAAAACCACGAGCACGCCTGAGCCGACAGGCGCAGCATTGGCGATCTTCTCGACGCGGGCGGCCGCGATCTCTTCTGCCGTAAGCGCGACCGCACGTGTGCTGGTTTCGCCCGAGTCGATCCGTTCCTGTTGAGCGATGGCTTCGTCCCAGCGTTCCTGACCATGGAGTTCGATCATCGCGAGGCGGCAACTGTCGGACACGTTGGTCCGGAGAACGGCCTGGGCACCGCCGTCGGCTACGGAGTCCACGGTGATGTCCTGGCTTCCGGACAGGCTGGCAAACTGGCTCGCAACCGCAAAGACGATGATGCCGGCGGGGACCGCCAGGAACCAGGTCAGCGCATGGCGTGCAGTGATCGTCTCCCCGGTGCCATCGCCAGAGAGAACCGGTGGCGCCTTCGAGGGGTTCAGGAGCGCGAAGCCGAATGCATAGGAAGCGTAGAGGCCGGCGAGCAGGATGCCCGGCAAGATGGCGGCCTGGAACAACGTGCCGACGGACACGACGGCGGCTTCTCCGAGATAGGTCAACGCGTCGGAACAGCCGACGGAATTGGCCCGTTCCTCCTGCGCCGTCGAGTAGAGATCGCCGGCGAGCGTTCCGAGGAGCACGATAACGATTGATGGCGGGATGATCTGGCCGAGAGTTCCGGACGCGGTGATCACGCCTGTGGCCAGTTCCGGCGAGTAGTTGTTGCGAAGCATCGTCGGCAGCGACAGGAGCCCCATGGTCACCACCGTTGCGCCAACGATTCCGGTTGAGGCCGCCAGGAAAGCACCGACGACGACGACCGAAACGGCCAGACCGCCGGGCAGCGGACCGAACACCCGGGCCATCGTGGTCAGCAGGTCATTGGCAATCCTCGACCGTTCCAGGGTGATCCCCATGAGCACGAACATGAGAACCGCGAGCAGAGTTTCGATCGACTGTCCGGCAATGACCCGCTCGTTCATCCGGTTGACGATGAAAGACAGGTTGCGCGTCACCGCTTGCTGCCAGCCGCCCTCGAACAGCGACACGGCAACTTCCGGGAGTTCCGGATAACGGAAATGAGAGATGTCATAGGCCGAAACGCCAGATCCACGAAGCGCCTTGTAGGCCTCGCTGGACGTATCGATCACATGACGGGTAACAACTCCGGTTTCGTCGAGCAGCGCAAGAATACCGAAGGCAATGATCGCCGATCCGCCAATGGCGAAGGCCACCGGAAACCCGGACATGATTCCGGCGAAAAGGCACGAAAAAACAACAATCAGCCCGACTTCGACACCGTCAAGTCCCAACAGCATGACGGAGACTCCTCAGGTCGAGCCGGCTGGGGCCCCGGAGGCCTGCCCGGCTGACGCCAGAGCGTCCGTCTCGGCCGCCGAATCCCGGTCGAGGTTTCGGTTCGCTGACCCTTCACCCTCGATGAACTCAAGAAGAGAACGATAAAAATAGGCAACGCCCTGAATGAACATCATGCCGGCGAACCCGACAAGAAGGACCTTGAACAGGAAGTAGCCGTTGAATCCGTTCGGCGAAAACCCGATCGTCTCGACGTTCCATTTGAGCAGACGGGCTTTGCGTTCCAGAAGTTCCAGTTTGTCAGACGCCGAGATCTTCGGTGTGACCAGGTGCCGCCACAGAAAAAACCAGCCATACATCCAGACGATCGCCATCACCGGCACGATGAAAAACAGGGAACCGAACATGTCGATGATCCGTTTGGTCCGGAACCGGACACCCGCGTAGAACAGGTCCACCCGAACATGGCCGCCCTGCACAAAAGTGTAGGCGCAGCACAGACAGACAATGATGGCGTTGTAGAGTTTCAGTTCCTCGGCGTACCAGCTCAGGTCCTTGGTCACGACATATCCGAAAGGACCAATCGAAATCTCCGAGACCCTGAAGATCCTCTGCAGGAAAACGATGACGATCTGCTGGAGGACCATGATCAACCCGGCCCAGGCGAAAACCCGGCCGACGCCGTTACTGAAACCCTCCATAACGGCCACGACGCCCCAGAGGAATCGTCGTCGCCACAGGCCAATGGCGGTAACGACGATGAACGTAGCGACCACCACATAAAAGAACTCGGAGGACGCACCGTAGTAGATGAAACGGACAAGTGCAGTACTGTCCGACCAGTTCAACCAGTCGGCAGGATGGGAAACGGCATAACCGAAGTTGTAAAACGCCAGAAACAGATTCTGGACGACCCCGACGACCAGATCAAACATGGACGGGTTCCCAGCCAGTCACGACCCGCTTCCGGTCAGGGCGCAACGGCAAAAGCTCGAATGCGTTCGGCCTTCAATCCGGCCCCCGGGCCTCAAGGGCCCGGGGGCAAATCGGAAAGCCAGGAAGGTCAGCTTCCCAGGACGCGGTCGCGTTGACTGCGATAGGCCGAAATCGACTGGGTGAGCCAGCCTGAAGACGCCCTCATCGAGGCGACATAGTCGTTGTAAATGGAAGCGAAGATCTCATCGCCCATGAACTCGTCATAGACGCTCTTCGAAGCCGAACCGAAAGCATCCCAGACGCTATCCGGAAATTCGAGAATCTTCACACCGCCCGCAGACAGACGGCTCAACGCGGCACCATTGTTGTTGAGGTACTGGCTGAGGTTCCAGACATTGGCATGACCGGATGCGATCTCGATCGCTGCTTGCTGCTGCGATGTCAGTGAGTCGAATTTCTCCAGGTTGACGGCAAGCGTCAGCCCGGCCGAAGGCTCGTGGAATCCAGCGGTGTAGTAGAACTTGGTGATCTCCTGGAAGCCGGCCTTTTCATCAGCCCAAGGTCCGATCCATTCCGTTCCGTCGATCGCTCCCGAGGCCAGTGCCTGATACACTTCGGCGCCTGGAAGATTTTGAACCGAGGCCCCCATGTAGCCGAGTGCCTTGCCGCCAAGGCCGGGCATCCGGAACTTCAGACCATTGAAGTCTTCGGGACCGGAGATTTCCTGCCGAAACCACCCGCCGGCCTGTGTCCCGGTGTTCCCGGCAAGGAAGGACTTCAGGTTGAAAATCTCACCCAGTTCATGGTGACGTTCCTTGCCGCCGCCGTGATAATACCAGTTGTTCTGTTCGGTTGCCGTCATTCCGAAGGGAACCCCGGTGAAGAAGGCGAAGGCGGGATGCTGACTGATGAAGTAGTAGTCGGCAGCGTGGTACATGTCGGCTTGTCCCGACGACACGGCATCGAAGACCTCGAAGGCCCCAACCAGTTCGCCCGCCGCCTTGACCTCAATCTCGATCGAACCGTCCGACATGGCATTGACATTGTCCGCAACCTTCTGAGCGGCATCGAACACACCGGCAAGACCCCGGCCCCAGGACGTCACCATGGTCAACTTGACCTTGTCCTGGGCAATCGCCGGCGCGGCAAGAGTCGTCGCCGCGGCAGCCCCTCCGCCGAGGGCCGATGTTCTAAGAAACGTTCTACGATCCATCAAAGTTCCTCCTTTGAAGGCCGAAGCCTGCCGCTCGGCCGTTTTAATTGATCGCCGTTGTAAACCACACTGCCGTCAAAACTACAATTGAATTCATAGCGGACTCCGGGACCTGCAAATTCTCTCCAGCAGGGCGCAGCAGCCTCGCTTTCACATGGCCGACAGATCGCCCTGCGATTCGCAAATCCGCACGTCACGTCGCAGAACTCGAACCCACGCAATCGACTTGGTCTGGTCATCGTCCGGCCGGAATTCGATTGCCGGTATGGCTGCGTGGAACATTCGAAAACATGGGACAAACGGGCACATGGAATCCGGGTCGCAACCCATGTGACGGATCAAACCCGTCGGCCCGCTCCACGGGGTCCATCCTAATCGCGCAACCGACCGTCGGGTTCCCTACCGGGACCTATGACCGTTGATCGACGTCGGATCATGCCTCGAAAAGCCGGCATGGTCTTCATTCAACTGGTGGAATGACACCCTTTCGAAACATGAAACAGCCATAAAATCGACGTTCACCGGTTTGAATGACGGCAAAGGACTCCCGGGCCAGGTCATAGAACGCGAACCGTTCGATGCTGACCATGGGACGGGGTTTGCCCTCAGCCCTGTCGATTGCCGCCTGCACCTCTTCCTGGACGGGCGGAACCGTGTCCGGGTCATCGACGACTTCCATGCGTCCGGCAAAGTCGTCGACGAAAGTGTCGAGTGGCATGACCGAAAGAACGGCATCCGCCGCTTCGGCGGCCGTCAAGTTTTCCATGCGAAGGAGGTCACCCAACACCGTGTCGTGTGCAACGGACTCCGCCGGGAAATTCGTGTCTGCAAGGATCAGGACATCTCCATGTCCCATCGCACGAAGCGCAAAAAGCACATCCGCATTCAGTCGAGCATCAACTCCTTTCAGCATCGTCCCGATCCTCCCTTCGTCTTCGTTGCCGTCCCGGCCGTTTTCACGGTCCTGAAATCCTGGTTCCTGTTCCTCTGCGGCCCGAAGGCCCTCAACGGTCCCATGTGCGACCGGCACCCTTCGTTCCGTTTCCAGACGTCCCGAAGCCCCGGCCCGGTTCCGTCATGCCGGCGTTGGGGATCCGTCATGCCGGCTTGGGAAATGCGAAGGCAGGAACTGTTTCACGATCCCTCAAGAGGCATTCCATTTCAATAGGCAAGCATGTCCGGCAGAATCATGGGATCGACACCGCATCCGCCGTTCCGTTACGAAAGTCTCCGCCCGTCGGAGCGGTCAAACAGGTGGATTGCCGAAGGGTCCGCAGACAGGTGAATGTCCTGACCCGGCCTGACATCGAGACGTTCGCGCAGCACGGCGGTCATGTCCTGCCCGAGCACGCGTACGACAACATGGGTTTCCGCACCCGTCGGTTCGACCACCGCAATCTGGCCGGCAAGGCCGGCACTGTCAGGGTAAAGGTGTTCCGGCCGAATGCCGATCGTGACCTCGCGACCGTCGCCGGGACGGTCCGAACCGCCGACACGGAGGCGAACACCGTCCACATCCGCCCAGCACTGTCCGTCCCTGCGGTGAATGACCGCATCGAGCATGTTCATGGCCGGTGACCCGATGAAACCCGCAACGAATGTGTTGTCGGGCCGGTCATACACTTCCAGAGGCGTTCCGATCTGCTCGATGGATCCATCCTGCATGACAACGATCCTGTCCGCCATCGTCATGGCTTCGATCTGATCATGCGTGACATAAACCGTCGTCGTCTTCAGCCGCTGGTGCAGTTCCCGGATTTCCGCACGCATCTGGACACGGAGCTTCGCATCGAGATTGGAAAGCGGTTCGTCGAACAGGAAAACTTGCGGATCACGGACGATGGCCCGGCCCATGGCGACACGCTGACGTTGACCGCCGGACAGTGCACGAGGGTAGCGATTGAGATAGGGTGTCAGACCCAGAATCTCTGCAGCACGGCGGACCCTCTCGGCAATTTCGGCCTTGTCAATGCGCCGCATCCGCAGCGCAAAGGCCATGTTTGCGGACACGGTCTTGTGCGGGTACAGAGCGTAATTCTGGAAGACCATCGCGATGTCGCGTTGGGACGGCGGGAGATGGTTTACCACCTTGCCACCGATCGAGATCCGTCCAGAGGTGATCCCCTCAAGACCCGCGATCATCCGGAGCAGCGTCGACTTCCCGCAGCCAGACGGTCCGACGAGAACGACGAATTCGCCGTCTTCGATGTCGAAACCCACGCCACGAATGACTTCGAGCGAGCCAAAACTCTTGCTGAGGTCGCGGATCCTGACATCAGCCATGCGTTCTCACACTCCCATCACCGCGCGGCACGATAAGCCCGCGGCGGACATGTGTCCACTTTTGCATGCTAGCATGTTAGATGCTTGACGAATCGTACATTGTATTGCCAAGTGCGGATCAGGCAAGTGTCGCTTGCGACCGTCTCGGTCCGGCAACGGCGGCCGCGGCCGATCCGGGATTTGGAAGCCGTCGATCCCGTTCGTGGTCTCCGGAATTCCTCGCGACCGGCCAGAACAATTCGAGAGGATCTATCCATGAAAGTCGAAATCTATGACTATCTCAGGCGACGGGGTGCCCTGAAGCGCCGCGATGTGCTCAAGGGCATGGCCGGAGCAGGAACGCTCGCCGCGTTTTCGGGCGTTGCATCCGGAATCGGCGTGCGGCCGGTCTGGGCGGCCGACAATGCGGGCTTGCGTGCCGAAATCCTGAAGATTCCTGGCGTGGGCATGGGGTCGCCCACGGACGCCGACTGGCAGAAAGTGGGAGGCATGACCCTCGGGCCGACCCGGGAAACCGTTGCGGAAGGCGAATTCTCCGGAGTCGAGCTCACGTTCATGGGGCTGAACAACCAGAATCTTCATAACTTCCTGTTCCGCGGATTCCTCAAGCCGTGGGAAGCCTACACCGGCGCCACGATCAACTGGATCGACTTGGCGCAAGCCGACTACAACGCGCGCCTTCAGCAGTCCATTGCCACCGGAACTGTTGATTTCGACATCATCGAGATGGGCGCACCGTTCGAGGGCGATGTGCTCGGACGCGGCATGGCGTCGGAAATGCCCGCCTGGGTCGCCGAGTTGATCGACATGGACGATTACGTCGGCTACCTGAAGGCTCCGGTCGGCACCTGGGATGGCAAGACCTACCGGATCTCCATCGATGGCGACTGTCACACGTTTGCCTATCGGACGGACTACTACGACAACGAAGAATTCGCCGCAGCATGGAAAGCGGCCGGGAATGACAGCGCGTGGGCGCCGCCAACAACGTGGTCTGAAGTCAACGCCCATTCGAAATTCCTTGTCGGCAAGACCGACCCGCTGACCGGCCTCGACGCCCACGGTTTCCTCGATCCGCTGAAGGGCTGGGGCGGCTTCGGGTTTTACTTCCTTGAAGACCGCGCCACCGGATACGCCAAACACCCGGATGATCCCGCTTGGCTGTTCGATCCCGAGACGATGAAACCGCGAGTCAACAATCCTGCATTCGTGCGAGCCATCCAGGAAGTCATGGATCTGATCGACGCCGGCGCGTATCCTGCCGATCAGATTAATGCCGATCCCGGCACGACGGCCTTCCAGCAATTCCTCGCCGGAACTGGCGGGGCATTGACCTGGTGGGGCGATGTGGGCTCAAACGCACGGACATCCGATACGTCGGTCGTTGGCGATGTCGTGGGGTTCGATATCATCCCGGCCGGCGACGCCGTCTGGAACTCCCGGACGGGGGCGTGGGAAGAGGGCGTCAACGAAGCTCCGAACATGGCCTACATTGGCTGGGGCGTCTACGTCATGGCCACAGTCGACAGCGATTCCAAGCGGCAGAAGGCAGCCTGGTCTGCAGCGGCCCATCTGGGCGGCAAGGACCTCAGCCTCTGGGCTTCGGCCTATCCGTCCGGATTCCAGCCCTACCGCAATTCGCACTTCCGCTACGAAGAATGGGAAGAGGCCGGTTACGACCGCGCCTTTGTCGAGGACTACCTCGGCTCCAACGCCGACAGCTACAACCATTCGAATGCGGCGATCGAACCGCGGATCCCGGGTATCTTCCAGTACTATTCCGTCGCAGAAGACGAGCTCGCAAAGGGGTTTGCCGGTCAATACGGTTCGGCACAGGAAACGGCCGACGCCATCGCGGCGGCCTGGGAGAACATCACCGACCAGATCGGCCGCGACAACCAGATCAAGCTCTACAAGGCGAGTCTGGGAATGTAGAACGGAAATCCCTCACTGCCGGCGGGGGGCCTGGTCCGCCGCCGGCCACACTTCTGTTCGGACGGAATTCGAAGCAGTATCGAGTTGTCGGAACCAGGCGACCTTCTGCATGTCGTAACAGCCGACGAGATCAGCGATCAGCGCCGGGCACTGGGACGTGTGCTCGTTTGGGGCTCATTCGGCCTTTTGGTCGCGACATTTGCGGTGCTTGGCCTGGCACAGGCCGACGTTATCGGTCTCCAGCTTCCGAACTGGCGGCCGGCTCTCTATGCTTTCCTGTTCTGGGGCACCTGTCTCGGAATCTCCCGAGTCCTGCTGTCCGGCGAACAAGGCAAACGATCGCTGTTCATCCTTCCAGCCACACTCTTCGTCGTGGCAACGGTCATCTTTCCGCTGATCTTCGCGCTGGGAATCGCCTTCTCGAACTGGAATCTGTCGTCGCTCGAGGGCCGATCTTTCAACGGTCTCGACAATGTGCGGCAGATGTGGAGCGATCCGTTCTACTGGAACGCTCTCGGGAACATGGTGTACTACACGCTGGCGATTCTCGTCGAATACGCCATCGCGTTCGGGCTCGCACTCATTTTGGCATCGAATATCCGAGGGAGGCGTTTTTTCCGCGTCGCCTTCCTGCTTCCCCTCATGCTCTCTCCTGTCGCTGTCAGCTGGATGATCGGAAAGTCCATGATGGAAGTCCGTTTCGGCCCGCTCGCCAGATTGGCGCGCTGGCTCGGATGGGACCGGCCATCGTTTTTCGGAGACCCCGAAATCGCCCGCGCTACCATCATGATGATGGATGCCTGGACGTACATCCCGTTCATGATGATCATGATCCTGGCCGGGCTTCAGGCAATACCGCGAGAAATCCAGGAAGCCGCCAGGGTTGACGGAGCCGGGGGATGGCGCAGTTTCTGGGAAGTCACCTTTCCCCTGATGCTGCCGGTCTCAATCACTGCGATCCTGATCCGCGTGATCTTCAAGCTGAAACTCGCGGACATAATCATCAATGTGACTTCCGGGGGACCCGGGGGGGCGACAGACAGCGTGACCAGTTTCATTTTCCGGGAGTATCGTGATCGGTCGAATGTTGGTTACGGAACGTTGTTGGCAATCGTCTATCTTCTTCTGATTGTCATCGCCATTACGGTCTTCATGAAACTCGTCGACCGCTGGATGAACCCCAGGTACTGACATGACACCCCGACAGATCTTTCATGACAGCGATGTCGACCTGGGTTACCGCGCCCGATGGCTGTCGGGCCGCGTAGCCGTTTACGGCGTCCTTTTGTTGTGGACCCTGATTTGCCTGTTTCCGATCTACTGGACGCTGACGACTTCGTTCAAAATGGCGCCGGACGTGATGCAAGGCCGCCTGATCCCGTTTGTGGATTTCGTTCCCAAGTGGAAAGGGTGGGAATCGCTCGGCCTCTCGCCACGGCTGATCGGTCAGGAATCAACCGTCCGGGAAGAATTCCTGAAGCGGTTCACCAATTCCACGATCACGGCGCTTGGATCGTCAGCGCTTGCGCTTGTCCTGGGCAGCATGACGGCCTACGGGCTCTCCCGGTTCCGGTACCGGTTCGGGTTCATGCGCAATCCGGACATCTCGTTTTTCTTCCTGTCGCAACTCATATTGCCGCCAGTTGTCCTGGCCCTGCCTTTCCTCGTCCTCTACAAGCAGCTTGATCTGCTCGACACCCGTATCGGACTGATCCTTCTATATACCCTTACCGTGCTGCCAATCGTCATCTGGATCATGCGAGACCAGTTCCAGTCGATCCCCGTGGAACTCGAAGAAGCGGCACTTGTCGACGGACTTTCGATCTGGGGAGCATTCCTGGTCATCGTCCTGCCGATTGCCCTGCCCGGAATGGTCGCCGCCTTCATCCTGTCGCTTGTCTTGACATGGAACGAGTATTTCTTTGCTGCATTGCTGACTTCCACGGATGCCAAGACCCTCCCGGTCATGGTCGCGAGCCAGACTGGCAGTCAGGGCATCAACTGGTGGGCCATGGCCGCACTCTCCGCGTCCGCAATCTTGCCGTTGATCGTCATCGGCATTGTCCTGGAGCGGTTCATCATCCGCGGCATGGCCGCAGGGGCTGTCAGATAGGGGTGCCTACGGTCGTTCACCGAGGGCGTCCGCAATTCCCCGTGTACGGGCGTACAGCCTTTTGAAGAGTTCGAACTGACGCTCGTAGGCCGGATGACGTTCCGGTTCGACGGTCTCAACTATCGGATTCCAGTCGCGGATGTCTCCGGGCCGGGCCAGCCCGATTGCGCAGGCAGCAAGAAAGGCATCGCCGAAGGACGCGCCGACCGTGTTCGCCGGGACGTGCTGCGCTACAAACCCAATGTCCGATGTCGCCTGCAGCCAAACGCGGTTCCGTGTGCCACCGCCCACCGCCAGAACCCGGACCGGCGGCACGCCGGCCTCGCGAAACGTCTCGAAGACATGGGCCGTTCCGTTCGCGATCCCTTCGATCAATGCACGATACAGGTCCCCCCGCGTATGCGTGAGATCAAGCCCGAAGATGGCACCCCTGGCCTTCGGGTCATGGATCGGTGTGCGTTCGCCGGAAAAATAGGGGAGGAGCAACAGTCCCCGGGCGCCAGGAGGCGACGTCGCAGCTTCGCCAACCAGCGTACTGAATGCCGTCTCGGGCGGCAGTTCCCTGGCGAACTGCTCGCGGAACCACCGGGTCAGCGTGCCGCTGGTTGCCAGACCCGCCAGTGACGCATGACGTCCAGGGTAAAGCCACGGCGCATACCAGAGCCGCGGATCCTTCACACGCCGTTCCGTGACCTGAATGATGAACACCGTCGAGCCGTACATCATCATCATGTCGCCAGCCTCTCGCACGCCGGCGCTTACGGCCTCCGCAGCCGCGTCGATCGTCCCTGTCAGAACCGGGGTTCCCGGCGCGAGGCCGGTCTCGGCCGCGGCGGCCTCCGTGACCGACCCGGCGATTTCGGTCGACCACCGCAGCTTTGGCAATTGCCCGACCGAACAGATGTCGTCCGCGAGACCTGTGGTCCAGTGCTCGACGTTTACGTCGTAAAGCGGACTGAAATTCGCTGCCGTGTAGTGATCGATTACCCAGGATCCGGTCAGTTTGAAGGTGAGGTAGCTGGTCGATGTGACGAATTTATGCGCTTTCGCATAAACGTCAGGCCGCTGCCGTCGGAGCCAGAGGATTTTCGGCCCGACCGACTGTGACGTCAGTGCATTGCCGCAGGTTTCGAGGATCCTGTCGACCCCGATCCGTTCCGTGAGTTCCTCAATCTCCGCTTCGGCGCGTGTGTCGACACCGTAGAGCACCGCGTTCATCAGAGGCCTTCCGGCTCCGTCCACCGGCAGCATGCAGGGCCCTATGGCACTGGCAGCAACACAACCGATGTGGCGGGGATCCACCGAGGAACGGTCCAGCAACGCCTTCGTGATCGTCCGGAAGTCTTTCCACCAGTCGCCGTCGGCACGATGCTCAGCCCAACCCGGTTGGGGAACAATCATGTCGTGCGGCGTCACGGCCTCGGCCAGGACAGTTCCCGTCCGGTCCAAAAGAACGCCCTTCGATTCATAAGTACCGATGTCGATCCCGAGCGTGCAGGTCATAGCCCTGCGCCCTCACGATCAAGGTGGAAGCCCGGTCCAATCCGATCGATGCTGGCAACGAGGAGTCGGGCAAGTGCCTCCAGATCACCGAGATCACAGACCTCAAGACTGGAATGCGTATACCGGACCGGGAAACCGACATCGACGGCTGCCACTCCATCACCAACGAACTGGACGTAGGAATTGTCGGTCAAGACACCCAGTTGCGCACTGCGCTGCAACGGAATCCCGACCGAAAGAGCGGTGTCCGTGATCAGTTTGACCATGGCGGGATGCGGAATCACGCCATTCAGCGTCCCGCGGCCGTGGAACGAATAGAGGCTGAGTCCGGGGCCGGAACCGAGACGCATTTCGCCGCGTTCCTCCATGCCGGGCGTGTCCGTGGCCAGCATGATGTCCAGTTGGATGGCGATATCGGGCCGGAGCGCCTGCGCCGCGACGACGGCGCCTCGCAAATTGAACTCTTCCTGAACCGAAAACACGACATGGACGGTGGGCCCGCCGTCGCGTCCCGCGAGCGCCTCGGCGACCTCGAGGAGCACGGCACATCCCGCACGGTCGTCTATGGACGTTCCCGCAACCCGATCCCCCGCCAGATCCAGGACCCGCGGCGTGTAGACTACCGGCGTGCCTATCCGGATGCCGGCGGCCTCAACCGCCTCGCGCGAACCGTAGCCGGTATCGACGAGCGCATCCGAGACCTGCACCACCTTGTATTTCTCGTCTGGCAACGTCGCATGATGGCTTTTGTTGGCGATAACGCCCGGAACATCCGTCCCGTCGGCCAAGGACAGTGTCACCGCCTGCGACGCTGTTGCACGTTCCGGAACCCCGCCGAGCCTTTCGACCCGCAGAAGCCCGTCATCACGGATCTTTCGCACGACGAAACCAACCTGATCCATGTGCGAAAACAACATGACGGACGGGAGTCCGGGGGCGCCCTCCAGCGTGGCGATCAGATTCCCGAAGCGGTCGGATCGCGAATGACATCCCACACGGTCCAAGGACCCCGAAATCTGCCGTCTGACCCTGCCCTCGTGCCCGCTGAGGCCCGGAATCATCATCAGCTTGACCAGCTGGGACCGCAGTCGGTCTTTCACCGCAACGCGCCCTGAGCCGTTCTTGCTACGGCCATGAACGCCCTGGCCCGTTCCGGGTCGATGGCATTCCAGGTGTCGCCGTCCTCCTTCAGCGCCGTTCCGACGATGCAGCCGTCGGCCACGGCGAGCACATCTGCGACCGTGTCATGCCTCACGCCCGTATTGGCGAGGACGGGAATCCCGGGCAGGACCGCCTTGACGGCCTCCAGGTCGGACATGGCCGCCGCTTCTCCGGTGATCTGGCCGGACACCAGGACGGCGTCCGGAACACTGGAGACGACGACGCTTCGTGCCCGGTCAGCGAGTGCGCGTCGGTCGAGGCTGTCGGCGAACTCCGCCGAAACATTGAACAGCATGGCCATGTCGCGGCGGCCGAGACGGTCCCGGTAACGCATGGCGGCACCGGCGTTCGGGGTCCAAAAGCCCATGTCCGACGAATAGGTGCCGGTGAAGATCTCGCGGACGAACTGGGCACCGGTAGCCGCCGCGAGAGCGACCGTACTCATTGGATCCCAGAGAACATTGACACCGAAAGGAATGGAAATCTCGTTCCGTAGACGCCCGATGACGAAGGCCATTGTCGCGGTCGATGCGAGATCGACATCAAACTCGTAGGGGCGATCGTTCTCATTGCCGAAGAGGACAGCATCGAAGCCTGCGGACTGCAACGCCGTCAATTCGGTTCGTGCGTCCCGGACCAGCCCTTCGAGCCCGGCGTCGGAATCGAAGAGCGGAGACCCCGGCAGGGCGCCGAGGTGGACCATACCGATAACGGGCTTCCTGTTGCCGAAAACCCTGACGAATCTGTCCATGCCGCCTCCCGGCCCCGGGGCCGCGGCCCGGGATGTCGTCAGACACCTTGGTAGTCGACACGGGACATACTAGAGTGCACTTGAAGGATGAAGTGGGAAATGGATTGCCACATGGAAATGAAAACCCGCCACTGGGACAGGCACGGAGACGGCGGGCTGACCTTTACCGAATTGGGTTTTGGGGCGGCGCCTCTGGGCAATCTCTATCGGGCGATCAGCGACACATGCGCCACAAGGATCCTGGAGGGGGCCTGGGCTGGAGGCGTTCGCTACTACGATACGGCACCTCTTTACGGGTTTGGCCTCTCCGAGACACGGCTGAACCCGATGCTGCGGATCCGCAAGCGTGAAGACTATGTTCTCTCGACAAAAATCGGGCGCACTTTTCGCGCAACGACGCCCGACCGGCGCGATGGCATCGGAAAGTGGTTCGACGTTCCGAGCCGGAACGAGATCTATGACTACGGTTATGACGGGGTCATGCGTTCCCTTGAGTTCTCGCTGGAACGGCTGGGTGTCGACCGGGTGGATGTGCTTTACGCGCATGATCTGGATGTCTTCAACCACGGGAATCAGAAGGCCGTGGACGAACGGCTCGACGAGTTCATGTCGGGTGGATACCGTGCGCTTCTGTCTCTGCGCGACCAAGGTGTGATCCGGGCTTTCGGTGCCGGAATCAACGCGTGGCAACCCGCCCAGTGGCTGATCGAACGGGGCGACTTCGACATCATTTTGCTTGCCGGACGATACACGCTCCTGGAGCAGGACGCGCTCACGTCGTTTCTCCCACTCTGCGTTCAGCGCGGAATTGGAGTCGTGATCGGCGGTCCGTACAATTCCGGCATTCTCGCGACGGGCCCCGAGGACGGCGCGTTCTACGACTACACCCCCGCACCGAACGAGATTCTCGAACGCGTCGGGCGGATCCGGGCGGTCTGCGACAGGCATGCCGTGAGGATGGTAGACGCGGCCTTCCAGTTTCCGCTTCGGCATTCCGCGGTCATGTCGGTCATTCCCGGCGGCCAGAGCGAGGACGAGATGGCCTCGAATGTTCGAGCCTCCAGAGCCGAAATCCCTCCGGCGCTCTGGTCCGACCTCAAGTCAGAAGGCCTCGTGCACCCGGACGCACCGACGGATTGAGGGGCCGTGACACGGATCGACTCCCACCAGCACTACTGGAATCCGGCCCGGGGTGACTATGACTGGATGCCAATGGACGACGCCACGCTGGCGCAGCCCTATGGCCCATCCGACCTGGAACCGCAGTTGAAGGCTCACGGGTTTGACCGGACTGTCCTGGTTCAGGCTGCCGCCACCGTGAATGAGACCGAATACCTGCTCGGCATTGCCGATGCGACGGCCAGCGTCGCCGGCGTTGTCGGCTGGGTGGACTTCGAGTCACTGTCCGGTCGCGCGGACCTTGAACGCCTCTCCGGGCATCCGAAATTCCTCGGCATTCGGCCGATGATCCAGGACATTCCGGATGACGACTGGATGCTGAGAAACGACGTTCAGTGGGGATTCCGGGCTGTCGCGGACCTCGGGCTCACCTTTGACGCCCTCGGATTTCCGCGGCACCTTGAGAATTTTCTGACCATCCTGCGGCGGTATCCGGACATGCGAACGGTTGTCGACCATTGCATGAAACCTCGGATACGAAACCACAACACCGCCGAATTCGACCACTGGGCCGATGGCATGCGTCGGATCGCGGAGGAAACCGGCGCCTACTGCAAATATTCGGCGCTTGTGACAGAGGCGAAGGAAAACTGGTGCCCGGCGGACCTCAGACCGTATGTCGACCATGTGTTCGAGGTTTTCGGCCCCGACCGGATCCTGTGGGGTTCGGATTGGCCTGTGTGCCGCCTGAGAACCGAATATTCGGGTTGGGTGGCTGCCGCCGAACGTCTCGTCGACGGTCTTTCGGAATCAGAGACGGCACGGGTCTTTGGCGAGACGGCGGCGGAGTTCTACAGACTGGAATCATGAGGCGGACAGGAAAGCCAGGACGTCTCGGCGGGTAAGTCGCGCCCGATCCTCCACAGACGTGGAAACGAAGAGTGCCGCCGCGGCCTGCGCGAACCGCACAGCGTCGTCCATTGCCTGCCCTCCGGCCAATCCGGCGGCCAGCGCGCCCACGAATGCATCACCCGCGCCATGGGTCGACACGGCCGTCACGGCATGGGCAGGGAACTTCCGGACCCCGTCGTGCCGGCATCCGATGATCAGGCCGCCTTCTCCGAGGGTGACGATGACGCGCCCTCGACAGAGTGCGGCAAGACGTCCAGCAACGGCAATCTCCCGGCCGGCGATGTCGGCTCCGGCCAGATGCCGGGCTTCAACCCGGTTTACGATCAGCAGGTCGACGCGGTCGAGGAGTTCAGGGTCGAGTGAGCGAGCAGGCGCGGCGTTGAGGATGAGCGTTGCCCGTTCTGCTATCTTCCGGGCGATCTCAAGATTGGCTGCGGCGGGAATCTCGTTCTGGAGCAGGATGACGCCGGCGCTCTCGGGAACGGCAACGTCACAGGCCTCCAGGCTCGCGGCGACGCCGGACACAACGACCGCCTGGTAGGCCCCTCGGGAATCGACGATCGCCACACTCATTCCCGACCGTCCATCGACGATCCTTACCTAATTCCGGTCGACTCAAGCGGAATCGAGGGCCGCAAGGAGCATCTTTCCCAAACGGCCCCGCCCAACCCGGCCCGCAATGGCTGCCGAGGCTCCGAACCGGGCGGCCGCAACCGCCTGGTTCCCGCCCTTGCCACCAAACCGGTAGTCGACGGATCGTCCGGTGACTGTTTCGTCGATATCCGGCAAATGCGGGGCCTCGACGACAACATCCAGGTGCAATGCACCGGCGACAAACACGTCGGACGCCACCGCCTATCCCGCCCCGAAGAGGGCCCTCGCGACAATTCGCTGGCTCGTTGCCGCATCCTGACGGGCGATGGCCTTTCTCAGTTCGACATGATCCGACAGCCGGGCCGCGAGCATGCGGAGGCGTTCGGTGTTGGCCAGGTTGGTTCGGCATTCCTCGACGGGGTCCAGGCCCGAATGATCGGGAAAGGTGTCAAAATAGATCACGCCATCATAACCGATTCCAGCCAGAACGACGAACAGTTCGACGGTCTGAATCGGATGCACGACTCCGGCCATGAGACCATCGTCACGCTTGCCATACCCATCGTTGAGATGAACGCCGAGCAATCGGCTGTGACGGGCAACCAGGCAAGCGGCATGGGCGGGCATCTCGTCGGCGTAGAGGGAATGGGCAAAGTCCAGGGTGATACCCAGATTCGGACGATCCGCCTCGCACAGTCCGAGAAGCGTCGTCGCGACATCGGGCATCAGGGCGAAAGCCCGCGGTTCGTTTGGTTTGTACTCGACGGCAACGTTGGTGTCGGGATTGTGATCCGCCACCTCGACCAGGGCACTGACAGTCCGGTCCCAGAGCACGCCGTAGTCGGCCTGAAACGCATAGTCGAATCCGTCCTGTCCCATCCAGAGGGTCATCAGCGACCCACCCATTTCTGCCAGAATGTCGAGGCCGCGTCTGGTGAGGTCGATCGCCTCGCGGCGGATGGCTGCATCAGGGTTCGTGAAGGCGCCGTTCGCGAATTCCGGCATGGCGAAGCGCATGGCCAGGCCGTTGAGGGCGAGGCCATGGTCCGACAGCGCCCGCGATATCGCATCCACGTTTTCGCCGGCAAGATGTTCAGGGAAGTTCAGGTCGGCACTGGTAAGCCCGCCAACGCGCCCGGCAGCGGCGATCATGGCCTCGATGCCAGTCCGGCATCCGTCCGGCCCGGCCGCCCGAAACGCGTTCAGGCGCGCCGCATATGATTGCCGATCATGACGAATGGAGGCCAAGCTGACGATGTCTCGCCTAGATCGTGTCCGCTGCAGACGGACCGAAGAGTTCAGGGCGCTCGGTCTCAAGCGTCGACAGAACGGGCACCAGCCGCCGGAGGTGCAACCGCATCGACAACCGTGCTCGGTCCGGGTCACGATTGGCCAAGTCGTCGACGATTGTGCCGTGCTCGGCGAGCGATTCCTCGATCCGTCCGGCGACGGGCAGCAGGAGTCGGCGTGCCCGGTTCACGTTGACCCACGCCGCATCGGCAACGGTCTTGAGTCGTCGAAACCCGGTCATCAGCAGGACATGTTCGTGAAACTCCTCGTCGAACCGGTAAAATCCCTCGAAGTCACCGTCTTCGGCGAGCGCTTTCTGTATACGGAGATTCCGGCGCAGGATCCGCAACTGGGGGTCGGTGATACGCGGGGCCAGGTATTCGATGGCCGCCAATTCGATGGCTTCGCGGAGAAATGCGCCCTCACGGATGTCCTCGATGGAAAACGTTGCGACATAGGTTCCGGCCTGCGGCTTCACATGGAGGAGTCCTTCACCTACCAGCTTCGTGACGGCCTCCGACAGGGGAGACCGCGACACGCCGAGTGCCTGGCAGATTTCGGGTTTTCGAAGACTCTCGCCAGGACGCAGGCTGAGGTCAAGGATGGCGTCCCGCAAGGCATGGTATGTCCGGTTTGCCAGCGAACCGGAGTATTCGCTTAGCGGCCTGAATCGCTGCGCTCGATCCGCCTTGCCTTGCGCGGCGCGCCCTTCGCGATTTAACATTCTAGCATGTTAGCTTCGACTCGCGACAAGTCAAGCGAGGCCACCGGGCAAGGGCCCCGGAGGATGAGGACCAGCACCGAGAAAACGGAACAAACCGGGGAGTTTCCATGGTGAACAGGATTACGGCCGTCCGGGCCACAGACGTCAGGTTTCCGACATCACGCCATCTGGACGGTTCCGATGCGATGAACCCCACGCCGGACTATTCGGCCGCCTACGTGGTCCTCGAGACCAATGGTCCGAACAATGGTCACGGAATGACGTTCACGATCGGTCGCGGTAACGAAATCTGTGTTGCAGCCATCAACGCCCTCGCTCCGCTTGTCGTCGGGCGGGAGGTGGACGGAATCCTCGACGACATGGGCGCCTTTCATGCGGCCCTGACGCAGGACCACCAACTGCGATGGGTCGGACCGGAAAAAGGCGTGATACATCTTGCTGGCGCCGCGGTCCTGAATGCCGCGTGGGACCTCTATGCCAAGACGATGGGACAGCCCGTCTGGCGGCTTCTTGTCGACATGAACCCCGACGAGATTGTCCGCCTCGTCGATTGGACCTATCTCCAGGACGCACTGGACCCGGTTGAGGCCGCGGAAAGGCTGCGAGAAAGCCGGGCGGGGCGGGAGGCCCGGATCGCCGAAATGGAGACGAACGGGTATCCGGCCTACACCACCTCTGTCGGTTGGCTGGGATACTCAGACCAGAAGATGCGCAACCTCGCCCGAACCGCGGTCGACCAGGGCTGGCGACATTTCAAGATGAAGGTGGGCGTCAACATCGCGGACGATGCACGCCGGGCCGCGATCCTCAGGGATGCGATCGGCCCGGAGCGGAAGTTGATGATGGACGCCAACCAGGTCTGGGGCGTCAACGAAGCCATCCGCAACATGGAAGAACTCGCGCGTTTCGACCCCTGGTTCATCGAGGAACCGACCAGTCCTGACGACATCCTCGGCCATGGCGCGATCGCCCGGGCGATCGCGCCGGTCCGGGTGGCCACCGGGGAGCACTGCCACAATGCCGTGATGTTCAAACAGTTCCTGCAGGCTGACGCCATGGCTGTTTGCCAGATTGACGCCTGTCGGCTCGCCAGCATCAATGAAGTCGTCGCGGTCCTCCTGATGGCGGAAAAGTTCAAGGTACCGGTCTGTCCGCATGCCGGCGGGGTCGGGCTGTGCGAATACGTCCAGCACCTGGCGATCTTCGACTATGTCGCGGTTTCTGGAAGCCTGACGGACCGGGTCCTCGAATATGTCGACCACCTGCACGAACATTTTCTCGATCCGGTCGTCGTACGAAACGGACGCTACATGCCACCGGAATCTCCCGGGTATTCGATCGAAATGCACCCGAAGAGCATCGCGCGGCACCGATTCCCGGACGGTGCGGAGTGGAGCGAAGAACATCCCTGACGGAAACGGACCGCCACGACACGGCGGACTCCCGCATTGCCTGTCCCGGGTCCGGTCCGAGGACCTCGATCACCCTTTCCGGCCCCGGCAGCTCTGGGTTTTTGAATCCTCATTGGATGGCCCAAAGTGCAAACCAATCGCATGGGGTTCGGGCCGTGTTACGGGTGGCTGGCCCTATTCTTCGACGCGTCTCCGGTTTCCGGACCCGAATTCGCGGCTTGTCAGTCCGTCTCTGCGCCCGACGACATGGCGAAAATCCCTTGACCCACCTGATCTGCACTCCTAACGTGACGTTGTGGAAAGAATTCAAAATATGGAGCACGAAACCGTGCCTGTGGGATCGCGCGTGGCAGCGTAGTCGGAATCGTTGCCCCGCGCCGCAACCCCCTTGAAAGGGGGTTTTTTGTTGCCAGACGTCAACCGCCCGAAACAGCGATGAACCGAAGAGATCTGACGATGGAACAGCAGTTGTCCGGTGCCGAAATGGTCGTTCAGGCCTTGAAGGACCAAGGGGTTGATACTGTGTTCGGTTATCCAGGCGGTGCCGTCCTGCCGATCTATGACGAGATCTTCAAGGAAAACCAGATCCGCCATATCCTGGTCCGCCATGAGCAGGGGGCGGCCCATGCCGCCGAAGGCTATGCGCGATCGACCGGAAAACCTGGCGTGGTCCTGGTCACTTCAGGACCCGGCGCCACCAACGCGGTGACCGGGATGACCGATGCGTTGATGGATTCCATACCCATCGTCGTCCTCACCGGCCAGGTCCCGACCTTCATGGTCGGAAACGACGCCTTTCAGGAGGCCGACACCGTCGGCATCACTCGCCCCTGCACCAAGCACAACTGGCTGGTCAAGGAAACAGAAGATCTCTCCGACATCATTCATCAGGCATTCCACGTCGCCCGGAGCGGCCGCCCCGGACCTGTCCTTGTCGACATTCCCAAGGACGTCCAGTTCGCCACCGCCACCTACAGGCCGCCGGAACTGGCACGCATGGGTCACTACGATCCCCAGGTCAAGGGCGATCCCGATGCCATTACCGAACTGGCGACGGCCATGGAGACAGCCCGCCGTCCGATCCTCTACACCGGAGGCGGTGTGATCAATTCCGGCCAAACGGCCTGTCGGTTGCTCCGCAAGCTTGCGGAATCCACCGGGTTTCCCGTCACTTCGACTCTCATGGGACTCGGTGCCTATCCCGGTTCCGGTCGGCACTGGATCGGCATGCTCGGGATGCACGGGACCTACGAAGCCAATCTGGCGATGCACGACTGCGATCTGATGATCTGCATCGGCGCCCGCTTCGATGACCGTATCACCGGCCGAGTCGACGCCTTCAGTCCCGGATCCCGGAAAGCGCATATCGACATCGATCCCTCCTCCATCAACAAGGTCATTCATGTCGACATCCCCATCATTGGCGATGTCGCGCATGTCCTTGACGATCTCCTGAAGGTGTGGACGCAACGGGGCCGGACGACCGACTCCGACGGGGTCCGGGACTGGTGGCACCAGATCGCTGAATGGCGCCGGACCGACTGCCTCGCCTACACAGGTTCCGACACTCGGATCAAACCGCAATTCGCAATCCAGAGGCTGGAAGCGCTGACCCGGGACCACCCGGACCGCTATGTCTGTACAGAGGTCGGTCAGCACCAGATGTGGGCTGCCCAGTTCATGACTTTCGACGAGCCGAACCGGTGGATGACCTCGGGAGGCCTCGGGACCATGGGATACGGCGTTCCCGCCTCGATCGGCGTGCAGATCGCCCATCCGGAGTCGCTGGTCATCAATGTTGCCGGCGAGGCGAGTTGGTTGATGACGATGCAGGAGATGGGAACGGCAGTCCAGTACCGCCTTCCGGTCAAGCAATTCGTGATCAACAACGAACGCCTCGGAATGGTCAGGCAATGGCAGGAACTGCTTCATGGCGAGCGCTACTCGCACTCCTGGTCGGAAGCGCTCCCCGACTTCGTAAAGCTCGCGGAGGCCTTTGGCTGCAAGGGAATCCGCTGCGAACGGCCGGGCGACCTCGATGCGGCGATCCAGGAGATGCTCGACTATGACGGTCCGGTCATTTTTGACTGCCTGGTCGAAAAGCACGAGAATTGCTTTCCAATGATCCCGTCAGGACGAGCCCACAACGAAATGCTGCTCGGTGAACGCGAGCCGGATACACGCATCGACGAGGCCATTGACGAGTCAGGTGCCGTGCTTGTTTGACAGGCGCTCGGGCCCGAAAGGCTGACACCCGGCGGCAATCAGCGTTATCCATTACCCGCCGAAACGGATTCCGGAAAACCCATCATGAATTCACTGGTCATCAAGAAAGGCAGTTCGCGGAAGAGCGCCTACGATCTCCGCAGTTATCTCACCGACCGGCACGAGACTCATACGCTCGCTGTCCTTGTCGACAATGAAGCCGGCGTGCTCGCCCGGGTGATCGGGTTGTTCTCCGGTCGCGGCTACAACATCGAAAGCCTGACCGTTGCCGAGGTCGACCACGAGAAGAATCTCTCCAGAATCACTGTCGTCACCGATGGCACACCGGAAGTGATCGAACAGATCAAGGCCCAACTCGGACGGCTGATTCCCGTTCACGATGTCCATGACTTGACCGTGGAAGGACCTTCCGTCGAGCGTGAGCTGGCACTGCTCAAGGTCAATGGTAGCGGAGAAGTTCGGGTCGAGGCCCTCAGGATATCCGACGTGTTCCGGGCTCGCGTCGTCGACACGACACTGGGAAGCCTGACCTTCGAATTGACCGGAACACCGGAAAAGATTGACGCCTTCGTCGAACTCATGCGGCCGCTGGGTCTCACCGATCTCGCCCGGACCGGAGTCGCCGCCATGGCCCGCGGCGAATGATCGATCATCTGTTTGCTGATCGCGGAAACTGCGGCCGATACAGGGCGCCGTTCAGACGCTCGACGCCGGCAGTTCATACGGGTCCGGGCCGCATGACGTTAGGCTGATGCCGCATCTCATCATTGAATACTCGGACAATCTCGTCGACCGTCTGCACGTGGACCTCAACGGGTTTCTTGACGCGATGGCGACGACAATGTCCGAGTCCGGACTGTTCCGAACCGGCGGGATCCGCATCCGCGCCTATCCTTCGCCTCTGTACCGTGTCGCCGATGGGGATCCGGACAATGCCTTTGTGGCCCTCAGGCTGCACATCGCGCCGGGACGCACTCACCCGCAAAAAGTGGCGGTTGGGGAAGCACTCTTCCACGCCGCCCGAAACCGGCTTGCGGTGCCCATTGACAAGGGCCGGTTGGCGCTCTCATTGGAGGTCACGGAAATCGATGCCGATCTTCGATGGAATGCCAATCGGATTCACGACCGGCTGGTTGGGGACGAGGGATAGGGCCAATGACCACCTTTGCGGAGAACCAGGCCCGGGCACAGGTGCATCTCGACAGGATTCGGGAGCGAGGGGTCCAGCACCGGATCCACGGTGAATGGCGCTCCTCCGTGGAGGGAAAGACCTTCACGACGATTTCGCCCGTTGATCTCGAACCACTGGCCGACGTTGCGGAGGGCACGGCGGCAGACATTGACGCGGCGGCAAATGCCGCGGCGGCAGCGTTTGCGGACTGGTCGGCCATGGACGGATCCGTCAGGAAGTCACTACTGCACGGTGTCGCCGACGGGATTGTCGAACGTGCCGACGAAATCGCCCTGATCGAGAGCGTCGACACCGGCCAGGCGATTCGCTTCATGTCGAAGGCGGCGATCCGTGGCGCCGAGAATTTCCGCTTCTTTGCAGACCGGGCTCCGGAAGCCCGCGACGGCCGCGTGACCCATGCGCCAGGGCAGGTCAACATGACCGCGAGGTATCCGATCGGGCCGGTCGGAGTCATCACCCCGTGGAACACGCCTTTCATGCTGAGTACATGGAAGATCGCACCGGCCCTTGCCGCCGGTTGCACGGTTGTCCACAAGCCGGCGGAATTGTCTCCTCTCTCGGCGACGATTCTCGTCGAAATCGCAGAAGAGGCGGGAATTCCGCCAGGGGTCTTCAATTTGGTCCACGGCGCCGGCGAGACGGCGGGCCGGGCTCTCACCGAACACCCGAATGTCCGGGCCATTGGTTTTGTAGGCGAAAGCAGGACCGGATCTCAGATCATGCGACAAGGCGCCGACACGCTGAAACGGGTGCATTTCGAACTCGGTGGCAAGAACCCGGTGATCGTCTGCGCAGATGCCGATCTCGACAGGGCGGCCGACGCGGTCGTTTTCATGATCTATTCGCTGAACGGCGAACGCTGCACCTCCTCCTCGCGGCTGCTGGTGGAACGATCCATCCAAGACGCCTTCATTGAGCGCGTCGCGCGCAAGGCCCGGGGGATCCGCGTCGGGCATCCTCTCGATCCGGCGACCGTCGTCGGGCCAATGATCCATCCAGTGCACCAGAAGAAGGTCCAGGACTATATCGGTCTCGGTCAGGCGGAAGGCGCCACCCTCGCCTTCGGTGGTGGAAGCCCGAACGCATCGGGCTGCTACGTCGAGCCGACCCTGTTTACCGATGCCCACCCGGACATGCGGATTTCTCGTGAAGAGATCTTCGGACCGGTGCTGACAGCGCTGCCCTTTGACGATGACGAAGACGCCATCGCTCTGGCCAATGCTATCGACTACGGGCTCTGCGGCTATGTCTGGACGTCGGACGTGACCCGCGCATTCCGCCTTTCCGAAAACCTTGATGTCGGGATGGTCTGGGTGAACTCGGAAAACGTCCGCCATCTGCCAACGCCGTTTGGCGGCGCCAAAGCCTCGGGGATCGGCAGGGACGGTGGTGACTGGTCCTTCGAATTTTATATGGAGACCCGAAACGTGGCCTTCGCCACGACCCGGCACCACATCCCGCGTCTCGGAGGCTGACACCGATGCCGATTCCGGCTCCCGTCCTCGTCCCCCCCTTCAACATCATTCGCCTCAGCCATGTCGAACTGACGGTTGCCGACCTGGCCGAAAGCCGACGATTTTATGCCGACATCCTGGGATTGCAGATCACAGAGGAATCGTCGGAGAGAATCAGCTTCCGGGGCCTGGAAGAACGGGGGCATCATTGCCTGGTTCTGAACCGAGCCCCGGACCCGGCTGCCATGGCCGTCGGATTCCGGACCTTTGCCGAAGCGGATCTCGATCGATTGCAGGATCACTTTAGCCAACGGAACCGGGCTGCCACATGGGTCGAACGTCCGCATCAGGGCCGGACGCTGGCGACATCAGACGTCCATGGCATGCCGATCGAGTTTCACCATCGGATGGACCGCCTCGAAGCCATCCACCAAAAGTACGATCTGTACCGCGGCGTGCGACCGCTCAGGATCGACCATTTCAATGCCTTCTCCCCTAATGTGGATGAAAGCGTCGCCTTCTATTCTGATCTCGGATTTCGAGTCACAGAGTACACTGAAGACGAGGATACAGGGGCGCTTTGGGCCGCATGGATGCACCGGAAAGGAACAGTCCACGACATCGCCTTCACAAATGGCGCGGGTCCACGGATGCATCATCTCGCATTCTGGGTGCCGACTCCGATGGCCATCATCGACCTCCTCGACCTGATGGCCTCAACCGGCCATGTCACCAAGGTCGAACGAGGTCCGGGTCGGCACGGCATTTCGAACGCGCTGTTTCTCTATGTGACGGATCCCGACGGTCACCGGATCGAATTCTACTGCTCCGACTATCAGACTCTCGACCCCGACCACGAACCCATCCGCTGGGATCTGAAGGACCCGCAACGCCAGACGCTTTGGGGCGCACCGGCGCCGCGAAGCTGGTTCGAACACGGCACCCGGTTTGTCGGCGTCGAACCGAGGGATCCGGACTTGACGGCTCAGCCGATAATCGCCGCTGATCGCTGATCCAACTGATAACGGACGACCACGACCGTCATGGGGAAACGGCCAGGGTCGCGGTTGCCGACACCCAGGGCAACGGAAACAGGGGAGAAGGCGATGATCCGACTGGCGAGCTGGCGTTGCGGAAACGAAGACTACTACGGCGCCGTTACAGACCAGGGTTTGCTCCCGCTGTCCCCGGAGACCCCGGAATGGCCGTCTCTCAGGGAGGTGATTGCTGGTGACGGTCTTCCTGGGCTCGAGGAAGCGGCTCGCAGGTCGGAAACCACGTCTGCGCGCCTGCAGGACCCTGAGAAATGTGTCTTCTCCATTCCGGTCCCTGCGCCGGAAAAGATCATCTGTATCGGAGTCAACTATCCCGACAGGAACGCCGAATACCGCGACGGCAGAGAACCACCTCCCTTTCCCTCAATGTTTATCCGATTTGCCCGGAGTTTTGTGGGCCATGACGTTCCGCTCACCCGGCCTGCGGTTTCGGAACAGTTCGACTACGAGGGCGAAATCGTTCTGGTAATCGGAAAGGGCGGGCGTTCGATCCCGACGTCCAGGGCGCTCGATCACATCGCCGGGCTTACCCTTTGCAACGAGGGCTCGATCCGTGACTGGATGCGCCACGCCAAATTCAATGTCACACAAGGCAAGAATTTTGACGGCACCGGCTCCATTGGACCGTGGATCATTCCGTTCGCCGATGAATCGCAGATCGCTGACATCCGCCTCACGACCCGGGTCAACGGCGAACTCCGGCAGGACGACCGAACCGGCCGGATGGTCTTTCCACCCCGATTCCTGATTCACTACGTCTCGACCTTTACGACGCTAGTCCCCGGGGATCTGATCATCACCGGGACACCGACGGGTGCCGGCGCACGATCGGATCCACCGAAGTGGCTGATACCCGGCGACATCGTCGAAGTGGAAGCCGAGGGAATTGGCCGGCTTCGGAACCGCATCCGCGATCCGGAACCTGACAAACCGGCAAGGGAATTCCCGTCATGAGACCTGACTTCAAACACTTTCCCGTTCTCGCTGACCGGCTTTTCGAGGCGGAACGGTCAAGGGTCCAGATCGGGCTGATTTCGACGGACTATCCGGGAATCACGCTGGACGATGCCTATGCCATCCAGCAACTGCTGATTGACAGAAAGGTTGCGGCGGGCCGGTGCATTACCGGCTGGAAGATCGGCCTTACGTCCAGAGCCATGCAAATGGCCCTCGACATCGATTTCCCCGACAGCGGCGTGATCTTCGACGACATGCACTTCGAATCCGGGACCCGGGTGCCACCGGACCGGTTCATCAAGCCAAGGATTGAAGCCGAGATCGTCTTCATCATGAACCGTGATCTCGATGGCCGACGGTCGGTTTCCCGGGACGATGTGCTCGCGGCAACAGAGTCGGTCTGCCCTTCACTTGAGATACTCGACACGCGGATCGTCCGCCGGGATCCCGAGAACGGGCGAACGCGAACCGTCTTCGACACGATTGCCGACAATGCTGCCAACGCTGGAATCGTGCTCGGACCTGACAGGCATCGACCTGGAGCCCACGATCTCCGGCGGGTCGGCGCGATCGTGACCCGGAACGGGATTGTGGAAGAAACCGGGCTCGGGGCCGGCGTTCTCGACGATCCGGCGCTTGCCGTCGGTTGGCTCGCCGAACGGCTCGCCACCTGCGGCCAGGCGATCCGTGCCGGGGATGTCGTGTTGTCCGGATCCTTCACGCGGCCGATCGAAGCCCGCCCCGGTGACCGATTTCACGCGGATTTCGGAGATTTCGGAATCGTCGATATTGAATTCGGTGCAGTAGAATCAGAAGCGCCGGATACCCAATCTTCCGGACAGAATTGAATTCAGACTCGCGTTTCGGTCGAACAGAAAGACAGGAAAACGTTACGCCTGTTCTCGGTACTGGCGACATACGCGACCGCGTTTGGACGTTTCGAGACGAAAGAAGAAAAGGGACAATTAGCGATCACAAGTAACGCACCCGGGGCCTCCACTGCTTCGGGCGCCGGGAAGATTCGGTGCCGGGCAAGTTCAGGCCTTCCCCCAAGGTCCGTGATGGGAACCCTGGGCGTCGATTCGCTCGAAGGAATGAGCCCCGAAAAAGTCGCGTTGGGCCTGGATCATGTTTGCGGTCGTACGCGCACTACGCATCGTGTCGAAATAACCAAGCGCCGCGGACATAGCGGGAACCGGAAGGCCATGGGCGACCGCTACCGCTGCGACATTGCGAAGCGCGGCCTGGTTGCGGCGCAAGAGGTCGGCAAAGTAAGGGGCAAACATCAGGTTGCGGCCGGGATCCTCACCGAGCGCCGTGGCCATGTCATTGAGCATCGCCGATCGAATAATGCAACCTTCACGCCAGGTCTCGGCAATTGCGGACATTGGCAACTCCCAGCCATGGGCCGTTCCTACGCGCGCCAGCAGTGCAAAGCCCTGGGCGTAACACATGATTTTTCCGACGATCAGTGCCGCCTCCAGATCGTCGAGGGTCAAGGATTCGCGGTCCAACACCTGCGGTACCCCGCCAAACAGGTCTTCGCCCACGTGGCGCGTCGTCAATTCGGCAGACATGTTGCGGGCCGCGACGGCGGCCTCGATCACTGGCACCGGTGCGCCGGTCTGCTGGCTTTCGATCACCGTCCAGCGGCCTGTTCCCTTTTGGCCGGCACGGTCCAGAATAATGTCGAGCACGGGTGACCCGGTGGTGGGGTCCGTCGCGTTCGAGACCTCGGCGGAGATTTCCGTAAGGTAGGACTTCAAAATTCCACGGTTCCAACGCCCGAATACGGTGCCACATTCCGGGGCCGTCATATTCATTCCATCGCGCATCACGCCATAGGCTTCGGCGATCAGCTGCATGTCGGCATATTCGATTCCGTTATGCACTGTTTTGACGAGATGCCCCGCACCTCCAGGTCCCATCCAGGTTGCGCAAGGCTTGCCCTGGTATTTTGCGGCAATAGCGTCAAAGATATGTGCCACCCGGCCCCAGTTCGACCGATCGCCACCGCCCATGATCGAAGGTCCGTGCCGCGCGCCATCCTCGCCACCCGAAACCCCGATGCCGAGATAAGACGCGCCGACAGCGGTGGCTTCAGCTGCGCGGCGGTTGGTATCGTGGAAGTTTGCGTTGCCCGCATCAATTATCAGATCATCGGAATTCAACAGTGGTCGAAGCGCAGCAATCTGCGCATCCACGGCTTCGCCCGCGGGCACCATCACTATGATCGCGCGTGGCGCAGCGATCGTGTCGACGAATTCGTCCAGCGAGCGGGCCGGAGTGATCTGCGACGCCAGCGATCCGGCCCCTTTCACAAAGCTGTCGACACGCGCGACTGTACGATTGAACACCGAAATCGCAAAACCTTTTTCGGCGATGTTGAGCGATAGCATCGCCCCCATCGTGCCCAGGCCAATCAGCCCGATATCTGACTTGTTCATGGGTGCTGGATCCCCTGCCGGTTCAAGCTGACGCGATAGATCGAGGTCGTCGCAGTAACATAAAGTTCGTGTTTTGCGCGTCCGCCGAAACAAACGTTTGAGACCAGTTCCGGCACCAGGATCTTGCCCAGAAGTTCGCTGTTCGGGGAAATGCAGTGAACACCATCGGCAGCGGAGGACCAGAGATTGCCGTCGGTGTCGACGCGAATTCCATCCGAACAGCCCGGATCGATTGCGTGAAAAACCTCGCCGCCGAACAACCTGTCATCGGAACCAAGGTCGAAGACCCGGATATGCTGCGGATCGTCGCTGAACAAACGTCCCGTATCGGCCATGTAGAGCCGCGACTCGTCCGGTGAAAACGCCAAGCCGTTGGGGCAATTGGCGTCCGTCACTACCGCGTCCATATGTCCCGTAGCCGGGTCGACCCGGTATAGGTTGCACGGCAGTTCCTGCTCTGAGGCATAACCCTCATAATTGGTGATGATCCCATAGTGCGGATCCGTGAACCAGATCGTACCGTCCGATTTCACGACCACATCGTTGGGTGAATTGAGCCGCTTGCTATCAAAGCTGTCCGCAATCACTGTGATCTGTCCGTCATGTTCGGTCCTTGTCACCCGCCGGGTGCCGTGTTCGCAAGAGACGAGCCGGCCCTCGCGGTCACGAGTGTGGCCGTTGCTATAGTTCGATGGCTGCCGAAAGGTGGTGATGCCGCTGCCAGGGGTCCAGCGCATGATGCGGTTGTTCGGGATGTCGGAGAAAAGAAGACAGCCCGCGTCGCCGAACCAGACTGGACCCTCAACCCAGTCGAACCCTGTCGCGAGTTGTTTGACCGGTGCGTTACTCAAGACGAAGGCATCGAAAACGGGATCATAGGACTCAAAGAATGACATTTGATCTCTCCGGGTTTTCAATCAAAATTGTTCTCGATACCACTTCGTGCCGTCAAGAATCTAACAGAGGAGTCCGGTCAATGGAATTCGCGCTACGCACGCGCGTTTTGACTCATCGCGAACTTCGGGATCGTTGGACATGACGGTGGAAGAGGTTGAGACGATCGGTCGGCCGCGTGGCTTCGCAATCGTGGAAACCAGCAGAGGTGTTTGGTGAGACTCGGACAACCGGCACGAAGATCATCGGCCAAGTGTTGGCATAGGAATCGGCACGGACGGCGACCTCGGTAAGCGCTTCGAGCGCTGTGGTCCCCGAATTGGTTCGCTCGTAAATCGAAGTGGCGAACGCCGGCGAGGCCACAGGGCTTGTTGGCCCGGGCAGATGGCGCGTTTCTCGACAAAGCTGGAGACGAGTCCGGTCCGCGCGGACAGCGATCGGCAGTTACGTGAGTGGAACCGATCGCGACTGCGCCGAGGCCGACGGACAGCCGAAGCTCGGTCGGCGACTGTTCAGAACGCGATTTGCACTTTTACGGACTGGTTTCGGTCGGAGGCGAGTTGAAACCCGCTTTCGGCATCGCCAAGCTCCACGGTCTGAGTGATTAGGGGTTTGACATCGACCAGGCCCTTCTGCATCAGCTCGACGGCCGTGACGAACTCTTCATGAAAACGGAACGAACCTCGGAGTTCCAATTCCTTCGCCGTCATCGTCTGGACCGGGATTCGTATGTCGCCGCCGAGCCCCAGCTGCACCACGATCCCGCCGGGGCGCAATGCAGCAATTCCACCGACCAATGCCTGCGGCACACCGGCGCATTCGAAAAGCAAATCGAAATACCCCTTACCCGCCGCGTAAGCGTCCATCCGGTCCGGAGTCCGGCTGACATTAATGGTACCGTCGGCGCCGTTTTGCCTGGCCACGCGCAGCGTGAAGTCCGAAAGATCTGTCGCCACGATTTCCGCGGCCCCTGATCGCCGGGCCACGAGGATGCACAAAAGTCCGATCGGGCCGCAACCGGTGACCAGCACGCGTTTGCCTAACAAACCGCTGGCTCTACGTGCGGCATGCAGGCAGACGGCCAGTGGCTCAGCCATTGCGGCCTCGCCCGCTGTCAGCCGATCGGCTGCGGTGCATTGCGTGGCGTCTGCCACCAACACTTCCCGGAATGCGCCTTGAGTGTGCGGAAAGGGGAACGCCGAGCCGTAAAACTTCATGTTGAGGCACTGAATGTACTTCGCTTCGCGGCAATAGGTGCAGTCGTGGCAGGGTCGCGAAGGCGACACAGCCACCAATTGACCGATTCCCAGATTGGTCACGCCCTCGCCGAGACGAGTAATGTACCCGGAAACCTCGTGGCCGAGAATCATCGGTTCCTGCAGCCTGACATCCCCGAATCCGCCATCAAGGTAGTAGTGCAGGTCCGACCCACAGATCCCACCTGCGGCCACACTGATCTCCACCTGGCCAGCGCCAAGTTCCTGGACCGGACGGTCCTCGATCCGAAGATCCTTTGCAGAATGAATGACGATCGATTTCATCGCGGTGTCAAAGTACCGGAGTCAGAAGAGGTTGGCCGGCAAGATGCGCTGTCAAGTCGTCGCTTACCAGCCTACCCATGGCCTTACGGGTCTTCACGGTTCCCGACGCATGATGGGGTTGAAGACGAACGTTGTCGAGCTTCAGGAATCGCGGATTCAGTTCGGGTTCGCCTTCGAACACATTGAATTCAGCAAAACTGAGCGAACTGCTTTCCAGTGCATCGGGGAGTACGTCTTCATCGATGTTGGATGACCTGCTGATGTTGATCACCATGCCTTCCGACCCGAATGCCTCGATCACTCCACGGCCGACGATACTGCGGGTCCCATCCGAATCGGCAAGCGTCACATACGGACAGTCCGCGTAGTCCGCCAATGCCACCGGATCCTCAATGTAAGTCCAGTCTGATGCATGGTCCCTGGGTTTGACGTCAGAATAGGCGAATTCCATATTGAATCCGGCCAGCTGGCGTGCGACCGCCAAGCCGATCCGCCCGAGCCCCAGCACGCCGGACTTGGCTCCATGCACACGACACTGCAGCGGGTAGTGGCCATTCCGAACCCAATCCCCTTTGCGCACCCAAGTTGCGGCTCCGATCACGCCCCGCGCCAGGCACAGCATCATTGCGACACCAAGATTGGCGACGTCGCGGATCAGTACATCCGGCGTGTTGGTCAACCTAACCTTGCGTTCCCGGCAGGCGTCGAGGTCGACCGCATCGAATCCGACTCCATAGACAGAGAAGACTTCCAGATTCGGACAGGCCACGATCAATTCTCGGTCAGCGCCCAGTTCGCCCCTTGTCGCAATTCGGCGCACCGTTTGGTCGTATTCGGTTGGAAACGACGCCGGATCCGCCGCCTCGAATATCCTGTGCATCGTAAAGGCCTGATCCAGTGGGACCTGATCCCAATCCGGAAAAGGGCCCACCCAAGGACCTTGGGTTTCAACATTGCAATTCTCGTGTTGACAGAATTGTTATCGATACCACAAATGGGGAAATCACATTTTGTCGAGCAAAGTAAAGGATGCGGAGCATGGCTACAGGCATAGCGATGTTTGACCTCAGCGGGAAGACCGCGCTTGTCACCGGGTCCTCTCAAGGGATCGGGTTTGCGCTGGCCAGGGGGCTGGCCGAATCCGGTGCGAGGATCGTGTTAAACGGGCGTGACACGGCCAGGCTTTCCAAGGCCGCGGATGCATTGCGAGCCGACGGGGTCGACGTTCACGAACTGGCCTTCGACGCTACCGAAAGTTTCGCTGTCGGGGCGGCGATCGACCACCACGAGAGCGGCAATGGTCCGATTGACATTTTGATCAATAATGCCGGCATGCAGTACCGCAAGCCACTGGAAGACTTCCCTGCAGACAAGTTTGAGATGCTCTTGCGGGCAAATATCGTGACCGTGTTCAATGTCGGACAGGCCTGCGCGCGCCACATGATTGGTCGCGGCGCCGGACACATCATCAACATCGCCAGCGTGCAGACGGCACTGGCCCGTCCCGGAATTGCGCCTTACACGGCCACCAAAGGGGCGGTGGCCAACCTGACCAAAGGCATGGCGGCAGACTGGGCAAGATACGGGCTCAACTGCAATGCCATCGCACCCGGCTATTTCGACACGCCCCTTAACGCGGCGCTGGTGAACGATCCGGAGTTTTCCGACTGGCTGGCAAAACGCACGCCCGCAGGACGTTGGGGCAAGGTCGAGGAGTTGGTGGGTGCGGCGGTTTTCCTGTCGTCTGACGCTGCAAGTTTCGTCAATGGTCACACGCTCTTTGTCGATGGTGGGATAACGGCGTGCCTCTGACGGGCAAATTCGTAGTCATGGGAGTGTCCAGGTGCGGCAAGAGTTCGGTCGGCGCTGCCATCTCGGAATGCCTCGGCACGCGCTATATCGATGGTGACGACCTGCACCCGCCTGTGAATGTTATGAAGGTGTCACGTGGCGAGCCTCTAACGGATGCCGACCGTGCACCCTGGCAGGACATGATCGGTCAACAGCCCGCAGCTATTGACGGAACGGTTGTTAACGGATGCTCGGCGTTGAAACGCACTTATCGCGACATCATCCGCGGCAACACGGGCGAACCGGTCTGTTTCCTGCACCTGAC
Source organism: Paracoccaceae bacterium (assembly GCA_028874915.1). Lineage (GTDB taxonomy): Bacteria > Pseudomonadota > Alphaproteobacteria > Rhodobacterales > Rhodobacteraceae > JAPPHA01. Next base: position 61,144 of record JAPPHA010000059.1, read on the forward strand.
AGGCAGCAGAGACGTGCTGTCCGAGCGCATGTCGAACCGCTCGGGCCATTTCATGCCCGTTTCGCTCCTCGACAGCCAGCTGGCCACGCTCGAGCCACCGGACCTGGACGAAACGGCGATAACGGCAAATATCGACCAGCCGGTCGACCAGTTGGTCAACACGTTGGTGGCGAAAATCAGGGAGAGACGACCTTGACCCGAAAAGTCGCACTTATTGGCGCTGGCGCAATGGGTGGTGCCATCGGCACCAGACTTGCCGAAACCGGCAACACATTGACCGTGTTTGATCTCGATTCCGCGAAAGTTCAGGCACTGGTTGGCAAGGGCGCCTGCCCCGCGGAGACGGCGGCAGCGGCTGCTTCGATCAGCGACTATGTCGTGACCAGCCTCAATTCCCCGAAAATCATCGACGCCGCCGTCTTTGGTTCGGGCGGTGTCGCCGACGGCGCAAAGCCTGGCACATTGATCATCGACATGTCCTCGATCGATCCCGAGGCCACAAAGGCCCTGGCCGCTCGTGCTGCCGAAATGGGTTTGCGTTGGGTCGACAGCCCGTTGTCCGGCGGACCGGAGAAGGCGCTGACCGGAGAACTCACGCTGATGGCAGGCGGCGAGACCGGCGATGTGGAAGAGGCCTACGACGTCCTGAAATACGTCGCGTCCAACTACACCCACATGGGCCCGTCAGGGTCCGGTCAGACCACCAAGCTCATCAATCAGGTCTTGTGCGGACTGGGATTCGTCGCCGTCGCCGAGGCGACCCAACTCGCGATCGATGCCGGCGTCGACGCAGCGAAAATCCCACTGGCGCTGAAATGAGGACGGGCCGACAGCGTTCTGCTGCAGGAATACATGCCGCGTTTCGCCAACAGGAATTACCGTCGCACAGGGCGTATCGACAACATGGTGAAAGATCTCGACGGTGCGCAGGATCTCGCTCGGTTGACCAACACCGCAATGCCACTCACGGCTGCATGTGCCGAAATCCACCGGATGCTCACCGCTGCCGGGCTGGGAGGTGAGGATCAGGCCGTATTAATGGAGTACTTCAAGGGCCCTGACAAAGAACGGTTTCAATGATCACGGGTCGCAATCTCATGGGCCGGATTCTAGGCCGCCAGACCGATGCGCGATACTCCGCCATGCTTGGGTGACGGCTTGCCGAAAGGCGGGACCGGACTTCCACAGGGACACCGGTCTGTTCGGCCTCCATGCCATTGACATCACTGCCAGCCAGCTGGTGCCGTCGAATGCCGCATTGACCCGATACCGGTTGATGGGCGTCGAAGGCCCGCGCAACCGACGGGCTCTTTTCAGTGAGAGGCATCGCGCGGGAGCGTTCGGTTTCGCTTCCCGTCGAACGTGTCGAGGTTGCAACGGCATGCTTGCAATAGGGTCGGCCTTCCCCGAAAACTGAATGCTAACGATACAAATCAGAGAACATTTATGCCGAAGCCTCCCAAAATGGCGGACGTCGCGAAGGCCGTCGGTGTCTCGCCGATGACCGTATCGCGGGCGTTCCGGCGGGATACATCGGTCGGAGAAGCAACGCGCGAGAAGATTCTGCAGATTGCCGAGGAAATGGGATATGTCTTCGACAGCACGGCATCGAATCTGCGATCGCAGCGAACCGGGTTCGTCGCAGTCACCATCCCCTCGCTCAACAATTCGAACTTCGCGGACACCGTCCGTGGACTCAACGAGATCCTGCAGACAGCAGGGCTGCAGTTACTGCTCGGCTACACGAATTACGATGTGAACGAGGAGGAGCGCCTGATCGAACAACTCCTGCGGCGGCGGCCCGAAGCCATGGTGGTGACCGGAGGGTGCCATACCGATCGTGCCAGGCGGTTACTGGTAAGTTCCGGCATTCCAGTGGTTGAAACCTGGGACATCCCCCGATCGCCCGTGGGCTATACGGTCGGCTTTTCCAATGCGGACGCCATGGGCCGGATGGTCGAACATCTGCAATCGGCTGGTGCGCGGCATCTGACCTTCATCGGCGGGGATGACAATGGCGACACGCGCGGTGCCGATCGGAGACGGGGGTTTGTCGCGGCGGCCAGAAGGCTGCGGCTCGACTACCAGTTGACTCCGCTCGGCTCACCGCCGGTTTCGATGCGAGAAGGTGTCCGGGCGATGGCTGAAATCTTTGAAGCACGGCAGCCGATCGACGCCGTTGTCTGCGTCTCCGACCTGGCCGCCTTCGGTGCGCTGACAGAGTGTCAGCGGCGCGGCGTTTCGGTGCCTGACGAAGTCATGATCGCGGGTTTCGGGGCGTATGATATTGCCGATGTCGCCTTGCCGGGTCTTACGACGATCGACGCACATTCGCTGGCGATCGGAAACAGGACCGGCGAACTCTTGGTGGCTTTGCTGCGCGGTGGAACGGATGTTGCTGCCGCACAAACGGTTTTGCATATCGAGCCCACGCTGCGAATTTCGGGTTCTACCGTTTCGCGATAGGCCCGGAACGCGACGTGACGTCTTCGCCCAGCCCACGTTACGATGCCATCGGTTATGGCTATGCCCGCACGCGCCGTGAAGACCCCCGGATCGCGTCGGCGATCGAAGAAGCACTTGGATCAGCGAAGAGCGTCCTGAACGTCGGCGCGGGCACGGGTTCTTACGAGCCGCGCGATCGTCACGTTATCGCCATCGAGCCCAGCGACGTGATGGTGGCACAGCGTCCAGCCGCACTCGCCCCTGCAATCAAGGTTTCGGCCGGTTCGGTCCCGCTTCGGGACGACAGTGTCGATGCGGCCATGGCAATCCTGTCCGTGCATCACTGGGATGAGGACCGCGAGATTGGTGTACGCGAGATGCGTCGGGTGGCGCGCGGCCCAGTTGTATTGCTAACGTACGATGCCTCGGTCAGTTCCCGAATGTGGCTCGCAGGCGATTACTTTCCCGAAGTGGCGGAACGGGACCAGCACGTCTTTCCGACCATGCGCGAGCTTACGGAATGGTTGGGCGGCGACGTTCGCATCGACCCCATACCTCTCGCACGCGATACGCCGGACTGGATGCTCGGCTCGTTCTGGGCACACCCCGAGCGTGTGCTCGATGCGCAAGCCCGCGCCGCGACTTCCGGATTTGCCTGCACGGAAAATTTGGTCGTTGATCGTGTCGTAAGGGCAGTGGCACGCGACCTCGCAGACGGCTCCTGGGATGCACGATACGGACACTTGCGAGAATTGGCTACATTCGACGTCGGGCTGCGACTGGTCGTTGGGAACCGGGGATGTCAAGCGTAGCTACAGGCCGGAACCGAAAGGTCGCTGGAGTCTTGCCTCCGAACCGACGACGCTGGCCTCCAGGGGTTTTCGGGCCAAGATCCTGCTTGGGGAATTCCGTCAGGTTATCATCGGCTACCTGGCGATGTTCACCGCAATTCCCGTCCGTGAGGACCTGGCACCGCTGGGCTTCGACGGGGTGTGGTCCCTGAATGCGGCCGGCATCCGCAAGATGCTGCGCGGGGACCTGCCATTGGGGATTCCAAGAGCGCTGCTTCTCGACCGAGTGGCAGAGGTCGCCGGACCGGACTTCCCGGCGAGTGCCTGCTGGTCTGCCAATCCCCACGATTTTGGGAATAGCGTATCTGCATGCGGGAAGCGCTGCCGCCGGCGACCGAGACCATCCGGGTGGAAACCATCGCTGCCGCGGCCCGATGAAAACCGACGCCGTCCAACCAGGACCAGCCGCTCATACGCCCCGCAGAGCGGCAAGGGAAACCGGCGAATGGTCGAGACGCGCTTCGACATCACCATCTGGAAGGATGGCTTGGAATTCGGCGCAGAACCAGAAAACGATTGCCGCAGTGGCCCGCTTCGACGGAGTCTCAGGGTTCGCGCCAGCCTCGATTCCGGCGCAATGATGGCGACGAAGCCGTCATCCGAACCGAGGCCCCAAATTGATTTGAGTGGGCCCGTCCAAGCACGTAGGCGAGCCACCTGAAGGTCCGGCCCATGGTCATCGTCAACGCCGACCGGTCGAGTCCATGTGCTGCTCTGAATGCCTGCCCACAACGTCGAATTGCACGTACGCCGGAAACTGTCACTGTCGATGGCTGTTCGATCATGACGATCGAGAGAGGGTCCGATCGACGTGCGGGTCACCGGTCGAGACGGTCTAAGTCTCGGTCACGGTGTTGGCGGCTGGAACAAAGCGGACGTCGGAACCGGGCCCGGTCCACAGATTCGACACACTCCCTGCCAACCGGGCGACACCGACATTCAAAGAAGTGACGCACCCGGCGAATCCGGAACTCGCCGTTCCAAAGATGACGATCCCGACCGCTGTGAAGACACGGGCCCTTGACCGTCCGAAGGTCGACCGGAAAGGCATGTTGCCTCGTAAGTTTCAGGACGAGACCGCATCAATCAACTTCAATTATCTGTATTCAAATGGGAAATCCGGTCAATTTTCGCTCATTTGCCGCCTTCCCCAATGCTGGATTTGTAACGGGCCTTCGCGAGCCATTCGGGATGGACTTCGACACCCCACCCCGGCCGGTCGGAGATCGTCACACATCCATTGTCCACGGTATAGGGACAATTGACGAAAAGCCCATTCTGCCAAGGATAATAATCCGGTCCCTCGATGGAGAACTCAAGATAGGCGCCTGCATTCGGGATCGCCTTGAGGACATGCATGGTGAACAGCGTCACCATGGACAGGTTGGCGCAATGGGGAGTGACCGGCCGGCCGGCCACCGCCGCCATCCGTGCCACCTTCAGCGTTCGAGCGACTCCCCCGAGATAGAGGATGTCCGGTTGCACCACGTCGACCACATGGTCGTCAATGATGCGGCGCCAGGTGTTGATATGGCAATCTTGTTCGCCACCGGTAACGTCAATCTCCAAGGCTTCCGTAACCCGTTTGGTGTCGTCAAGCTTCCAGTAGGGACACGGTTCCTCGTAGTGGCAGTAGCCCTGGTCCTCGAGTCGGCGCCCGACGGCGATGGCGCGGTCGATAGAATAACACGAGTTTGCATCCGCCAGGAGTGCAACATCCGGCCCGAGCGCCATTCGGAGCGCCGGAATCACCGTTTCGGTTCGCCCCGGCCACTCGTCGCGATCGCGACCAACCTCGGCGCCGACCCGAATCTTGAAAGCATCAAACCCCTTGTCATCACGCAGGCGTTGCAACCGCTCTCCCTCGGCCCTTGGCGTGATGTCACGCTTCATCGAGGACGCATAGGCGCGAAGCGGTCCCGGACTCCCGCCGAGAAGAGAAACGACGGGTTTTCCGGCCCGCCAGCCCCAGAGATCCCAAAGGGCCGTGTCGATACCGCCCATGGCGCGCCGAAGATAGGATCCGGGAAACTTGTGCTCCCGTTCGGTCACGAGGTCGAGTCGGTCGTCGAGATCCGCCAGGCCGGCCAAATCGGTCACCTCTCCGGCAGTTCCCGCCCGTCCAGAAGATGCCTCCGGAACGGAGGGATCCGAGAGGTCAACGGTGTCCGGCAGTTCGGCGCCAAGTATCCAGGGCGCGACCTGGCGGTGCAGCACCTCGGCCGTGATGTCGGCGTTGTACGGAGACACCTGCCCCCATCCCTGGCTTCCGTCATCCGCCGTCACTCTCACGAAGCCGACGAACCTGTCGGCAAAAGTCTCGATCGACTGCAGGATCATCTCCGTCCCCCATCGTCGTTATCCTCAAGAATCAAGTCTGAGGCGCGTTCGCCAGTCATGATGACGGCGGCATTGATATTTCCGGAGGTTATGTTCGGAAAAACCGAGGCATCAACAACGCGAAGGCCGTCGAAACCATGCACGCGGAGGCGGGGGTCGACAACCGAATCCCGCGCCGACCTGCCCATCCGGCAACTGCCGCAGGGATGAAAGACCGAACTCGCCGCCGCCCTCGCGAATTCCAGACAATCGGCGTCGTCTTCAACCTGACGGCCGGGAACCACTTCCTCTTCCACTATCGGGCGTAGAGCATCGGTCCCCGCCAACCGGCGCATGAGGTGGATCCCTTCGACGGCTTCCCTCTTGTCGGCGGTTGTCGCAAGCAGGTTTAACCGGATCGACGGAGGTTCAACGGGATCCGCCGACCGGATCCCGATCTCACCGAAACTGGTCGGCCGGCAGGGCGAAAACCCGATGAGGATTCCGGGGAACGGATCGGGGGAGAGGAGCGGCCGGCGCCCCGGGGTCGGTGCCGTGTAGCTCGCCGGAGCGAAGTAGAGCTGGATATTCGGAGCCGCGAGCCCGCATCGTGTCCGGACAAACCCACCGCCCTGATTATCGCTCAAGGACAGGGGGCCGCTTCGGGTGGCCATGTAACGCAACGCTGCCCGCGCGCGGCCGAACCAGGTCCCCAGCACTTCGTTCAGCGTTTCGACATTGACTCGATAGTGAAGGTCCACGGACAGGTGATCCTGCAGGTTGGCCCCCACTGCGGGTCGGTCGGCCAGGACCCGAATTCCGTGGTCTTCGAGCAGCGGAGACGGACCGATTCCCGAAAGCTGCAGCAACTGCGGCGAATTGAGGGCGCCGGCGGACAGGACGATCTCCCGACCCGCCGTGGCGCACCGGTCTCCGCCACGACCTTTCAAAGTCACCTGCCGCGCACGGCGGCCTTCGAACAGGATCCGCGTCGCATGCGCTCTCAGGATCAGGCGGAGATTTCCACGCGTTCGTCGGAGGGCCGGTCGCAGATAGCCACCGGCAGCGGAGACGCGCAGCCCACGGCGCGTGGTGAGCTGATAGATGCAGGCACCTTCCATATCGTCGCCGTTGTAGTCTGCGTTGTAGGGAAAACCGACTTGATGGGCCGCTTCCAGGAAGCGTTTGCAGAGCGGGTGAACGTCGTCCGAGACATCCTGAACAGGCAGCGGGCCTCCCCGGCCTCTCGGGTCCCGCCCCCCACTTCGGAATTCCCTCGACCCCGACCAGTCCTCGAGTCGCCGGAAACCGGGTTCGACATCCGCCCAAGCCCACCCCTTCGCGCCTGCCGTTTCCCAGTCGTCGAAATCGCAGGGGTGTCCACGGACATGCACCATGCCGTTGATCGAACTCGAACCACCGACGACCTTGCCGCGCGGGACATAAATCCGTCGCCCGTCAAGAGTCGGTTCGGGTTCGGATTGGTATTTCCAGTTGAACCTGGCGTCGAAAAAACACTTCCCATAGGCGATTGGCAAATGAATCGACGGGGTCAGATCCGACCCGCCGGCTTCCAGGACCAAAACGCTGTACCGCCCGGTGGCGCTCAGACGGTTGGCAAGCACGCAGCCTGCCGATCCGGCACCTATGACGATGAAGTCGTAGGTTTCCACGGTTCGTCTCCCCGGTGAAACGGCCAGTCAGGAACGGCCCGGGGCAGAACTTTCAGGGCGTGGAGAGAACGCGGCAATACACGTCCCTGTCGACATTGCCACCAGAAGCAATGATTCCGACGGCCAATCCGGACACGCGTCGCCGTTCCTGAATCAGCGCCGCAAGGGACGCAGCGCCAGCACCCTCGATGACATTGTGAGTTCCGGAGAAATAGCTGCGCATGGCCGACTCGATCTCGTCGTCGCTGACGGCTACCACCCGGGAGACATGTGCGAGAATGATCTCGAGAGCGTCCGGATCGGGAACCCTGCAGGCCATCCCGTCGGCCATAGTGTCGGCCGTATTAGTCGAAACGACTTGGCCAGCCGAAAAACTCAGCGCGTAGGTGGCCGCCGTTTCGGCGACGACGCCCACGATTTCCGTCCGAAGCCCGAGGGCCTCCCGAGCGGCAACGGCGCCACAGATTCCGGATCCCAATCCGATCGGCACGTAGACAACGTCCAGACCGGGGTGCGCTGAGAGGAACTCCAGACTGTAGGTCGCGACTCCGGCAACAAGCCGTTCATGGAAGGACGGAACGAGGTGCAGGCGATCGCCGGACGCCCGGTCCTGTGCATATTCGTAGGCGGCCTGGAAATCGTGGCCACAAACCACGAGTTCGCCGCCAAAGGCTTCCATGGCCGCATTCTTCTCGCGGCTGTTGCCCTCCGGGACGACGATGACCGATCGCTTTCCGGACCGGGTTGCAGCATAGGCCACCGACTGGCCGTGATTGCCGCGAGTCGCCGAGATCACCACGTCGGAATCGACCGACTCCATGTACCAAAGCCCGCCCCGCAGTTTGAACGAACCGATCGGCGTATGGTTCTCGTGCTTGACCCGGACATCCGTGCCGACCTGACGGGAAATCAGAGGCCAGACCCGATCTGGTGTCGGACCGAACACCCGGTAAACGCAGGCCGCAGCCTGTTCGATCTCGGCCTTTTTGGGAAGACTCACCGGATCCCTGAAGGCTTGGCGGAGAGACAGGGATTCGAACCCTGGGACGCTCTCGCGTCAACGGTTTTCAAGACCGCCGCAATCGACCACTCTGCCACCTCTCCGTCACCGTGCCCGTCTGCGTTCTCACCTGCTGCCAAGGAATGCGGCGCCTGTCTATTTCCGGCCGCCGCCGACATCAAGCCGATTGGACGCAGGGCAATCGTCATCAAGTCGTCGACACCTTGCTCATGCCCGGGATGGCGCCGGACTGCATAACTGACCGTCCAGCAGTGCAGGTTCACGGGGCATCGCGCTTCGCTGAGACTGGCCGCCCTTGCAGTTGACGGATCCTTTCGCATTTCGCTGCAGCGTTCAGGCCACCGACATTCCGACGATATTCTCCCTTGTCACGACGCTGGTGGGCAAGACCCGCGGCGCGTGGGGACGGTTCTCGAGACGGGCGATCAGGCTCTCGACCGCGTTCGCCGCAACGTCATGCATATTCAGATGCAGGACCACATCCATTGTGCCGTTGAGCAGATAACGCTTCGTGCGTTCCGAAAGGTTGTGTCCGATGAAGATGATTTCGTCTTTCACGCCCGCCTCGGTCATCGCCCTGGCGATACCTTCGCTGGCACCTCCGACATTGTAGATTCCAACGAGCTCGGGATGGCGCCTGAGGGCGTCCCGGACCGCGAGGTAATTGGTCTCCGAATCATCGCGGCCGTTCAGAACGATCGTGTCTTCGATATGGGGAAATCCCTGCGCCGCCGCTGCACGAAATCCCCTCTCCCGGTCATCGTGAACCCTGTAGAGCCGCCCCCCGGTCACGACAGCAATGGTGCCTCTTTGCCGCGTCAGCCGCCCCATCAAGTATCCCGCCGTCCGGCCGGCCGCATGGTTGTCCATTCCGATCAACCCGATCAGATTCCGATTCGCCAGCCCGGACAGGAGGGCGAGCGTCGGTATCTTCAGGTTGTGGAGATTGTTGACAGCGTCCTGGACCCGCGGGTCATCAAGCGGCTGGAAGGCAACGGCGTCGAGCCCCTGACCGCTACAGGCATTCAGTTTCCGGGCAAGAAGTGCCGGTTCCATCTTGCGAGTGAAGGTGCATTCGATCGTCGCGTTCCCGCGGGAGCCAATGTCCTGGAAGCACCGGGCCAGGTATTCGGTCGAGGCCCCCGCGAAGCCGGGCAAAATGACCTTCAGCCGCCACGGTCTCTTTCGGCCTTCGGGAACCGTACCCATTTCGATTGCAGTCCTGGCTTGTACAACCCGTTGGCGGGTGGTTTCGCGCACGCCTCCACGGTTGTTGAGCACGCGGTCGACAGTCGCGGTTCCGACGCCGGCAAGTTTCGCGACCTCGGCAATGGTCGCGCGGCGGGGCGGAGTTTTCCAGAAATCCATATTCCCCGATTGCATCAAAAGCCATCATACTTCAACAAGACGTTAAACGTTTGATTTGAATTCAAATCATTTTCTGCGAGATGATGGGTTTCCTATTGCTCAATTCATCCAGGATGTGAATCCATGCCGCTTGTACTCGACTTCGGAACCTGCAAGCGGACCCATGATCCGGCCTGCGGGTGACCGGGGTTGGTTTGGGGGTACAATCGATTCAACGGAGGAAACATGATGAAATCGATAACGACGGTTTTGGCGGGGGTTGCTGCTCTGACGCTTGGCGCACTTCCGGCACTGGCGCAGGACCACAAGCTGCGCATTCAGACTCATTTCGGGGCCGAATCCGTGCCCGGGGAGTTGATCCAGAAATTCATCAACCACGTCGAGACGATGTCCGGCGGTTCGGTGGAAATCCAGATGCACTACTCGTCCGAGGTCGTCGCACAGAACGAAGTCATGTCTGCAGCTTCGCAAGGCATCCTTGACTGCGACATGGGTGGGATTACCGGCAATGTCGGCAAGGATGCGGGCTGGCAGCTGGCCGGCGACATCATGGGCGGTTACGATACGCCGTACCAGTTCCTGACGTGGTTCTACCACGAGGGCGGGCGTGAAGTTGTCCAGGAACATCTGTACGATCCACAGGACATGCATGTGATTGGTTTCTGGCTTCAGGGCCATGAATCGTTGTCATCGACCTCTCCGCTGGCCGGATTCGCCGACTTGAAGGACTGGAAATTCCGCTCGCCGCCAGGTCTTGAAACCGAGATTTTTTCGTCATTCGGTGCGAAGCCAGTCGTCATGGATTTCGGCGAAGTTCCGAATGCCCTGCGCACGGGAATCGTGGACGGTGCCGACGCGTCGACATTGAACACCAATGTCCGGCTCGGCCTGTTCGACGTTGCGAGTCACGCCACCTTCCCGGGATTCCACTCGATGCCGGCTGAGCAGCTGTCGTGCAACAAGAAGGCCTGGGCGGCTCTTCCGGCGTCTGCCCAGACGGCGATCGAACTGGCCCTGAAGGGCATTGCACTCGACCTCGCTCTCCTGACAGCCGTCAGGGATGGGGAAGCGTCCGTTGCCCTGACCGAGCAGGGCGTAACCCTGCATGACTGGTCGGTCGAAGATCGCAAGGCGTTCCGTGATTTCGCACAGGGACGTTGGGCTGATTGGGGAGCCAAGAGCCCGGCTGCGCAAGCCGTTCTGGACAGCCACCTGGCCTATATGTCGAAAATCGGTCTGGTGAACTGATCCACACCGGGGGCCGGGCCGGATTGACGGCCTGGCCCCGATTCGTTGCATGCAAGGCCCCTTGATCATCACGGGAGGGGTGAATGGACGAGAAGACACTTGAACAGGTCTCGGGCCGCGGGCCGCTCGGTGGGATTTGGGCGTTCATTGTCGCCCGGCCCGACAACGAACGCGTGACCGGGGTCGACCGTGTGATGACGGTCATTTCACGCCTTTCCATGTTCCTGGTCCTGCTCGGAGTTGCGATCACGTTTTACGAAGTTTTCATGCGCTACATATTTGCGAGCCCGACCCTCTGGGTCAACGAAATGACACTGTGGCTGGGCGCGATGATTTATCTGCTTGCCGGTGCCTATACGATGCAGAGGCGCGCCCATATCCGCATCACGGCCGTTTATGACATCGTGTCGAAGCGGACCCGGTTCCTGTTCGACCATGTCGCGCTCTTTGTAATCATTGTTTATGCCGTGATGATGTTCGTCGGAGGCTACGACGTGGCCTGGGAAGCGTTCATCACCTGGGAACGGTTCGGAACCGTCTTTGATCCGCCAATCCCGGCAACGATCAAACCGCTGGTTCTCATCGTTACGTTGCTAGTCGGAGTGATGGCGCTCAACAACCTTTTGGTTGACTGGTTCGGTTTCGGGAAAAGTGAGACCGAACGCTCCGCCGGGACGGAGTCCGACCGATGAACTGGCGACTGACGCTGCCCGTTGCGGTTGCCGTCATCGCCGCCCTGTTCGCACTCTCGCCGTTCTTCCTCTTCACCGACTTCCGCGCCGACCTCGGGGTTGGCACGATGTCCCTTCTCTTGCTGATCGGGATCTTCGCCCTTCTGGTCGCCGGCGTGCCGTTGGGATTTGCCACCGGATTTCTGGGCGCCATCGTCATCTGGCTGAACTTTGGCGAACCGGGGCTCGGGCTGGTGATGCAACGCGTCTATGACCTGGTCATCACCCATGCGATCATCGCGGTTCCGTTCTTTATAGTCATGGCTTCACTCCTGGAACGGTCCGGGATCGCACGTGACATGTATGACTCGCTCAACATCGCCATGGGGAGGATGCGCGGGGGTGTGGCCATCGTAACCACCATCATGGCTGTCATCATGGCGGCCATGTCGGGGATCATCGGTGGCGAGATCGTGCTTCTGGGGCTCGTCGCTCTGCCTCAGATGCTCAGGCTCGGCTACAACAAGTTCTTGGCCATCGGGACCATCTGTGCGGGCGGCTCGCTCGGAACGATGATCCCTCCATCGGTCGTGCTCATCATCTACGGGCTGGTCACCGAGACGTCGATCACCAAGCTCTTTACGGCCTCGTTCATTCCCGGCCTCATGCTGGCCGGGACGTACATCGTCTACATCATCGTCAGGACCCGGCTGAATCCGTCAATGGCTCCGCTTCCGGCGGAATCGAACGTGGGCGATGACGGCCCTTTGACGCGCCCCGGGATGGAATTGGTGATTAACCTGTTCCCCTTCGCCGTCGGGCTTGTTTGCGCCCTGCTGGCGCGTTTCATGGGAGCCGAAGGCGTCAACCAGGTTGCGGCCTTCATTTTCTCGAGCGCGCTCGTGGCCCTGGGGATGATTATCTGGCTGCGCGACCGGGACGACTTCCCGATCGCCCGCGGCCTTCTTCCCCCGTTGGTGGTCGTGGATCTGGTGCTCGGGTCGATTTACGGTGGCGTGACCGGCATCACCGAAGCCGCAGCGATGGGGGTCGTGGCGACCGGTATCCTGATTTTCGTGAGGCGCGAACTTAGCACACCGATGGTTTTGCAGGGGCTCGAACAGACATTCCGGTCGGTCGGCACGATACTCTGGGTAACATTTGGGGCGACGGTCCTGGCCGGCGCATTCAGCCTCTCGGGCGGCAACAAGTTCGTGGCCAACGCGATCCTCGGGTTCGATGTGGCACCGATCGTCATCATTCTCGTCATGATGCTGATCTTCTTTATTCTCGGCATGTTCATGGACTGGATTGGCATCGTGCTCCTGACCATGCCGGTCTTCATGCCGATCGTGACCAACCTTGGTTATGACCCGATCTGGTTCGGCATCCTGTTCAGCGTCAACATGCAGATCGCGTTTCTGACGCCGCCTTTCGGCTCGGCAGCGTTCTATCTCAAGAGCGTTGTGCCGCCAGAGATCGATCTCGTGACCATTTACCGCTCATTCGGCCCGTTCATCCTGCTGCAGGCGATGATCCTGGCCCTGCTGGTCGCATTCCCGGGAATCTCGCTGTTCCTGGTACGATAGACGCACTCAAGTCCGTTTCCGGATCTCGCGACCGGAAATTGCACCGGACTCCGGACCGGGATCACTCGAATTTTCGCGGTTTACCGTTGTGAGTGATCCCAGTCCGGATCTGTGAAGACAGGCAGGTTCTCCGGCGGGAGCAGGTCTTTTCCGGAAATGTGGTCGGCAGCTTTTTCACCTATCATCATGGTGGGGCAGTTCAAGTTCGCCGAAGGGATACGTGGCATGATTGACGCATCGGCAACCCGCAGTCCTGTCACGCCTCTGACACGACACTGACTGTCAACGACCGCACGAACATCATCTCCCATGCGGCAGGTTCCGCACGGGTGATAGGACGAATGACACGTGTCCCTAAGCCACGATTCCAGATCGCCGTCGCTGACCACAGCGTCACCCGGAAACAGTTCGGTCCCGACATAACGAGATAGGGCAGGTTGACGCAGGAGTTCGCGGGCCAAAGCGAAACCGGCCGTCAGTTCCTCGACATCCTGAAAGTGTTCAAGCAGATTGAACCGGATCCGGGGCATCTCATGTACATGACGCCCGCGAAGCCGTACGATTCCCCGGCTGAGAGGGCGCTGATTGGAAAACTGTAGCTGAAAGGCGTGTTGTCTGACGAAGTCAGCGCTCCCCTCGGCCACCGCGATGGGGAACAGGGCGATCTGGATATTGGGGACTCTCACGCCCGCTTTCGACCGAACGAAGGCCACCGCGTCAAAGTGGTTGTTCGCGAAAACGCCGCGCCGTTTCCACAACCATTCAATCGCTCCCCTTGTACGGGCAGCCCAGCCAAGAGCACCAAACAGGGTCACGGGTTCGGTACACGCGACCTGAACGGCCGTGAGTGGATGGTCCATCAGGTTTTCGCCGACACCCGGCGAATCCTGGACGACCTCGATCCCGAACTCCCGAAGATGCTTTGCGGGTCCAATACCGGATTGCATGAGCAGAACCGGGCTGTTGAACGCGCCCGCGCAGATCACGACCTCGCGGTCGGCGTACACCGCCTGGGTCTTTTCACCGCGCAGGACCTCAACCCCATGGGCCTGGCGACCCCGGATCAGTATGCGGGTCACCGCGCGACGGGTCCGGATGTGGAGGTTCCTGGGAGGACTGCGAAGATAGCCAAACGCCGTCGAAACACGGCGCCCGGCGGCAATGTTCTTCGGAAGGAGTCCGAACCCGTCCTGCTGGAAGGCGTTGACATCGTCAGTGAACCTGTAGCCTGCCTGACTGCCGGCGGCCAGAAAGGCCCGTGCCAACGGACCCGGGACGGCGGTTGTCACACCAATCGGCCCCCGGGTTCCCCTGTATTCGCTCGGAGGACCTCCCCAGGTCTCAAGCCGTTTGAAATACGGCAGGACGTCGGCATAGGACCAGCCACGGGCACCCGACTTCGCCCAACCGTCGTAATCCGACGGATGACCCCGCAGGTAGAGCTGTCCATTGATCGACGACGACCCGCCCAGGACACGACCCCGAGGCTGAACCAGCGTTCGCGAGTTGAGATGGGGTTCCGGTTCGGTCTTGTAATTCCAGTTGAATTTCCGGGCGTTGTAGGCGTAACGCATCGCAGCCGGGACATGGAACAACAGGCTGTTGTCCTTCGGTCCGGCCTCAAGCAGCAGCACGCGGACCGACGGGGCTTCGGCCAGTCGTGCGGCCACGATGGCACCGGCGCTGCCGGAACCGACAACGATGTAGTCATAGCGCGTCGTCGAATCGTTCAAACGTCGCAAGCCCCCGTATTCCAGACGCAGGAATCAATCACGGATCTCGCTGGCGCAGTCTGGTTGCCCGCATGACGACAACCGTGCCATCTCGATTCCGTTTGAATGCGAACCGGCGCTGGTTCCCGGGAGGACGCGGTGCGGAATCGCCTACGCTGAATAGCGGCTCAATGTGAAGAACAGTGTATCGCCCACCTCGCAGAGGGCGGGCGTACGTTTGCAAAAAACGACACCACCCTTGTTGAAATGCAGTTCCTCCGGTGCCTGCCAAGGCTCCTTGAGCGACCAGATGTAGCCGGCAAACTGACCATCCGCCACCTCGTCACCGAGGTTCACTCTCGGCTCGAACATACCGTCCCGATAAGCATAGACGTAATGGTCGTCCGTTTGCATGTCCATGAGTTGAACCGTGTGTTCAGGCTCGGGCAGAAGGAGGTCTGCCGCCAGAATACCCATTTCGCGCAAGCACCGTTTCACGCCGTTGAACGCGAAATCGCGGATCCAGGGCCTGATTTTCCCGCCGCCTCCCAGTTCGGTCGACACATAGATGATGTTCCTGGGCAGCGCCTCTCCGGACAAGGTTGTTTCATGCACCCTGTTGCCGACGATACCGAGTGGTGCGCCAAAGAGTTCGAGGAACCGCATCTGCAGTGCATCCTTTCGTTCGTCACCCATCAGGCGAATCTTGACCGACGGGTAGTGGTCGATCGACTTTCCGGCAGAATGAAGATCGAAGATGGCGTCGGCGCGGTGCAGAAGATGGGTGGCAATGTACCAGGCGATCATTTCGGTCGGCGAGCCATACTGGTTTCCGGGAAACAACCGGTTGAGATTGGCCTCACCTGTCCCGTCCAGCGGCGAGGTACGGCGACCTGCATAGAAGGCCGGCGCATTCGCCGCCGGCAGTACGATGATCTGACCCGAAATTTCCGCGGCTTCCAATGTTTGAAACAACCCATTGCACACGGATACGCCTTCGTACTCGTCGCCATGGTTGGCGCCAACGAGGATGGCGCAGGGCCCGGCGCCGTTCCGGATCGACATGACTGGAACCGGCAGCCAGCCATAGGCGGACCGGTCGGACGAGAACTGGATCCGGATATAACCGAAATGTTTGCCTTCCTCGTCGAAGTCGACTTCGCATGACGGTGCAAGGCTGACTTTGGGACAGGACATTATCGTTTTCCTTTGCTCGAGATTCCGGTGGACGATTCCACAGGCCTCAATGACTTGAACGCCGCAGCAAGTCGTCGGACTCCGTCGCGTATCTGATCTTCCTCCGCAAAGCTGTAGGCCAGTCGCAGGAAGTTTCCGGGATCTTCTGACGGAAAACTCAGGCGCCCCGACGAGGCTTCGACGCCATTCCGGATGCCCAGTTCGACGACCTGATCGGCGTTTGCGCCCTTGGGCAAACGAACCCACAGGAAGTAGCCGCCGTTCGGCGTTCGTACGCTTGCCTCGGGCAGGAATTCGGCGAGCGCCGCGATCATCGTGTCCCTGTGGCATCGCATCCGTTCCGTCAACTCCGCTATATGGTGGCTGATCCTGCCCGATCTCATGAGTTGAACGACGATTCTCTGTGCAAAAGTGTTCGAACCCCCGTCGGCCTTTTGCATGGCCATCCGCCGGACAACCCCGGCGTCCCCGATGGCCCAGCCAACGCGCAGACCCGGTGCCAGGGTTTTCGACACGGTCCCGAGCGAAATCACATGGCCGGATGAGTCCAGGGCCTTGATTGGTGCCACAGCCTTCCCGGAAAACCGAATGCGGCGATAGGGATCGTCTTCGCAAATCAGGAAATTGTAGCGCTGGGCCAGTTCCAGAACTTCCCGACGTCGAGGTAGACTCGTCGTAACGCCGGTAGGATTGTGGAAGTCCGGGACATCGAAGAGCAATTTCGGCATAGGCTCTGCATTGGCTTCGAGTCGCCTGAGTTTCACTTCAAGTTCGTCTGTCGAGAGGCCGTTCTCGTCCTGACCGATGTCGATGAATTGAACGCCATGCATGCGCATGATGTGGATCGCGGTCATGTAGGACGGGCGGGTCAGGATGATTCGGTCACCTGGCTCGACAAAGACCCGGCATGCCAGGTCGAATGCGCTCTTTGCCCCATAGGTAACGAGCACATTCTCTGGGCGCGCCACGATCCCGTCCTCGGCAACAAATCGGCAGATCTCCACGCGCAGGTCATCAAGCCCCATGAGCGGACCGTACTGCATGGCCTCTTCCCGAAACGGTCCGACCGCATCCGCGGCCTCACGGACAACATCGGGCAGCAACGGCGGATACGCAGCTCCACTGTTCAACGCAATTGTGCCAGGGAAATGGTCGAATACTGATCGCCCAAGAACCTCAGACTGGCGTGAAAACCGGAAATCCGTCATTGGTTACCCAATCGACCGGCGGCTACCGGCGCATGAAGACTGTTGGTGAATCTCGGTCAATACGGTCCCTGCTCGCGAAAGGCGGACGTGACGGCCTTGGGTCCATCATTCCCGCCGTTTGACCGCACCACGCAGCAACCGCCGAAAACCCCGATACGGTCGACCGGCCGGCCATTGCAGCCCCTGGATTGAACGACTGCCAACGCCCGCACCGCCCCGCAACGACGCCAGCATACGGATGCCTGAAACGCGGTTGTTCCGAATACAGCCGCACGTCGCGCCAATGGGCGTATCGAACCTTGTGAACGTCCTCTGGCGTTCGAGCTATTCGTGGCGCGCATCGTTCGACAGATTCCTTCACGAAAAACCGCTTGAAATAAATTATATATTATCTATTATCACATGGCGGTCAAGTCGAAACAACAGGATGATGACACCAGAATACGCGGATTTTCCCCGGGAGGAATTCGAGTCTCGATATGCCCGGACACGTGCGATCATGGCCGAATGCGGCATTGACGCCCTGTTCGTCACCGAACGGCTGAACTACCAGTACTTTACGGGCCACCGTTCGGAACAATGCGCGGTCGACAAGATTCGCTCCTACATGTTCATCCTGCCGAAGGACGATGACCCAACCCTGATCACGATGCCGTTCGAAGTCGCTCAAGTCGAGCAGACATCCTACGTCACGGATATCAGGACGACGGGCAGTCTGACTGGGCATCCGGAGTTTGTCGCCGGCGTCCTGACGGACCTGGGCCTGTCGCGGGCTCGCATCGGTTGTGAACTCGGGCGGGAACAGTACCTCGGCACCAGCTATCTCGGCTTTCAGGACATCATGGCGGGTCTTCCGCGCGCCGAGTTTGTCGATGCCGCCGACATCATTCTCGCTGTCAGGAACGTAAAGTCACCGCAGGAAATCGCTTACATCCGCCGGGCCGCGACAATCAATGCCGAAGCCCAGGCAAGTACGTTCAGAGACATTCATGCTGGAATGACAGAGAACGCGGTCGCCAGGATCCTTCGCCAGAACCTCGTCGCCGGCGGTGCCGAGAAGATGTCGCTCCTCTGCGTGCTGTCCGGCGCCAACGACAAGGGCATCGTACTGCTGCCGACCGATCGCATCATTCGCAAGGGCGAAACGGTCGGGTTCGATGTCGGAGTCTCGTACCGCGGATATTGGTCCGACCTCGCGAGAACTGCATCCGTCGGACTGCCATCGGGTGAGCTTTCCGAGTTCTATGGCTGGATGATGCAGCTACGCCATGACTGCAACCAGCAACTCCGCAGTGGGAACAGTCCGTCCGACGTGGTCCGCGTGGTCGACGGCTACCTGAGCGCGCGCGGTCTCAAGACCACGGGCGTCGGACGCGTGGGCCACGGGGTGGGCATCGAAACGACCGAGTATCCGTCGCTCGCGGCATTCGAGGACATCACCTTTGAAGTCGGCAATGTGTTCGCATGCAACCCCAACTTCTCCAATCACCTCGGCTTCATCAACGCAGAAGACAACTGGGCCGTAACCGACGGAGATCCGGACCTGCTGTCAGCACCGGCCGCCGAATGGGAAATTCCAATCGTCGATGCGTGAACGGACAGAAGCCGACGTTTCGGTCTTTGCGGATCGGTGTTCGCGCTCGCGATTCAACGTCAGACAAGAAGGAGACATGTGATGACAACAACTTGGAAAAAACAGATTCTTGCACTGGGAATCGTCGGCGCCCTCGCAGCCGGATTGCCGTCCGTTCAGGCCCAGGGCCTGATGGACCAAGCGACGGGTGAAGGCCTGAATGTGGCATTCTACAACTTCAAGCCCTATGCCTACGTCGACGAAAACGGCGAGTTGACTGGCACGGACGTCGATACGCTGAAAGCGGTCCTCGGGAAACTCGGCGGCCAAATTGCCGATGCCAAGGCGATCGAATGGGGTGCATTGATCCCGGGGGTCAAGTCAAATCGCTTCGATGTCGTTGCCGCGGGCATGTTCGTCACTCCGAAACGGTGCGCCGAAGTGCGTTTTTCGGAACCCACCTTCGGGATCCAGCAAACCCTGATCGTGACGAAGGGCAACCCGCATGGTGTGACCGATTACGATTCCATCGCGGAAATGGGTCTTACGGTTGCAGTCGTATCGGGTGCGGCTCAGGCCGGATACGCCGAAGCCTCGGGAGTGCCAGATGACAAGATCATGCAGATCCCTGACAACCCAACGGCGATTGCGGCTCTTCGGGCCGACCGGGCCCAAGTCTACGCGCTGTCCGTCCCCGGCAGCCGGGAAGTGGTCAAGGGCGTGCCGGAACAGGACCTTGAAATGGTCCCGCCATTCAAGATCGTTGCCGGCAAGCTGGCCATGCCACATGGTGCCTTCGCGTTCCGGAAGGAGGATGGCGACTTTGTCGATGCCTTCAATGTGGAACTCACGTCCTTCATCGGTTCGCCGGAGCACCTCGCGATCTTCGAAAAACACGGGATGGAAGCGGATGAACTGCCATCTCAAATGACCGCGGAACTCTGCGAAGGGTAGCTCCCGGAAGCACCTGGACCACGCCGGCGTTGACGCCTCGAGGCGCAGCGCCGGCAGCCGGATTCCGGCCCATTCGTCGATTTCCGGGTTTCACGACGTCGAGAAACCGCCGCTCGTGCCGAAGCGCCCGAACATTCTCTTCCTGATGCTCGACCAACAGGCTGCGTCGGCGTTGTCGATCTACGGCGGAGCCACGGCCCGAACGCCGAATATTCAGTCCCTGGCGGACCGGGGAGTCGTGTTCGACAACGCCTATACGAACTTTCCGGTCTGCGCGCCCTCGCGCGCTTCAATGATGAGTGGCCAACTCGCCAGCCGGATCGCCTGTTACGACAACGCGGCGGAGTTCTGCGCGTCCGTTCCGACGTTGGCACACTATCTGCGATTCCTCGGTTATCAGACGACGCTTTGCGGGAAGATGCATTTCATCGGGCCGGACCTGCTACACGGCTTCGAGGAGCGTCTGACTCCCGAGATCTATTCAGCCGATTTCCGCACCTTGCCCCAGTGGGATGGCGTGGACGATGACTTTGCCACCGATGCCCGCGAAGCGCTCTTCCGGGCAGGACCGGTCCCGAGAACGGTTCAGATGGACTATGATGAGGAAGTGGAATTCCACGCCCGGCGAAAACTGTACGACTTGGCGAGAAGCGACGATTCCCGCAACTTTTTCCTGGCCGTTTCGTTCACACATCCACATGAGCCATTCCTGTGTAGACAGGAGCACTGGAACCGGTATTCGAACGACGAAATCGAACTTCCGGTCGTATCAGCGCCAGAGGCTCTCGACCTCGACGAACACAGTCGGAGAATCTACCGCCACTACAACCTGCCTGCGCCCGGGATCACGGACCAGCACATCCGGAACGCTCGCCGGGCGTACTATGGATCAATGTCTTATGTCGATGACATGATCGGCCGCATCCTCAAGGTTCTCGACGAGACGGGACTGGCGGACGACACCGTCATTTTCCTGACGTCCGATCACGGAGACATGCTTGGCGAACGCGGGCTGTGGTTCAAGAAGGTGTTCTTCGAGAATTCGGTGAGGGTCCCGCTTCTTCTCTGCGGTCCCGGTTTCGAACCGAGGCGCGTCGGGGAAAACGTGTCGCTGATCGACCTGCTGCCGACCCTTGTCGACATCGCCGATCCGGCCGGTTCATTTGAACCGGTTCGGCCATTCGCCGGAAACAGCGTCATCCCGTTGGCGGCGGGGTCGGTCGGGGACTGGCCGGATACTGTTTACAGTGAAATGACCTGCGAAGGGGTGATCGAACCGGTCATGATGGTCAAGCGGGGTGCGTACAAGTACATCTATTCAGCCTCGGCGCCTCCACTGCTTTTTGACCTGAACAACGACCCTCACGAACGGGAAAACCTCTCCGGGCAGGATCAGTCGGCCACCTGCGAAGGAGAACTTCGCGCCCTCGCCGATTGCATGTGGGGAGATCTGACCGCGCTTCGTGCCACGATCGTGACGAGCCAGAAGACCCGCCTTTTTGTCCGTGAAGCGCTGGAGATGGGAACGGTGAATTCCTGGGACGACAACCCGCACACATCCATGGGTGGGCGGTATCTGCGGCGAGGACGGTCATACAACACGTGGAACTACGCTGGCGTCGACCGCCTGCGTGGCCGGCACCGTCCCCGGTAGCGACGTGGCAGCGACCCGAATGCAAGGTTTTGTCCGGCGTTTTCCGTCCGTTCGTCCGGAAGGATGAAAGAACCGTCAATGGCAGGTAGGATCATTGCCGTCGTCGCCCTGACGGCGTTCCTTTGCGGAATCAGTTTCGCGACGTTTTCCGAATTGCGGATCTTTCTGCCGGCCATGCTGCGTGGTGCCGTTGTGACTCTTCAAGTCTCAATCCTCTCGGCGGTCCTGTTCATCGTCATGTCGTTCCTTGCCGGAATTGCGAAGGACAGCGGGACTCGCCTGGTCCGCTGGCTTGCGATTGGCTACATAGAGGTTTTCCGTGGTACGTCCCTGCTGGTTCAGCTCTTCTGGCTGTACTTCGTCCTCCCTGAATTCGGAATCGTCCTCTCACCGATGATGGCTGGCGTTCTGGGCGTCGGACTCAATTTCGGGGCCTATGGCGCCGAAATCGTACGTGGTGCCATGCTGGCTGTCCCCAGAGGACAACAGGAAGCGTCCGTCGCGCTGAACCTGTCTGACCGGGCCTGCCTGATTCGCATCGTAATTCCGCAGGCGGTCGTCGTCATGATACCCGGCATGACCAATCTGACGATCGAACTGATCAAGGCGACAGCGCTGGTATCCGCGGTGACGCTTGTCGACATCACCTACGCATCCGTTCAACAGAACCAACTCCACTATCGGACGCTCGAAATCTTCACGATCACCGTGATGCTCTACTATTGTTTCGCCCAGTTCATCCGATTCGGTGGCAGTGCGCTTGAGGACCGGTTCTCGCGGCATTTGAGGCGGGGACACTGACCCGTGGACTGGCGTTGGGACTTCACCTTCGACGTCGTCATTCCCCGTTTGTGGGAAGCCGCCGGAGTGACAGTCTACGCAACAGTCGCATCGTTCCTGCTTGCGCTTGTCGGCGGGTTGATTCTGATGCTTCTCAAGACATCGAAGAACCGGATGGTCTCGTTCGCCGTGACCGAGTTCATCGAACTCATTCGGGCGACGCCGCTGCTCGTTCAGATTTTCTTTCTGTTCTTCCTGTTGCCCGAAGTCGGAATTACGCTTCCGCCACTGACCTCTGGAATCATCGCTATCGCCCTCTACAATTCGACACTTTGCGCGGAGGTCTATCGCGCCGGCCTCCAGGCCGTGCCGCGCGGTCAATGGGAAGCCGCGATGGCGCTCAACTTGTCGACATACCGGACGTTCCGGAGAATCATCATCCCGCAGTCCCTGCCCCCGATCGTGCCGGCTCTCGGGAACTACCTCATCGCGATCTTCAAGGAGACGCCCTTGCTCTCCTTCGTGGCGGTCGGCGAAATCATGCACGCATCGAAGCTGATCGGTTCGGAGTACTATCGCTTCACCGAGGCTGTAACGATCGCCGGGGTTTTCTTCCTCGTCATGAGCCTCGTTTCGGCGCAGCTCGTTCGCCTTGTCGAGACCTATTTGCAAAGGAGCATTCAACGGTGAAAGGGCCGAAAATCCGATTCGAAAAGGTTCTCAAGGCCTATGGCGAGCTCAAGGTCCTGGAAGATCTGGATTTCCACGTCGACGAAAACGAGGTCGTGGCCATCATCGGGCCATCGGGATCCGGGAAGACCACCGTATTGCGCGTGCTGATGACTCTCGAAGGGATTCAGGGCGGGACGATTTTCGTCGGCGACGAACCCCTGAATGTCATGCGAAAGGGCGACCGGCTGGTGCCGGCCAATAGGGCCCATGTCCGGCGTATCCGGTCGAAAATCGGCATGGTTTTTCAGAGTTTCAATCTCTTCCCGCACATGACGGCGCTTGAAAACTGCATCGAGGCGCCGGTGCAGACCAAGGGACTATCGAAGTCGGAAGCCACTGCGGAATCGCTGGAACTTCTGGCCATGGTGGGACTGACCGACAAACGCGACCACTACCCGAGCCAGCTCTCCGGCGGTCAGCAGCAACGGGTCGCCATCGCCAGGGCACTTGCCATGCGTCCGGAGATCCTGCTGTTCGATGAGCCGACATCGGCATTGGACCCGGAAATGGTCGGCGAAGTCCTGAACGTCATTCGGGATCTCGCAAGATCCGGTCACTACACGATCCTCCTTGTCACTCATCAGATGGGATTCGCCCGGGAGGTCTCCGACAGGGTCTGCTTCTTCGATGGTGGCGTCATGGTCGAAGAAGGTGCACCCGACGACATTTTCGGGAATCCGCAGAACGATCGGCTCCGGCACTTCCTGAGCAAGATCCTCGAAGCGACATGATCTTGGCCGGGACAAAGCCCTGCCGTTTCGCGTCGGCACTTGAGCGTTTGGACTGCGATGCTCCGGTGCTGCCGACCGTTCACTGTCGCAGGATGACGATCGTTCGGCACGCATCAGGAGCATTCCGAACACAAGTCAAGGCATCGAACGGTTCCTCCGATCCGACTGTCCGCCCGGGATTTGTGAATTCGGACTTGGTCGACAGCCAAACGCATTCCCGGCCGGATGGGCCTTGGCGCGACAGGTGGTCCTGTTGCCGACCTGAACCTCGACGGATCGGGCGCAACCGCCACCAAACAGACAATTGCCACGGCCAGCCGCACTGCGCCGGCTACGGCCAACGCCACGATGCTTCCTGCAAAGACCAGAGTCCGGTGATCGGCCCGATACCGGTTGTCGGGTTGCGTGTTACGGATTCTGGAGGATCTGCGGGCGGTCCAGGCCTGTTCGTCCGAAGCGTTTTGCCACGCCCTCGGCACAGCGCAAGTCCTGCTGCAAACCTGTACGTCTCATCACGCATTTCGGGTCGTTCACTCTGCGGATTCGTGACCCGCATCGATGATGTCACGATGATTGCCAAGTGAGGTTCGAAGGCGATGGGAGAAACATTTGTCAACTATGGCGACGGCCCCCGTGCAATCTACGAGGAACTCAAGCAGAGAATCATCGCCGGAGAACTGGAGGGAGGAAGCGAACTGAAGATCATGCCTCTCGCGGACGAACTCGGCGTGAGTATCGTTCCCGTCCGCGAGGCGATCCGTATCCTCGCGGCGGAGGACCTGATCATTCTCAGGCCACGGCGCAGCCCCATTGTCGCCAAGATAGACCGTCGGGACCTCCTCGAAATCAACCGGATTCGCGAGGTGCTCGAGCCCGTGGTTCTGGAAGATGCCGTGCCCCGTCACACACCGGAGACACTGGCGGAATGTGAATCATTGCTGGAGCAGGATCACCGTTGCAACGACCTGTGGGAAAAAGTCGAACTGAACAGGCGGTTTCACCTGGAACTTCTTGCACCGTCCTCATTCAAACGAACCCAATCGATCATTTCGGACCAGTACGTTGGCCTTGCGCGCCTGACCCATTTCCTCGTGATGAATGAACCTGGTCTCATAGATCCGCACCATCGTGAACACGAGGCCATTCTGGCTGCAGTCACCCGGGCGGACATCTCTTTCGCCGTGGGTCTGCTGGGCGAACACATCAGGCAAGCAACCGAACGCGCCCGCCACCTTCTCAACGAATCCGGCACCTCATACGGTGAAAGACTTCAAACTACAGGTCATTGATCCGGGAATCGTTCGGCGAGGAACAGTGATGTAAACGAGCTCGTATCATCCCCATCACCGAGCATTCGAAACGCAGGCGTGCCACGGCCCTTGCCGCTGAGACCCCGGCTCGAAGAGCCGGAATTCATTCTGCAGGTGATCGAGAGGCGGTCTGCCAATTGAGACGCCTGGGAAGTTCAAGGCCGTGACAGCCAAAGGGACAGTCCGGGCCGGAGCCGGATCGGGAAGGAGCCGCATCCATTCCTGGAACAGGTCCGCCAGCCGAGTACAGGCGTGGATTCGCGGCGTCGACACGCCCTTATGGGCGGAGATCTTGCCAGCGAAACGAACCGCCGCTGACATAGTATCGCCCAGGACACCCCCAACCGCCGCCCCAGACCGAGACGCTCAAGAAGAACCGTCTTTGTTCTGTCGTCGGTTGATGACGCGGCCCCTATTCAACCGGACCGAAGTGCGACGTCTTTGCAAGTCCCGCGACGTGGTCCAAGAAAATGCGAATGCGCTCCGTCCTGCGTAAATCGGAGTGTGTGAGAATCCAGAGATCCGTCGCCATCGACGGAATGGTTCCACCCACGCGGGTCACCTGTGCGTCATCCTCGCCGAGATAACAGGGCAAGACGGACAAACCGAGCCCGGCTCTGACGGCCGAGAGCATCCCGTACACCGTGTTCAACCGAATTCGACACCGATCAACGAGGCCCTCCTGCTCAAGCCAACGGTCAAACGCCGGATATGCCATGCTTTCGTCCGGACCGATCCAGTCGATGGTGGTTTTCGACTCGACATCGTTGGCTTGCGTCGCCATTGCCGTCGCCACGTAAACCGCCTGCTCAATGGTTCCTACTCTTCGGCCGACGAGGTTCTCGTCCGGCTTGTGGGCCGGCCGCACGGCTATGTCTGCTTCCCGTCTTGAGAGGTTGAAAACATCGTTGGAAACGACCAGTTCAAGCCGGACGTCAGGATACGCGCGGCGAAATTCGAGGAGACCCGGCGACAACCAGCCAAACAGGAGCGTATCGGTCGTTGTGATCCGCAGTGTCCCCGATGGTCGCAAGTCTTGACCAGCAATTCGGCGTTCCACCGCCAGAACGTCATTCCTCAACCGTTGCACGAGAGCGGCAACCTCATCCGCCGCGGTCGTCGCGGTGTAACCGTCGCGGGAACGGTCAAAGAAGCGCACCCCCATCTTCTGTTCGAGTCGGTTCAGTCTCCGAAACGCCGTTGGATGGCTGACATCAAGCGTTCGCGCCGCGCCGGAAAGCGTACCGACTTCCGCAATGGCATGCACCAGGCACATGTCGTCCCAAGACAGCAGGCTGTACATTTTTGAAAAATTTCCTTGCATTTTTGCCAAATGGCATTGCGAAAATGGGTATTATAAAGTGCGGCATAACCGGAGTCCAAAGTCGAGGGGCCGCCGTGCATGCGCTGATTGTCCACTGCCATCCGGAGCTGGAATCGTTCAACAGGGCGCTCACGGAAGTGGCCGGAGCGACATTGCGTGAGCAAGGATTTTCCGTCGACGTCTCCGATCTCTACAATCAGGATTTCGATCCCTGCGAACGTGCGGAGCATTACGTGAATCGCGACGACAGTGCCGTTTTCTCTCCATTGCGCGAGCAGCGTCACGCCTCCGAGACAAACACATTGCCGGAAGACGTCCAGAGAGAAATTGCCCGGCTGAAGCGTGCGGACCTGGTGCTGTTTCAGTTCCCGATCTGGTGGCACGGCCAACCGGCCATTCTCAAGGGATGGTTTGACAGGGTCTTTGTGAATGGAAGTCTCTATACAAGCGCTATGCGCTATGATCGCGGATATTTTCGCTGCAGGAGGGCAGTGTGCTCCGTAACGACAGGAGCCCCTGAATTCGCGTTTGGACCTGGATCCCGCGGTGGGGATATCGAGCGAATTCTCTGGTCAACTCACTATTCGCTTCACTACATGGGTTTCGACGTCTTGCCACCCTTTGTGGCCTTCGGCATCCAGGGTCACGGCTACACTTACTTGGATGACGAAGAGAATGACCGGCACCTGAACGTGATTCGGGAAACGTGGAAAGAACGGTTGAAGACCTTGGACCGGGACAAGGCGCTTAGATTCCTTGGGTGGGGCGACTGGGATCAAGACGGCCGTTCAAAGACGGGAAAACCCGGGCGGCTAACCGAACGCTCGTTCCGAGTGTAACGGTGTCTGTAGAGGCCGGAGCGTTGGAAGTCGGGTTGATGACGGCAGAGACTGTAACGGTCTGAATGCCGACCGTCGGCGCCCCATGCCAAGACGCAGTGCTGTCCGTCGGATCGCACCAAGACAGTGAACGAATTCCAATTCCAGCCAGGTGGAGAGAGATTTCTTCGGCAAGGACCGCCATCGGAGCGAAGACGAGCCTCCGGTGACATCCATACTGACGGCGCCCGGTTTGCGGCACGTTCCGCACCTCTCCGGCCGAAATCCCGCAATTGACGCCGGCCGTCGGCTGCATCAGGCTGGAAGCCCGATGGACGTGGATCAAGACATCTTGTCAGCCGAACCATGACCGGCCCCGATGCGCTGCTTGACGAGATCGGCGCCCGAACAGGCGCCCTCGTTGATCTCACCCGGCAATTGGTCGCGATCCCGACACTGAATCCGCCGGGCGCCAACTACCGGGACATCTGCCTGTTTCTCCAGAAACGCCTCGAACGATCCGGTTACATTTGCAGCCTTTTGCGAGCCCATGGTGCACCGGGCGACTCCGATCGCCACCCCCGCTGGAACCTCGTGGCGCGACGAGAGGGCGCCCGGCCCGGTCCCTGCGTTCATTTCAATTCTCATATCGACGTCGTCACGGTCGGCCAGGACTGGACACGGGATCCGTTCGGCGGCGATGTCGTCAACGGTCGGATCTTCGGCCGCGGGACCTGCGACATGAAGGGCGGCCTGGCGACATCGATCATCGCCGCCGAAGCCTTCGCCGACCTGGTTCCGGACTTTTCCGGGGCGATCGAAATCTCCGCGACCGCTGACGAGGAGACCGGCGGTTACGGCGGCGTCGCCTACCTCGCCGAGAACGGCTGGTTCAACCCCGACCGGGTCCAGCACGTGATCATCCCCGAGCCCCTCAACAAGGACCGTATCTGCCTCGGCCACCGCGGCGTCTGGTGGGCGGAAATTGAAACCCGGGGGAGGATTGCGCATGGTTCCATGCCCTTTCTCGGAGACTGCGCCGTCCGCCACATGGGCGCCGTTCTTTCCGCCTTCGAGCGTGAACTCTTTCCGGCCCTTGCCGCCAAGTCCACGACCATGCCGGTTGTCCCGCCAGCCGCTCGGCAGTCCTGTCTCAACGTCAATGCGTTGCACGGCGGGGAACCGGAACAGGATGATGACTTCAGCGGGTTTCCGGCGGCATGTGTGCCCGACCGCTGCCGGATGGTTGTAGACCGGCGATTCCTGTTTGAGGAATCGATCGCCGACGTGAAATCCGAGGTGACCGAAATCCTCGACCGGCTCCAGGAGAACCGCCCGGGATTTCGCTATGCAATTCGTGATCTCTTTGAGGTCTTGCCCGTTATGGCCGACCGTGATTCGCCGGTCGCGGCAAGCGTTGCGCGGTCCATCCATCAGGTCCTGGGCCGGGACCCCGAGTTCGTCGTATCCCCTGGAACCTATGACCAGAAGCATATTGACCGCATTGGCAGAATGAAGAACTGTATCGCCTACGGTCCCGGCATCCTCGATCTGGCCCACCAGCCCGACGAATGGATCGGAATCGACGACATGGTCGACAGCGCCCGAGTCATGGCGCTTGCGCTCCTGTCGCTCCTCGCCGGTCCCCGGACCTGACCCAATCGCGAACGGATTCCAACTCGAATCGGAGAACTTCCAGATGCACAAGATCCCCCGTACATTGGCCGTCGCCGGCCTGGCTGCACTGGCCTCCCTCGGCACTGCCGAGGCCGCGAAGACGACCATCACCATCGGCATGCAACTCGAGCCCCCGAACCTTGATCCGACCGGTGGTGCGGCAGCAGCCATCGATGAGGTGGTGTATGCCAACATCTTCGAAGGGCTGACCCGGTTTTCGGCTGACGGTTCCATTCGCCCGGCGCTTGCCGAATCCTGGGACATCTCCGGCGACGGGACGGTCTACACCTTTCGGCTCAGGGACGGCGTCACCTTCCATGACGGCACCACCTGCGACGCCGAAGATGTGAAATTCTCTCTCGACCGGGCTCGCGCCGAGGACTCCACCAATGCCCAGAAAGCGCTCTTCGCCGGAATTGCCGATGTTTCGGTCATCGATCCCCTAACCGTTCAGGTCACGCTGCAGAATCCGGATGGAGCCTTCACGACCAAGATGGCCTGGGGTGACGCGGTCATTGTCGCACCGGAAACCATCGGACAGGCCGCTACCCATCCGGTCGGAACCGGACCCTTCCGATTTACCAACTGGGTGAAGGGCGACCGTGTCGAGATCGACCGAAACCCGGACTACTGGGGCGAACCCGTGGCGCTGGAGAGTGCAACCTTCAAGTTCATTTCGGACCCGACGGCCGCCTTCTCGGCCATGATGGCCGGCGACATTGACGCCTTTCCCGGCTATCCGGCCCAGGAGACGCTCGCGCAGTTCGAGGCGGATCCGAGATTTGTCGTCATCATCGGTTCAACGGAAGGCGAAACCATCCTTTCGACAAACAACAAGGCAGACTTGCTCTCGGATGTCAGGGTCCGAAAGGCCATCGCCCATGCGATCGATCGCCAGGCGATCATCGATGGCGCCATGTTCGGATTCGGGACGCCGATCGGCACACACTTTGCACCTCACAATCCCGATTACCTGGATCTGACCGGACTCTCTGCCCATGATCCGGATCTGTCCCGGCAGCTGCTGGCCGAGGCGGGCCATGGCGACGGCCTCACCCTTCGCCTGATGCTGCCACCGCCGTCCTATGCCAGGCGTGGGGGTGAAATCGTCGCTGCACAGCTCCGTGAAGTCGGAATCGAGACGGAGATCTCGAATCTGGAATGGGCGCAGTGGCTTGAGCAGGTGTTCCGCAACAAGGACTACGATCTGACGATTGTCAGCCACACGGAGCCGAGCGACATCAACATCTACGCCCGGCCTGAATACTACTTCCAGTATGACAATCCGGAATTCCAGTCATTGATGGCGGACTACGCGATTACGGCCGATCCGGGGATGCGAACCGCCCTCGCTCATCAGCTTCAGACGATTATCGCAGAGGACTATGTGAACGGATACCTGTTCCAGTTGGCGAGAACCGGTGTCGCGGACGCCGGGATCAACGGTCTCTGGAAAAACGCACCGACACAGGCCAATGACCTGACCGGCGTCCATTGGTCCGACTGAACCGGCCGACGAAGCCGGGCGCGGCGGGGTCACCCGCCACGCCCGGTCGGCGCTGCTATCGGGAGCCGATCCCGGCGACTTCCGACACGGCCATGCGACCGGGAATAACAGGCATTCCCCGTGCCTCCGAGGCTGCACGGGCTCAATCGACGTGACTGAATCCGCTCGAGCGCGTACCAGGCGAATTGCGGGGCGACGATGATCCGGTTTTTGGTGACCCGTCTTCTCTCCCTTTGCGTTAGCCTGATAGCAGCCAGCGTGGTGATATTCTGTGTCATCGAGGTCATTCCTGGCGACCCGGCAGCCTTCATGCTCGGGCTCAACGCCAACCCGGACACCGTTGCCGCGCTCCGAGAGGATCTTGGGCTGACGGGAGACGCGTTGAGCCGTTATTTCAGCTGGACCACAGGAATGCTCACAGGAGACTTCGGAACCTCCTATACCTATCGCGTTCCGGTCTCCGAACTGGTGTCGGACAGACTGCTCGTCTCGCTACCACTGGCCGTCTACGCGCTCATTCTGTCTACGGCCCTTGCCCTTCCGGTAGGCATGATCGCGGCCATGCGACGCGGTACACTGACTGATGTCGGCATAATGGGTACGACGCAACTCGGCATTGCGGTTCCAAACTTCTGGTTCGCCATGCTGTTGGTCCTCCTCTTTGCCGTCAGCCTGCGGCTGTTTTCAGCCGGGGGATTCCCCGGTTGGGACGCCGGATTCCTGGCCGGTCTCAAGGCCCTCACCCTGCCAGCGGTTTCGCTGGCGTTTCCCCAGGCGTCGATCCTCGCCCGCATCACCCGTTCGGCCCTGCTCGAGACCCTTAACCAGGACTACATCCGGACAGCCCGCGCCAAGGGGCTGACTGAACGTCAAACGATTGTCGGCCATGCACTCCGCAATGCCCTGATTCCGGTCATGACCATCATCGGCCTCCAGTTCGCCTTTCTCCTGGCCGGAGCCGTGATCATCGAGAATGTCTTCTTTCTCCCTGGGCTCGGGCGATTGATTTTCCAGGGGATCACCCAGCGTGACCTGGTGGTGGTCGAGAGCGTCGTGATGCTCTTGGTCTTTGCCGTTGTGATGGTGAACTTCCTGGTCGACGTGGCCTATGCCGCCATTGATCCCAGACTGCGAATCCGGACGTGAAACCGACCCCATCCCTGATCACCGGCGCCATCCTCACGGTTTTCTTCCTTTCGCTTGCAGGAGTCTCCTATCTGTGGACGCCCTTTCCGGTCGAACAGCTGGATATCGGGCGGAAACTTCAGCCGCCCGGATCCCTCTTCTGGCTCGGGACCGATCACTTCGGCCGCGACACAGCGTCGATGCTGATGGTCGGTGCCCGCACGTCGATTGGAGTCGCCATTCTCGCGGTTGGCATCGGCATCGGAATCGGAGTCCCTCTCGGGCTGGCTGCCGCCGCAAACCATGGCAGCCTCTTTGACGAAGTCATCATGCGGGGGAACGACCTGGTTTTCGCCTTCCCGGCCCTGGTGATTGCCATCCTGATCACGGCCGTGTTCGGTCCGTCCGCCGTCAACGCGATTCTGGCAATCGGGATCTTCAACATTCCGGTCTTCGCCCGGATTTCCCGGGGCGGCGCACTGAGTCTGTGGACGCTCGATTACGTCCTGGCGGCACGGGTGGCGGGCAAACGGAGCTTCAGGATCTCCGTCGAACACATCCTTCCCAATATCGCCAATCTTCTGCTGGTTCAGGGAACGATCCAGTTTTCTCTCGGAATCCTTGCGGAGGCGGGGCTCTCCTATGTCGGTCTCGGAGCCCAGCCGCCGACCCCCAGTTGGGGCCGGATGCTGGCCGATGCCCAGACCATGATCTACATGGCGCCCCGCCTGGCCGTGTTCCCGGGGCTGGCCATTGTGCTGATGGTGCTCGGTCTCAACCTTCTGGGCGACGGTCTCAGGGATCACCTCGACCCACGGATCCGGCGACTCAGGCAATGACGCGGGTCCCCGAGACCAAGTCGCCGGCACCAAGTCCGCGGTCGACGTTTCCACCCTTCCGTGCCTCGGCTGGGCTCCTGCTGGAGGTCGCAGGACTCAATCTTGCGATCAGCGGAACACCGATCTTGAGCAACGTCGCCTTGCGGATCCATGCCGGCAAGATAATCGGAGTCGTCGGTGAATCGGGTTCCGGCAAGACATTGACCGCATTGACCGTGATGGGTCTTTTGCCTCCCGGAGCCGCGACCACCGGTTCAGTCCGGATGGACGGCCAGGATCTCCTCGCCCTTGACGAACCGGCGATGTGCCGGATTCGCGGCAACCGGATCGGCATGATCTTTCAGGAGCCGATGACGGCCCTCAACCCGGTGAGGACGATCGGTGACCAGGTCGCCGAGACCCTGCTCATTCACGGGATGGCAAACCGGGGCGAGGCGGTCCGAATCGCCCGCCAGCGCCTCGACCGGGTCGGCCTGCCGGAGCCGGAGTTTCCCCTTGACCGGTATCCCCACCAACTCTCCGGCGGGCAGCGCCAGCGGGTCTGCATTGCCCTTGCCATTGCGCTCAGGCCCCAGCTGTTGATTGCCGATGAACCCACTACGGCGCTGGACGTCTCCACCCAGGCCCAGATCCTCGACCTTCTCTTGTCCCTTGTCGCGGACGATGGCATGTCGCTGATGCTGATCACCCATGACCTGGCGGTTGTTGCCAGCCTGGCCGACGATATCGCTGTCATGCGGAACGGTCGCGTCGTCGACGGGGCTCCAGCCAACTCGTTGTTCGCACGCGATGGCCATCCGTATACCCGCCAACTGCTTGCCGCATCGCAACACAGGCCGCTCCGGGCGAGCCCGGCAACCGAGGTGCCGGCGACGTCCGGAGACAAAACGGAAGTCGACATTGGCGGCGTCCCGGCCGAGCGTGACCATCGGGGCGGCGATCGAATTGCCGGCAGAAGGGACGCAGCGACCCTTCTTCGGGTGACCGGTGCCGTCCGGGACTATGCCCTGGCCCGAAAGGGCCTGTTCCGGAAACCACCGGTTCGTCGTGCCGTTGACGGCGTAAGCTTCTCCCTCGACGCCGGTGAAAGCCTTGGTCTTGTCGGGGAGTCCGGGTGCGGCAAGTCGACTCTGGCCCGGGCGATTCTCGGCCTGGAACCGCTTCAGGCCGGCGCCATAACGCTCCAGGGGACGCCGGTGACGGCCGTACCTGCCGTGCGTCCGTCACTGCGCCGGAACATGCAGGTCGTTTTTCAGGACCCTTATGGTTCCTTCAATCCCCGTCACCGGGTCTTGCGGCTTGTCTCGGAACCGTTCTTTTTGAACGAGACTCCGCTCTCCGCCTCCGACATCCGGGAGCGGGTCGCCGAATCGCTCGTCTCCGTCGGCCTCGCGCCCGACGCGATGGAAAAGTACATCCACGAATTCTCGGGCGGCCAGCGCCAGCGCATTGCCATTGCACGAGCCCTGGTTCTCCGGCCGCGGCTTATGGTGCTCGACGAGGCGGTTTCATCGCTCGACGTGTCGATACGCGCCCAGATTCTCGATTTGCTCGCTGAACTTCAGGGGCAGCACGACCTGGCCTATCTTTTCATCAGCCACGACCTGACCGTCATCCGGGCAGTGACCGATCGGGTCATCGTCATGAAGACTGGCCGCATCGTGGAGGCCGGCGAAACCGAGTCGGTTCTGGAGTCACCGACCCATCCCTACACCCGTCACCTCATTCAATCGGCGCCAAAGATCCCAGCGCATTGGCTTCAGGAGACTGGCCATGGCCCTCCCCCTCAATGAACTGTTCGATTCTTCGGGATCCTTCATCGGCGGCCGCTGGACTCGAGCGGAAGGCAACCGGTCCGTTACCATTGAGAACCCGTCGAATGGGGAGATCATCGCCCGAATCGCCCGTTGCGGTCCGGACGACGTGGAGCGGGCGGTCACGGCCGCGGCCGCGGCCGGTCTTGGAGCCTGGGGGCAATCGACCGCTGCCGAACGCGGGCGCGTGCTGTTACGCATCGGTACGCTGGTTCTGGAGGCGGTTGACGACCTTGCGACCCTGGAGGCCATTGACGTCGGCAAGCCACTGTCCCAGGCCCGGGCCGATGCTGTTGCGCTTGCCCGCTACATGGAGTTCTACGGCGGTGCGGCCGACAAGCTGCACGGTCAGACCATCCCTTACCAGAGCGGGATCTCCGTTTGCACGATTCGTGAACCTCACGGCGTCACCGGTCATATCATCCCGTGGAACTACCCCATGCAGATTGTCGGACGCTCGGTTGGCGCCGCGCTCGCGGCGGGAAACGCCTGCGTCCTCAAACCGTCCGAAGAGGCTGGCCTTACCGCTCTCGCCTTCGCAGGACTGGCGGACCGTGCCGGACTGCCGGCCGGTGCACTGAACGTGGTCCCGGGTCTCGGGAACGAGGCCGGTGCGGCCCTGGCGCGCCACCCAGGGGTGAATCACCTGTCCTTTACCGGTTCGCTGGCAACCGGCCGAACAATTCAGGCGGCGGCATCCCGAAACGTGACGCCGGTCACCCTTGAACTCGGCGGAAAGTCGCCCCAGCTCGTATTCGAGGACGCCGACCTCGACGCCGCCCTGCCGTTCCTGGTTAACGCCGGGATCCAGAATGCCGGCCAGACATGCTCGGCGTCTTCGCGAATCCTTGTCCAGGAGAGCATCTTTCACCAGGTTCTCGACCGGATGGCCAACCGATATCGCGGACTGACTGTCGGACCGGCCATCCGCGATCTGGATCTCGGACCGCTCGTTTCCGCCAGGCAGCACGCCATCGTCACCGGATACCTCTCGCAGACGACCGGTCTTGACGAGGCCGCCCGCGGCACCATCGCCACGGACGCACCCGAAGGGGGCCATTACATAGAACCGGTGCTGCTTTCCGGTGACGACGTCCGTCACAGGCTGGCCCAGGAAGAGATCTTCGGTCCGGTGCAGGTGGTCATCCCGTTCAGCGATGAGGACCATGCCGTAGAGATTGCCAACGGTACTCCCTATGGGCTGGTCGCCGGCATCTGGACCCGCGACGGCGGACGCCAGTTGCGGCTCTCCCGCCGTTTGAAGGCGGGACAAGTGTTCGTGAACACATACGGAGCTGGCGGTGGCGTCGAATTGCCCTTCGGCGGCGTCGGCCTCTCAGGGCATGGCCGGGAAAAAGGATTTGAAGCGCTGTACGGCATGACACAGTTGAAGACCATCGCCCTACATCACGGCTGATGACCGGGAACCCCGGCACCGAACCCGAAATGCAATCGTCCCGGCGAGATCGTCAAGGAACGCAGCGTGTCGAACCGAGGCGCGAGCAAGCTCTTGGGCGTCAAGCGAAAGAAAAGGAACTTTCCGAGCCGGGAATGGGCTTCGCTGTCGGCGTCAGGTCCGTAGTCTTGCCGAATCACACGGATTTTCCAGGTCGGTACTCGCATTCGGCCTGAGATCTCCTGGGCAATCCCCGCGCCCAGAAGCGCCGTTTGCCTACATTCATCCGCATCTTTCGATGAAACTTGCTTTTCAATACCGGAAGGGCTTGCAAATCCCGTCAAGACGGTTTAGTTGCGAATGCGAATAATTCGCATTCGCAACTGGGCGGCAAATCGAAAGGGTGTACATGGCCTTCGCGCCGGACACAATTGACCCTGGTCGGCGTTCTGCCGGTCAAATTGGACGTCTTCAACAATCGCCGGGACAGTTCGCTGTCTTCCGTCCCGCGCGGCTCATTCCGACCCTCCTTCTCGCCCTGGCCGCGCTGATGCCCGGTGAATTCGGCGCCATCACCCGATCGTCGCTCGTAGACGCCTACATTCAGGTCTCGGTCTTTGTGGCAGCGACCTTGTTCATGTTCTATCTGTGTGAAGAACGGTTCGGATTCGACATTGGCGCGTTTCTTCGGGGCGCCCGACTCCTGCAGATTCCCGTAGCCGCCGTCATGGGTGCCTTGCCCGGGTGCGGTGGCGCAGTCATCGTTGTCGCGTCCTACACGTCCGGAAACGTCTCCATGGGGGCGGTCGTCGCCACCCTGACGGCGACCATGGGCGACGCCGCGTTCCTTCTCATCGCCAAGCGCCCGGACGCAGCCCTTGTGGTCCTTCCACTCTCCATGGCCGCGGGAATTGTGACCGGCTACGTGGTTGATCTCTTTGATCGCAACCGATTCCGGCTCGAGGACAGCGCGGCTGCGAGCCACTCACCGCTGATCGGCCAGGTCCGTTGGAGGGACCGGGCTTACGGGCTTCTGGCCCTTCCGGGCCTGGTCTTCGGCATTGCGGCGCTCATGCAAGTCGAATTTCAGGGCGTGGTGGCCACCGTGGTCACTGTCACTGGACTCGCCGGGGTCTTTCTCGGCGTTGCGATCTGGGCCATCTCTCCGGTTCCGAGGTTGACGAGTCCTGGAGATCCGGCGCTGGCCCGGACCTCGGAAGAGACCGGCTTCATCACCGTTTGGGTGATTGCTGCGTTTCTTGTCTACGAGTATCTCGCCAGTTTCGCAGGTCTCGACCTTGAAGCCGCCTTCCGGGCCTTCGGCGGGCTGTTGCCATTGATCGCGATCGGAGCCGGGTTCATTCCCGGCTGCGGGCCCCAGGTCCTCGTCACCACTCTCTACATCAGCGGCGTCCTGCCATTCTCTGCACTGATCGGCAACGCGATCGCCAATGACGGCGATGCGTTGTTCCCTGCAATCGCGCTCACACCAAGGGCCGCCCTCCTGGCAACGCTCTACAGTGCGGTCCCGGCACTGATCATTGCCTATACGTTTCATTTCCTGTTGCCAGGATTCCTCTGAACGGCGCGGATGACGCAGAGCCCGGCCGGCTTCTGAATTTGAAGCGGAAGAACCGCTTTCCGGAAACCCGACGAAAACGACCGCAGTTTGATTTGTCGAAGGTCAGGCCCGACACGGTCGGTCCCATCCCGCAGTTGTCGATCAGACCCGTGAGCGGTAAGCGTCAGGATTGTCATTGGTCCATGAAAGGAACCGGGACCGACTGCCGGGCCCACGGATCCGGATTGAATCGCGGACTTGCGCTCCATCCGGCCTTTCGTGCGAGGCCGTTCAACCGTCTTCGCTGCCAGTAGCGGCGCGAGAAGGAGAGGCCATGGGATTTCAACCGAAGCGGTCGCGGTGGATGACCGACGAGCATGTGATGCTCGAAGACATGGTCCGCCGTTTCATCACGGACAATTGGGCGCCCCGGATCGAAGAATGGATTCAGCAGGGCGAAATGGACCCGGACTGTTGGCGCGAGGCGGGCGAACTCGGGCTGCTCTGCCCTTCAATACCCGTCGAATACGGCGGAGGTGGTGGTGATTTTGGCCATGAAGCGGTCATTCTCCTGGAGGGTGCCCGCCAGGACCTGGCGAGTTGGGGGCACGGCATCCATTCCGGCATCGTTGCCCATTACATCCTGGCCTTCGGAACAGACGAACAGAAGCGGCGCTGGCTTCCGAAGCTGGCGACCGGCGAACGGGTCGGTGCGCTGGCGATGACCGAACCGTCCGGCGGCTCAGATCTCCAGGCCATCCGAACCTCGGCCCGCCGAGATGGCAATGCCTTCCTGCTGAACGGCCAGAAAACATTCATCACCAATGGCCAGCAAGCCAATCTGGTCATAGTCGCCTGCAAGACCGATCCCGACGAAAAGGCGAGCGGCATCTCTCTCCTTGTCGTGGAGACTGACGGGGCCGAGGGATTCTCACGAGGCGCCAAGCTCAAGAAGATCGGCCTCAAGGCCCAGGACACCTCGGAACTGTTCTTTGACCAAGTTCAGGTTCCTCCGGAAAACGTCCTTGGCGGCGAGGAACGATTGGGCCAGGGTTTCGCGATGATGATGGAACAACTTCCCCAGGAGCGGCTGATCATCGGTTGCGTTGCCGTAGGCGCGATGGAAGGCGCGGTCTCAGACACCATCGACTACTGCCGTGACCGCAAGGCATTCGGGCAGTCCGTCCTTGAATTCCAGAACACCCAGTTCAAACTGGCGGAATGCAAAACCCGGGCCATCGTGTCTCGAGCCTTTCTGGATGACTGCATGAACGATCATCTTGCCGGCGAGCTCACTGTGGAGAAGGCGGCCATGTGCAAGTACTGGTTGAGTGACACCCAGTGTGATGTGCTCGACGAATGCCTGCAATTGCATGGCGGATACGGATACATGGCCGAATACAAGGTCGCGCGGATGTGGACTGACGCAAGGGTCCAGCGAATCTACGGTGGCACCAACGAGATCATGAAATTGATCATTGGCCGCAGCCTGTAAGAGTGTCCAACCGCTGATTTTTCGTCACGGACATCGGTGGACGACAGAGGATGGCGTGCGTAGACCGGCTCGCGATGGTTTGCAGCAATCCGTGAAACCAACCCCGAACGGCGGAGACCCACATGATCAGACTGTATTGCTTCGGGGAATCCGGGAATTCCTACAAGGCGGCATTGCCGCTCGAACTGTCCGATCTCGAATGGGAGCCTGTCTATGTCGACTTTTTCGGCGGCGAGACGCGGACGCCACAGTTTCGAACCCTGAACCCAATGGGTGAGGTGCCGGTGATGAAGGATGGCGACCGGTGTCTGACCCAGTCGGGCGCGATCCAGGATTACGTCATCGAGGCAACCGGCCGCTTCGGTGGCGAAAACACGGATGAACGGCGGGAAGTCTTGCGTTGGGTGTTCTGGGACAACCACAAACTCTCGTCGCCAGCAGGTATGACCCGCTTTCTGTCCAACTTCATCCCCGAGAGCAATCGGCCGGAACCGGTAATCGCCTTCATGCAAGGCCGCCTCAATGCGGCATTCCAAGTTCTCGACAATGTCCTTGCCGGACGTGAATGGCTGGTCGGTGACGCCCCGACCATGGCGGACTTTTCCTGTTGCGGCTATCTTTTCTATCCGGAGCCCTTCGGCTTTGATCGAGCCCAATGGCCAAACATCGATGTCTGGCTTGACAGAGTTGCAGGGCTGCCTGGCTGGAAACATCCCTATGACCTGATGCCCGGGAACCCGTCAGACCGGGGCCTGCCATTCAGGAAGGAGGCGCTGGAATGAGCGAAGTCGACGCGTTTGTCTATGATGCCGTAAGGACTCCACGTGGACGGGGCAAACCCGACGGCAGTCTTCACGAGGTCCCGTCGGTCAGGCTATCAGCCGGAGTCCTGAACGCCATCAAGGCCCGCAACAGCCTCCGGTCGCATGATGTCGAAGACGTGATCTGGGGTAATGTCACCCAGGTCGGCGAGCAGGGAGCCTGTCTTGCCCGCTCAGCGGTCCTGCTTTCCGATTTCGACGACGGGGTTCCGGGCGTTTCGATCAACCGGTTCTGTGCGTCGGGTCTGGAAGCTGTCAACATGGCGGCCAACCAGATCCGGGGTGGAGCCGGCCGCGCCTATGTGGCCGGAGGCGTCGAGAGCATGAGCCGGGTGCCGATGGGCAGCGACGGGGGCGCCATTGCCGTCGATCCGTCGCTGGCCATGAAGGCCTATTTCGTTCCCCAGGGAATTTCGTCCGACATCATTGCGACACGCCACGGATTCTCCCGGACCGACTGCGATGGCTATGCCGTGGAAAGCCAGCGAAGAGCTGCCAAAGCGGAACACGACGGCCGTTTCGCGAGGTCCCGGATTCCTGTTGAAGACCAGAATGGGCTCCTCATTCTGGATCGGGACGAACAGATCCGGGCGGACACCAACATGCAGGCCCTCGGCGCACTCGAACCGTCTTTCAAGGTCTTGGGGGAGTCCCTTCCCGGGTTCGATGCGGTTGCCCTTCTGCGCTATCCCGATCTGGAGACAATTAGCCACGTGCATCACGCGGGCAATTCCTCGGCAATCACCGACGGTGCCGCGGCCGTACTGGTCGGCAATTCCGAATTTGGCGGAGAGACCGGTCTAAGGCCCAGGGTCCGCATCCTCGCCACAGCCAAGGTCGGGTCCGATCCCACCATCATGCTCACCGGACCGATTCCGGCCACCGAAAAGGCGCTGCAGTCTGCCGGAATGAACATCTCCGACATCGGCCTTTTCGAAGTTAACGAGGCCTTTGCCTCCGTCGTCCTCCTCTTCCTGTCGGAGTTCGGCGCCAGCCCTGACCGTGTCAACGTGAACGGCGGTGCCATTGCCATGGGTCATCCGATCGGGGCCACCGGCGCGATGATTCTCGGGACGCTGATCGACGAGATGGAACGCCGGGACATCGAAACCGGACTCGCGACTTTGTGCATCGGCTCGGGCATGGGCTGCGCCACCATCATCGAACGGGTCTGAACCCAGGGCGCGACAGGAGGAACGGCAGATGGGGGGCTTCCGCTTCGCAACGGATCACAGGGGCATTGCCACCATTACCTGGGACGTCCCCGGGCGAGCGATGAACGTCATGGATTTCGAACAGCTCGAAGAATTGGAAGGGCTGGTCGACAGGGTTCTTGCCGATGAAACAATCTCCGGCGCCATAGTCACGTCGGCCAAATCCGGGTTCTCCGGCGGCATGAATCTGGAGATTCTGGCGGGGTGGCGGTCCGGTCTGTCGTCCAATGCCGGAGATGGCAAAAGTCCGGCGGCGCAGGCGTTCGATCGGACGATGAGCCTTCATCGTCTGCTTCGGAAAATCGAATGCGGGCGGCCTGGCTGGGGGGACCCCGGAGGCCCGGCCAAGCCCTTCGCCGCTGCGCTCACAGGAACAGCTCTCGGGATCGGTTACGAAATTGCCCTCGCTTGCCACCGGATCTTCGTTGCTGATCGGCCGGACGCCAGGATCGGTCTTCCCGAAATCCGTGTCGGACTGTTTCCCGGGGGCGGCGGAACGACCCGGCTCACGCGACGGCTCGGTCTGATGGAGGCTTCGAGATTCCTGTTCGAGGGCCGCCTCCTGGCGCCGGCACCAGCGGTCGAGGCCGGCCTCGCCGACACCCTTGTGCCTCCCGACGAACTTGATGAAGCCGCCAGGGACTGGGTCGCAGGCACCAATGCCGATACGATTGTCAAACCCTGGGATGCGCCGGGTGGTGGCCGCGTTCCCGGCGGCACGCCCTATCATCCAAAGGGATTCATGACATTTGTCGGCGCCAGCGCCCAGGTCCATGGCCGGACCCGGGGTGTCTTCCCTGCGGCGAAGGCAATGCTGTCTGCTATCTACGAAGGCGCACTCGTTCCCTTTGATACTGCCCTCCGAATCGAGGCGCGGTGGTTCGTTTCCGCGCTACTTCATCCCTCATCGACTGCAATGATCAACACACTGTTCCTTTCAAAACGCGCACTCGAGAAAGGGGTCGCCAGACCGGCCGGAGTCGAGTCCAGAGAGGTCAACCGGCTCGCTGTTCTGGGCGCAGGAGTGATGGGAGCCGGAATCGGGTATGTTGCGGCGGCGGCCGGAATCCGGGTTGTCCTGCTCGACCGGGACATGGGCACGGCGAAACAGGGACGCCAGACCATCGCCACCCTGTTCGAAGGCCAGGTGAAACGCGGCCGAATAACGCCCGAGGAACGCGATCGATCCCTTGAAAACGTCGTTTTCACCGACCGCTATGAGGACCTGGCCGAGTCCGAACTGGTCATCGAAGCCGTTTTTGAAGACCCTGCAGTCAAGTCACGGGTCATCGCCGACGCGGCGGCAGAACTGAACCCGGAGACTGTGATTGCGACCAACACTTCCACCCTGCCAATTGCAAGCCTGGCATCGGCCGCCGGCGATGAGAGGCGATTCCTCGGAATGCACTTCTTTTCGCCGGTCCACAAGATGAAGCTCCTCGAGATCATTCGGGGACCGAAGACCGGTCCGAAGGCTATCGGCCGGGCCCTGGATCTGGCCCGGCAGATCGGCAAGACACCGATCGTCGTCAATGATGCCCGCTTCTTCTATGCCAACCGCTGTATCATTCCTTATATCAACGAAGGCGTGCGCATGGTTGCCGAAGGCGTGTCACCGGCGCTGATCGAGAACGCTGCAAAGCGGTCCGGCATGCCCCTTGGCCCGCTGCAGCTCGTCGATGAAACTTCCATCGACCTCGGCGTCAGCATCGCCCGTGTCTCTCGGGCTGCCATGGGTGAAAACTATCCACCGGACGCCGCCATTGCCGATGACGTCCTCGAGAAACTGGCCAGCCTCGGACGCCTCGGACGCAAGTCCCGGGGCGGATTCTATGCCTATGATTCCCGGGGACGGCGGAAAGGTCTCTGGGCCGGCCTCGGGGAACAGTGGCCGCTCGCCAGCGTGCAACCGGACGTACTTACGGTTCAGCACCGGCTGATGTTGATCCAGGCTCTCGAAGCCGTCAAGGCGCTGGAGGACGGGGTGCTCACCGATGTCCGGGAAGGCGACGTAGGCGCCGTGCTCGGCTGGGGATTCGCCCCCAGTTCCGGCGGCCCTTTCAGTTGGCTGGACAGGATCGGCCCAGCGGAAATTGTCTCCAGGTGCGATCGACTTCGGGAATTGGCCGGCGCCAGGTTCGATGCTCCTGAAAGCCTCAGGAAAATGGCCCGTTCCGGCAATAGCTTTTACGGACACCTTCTGGATTCATCACCGGTGACAGCTTGACCGGAATTCGTACTGCGCCGGTCGAGTCGGACTCGAATTCATGACAAAGATCGTCCCCAAGACATCGGCATCGGCGACCCGCACTTCGCGTTCCGGCGAAACGGCATTGTCCACCTCGATCATGCAATTCCCGGTCGTGACAACTGGCGGCGCACAACCAGCGTAGGCTGTGCAAACGCATGAATAACGCGCACGGCAAGGATGACCGTGTGAA
This sequence comes from Paracoccaceae bacterium, assembly GCA_028874915.1. Classification (GTDB taxonomy): domain Bacteria; phylum Pseudomonadota; class Alphaproteobacteria; order Rhodobacterales; family Rhodobacteraceae; genus JAPPHA01. The sequence goes on from JAPPHA010000059.1 coordinate 104,212, forward strand.
ACGCCTTTCGTCTTCGCGCACGGCATCCTTGACCTGTCGGAAATTCGGCATCGTGTCAGCCGCACCGCCGCCAATGGACCGAGGGCGTCACACTTCCGCTTACGGCAGTTGGGGACGACCGCGACAGGGACGATGTCATCCCTGACAGGATTTGTCGTCAAGGATTGAACGGATCCATCGAAGCCTTGGCCGCATGGCGTTTCACCAGGTTCAGGTGGCGGCCGAGAAGCTGCTCTCTTGGTGGTTGTGTCGCCGGCGCGTGCACCGGATTTCGCCACTGTTTGCCTGTTGCCGTTGCCATCGTGTCAACCCCGTGATCCTTGTTGTGCACTTCACGATCGCAACGCCAATAGGAATGTCACCGTTTCGGACGCGAATTCGGGGCGGCAGGATCAATTCATACACTGGCGCCAGAACGGCACGGGGACCTGAGCGGTCTCTACCGGTTCCGGATTGCGATCAAGCAGCCCGCCACGACGACTGCCAGGATTCCGATGACATCCAGACTGTCAGGGACCTGTTGCCAGAGCATCCAGCCCCAGAACCCTCCGAATAACAGGAAACTGTATTCGAAGACCGCTACCAGCGTCGGGTCGGCAACCTGATATCCACGGATCAGCCCGGAAACAGCAATCAGGGACCCGGCGGACTGGATTGCGGTCCAGATCAGAAACCGTTCAGTCGGCGGGACCCATCCGGTCACGAAGAACGGTGCAGCCGCCATCCAACTGTCCGGCACCGAGACCAATGAAAAGAGGACCGAGCCGGCAAAACCGACGGTGCCCAGTATGGCGAGGAACCAAAGCAGCAGGACGGCCGTGTCTTCGCCGGCGCAGCGATGCCGGGTGACAAGTTGCCCGAGACCGTAGAACATGCCAGCGAACAGCGGAAACAGCGAAGCCAACCGCAGATTCGCCGGGTCCGGGCGAAGGACGAGGAGGACGCCGGCGAATCCGACGGCCACCGCGATCACCCGGATCGGCCCAACCCGGGTCCGGAAGAAGAGGACAGAAAAGACGAGAATGAAAATCGGCGACGTGAAGAGCGCCGAACCGGCCTCGGCTATGGGCATCACGGCCAGTGATCCGAAGTAGAGCACCATGGCGACGGCGACCAGGCACGATCTCAGGAGCACGGCACCCGGATTGGCAGGGACCAGCCTGCGGCCGGTCAGTCGGCAGAAGGTCACAAGCACGGCACAGCCGATCAGGGAACGAATGAAGTGGAACTGCCACAGCCCCGCTTCCTGGGATATCACTACGACGAAATTGTCGATCAGCCCGATAACGGCCATCGCGCCGATGATCATGGTCCCGCCCTGAAGCGTCCGCGAGGGCGCGTTCACGACCATCCGATATTCCCGTCCGCCGTCTCTTCCCGGGGACATGATGGTTCCTGACAGTCAGGCGCGGCGCGGCAACGCTCTGCCCGTTCCGTCCTGAACGGCAGAACCATCCCGAGTTTCTCGGCTCGGCCGCGTCCGGCGCCGATTTCCAGTTTGTCAGTCTCGGGCAAACTGCTATCCATGCATCGACATCCGGAGGGCGGCAACGCCCGTTTTCGCTCCCGGGCGCGGCCTCGTCAGCGCAAATTCAGGGAGGATCACCATGGCGTCAATGGCCGACGAATCCGGTCTGGGCAAGAGGCGGGCCAATTACGTCCCGTTGACCCCCCTGTCTCATCTCCAGCGCGCCCGCGAAATCTTCGGAGAACGGGAAGCCTTGGTCCATGGACGCCGACGCCACACCTGGCGGGAATTCCACGAAAGATGTACGCGGCTGGCATCCGCCCTGTCTGCACTGGGCGTCCGCCCGGGCGATGTGGTCTCGGCCGTCTGCCCGAACATTCCCGCGATCGCCGAGGCTCATTTCGGTGTGCCGGCGGCAGGCGCAGTCTTGAATGCGATCAATATCCGGCTCGATCCCGGCACGATTGCCTATATTCTTGAGCACAGCAGTACCCGCGTCGTGCTGGTCGACAGCCAGTTCCTGCCTTTGGTGAACGCCGCACTGGAATTCCATGAGGGCCCGTCACCCACAATTGTCGAAGTCGCCGATCCAGAATTCGGTTTTCCGCCCACCGGCCGCCACATCGAATACGAAGACTTTCTGGCGGGCGGTGACCCACAGGCACAGTGGCGTCTGCCCGACGACGAATGGGATTCAATTTCCCTCAACTACACTTCCGGAACCACGGGCCGCCCGAAAGGCGTCGTGTGCCACCATCGAGGGGCTTATTTGATGACCCTGGGAACCGTGATTACCTGGGAAATGACCCTCTATCCGCGGTTTCTGGCGGTGGTTCCGTTGTTTCACTGCAACGGTTGGTGCCACACATGGATGATGCCGCTTGTGGGCGGAACCATCGTCTGCTGCCGCAACATCAACGCCGAGTCGATCTTTGACGCGATCAGGCGCGAACGGATCACTCATTTCGGCGGCGCGCCCATTGTGCTCACCCTCCTGGTCAACGCCCCCAATGAACCCGGATACGCCTTCGATCATGAAGTCCGGGTCTTCACGGCCGGGGCTCCGCCGTCGCCCTCGACGATCGCGGCTATCGAGGATCGCGGCTTCACGGTCATGCAGGTCTACGGTCTGACCGAAACCTATGGTCATGTGACAGAGTGTCTCCATCCTCCTGAATGGCGAGACCTGGACACGGATGAACGATATCGCCGCATGGCCCGTCAGGGCATTCGCATCCCGGTAATGGAAGAGATCGATGTGGTCGACCGTGAGACCGGCGACCCGGTTCCCCACGACGGCACGACGTTGGGCGAAGTCGTCATGCGTGGCAACCCGGTCATGCGTGGATACTACCGCAACCCGGAGGCGACCGAAGACGCTTTCGCTGGCGGCTATTTCCGCACCGGTGATATCGCCTTCCGGGATCCGGCCGGTTACATCCAGATCGCGGACCGGCTCAAGGACATCATAATTTCCGGAGGCGAGAATGTTTCCTCGGTCGAGGTGGAAGCCGCTCTCATGGCGCACTCGGCGGTTAGCCTCTGCGCCGTTGTCGCCAAGCCGGATGAGACCTGGGGAGAAACGCCCTGTGCCTTCGTGGAACTGGTTGACGGCCAGACCGCCGATGCCGAAGAACTGATCGCCTTTTGTCGGCGCCGCCTCGCCGGATTCAAGACACCGAAAACCGTGGTCTTCCAGGATTTGCCGAAGACATCGACGGGCAAAATCCAGAAATTCGAACTCCGGGAACTCGCCAAGTCGCTCTGACGGCGGACCCGGCCCTTTCGAATTTCGGCTGTCGGCATCCGGACAAACGGCAATTGACTCTGGACGCGCGGCCGGTCTCGGGTATAATCGTCATCACGGAAAACGTCACCAAGAATGGCGTAACGAGCAGTGGCGACAGCCCTTGAGCAATACGAACGGCTCGAGAGTTCGGGCTTATGGAAGTCGTCTCCCGATGCCCAGCGCCGGGAAGTCATCCTGTCATTCGGAAGATCCGCCCTCAAGCTTTCGGACCTGAATGACAACGTCCTCACGCATTGGCATCTCAACGCTGTCGACCGGATAAATCCCAATCGCCAGCCGGCGCTCTATTCGCCCGGCGACGACGAATCCGAGTCGGTCGAAGTGAGCGATCCGCACATGATCGAGGCGATCGAGACCCTTCGTTCGTTCCGGCCAAAGCCGCTCCCCGGCCGCCGCTGGCGTTTCCGGCGCCTTCTCTCGAGAGGGGTCGGTTTCCTGGTTGCCGTCGGCATCGTGATCGCGTTGGTCCGGCTTCCGGTGGCGTTGGAAGATCACGCCCTCGAGATGACACCTACTGCGCGAATCCAGGCCATCGACGCGATGCTGCTCGACGAACTCACCCGGATGTCCGGGCCGGTCTGCCTCTCCGGCGCTGCCCGTCCGGTTCTGGCCTCGCTGTCGGCTCGGCTGGTCCCCGATGCGGGAGTCCCGATTATCGTGGCCGAACTCGGCGATCGGATGAGCGCCCATCTCCCGGGCGGACAGATCCTACTTGATCGTTCGCTGATCCATGGGGATCTAGGACCGGAGACCGCCGCCGGATTCGTTCTCCTGGAGTACGCCAGCAGTCAGGATCGTCACATATTCCGCAGCCTGATTCGGCATGCCGGGTTCTTCAGAACATCTGCATTTCTCCTGGGTTGGGAACTTCCGAGAAGCGTCGTCGAAAGCTTCGCGCCGCAGTTGCTCTGGCACACTCCGGCTTCGCAAAACCCGGAGTTTCTACAGTCACTCTTCGCTGCCGCCGGACTTTCCAGCCAGCCACTCTCGGATGCAATTGGACCGGAAAGTCCGCTGGCCACAGCCCTGGCCAGTTCCGAGGAATCGATCGCGGAAGGCAGCGATCCCGGCCCGGTCCTGGACCCGTCTGACTGGGCCACGCTCAGGGCCGCGTGCAGCAACCGTCCGTCAGGACAAGTTTGATCCGTCAACGAGGCGCCCGGCTTTCAGCCGGATTCGCCGGCTCAACCTTTCGGACAGCGTCCGGTCATGCGTTGCAAGCACGACAGAAACACCGATCTCTCGAACCAATTCCATCAGCACCGCAATCACCGAATCGGATGTCGCAGGATCGAGATTTCCGGTCGGCTCATCGGCCAGGAGGAGCGACGGCCGGTTGGCCAAGGCCCGGCAGAACGCCACCCGCTGCTGTTCGCCGCCCGAGAGTTCGGCCGGACGGTGATTTTTCCGGTCACCAAGTCCGGTCCGTTCCAGAAGCTCCCGCGCCCAGGCCTCGGCGGGGCCACGCCTGGAACCCGCCGCGCGTTGCGGCAGGACGACGTTTTCAAGCGCCGTCATCTCCTGAATCAAGTGATGAAGTTGGTAGACGAACCCGACCTCGTGGCACCGCACCACCGTGCGCTGATGATCCGGGGCGCCCACGAGTTCCCGGCCATTGATGATCACTTGTCCGTCATCAGGCGAATCGAGCAAACCGGCAATATGCAGAAGCGTCGACTTTCCGGCCCCGGAGGGTGCGACCAGACCGATTGTTTCGCCACGGGCGACAGACAGATCGACACCCTTGAGAACGTGAACCTCCGCCGGTTGTCCCTTCCGGTAGGCCTTTGAGATCGAGCGGAGCTGCAGGACCGCACTGGGCGTGCCATCTGCGCCCCCCGTGGGTCTGGCCTCATTCATAACGCAGCGCCTCGACCGGATCGAGACGCGCGGCACGCCGTGCCGGGAACAGGGTCACCACCAACGAGAGACTCACGGAGAACGCAATCGTCACCAGAACATCGGAAAGTTCCAGCCTGGCCGGGAGTCGGTTGAGGAAACGGATCGACGGATCCCAGACCCCCCCACCGGCGAGCCAGTTGACCAGGTCGAAGATCGGGTCGATGTAGATGGCGAACAGGCTGCCGAGAATCACACCGGCAATCGTTCCGATTATTCCCGTCGCTGCTCCACAGATGAGAAAGATTCGCAGAATCGATCCTTCGGTCAGGCCGATTGTTCTGAGGATGCCGATGTCACGACCCTTGTTCTTCACCAGCATCACCAGACCGGAGACAATGTTCATCACAGCGATGAGAACCAGCATCGACAGGATGATGAACATGATGTTGTCCTCCATCCTGAGAGCGTCGAGAAAGGCACCGCTTGAATCCTTCCAGGTCCAAAGCAACACGCCGGGACCGACTGCCGCCTGGATCTGCCTGGCGATCCGGTCGATGTCTTCGGGCTCGGCGACCATGACCTCCAGTTCGTCGATCCCGGATTCGCGGTTGAAAAAGTCCTGCGCGGCCGACAGCGGCATATAGACCCGAGTGCTGTCGATATCATAACGGCCGACGCCGAAGACGTAGCCGACGTCGAAACTGTCAATCCGCGGTGCAGTCCCAAAGGCCGTATGGATGCCGTCAGGCGAGATCAACGTCACCGGGCTCCCGGGTCCGAGACCAAGGCTCCGGGCGACCCCGGTTCCGACTGCAATGCCAGGATCGAATGCCGCGAGGCTGCCCCTGCTGACGTCCGGAGTGCTGACCAGCGGCAGCGTCGCCAGATCGCCCGGCCGTTCGCCCAGGACCTCAACGCCAATAGTGGCGCCGTTGGCCGTCGCCATGACCTGGCCCCTCACGACCGGCGCGACCCTGACGACTTCGGGAATGGCGGTGACCGCGGCGATAACGGTATCAGGGTCACGGAACATCGGGCGGACCTGCCGGGAGTCACCGACCTGGCGCATCGGATAGAGCGTGACATGGGCGTTGGCACCGAGGATGGTCGCAGTGAATTCGCTCCGGAACCCGGAACGCACGGACAGAGTGGCGATCAGCGCGAAGACAGCCAGGGCGATCCCGACGAGAGAGATCCAGGTCATCACGCTTATTCCGCCCTCGCTCCGACGCGATCTCAGGTAGCGCCAGGCAATCAGCCATTCAAATCCAGCAAAGGGTCGAACCCGTTGAGTCATCGTTCACGCGCCCCTCCGCCTGCCGGCCTGTTTTTCGGGATTACGCCACTGCATCCAACAACGACCCCGACGTCACGCCCAATCCGGTTCCGATTCTGGATCTTACCCACAAATCGGCTTCCGGCTCACGGTCCGTGGCAAGACAGACGGACCCGTTCGATTGCCGCGTCCGGTTCCAGTTCGTCGGTTTCCCCGGTCCGGCGGCAGGTCAGTTCGACCATTCCGGCCCGGAGGCACCGTGGACCGACAGTGATCCGCCACGGCAGGCCGATCAGGTCCATGGTGGCGAATTTCGGCCCTGCCCGTTCGTTCCGGTCATCATAAAGCGCGTCGAGACCGGCGGCGCCGGCGCGTGCGAATATCCTTTCCGACGCGGAATCGGTGTCGCCGTCGCCCTGCTTGAGATTGACGATTCCGAGATGGAATGGCGCGACCGATTCCGGCCAGACAATCCCGCGTTCGTCATGGCTGGCTTCGATGATTGCGCCAGCGAGACGCGAGACGCCGATGCCATGCGATCCCATGTGAACGAAGACCCGATCACCGTCCTCGTTGACCACACGGGCGTCCATTGGCTCCGAGTACTTTGTGCCGAAATAAAAGATCTGCCCGACCTCGATTGCCCGTGAGTTCATCCGCCGGTCCTCGGGCACCGCCGCCTCGAATTTGGCCGGATCATGAGTCTCGTCGGTTCGGGCGTAGGGCGCTGTCCACGCCTCAAAGACGGCCGCGCAGTCCTCGGAGCTGTCGGTATCCACGTCGCGCCCGCCAAGGCTCAGGTCGAGAATTCGACTGTCAAAGAAGACGGCCGACTCCCCGGTCTCGGCAAGAACCAGGAATTCATGGCTGTGGTCACCGCCGATGGGGCCGGTTTCTGCACGCATCGGAATGGCCTTTAGGCCCATGCGTTCGTATGTCCGGAGATAGGAAACCATGTGCCGATTGTAGGCATGAATCGCCGATTCCCTGTCGACGTCGAAGTTGTAACCGTCTTTCATCAGGAATTCGCGTCCCCGCATGACGCCGAAACGCGGCCGGACTTCGTCCCTGAACTTCCACTGAACATGGTAGAGCGTGAGCGGGAGATCCCGATAGGACTGCACGCTGGAGCGGACAATGTCGGTAATGAGTTCTTCATTGGTCGGACCGTAGAGCATATCCCGCCCGTGCCGGTCGGTGATTCGAAGCATCTCTTCGCCATAATCGTCATAACGACCGCTCTCGCGCCAGAGATCAGCCGACTGCAGCGTTGGCATCAGCATCGGATTGTGGCCGACACGGATTTGTTCTTCGTGAACGATGCGTTCGATACGTTGCAGCACGCGATATCCGAGCGGAAGCCAGGAATAGATGCCCGCGCTCGCCTGACGGATCATGCCGGACCGCAGCATGAGCCGGTGGCTGACGATCTGGGCATCCGCCGGCGTCTCCTTGAGAATCGGAAGGAAGTAACGCGACATCCTCATGTGAACGTCTCCATGTCATCCGTTGCGGCGTCGAGAGCGGATTCCGGCTGATGGAAGAGCGTGAACGACCGCACCGGAAGCGTCGGCAGCCCTATGTGAATTCCAGAAGATACGCAATTGTCGAATCAGCCGACTCGGGATCAACGAATCGTCATGCTGTAAAAACAGTGGTAAATTTATTATTTTTTTCCAGTATGTTATAATTCCATCACCCGGCTTCGTCATTGCAGAAACAGCGGAGTCGTCCTCAACGCGGGAGTCCGCCGACCCTCCTCCGGGCCCGACGAACGCGACCAGGCTGCGGAAATCGGTCTGCGCGAATTCCGGGCAATTGTATTGGATGATACCGGCCAGGACTGAAATCGCAGCCGGAGACTGTGCAATGTAAGGACAGTGAGAACGGATCTGCCCGCAACCGACCGAACCCGTACGGTGATCGCGATAAGGTTGGACCCCGACTGAATTTCGCGAAGCCGGAACGAAACGCGCACATTGGGTGGTCTTGGCACGTTGCACGAGCGGAGAAATTCAGACCGTCTATGCGTCTTCGAACGGGACTTGGAAGGACCCACCCGGGCGACGGCAAATGACCGTTCCGTGCTCGATTCCTCAACGGATCGAAAAGCCGCCTTCTACGGGCAGATCGATACCGGTCACGAAGCTCGACTTGTCGCTGGCCAGAAACACTGCGGCGTCGGCAATCTCCTCTACGGTGCCCAGCCGGCCGATCGGATGCATCACCCGACCCCATTCGCGCTCGGCCCTTCCCAGGTCGCCGCCGTAGAGTTCGGCCATTCCTTCGGTCGCGATTCCGCCAGGCTGCAAGGTGTTCGAGCGGATTCCTTTGTCGGCGTAGTCGAGCGCAATGCCTTTTGACAGCATCGTTACAGCCCCCTTGGACGTGCAATAGGCGGTCTGCCCGAAATTGGCGACCTGCGCCATGATCGAGGATATGTGAACACTCCGTCGCCTGAAGACGACGGCTTCGCGGCCAAGCTACGCGGCAAC
>JAPPHA010000055.1 GCA_028874915.1 Paracoccaceae bacterium
TCGCGCGCTCGACGCGCCCTCTCGAAAATTGCCGCGAATTCCAGTCATCAAACCGCATACGGACGGCATCAAATCGGGGTCGATTGAAGGCGATGTCTGGCGGCAAGTCAAGGGCCGCGAAACCGGGGAGTATGGAAAATACTCAAATATTACAATGCCGTATCATACCCTCGGCGTCCAAAGGCGGATGATGACGGGGATTGGCTGTACTGTCGTGCGTGCCCGGAACAAGTCCGGAAAGGACCAGGGCTCCGGCACCCCAGCCAAGCGATTCCGTCACGACGTCGAAGCCCGCCTCGAGTGGTGTCAGGCCATACAGCCGGTTCAACAGAATCGAGCCGGACACGCAAAACGACATCATGCAGAGGCTGATCACGAACGCCGTGGCAATGCCGCTGCCGACCGGATGGGCGAGATCGGTCGCATGGCCGGGGAGCAAACGCGACTGGCGGGAGGCGGCGAAGTCGCGCGCGACGAACAACCACAGGAACGCGACCCCAGTCAGCAGGAGCAATGCGGAGGCGGCCGTCGACCCGACGGCGCCCGCAAATGAGATTGCGAGGATCGCTCCGGCGACAAACATAAGGCGTGCGACCGGGACTCGCCGCACTTTCAGAGCCGAACCCGATCCGGCACGGACGAGCAGAAGGCGCAACGCAACCGCCAGAACCAGGCCCTGCAACGCGAACGACCAGAAGGCAAAGCGCCACGGGCCGGCGGTGAATTGCGGCATTCTCCGAATGGGATTCGCGTTCCACTGACAGCCAGCGCTGCCCGTCGAGTTTCGGATCTTCACCGTTCGCCAGGATCCGGACCGGATCGATCGTCTCGGAGTCTGGATCGCCCAGGCAACGCCGCGAATCCGGGATGGCTGGCAGAGGGAATGAGACTGATCATCGCCGACAATCGTGTGACTGCACGCGCCGGGCTGAAGTCCGCGTAGGTGGCTCAGACCACGAAAATCCGCACACCACCGACCTGCCGCCGATCATGTGCGGATAACCGCCAGACCTCGACGCCTGACTCCGTCCGCAACGCACCGACGTTACCGACGATTTTCCGGCTCATGCAGTGGCAGACGAAGGACGGTTGGGCACCCTCTGGCCTCACCTGGCGGGTGTCACGGGTCAGGCGGCAACGGCCCTTCCGTCAGAATCAAAGAAGTGCACCTGCCCGTCTTCCGGAACCAGTCCGACAGGGTCGCCGACATCCAGATCGGATTCACCGGAAACCCGAACAGAGAACTGCCCGGAATCGCCCGTATCGACGATGACATTGGTATCGGCACCGAGATACTCGAGGACGTCGACACGACCGTCGATCGGACCACTCCCGGCTTCGCCCAGGCTGATGTGCTCGGGACGAATTCCGATCCAGGATGCCGGCCGGCTCCGAGCGTAGTCACCGCCCCGGCCACCCTTGATCCGATACTCGCCGTCCCCGGTCGCACAGGGCGCGACATTCATCTTCGGGCTGCCGATGAACTGGGCAACGAACAGGTTTTCCGGACGACGGTAGAGTTCGCGGGGCGATCCTGCCTGGGCAATCCGCCCGGCTTCCAGCACCACGATCCGCTCCGCAAGCGTCATCGCCTCGACCTGATCATGGGTGACATAGATCATGGTGGCATTCAGGGTCTGGTAGAGCTTGGCGATTTCGTAGCGCATTTCCACCCTGAGGGCGGCATCGAGATTGGAGAGCGGCTCGTCGAACAGAAAGGCGGCCGGGTTCCTGACGATCGCCCTGCCAATGGCGACCCGCTGGCGCTGGCCGCCCGACAGGGCCTTAGGGCGCCGGTCCAGCAGGTCCTCCAGGCGAAGAATGGCCGCGGCCTCGGACACCTTGCTTTCGATCTCCGGGCGGGGGCAGCCGGCACTCTTGAGGCTGAATCCCATGTTCTCGGCAACACTCATGTGCGGGTAAAGCGCGTAGGACTGGAAAACCATGGCCAGTCCTCGCTGCGCCGGCGGCAGTCCTGTCACGTCCTTGCCGTCAAGCAGGAGCGTTCCGCGGGAAATCTCCTCCAGCCCGGCGATCAGTCTCAGAAGGGTCGATTTTCCGCATCCCGACGGACCGACAAAAACAACGAATTCGCCGTCCCGGATGTCGAGGTCGATTCCCTTGATGACCTGGGCATCACCGAACCATTTCTCCACCGCTTCAAGTCTTAGCGAACCCATGATCGTCTTCCATCGTTGAGGGCGACGCCCAGTCGAGCCAGACCGCCGCCGTCCAGGAGAAGCTGCCGCCTCCCGCGGGGCTTCCGTCGAGCGGATCGAAATACTCCGAGAACCCGCCACCGGCGATCAACCGCCGGGTGTCGCACCGGATTCGGCTGGCCAGGGCATGATGGCCGAAGCCCGCAAGGCCCGTACCTATCATCATGTTCATGATCGCCCACACCGGCCCGCGCCAATACCGCCGAGGCTCGAATCCACGGCTTCCGGGCGGGTGGCTCGGAACGCCGTAGCTGACTTCGCCCAGGAGCGACTCCAGCCTCGCGACCATTCCCGGGTTGTCCACGCCAGCGTACCAGCAGAGGAACGAGGCGTTGGACAGGGTGCCGGCAAAGCGCTGCCCACGGAGATCGTAGGAGTCGTAGGCCTCGAGGTCCGGATTCCACAGTGCTTCGGCGCCCTGCCGAAGACGGGCGATCCATCGATCGATTTCGTCGGTCGGCCGGCCCAGTTCCACTGCCAGCACCCGCAGGTCGAGATTGGCCCGAAGCAGGATGAAGGTAAGGGTCGGATCCGCAACACGGAATGGGCTCCGGGCCCGGATGACGTCTTCATCCCACCCCGCGTCCCGGCCGAACTGGACCAGCGCCATGTAGCGGTCATAGTCGATCTTGGTCGGGCGCATTTCGGGATCGACGTGCTGGAGGTCGCGTCGGACGAAGGGTTCGATTCCCACGACGTCGACCGCTTCGAGCGGCCCGTCCCAGTCGGGCGCGTTGTCGCGACCGGTTTCCCACGGATGCGAGGCCGCCACGGCCCCGTGCTCGCAGCGGTACAGGTCGAACCACCGGTGCCACGCGAGAATCTTCGAAAAGACACCCGCCAGCCGGTGCCGCCCTGCCTTCGGGTCCTGGCGCAAGAGCCGGCGAGCGATGGTCGCTGCGGCCGGCGGCTGGGTGATCCCCGACGTGGGCGGTTGATGACCGGTCCCCCAGGCGTCCGGGCCGGGGAAATAGCTCTCGTCGAACTGGTGGAAAACGATGTGCGGCACCATGCCGTTCGGCCATTGGGCGGAAAACAGCGTTTCCAGTTCGGTCCAGGCCCGGTCGAGATCGAACCGGGCGATCCCCGAGGCACTGAAGGCGCTGTCCCAGTTCCACTGGTAGGGATAGAGCCCTGACGTCGGCAGCGTGTAGGTCCCGCGGCAGTTGGCCGCAAGAATGGACCGGGCCTGATCATCGAGTGGCAACGGTGCGTCCATGACCCGCGATCAACCCTTGACCGAGCCGGCAGTCAGGCCGCGGGTCATGAAACGTTCGAGACCGACAAAGATCGCCATCACCGGTACCGTTGCCAGCACCGAACCCGCCATCAGGTGCTGTCGTGGAATCTCCGAGGAGTTGAGCATGACAACGCCCCGGGTGAGCGTGAAGATGGACGGATCGTCCAGCAACATGAAGGCCAGGAGAAACTCGTTCCACGCGATCATGAAGACGTAAAGCGAGACCGAGGCCAGTGCCGGCAGGCTGAGCGGGAGGGTGATCTTCCAGATCACTGCCAGGCGGCCGAGGCCATCCATCAGCCCCGCCTCCTCGACTTCCCCGGGCAGTCCGCGGAAATAACCCTGCAGCATGTAGAGCGCCACCGGGATCGTCGTGACCGGGTAGATGAGAAGGATGCCGATGAGAGAATTCCTGAGACCGGTGATCGAGAAGGCGACGTAGATCGGGAGGGCGAGAACGATCATCGGAACCATGTAGATCAAGAGGATCGACCGCGAAAACGCGGCACTTCCCCGGAACCGAAGCCGCGAAACCGCATACGCTCCGGGAATGCTGAACAGGAGGGTGATGATGACCGTCGCCACGGAGACCACGGCGCTGATCGCCAGGTACCGGCCGAAGTTGAAGTCCCGAAACAGTTCCTCATACGACCGCAACAGCTCCCATCCGCGACCCAGGTCGATGCTGAAGTCGAGCGGATTGGCCAGAAGCTCCTGTTGCGACTTCAGGCTCGTCATCACCATCACCATGAACGGAATGGCGACGGCAGCCGTGAAGACGACAAAACCGAAACCGGCAAGAAATCGGATCAGAACATGTTCGAAGGCATGCCGGCCCTGGTCGTCCCAGCCATAGTCGCGAAGCATGTCCCGAAGCGGCCAGGCGACAAGGAATCCGAGCGCGGCGACGCCGATCACCTGCCCTCCCGTGCTGACCCGAAGCGGGAGTCCGAAGGGTTGGCCCCCCCGCAACACCGTGAACAGGACGACCACGCCGACGGTGAGGATCAGGCGGCCCCTTTGGCCCTGAAGGGAGAGAAACGGCGCCTCTGAACCAGCTGAACCGGTTCCCTGTGAAACCCCTTGCCGCCAGACCAGAAGCAGTCCGGCAAGACCGCCCGTCAGCACCGCCGCAATCGGAGAGAGCGTCGCCTCCGCCCCGGTGACGAGCGTGAAGGTGACGATCACCGTGACCATCATGATCAGCGTCCAGAGGGCGCCGATCGCCGGTGCGAGGACGTATCCCGGTCGCAGCAGCCTCACAGCCCTTCCTCCTGGTTCAGGAAACGGAAGAACAGAACGGAAAAGAGCAGCAGGCAGCCAAAGATCACGACGGCAACGGCGGCGCCCGCCCCGATATTGGAGATCGCGAAGGCCTGCTCGTAGACGTTTACGGTCAGCGTCCTCGTGCCGGCATTCCCGCCGGTCAGAAGGAAGATGTCGTCGAACTTGTTGAAGGTCCAGATGAAGCGAAGCAGGAACAGGATCGAGAGAATACCCATCAGATGCGGGATCGAGAGTGCAAAGAACTGCTGGAAGGGTGAAGCGCCGTCCATTTCGGCGGCTTCGTACATGTCGGAGTCGATGGCCTGCATGCGGGCCAGGATGAACAGGAACGACAGGGGAAAGTACCGCCAGATCTCGAAGACTGTCACCATGATCAGCGCCATCGGCCGTTCGCCGAAGAAATTGATCGGCTCGCCGATGACATCCATTCTGAGAAGAAGCGCATTGGCGGAGCCGGAAAACGGGTCAAACAACGTTACCCATGTAAATGCGACGGCAATGACCGGCGACACATAGGGAAAAAGGAAAAGGCCGCGGAAGGCGCCCTGCCCCCGGAAGTCCCTGTTCAGGATCAGGGCCGCGAACAAACCGACGACGATGGCGCCGATGGTCCCGAAGATGGTGTAGAAGAGCGTTGCATAGAGGACGGCCCAGAATTCGTTGCCGTCAAAGACACGGGCGAAATTCGCCAGCGTGAACCTGGCATTGGTGAGCACGTAGTCGCTCTCGCCAACGATAGTCGCTTCGCTGGCGCGGGGCTCGAAAACCCCTCCGGCATAGTCCCCGTCCGCAACCACCTCGAAGCGAAGCCGCTCGTTGTATCCAGGCGAAAAGTCGCCGAGCCTGCAGTCGAGGTCGGTTCCTTCCTGCCGGCATCGGTCGTCCTCGAGAACCAACCGCAGCCCCGGAGGGAATGTATCGGTCAGACGGACATCCGTGATGGCCTGGTCCCGCGAGCGGTTCCGGAGCCGGTATTCGATCGTGCCCCTGTCGCCCGCAGACGCAATGTCGCCCCGCAACCGTTCATAGGCCGTCGGAGTCGGGGGCCTGAGATCGGCGAGCTTGACCGGTTTGACGCTGATCCAGAAGATCGCCAGGAGCGGCAGGATGATGACCAGCGACACGGTCAGAATCGTCGGCGCCAGCAAGGACCAGGCCAGCCTGGCTTCCTGCCGCTGCAGTGGGCCGGCCGTGGACGGCGGACGGGCTGCAACCCTTTCCGTCATCGTTTGGTCCTGCCGGGGTGGGCCATCAGGTCTTCAACTCTGCCGGGAAGACCCAGCTGGGTTTCGGCGATTCGGGACAACGCCTTCGGTGTGGTCGCATCTTCCGGTCCGGTTGCCAGGCCCCGTACGTCCCAGTCCACACTGCGGTCTGCATCGGTCCGCGCTCGCCGTGTCGTCCGGGCGGCGGTCGCCGCCGCCCGGTTGGTTGAACGATTCGTCTACTCGATGCCCGCGAGGGCTTCGTTCAGTGCGACCACCGTCTCGGACCCGCCCCGCTGGCCGTCGATGTACTCGCGGACCAGGCGGTTGATGGCCTGACTGTTGATGATCTTCGAGGCCAGCGACAGCTGTCCTTCGGCAACACCCCAGCGCTGGGCAACGTCCAGGCCGCCGACAATCGCGTCGATCATCTCCTGGGCGTAGAGATCGCCAAGCGGCGCCTTCCGGTCGACACCGACCGGCAGCATCGACCACGCATCGACGAATGCCGTCGGGTTGTCGGCCGTTCCGCGGCGAACCGGAAACTTGCCTTCCGGCGCGATCGACAGCGTCTGCGTGTAGCCATCCGCCATGGAGTAGTTGACGAAGGCCATGGCGGCCTCAATGTCGGCGTCGGAAGTAATGCCGAAATAGCGGATGTCGCCCCATGCGGCTCCGTCCGGATTCGATGGCCCCGCGAAGTTGGTGACGATTCCGGTCCGTGACGCCAGTTCCCTGGTCGTGGGATCGTCATTGATCGTCGGCGGCGCGCTGTCGCGCAGGCCGGCCAGTTCGTCGAGAATGAACGGAGACCAGATGATCATCGCCGCCTTGCCGGCAAAATACAGTTCGCGTGACTGCTTCCAGTAGAGTTCGCCGTCCGGCGAAGCCTCGGCAATCGCCTTGTAGAAGTCGAGCACTTCGATGGTCGCCGCTTCGTCAAGCGGGCTGAATCCCGAGGAATCGACCGGAGAGACGCCATTGGCCAGGAACACATGTTCGAGAACCTGGCTCATGAAGTTCTCGTCGACCTTGGTGGCCGCCACGAATCCGTACATGTCCGGCGGATTGTGCAAGGCGGCGATTGCCGCGAGGACATTGGCGTAGCTGTTCGGGGCATCCAGGCCGTTCTCGTCGAACAGGTCCTTTCGATAGACGATCATCTGGGTCCAGCCATCGACCGGAACCGACGCGTAACCGCCGTCAACCGCCGCCATCCCGAGGGCGCCGGACGCGAATGTGCCGGCCCCGAGGCCTTCGATGACTTCCGACGCGGCGTCGGTGTCGAGGATTCCGGCCTCGGCCCAGGGAAGGGCGTACTGCAGCGTGTGATAGATGACATCCGGGAGGTCGCCGGCGGCGAAGGCCGCAGTCGCCCGGACGCCGAGGTCGGACTCGGTGACCGGGATGACATCGACGTCGATTCCGGTTGCTGCGGTGAAGTCGGCCGCCATCGCTTCCTGCTTTGCGAGACGGTCGGGCTGTTCCTCGGTTGTCCAGAACCGGATGCTGTCCGCCGACGCAGTGGCCGCTGCCAGCACAAGACCTGCCGTCGCCGCAGCGGCGGTCAGGCCTCGGAGTGTCGGGGTTTTCATAATTGTTCCTCCGTTGCTTGGGTGGGCCGGCCGCGCCGACCCTGTTGACACACCTGGGACGCCGTGAGCGCCCGATGGGGTCGAGCCACGGTGCGGGGCGG
Source organism: Paracoccaceae bacterium (assembly GCA_028874915.1). Classification (GTDB taxonomy): domain Bacteria; phylum Pseudomonadota; class Alphaproteobacteria; order Rhodobacterales; family Rhodobacteraceae; genus JAPPHA01. The sequence continues at coordinate 7,648 of JAPPHA010000055.1, forward strand.
TCCGTCCGATCCGCCCGTGACGAAGTTCGCCTTCATCGTCTCACGAAGGCATTCAGGGGCATCGCCCCGGATCTGGCGAATCAGCAGCGTGGCGAGGCGGGTCCCCGCAAGGCGGCTGTCGACAGAATAGGTACTGAGCGGCGGCGACATGAACCGGCCTTCCGGGACACCGTCATATCCAATGACAGAGAGATCCGATCCGATCCGGATCCCGCGACTTTCAGCAGCCCGATAGGCACCGAGCGCCGCCATGTCCTGGGCGAAGACAATCGCCGTGGGCGGCGACGATCGGGACAGGAGGGCCTCGGTGGCCCTGGCCCCGGCGTCGGGCGTCATGACGCCGTCGATGATCATGTCCTCTACGGTGCCGAGACCGGCGCCCGCCATCCCGGCGCGGAATCCGGCCTCCCGGATAACCGCATAGTTGAACCCGATATCGCCATTGACGAAAGCGATGCGCCGGTGACCGAGCCCGACGAGCCGATCCACCGCCGAACGCATGGCCTGTTCACCGAGAAAGTCGAACCAGGAACATCCGTCACCCTGGCGAATCCGGCCGTAGAGAACGAAGGGCGCCTTCTCGGCCTTTAGCCAGTGGACCCGCAAATCGTCCACGCGGGTCCTCGGCAGAATGAACCCGTCGGCCTTTCGCTCACGGATAAGCCGGCGGATGGTGTCGCGTTCCGATTCGTCGGAATCGGCCGTCGAGACCGACAGGGACCAGTCTTCGGCGCTGGCGCTGCGGGACACCCCGTCAAGGAAGTCTGACAGAAAGGCCCGGTCGCCGTCATGAGAGTCGACTCGCCAGACCAGTCCCAGGGCCCGGACCCGACCGGTCCGGATGGCCTGGGCATGGGACAGGGGCACGTAACCCATGCTCCGGGCCTTCCTGCGGACCCGCTTTCGGGTCACCTCGGAAATGTCGCTGTATCCGTTCAGGGCCCGTGAAACCGTTCCCTTTGTGATACCGAGAGCGCGCGCCACATCCTGGATGCGGACCGGCCTGCCGGTCGAATCGATCGTCCCGTCCACGCCTTGTCCCCGCCTTGCCGAACTGAGTCCGAATCAAAGCTAGTTGCCGAAACCGGTTTCGGCAACCGGACAAACCGACCCCGGCAAGGCAATTCTGTTCTCAGGAGTTTTCTCTTTTCGTGCATTGATTTGACTGTTCGAGGCGAGCACTCCTACTGCGCGGTCCCACGGTCAGCCACGTGTGATCCGCCGCAAGATGGTATGGATCGAAAGCGTGGCGGATCTTTCCGGGGTTTCGTCGGACATGGTGACGAAGGTGGGCGAGACCCGTTTTCGCGCGTTGATGCGCGAGCATCGTTTCCTCGGCGACGCCCAGCCGAGAGACGAGACCATATGTGTGTCGTGCACTGTGGAGGACGATGGCTGGCGTTGGCGTTGTTTTCGGCATCTGCGCTGCTCTGCGCTGCGCGACAGCTGGATTGGCTGGGAGCGGGGCAGCCGGTTCAGCCGCCTTCACCTTGTCACCGACAATTCGCGTTTTCCGGTTCTTCCCGGCGGGGTGCCGAACCTCGGCTCACGGGTGCTGTCGCTGTGCGCGCGGCGCCTGGTGCGGGACCGACAGCTTCGGTTCGGCCACGAGCTCCTGCTCATGGAGACCTTTGTCGATCCTTCGCGCCACCGGGGCACGGTCTGCCGTGCGGCCGACGGGCTCGCGGTCGGACAAACCCGGGGTTTCGGCCGCCTGGGCAGCGGCTACACCATCCACGACCGGCCCAAGTTTGTCTTCCTCTATCCACTGTGCCGCAACGCGCGGTCCCGGCCGGGAACGGCCCACCTTGATCCCGGCTTGCGCAAGGGAGTTCCGAAGATGACACTCACCGCCGCGCAGATGCGCTCCCTGCCCGATTGCTTCCCGCACGTGGAGGATGCGCTGCGGCGGGTCTTCGCCATCGGCCTCATCAAGCAGTACGGTGACAATGTGGCCGAAACCACGCGCAACCCGGCCCGAAAACCGTGACGGGTCCTGGACATGCTGAAATCGACAGCCAACATCCAACACCCGTCTGCGCACGGCGTTCCGTTGAAGACGCACCTCAACGGCGCCTGAACCGCCAATCCTGTCTGCGCTCGCGAAGACCGGGGCGAGCGGGCATGTCCGGAAATCCCCGAATCATCGGAAACGCCGCCTGGAAGCAGCACCAGGCGTCGTGGGGCCTTGTCCGGGGCCGACGCGACGTCACTTCACGGAGCAAATGGCGCGTCGGTGAAATGCGAACTTCAATCGCGGCAAACCCGCGCGCCATCAAAAAACCGTACAGATTTGCCCTGAGCCGTCTTGGCAACGGGCATTTCTTCCGCTCTGCATGCATGGTTCCGTATCGAAGACACGGGTGCACGGTTTTGTGGGCGAACGCATTTTGAGAGTAGGTGATCGCATTATGGGTCGCGATTCCCCTCTTTGCTTCAATGATCACGCGGGGCCTTCAGGATTGCGATTTTTCCTGTTTCAGGATCACCAAGTCCGTCTGAATTGGGCGTTTCCGATACTGATCTTCGCCCGCCCAATGCTTCCCGAAGGTGGCAATCCATCAGGGCGGTCCGATCACTTTCATTCATGTTCGACTCCCGGGATGAAACCAGATGCTCCATTCGAGCGCGGACAGGTTCCGGTGGTCAGGCGATGATACGCTGCCGGGACTGCCCGGAGACCGGTTCCCGGCCCACGGCGCAAATGTGTCGAGGAAATGCTCACGGCCGGGGTCGCCGCAAATCTGCGGGCACAGCGTCAATTCCATTACGAGGAGAGACGCAGGATCACAGGCCCCTCAACAGGGGATATCACGCGCTGGATTGTTATTTCCGTTGTCACGTTCAAGCCGGAAATCACCAATCATGCAGAGCAAAACGACGAACACGATTGCCACGACATGATATCCGTGATGGCGCAGTAGCGGGTTCAAAGATAATACTAACATAAAACTTGCACAGAAACATAGATAATGTTAGTGTGCGCAATGATGGTAGTATCGGACGGACATGAGATGAACGGACTTGCGACCCGACTGCGAAACTATGTGCAGTCAGTTCTGCACGTTCGCTTTGAACTTACGCCTTGGAATCAATCAGAAAGGCTGCCCGTCTTTCTCTCGAAGCGCTTCGAGTTCTTGTATGGTCCTATCCTGTCAATCCCTTGTGTCTTCGTGCTTGTGCCGCCCGACAGCGACATGACGCCATCTGAGTTCGAAAAACGGCGCGATCATCTGCAAAACCTGACTGACGACGTGATCGTCTTTGTCTTTGATCACATGGCATCCTACAATCGCGCCCGCTTGATCGACCGGGCGGTTTCCTTCGCTGTCCCGTACAACCAGCTTTACGTTCCACCGATTGCCATCGATCTCCGTGAGCATTTTCGTGCACGGACCGTACACGCGGAAACAAACCTTTCCCCATCTGCGCAGGTCGTGTTGTTCCGTCATCTCCTAGTACCTGAGCACGGCGACTGGACCCCTAGCCAGCTGGCCGAGGATCTTCGATACTCCGCGATGACCATAGGGCGCGCCTTTGAAGAGCTTTCTTCGCTTCGGCTTGGCCGGACCGTGGCGCGCGGGCGCAGCAAGTATCTTTTGTTTGAAGCGGGCCCATCGGAAATCTTCCAGAACGCGCGCAATCTGCTGCGGTCGCCCGTCACCGGGACCTACTATTTCAAGACCAGGCCTCTGCCCAAGGGTTTCTTCGGTTCCTGGATACCGGAGCACTTGCCCCGAGGAGGCCTGGCGGCCCTTTCCGAGCGAACCATGATCACGTCACCCGACCTGAGGCACTTCGCTGTAGGTCCAACGGGCTGGAAGGTCCTCCAGGCGGACCGAAACAACACGCAAGTGAGGCATGCTGAAGATGCGCATTTCGGAGTCGATGTGTGGAGGTATGATCCCGATATTGTTACTGGAGAGGCGCAGGCCGACCCTCTGTCGCTCTACGTGCAATTCCACGATGATCCGGATGAACGTGTCGCGGGCGCCGCATCGCAACTCATGGAGCAGTTTTCATGGTTCCTGGAATAAGCCGATTTCGGGCGCATTTCGCAGGTCTTGAAGACAGCTACGCCCTGATCGGTGGCGCGGCGTGTTCTCAAGTCTTGGAGGAGGTCGGCCTCGGTTTTCGCGCCACGATAGATCTTGACATGGTGCTTTGCGTCGAGGTCGTCAAAGGCAAGTTCGCTCAAGCGCTGAAAGCGTTCCTGGATGACGGAGGGTACAAAGCACGCGAGCGGGCGGAGGGTCGACGAGAGTTCTACCGCTTCCACCGTCCTCAAAACAAAAACTATCCAATGATGTTGGAACTGTTTTCAACGTGTACCAACATTCTCGATCTGGAGGATGGTGACGAACTGGGTACCGTTCCCGTAACCGACGACGTCTTGAGCCTTTCTGCAATTCTCTTGGATCCGGACTACTACGCGGCCCTTGTGGCATCTCGCCGTCTGATCGACGGGGTTCATGTTCTGGACGAGACTTTGCTCATCCCCTTCAAGGCACGTGCCTTTGTCGATTTAACGATTAAGCGGACCAATGGCGACAAAAGCATCAAACGGTACGATATCAAGAAACACCGCAATGACGTCTTCCGTTTGATGCAGTTGCTAAGTCCCGACCAGAAAGTCGACGTGGCTGAGCCTCTCAAGACTGATCTGAGATCCTACATCGGCCTCGTGAAGGACATTCAGACCTTCGATCCCAGGGCTTTTCAAGTTCCGTTGACTCGGGATGAAGGATTGAAACTATTGACTACAGTCTACGATTTGTAATGCACCATGCGAGCTGGCTCAAGATTTCCGGGGCATTCGCGCAACGCAAATCTGTTCTCCGGGATTTCTCTTTTCCTGCATTGATTTGACTATTCGAGGCGAGCTCTCCGGCTGCGCGGTTCACGGTTCCCGGTTCTCCCCTGCGGGGCGCCGAACCTCGGCTCACGGGTGCTGTCGCTGTGCGCGCGGCGCCTGGTGCGGGACCGACAGCTTCGGTTCGGCCACGAGCTCCTGCTCATGGAGACCTTTGTCGATCCTTCGCGCCACCGGGGCACGGTCTGCCGTGCGGCCGACGGGCTCGCGGTCGGACAAACCCGGGGTTTCGGCCGCCTGGGCAGCGGCTACACCATCCACGACCGGCCCAAGTTTGTCTTCCTCTATCCACTGTGCCGCAACGCGCGGTCCCGGCCGGGAACGGCCCACCTTGATCCCGGCTTGCGCAAGGGAGTTCCGAAGATGACACTCACCGCCGCGCAGATGCGCTCCCTGCCCGATTGCTTCCCGCACGTGGAGGATGCGCTGCGGCGGGTCTTCGCCATCGGCCTCATCAAGCAGTACGGTGACAATGTGGCCGAAACCACGCGCAACTTGGCCCGAAAACCGTGACGGGTCCTGGACATGCTGAAATCGACAGCCAACAGCCAACACTCGCCCGCGCGCGGCGTTCCGTTGAAGACGCACCTCGCCGGCGCCTGAACCGCCAATCCTGTCTGCGCTCGCGAAGACCGGGGCGAGCAGGCATGTACGGAAATCCCCGAATCGTCGGAAACGCCACCTGGAGACAGCACCAGGCGCCGTGGGGCCTTGTCCGGGGCCGACGCGACGTCACCTCACGGAGCATATGGCGCGTCGGTGAAAGGCGAACATCAATCCCCTCAAACCCGCGCGCCATCAAAAATCAGCACAGATTTGCCCTGCCGACCCCGGCTGGTGATCTCGAATCCCGTCAGGATTCCTTCAAGTGTTGGAATGTCCGGAGCAAGCCGAGAGTCGAGCTGTCCCGACCGTCCGGGAGACGATCCGTTCCGACCCAGGACTCCAGATTCGCGGCCAGTTCCTTGCCGAGTTCGACTCCCCATTGGTCAAAACAATTGATGCCCCAGATGGCCGCTTCAACGAACACCCGGTGTTCGTAGAGGGCGACCAGCCGGCCCAGGGTCCGGGGATCCAGCCGGTCGTGAACCAGGGTCAGACTGGGGCGGTCGCCCTCGAAGACCCGGTGGGCGGCCTGCATCTGCAGTGCCTCCCCCTTGTATCCCGCCTCCCGCATCAGCCCCGTGGCCACCGCTATCGACCGCCCCGCCATCAGTGCTTCCGACTGGGCGATGCAATTGGCGACCAGCATACGGTGATGACGGGCCCGCTCCCGCTCATGGCCGTGACGGGCGACGAGAAACTCCACCGGGACCACTCGTGTGCCCTGGTGCAACAGCTGAGCGACCGAGTGCTGGGCATTGGTCCCGGGTTCTCCCCAGACCACCGGGCCGGTGTCGCGGACGACCCGGGTTCCGTCGAGGCGCCGGCTCTTGCCGTTGCTTTCCATGTCGACCTGCTGAACGAACGCGGCGAAACGGTTCAGGCGCTGGTCGTAGGGGATGATCGCCCGGGTCGAATAGCCACACAGGTTCCCGTGCCAGATGCCGACAAGCCCGAGGATCACCGGCAGGTTGCGGGCCGGCGGCGCGTCACGGAAGTGCCGGTCCATGGCCTGGCCCCCGTCGAGGAACTCGACAAACCGCCCGCCCCCGATGGCCAGCATCAACGGCAGTCCTATCGGTCCCCACATCGACAGGCGGCCACCAACCCAGTCGGCAAATCCGAACACACGGTCGGGCCGGATTCCGAAGGCGCGTACCCGGGCATCGGCCGTCGAGATGGCGACCAGGTGATCGGCGACACGATCCTCCCCGAGAGCATCGGCCAGCCATCCCCGGACGGTCACGGCGTTGGCCATTGTCTCCGGCGTGGAGAAGCTCTTGGACGCGACGATGACCAGTGTCGTCGCCGGGTCCAGGAGCCCGAGGATGTCCACTGAATGAGCCCCGTCAACGTTCGAGAGGAAGTGAACCCGCGGACCGTCATGGTAGGGCCGAAGTGCGAGGCAGGCCATTTCGGGCCCGAGCTGCGACCCGCCAATGCCGATATGGACCACGTCGGCAAAGGGCTGCCCGCCGGATCCGGTCAACGTTCCGGCTCGGATCGCGTCCGAAAACGCGAGCATGCGCTCTCGCGTGTCGATGACGCCGGGCATGACATCCCCGCCGTCCAAGAGAACGGGCGACCCGGACAGGTTCCGAAGGGCCGTATGGAGCGCCGGCCTGTCATCGGTGTTGTTGACCCGTTCGCCCGCGAACATCCGGTCCCGCGCCCTGGCGACGCCACAGGCCTCGGCGAGTTCGAAGAGGAGGTCACGCGCCTCGGCGTCGATATTGGTCTTTGACCAGTCGAGCAGAAGATCGTCTGACCTGGCCGACCAGTCGTCGAACCGGCTCTTCCCGTTCGGATGCCCGTCATCGGCAAAGAGGTCGATGATCCGCCTGGCGCCGGCCCGTTGGACGTTTTTTTCCAGCTGGGACCAGATTCGGTCGATGCGGTTCCCGTCGGCTGGCCGGCCTGCTGGCGGGGATCCGGCATGCTGCCGGGATTCTGTCTCCATGGTTCCGGATGTCCTTTTCGGCAAGGTGCTCACGCGGCGGAACCGGCCCCGGCCGGGTTTCCGGTCACATTTCGACGCGCTCTATTCGTGCCCACCGCGGGAATTGCAAGTCCCGGCGGGGCGCAACCTGGCGGAGTGCCACGCTCCGGCGATATCGGCGGACCGGCCCACCCGACCTCACGTGACGGGTTCGAACACCAGTTCCGGAACGACCACTTCCCAGGAGTCGCAACGGAGGCCGTCCTGGAAGGATTCCTCCGATATCTCCCGGTTCCATCCGATGACGGCGTGAACGTGGCCCGACCGGAACCTCATGCCATCCGGCATCCGGAAAGCCGCCGCCAGACGTCCCACCGGATTGCCGAACCGATCGCAGATGTCGCGCCGGCCGTTCGCGTCCGCCGCATTCAGTATGACGGCATCGCCCGGCTGGAGCGCCGCAATGTCGCGATGGACCCGATGGCGCGGCGACTTTCTCCCGGCAAATCCCAGGTTGACTTCGTGCATGACCAGTGTCCGGTACAGGTATCGGTAAGCCGCCGGTCCCGGTTTCCGGTCAAGAAGCGGCCGGACGATGACTGACGGATTCCCGGTGAGAGACGCAAGAACCGGGTGGTCGCGGTGAAACCGCGCCAGCACCAGCGTCCGGCGCGCCCGAGTCATGGCCACATAGAAGAGCCGCCTCGATTCATCCGGGTCCGCGTCCCGCCGGCGTTCGTCCCACTCCCCGTCCAGAACGGCGACATGATCGAATTCGAGGCCCTTGGCGCTGTGCGCCGTGACAAGGAGAAGCCCCCGCTGCCGTCGGCGAACTTCGCGCCCCCACTCCGCGAGCCAGTCGACAAAGTGCTCCGTCGGAACCTCCTGCCCGGAATTCTCCAGCACGTATTCATCGACCGCCTGCCGAATCAGGCTTTGCCAACGGTTGTTGGATCCCTCGCCGACAAGCCGGTGCAGCCCGTCGCCGTCGATCACGCGGGCGTCTTCGGCGCGGAGCCGCTTGACGAAGGCCAGGGTTTCACGGAGCAGCCAGAAACTAGGAATCTCCTCTTTTGCCAGTTGGACAGGGATATTCCGGGTTTCACAAAAGGCCCGGACCGGATTCAACGCGTCCCAGGTTCGTGCGATGACCGCCGCCCGCGACCAGTCCCAGTCGGGGTCCAGTTTCGACAACCGCTCGAACTCGTTCATGACCGCTTGCGTTTGAGCAACCGGGTCTCGATCAACGGCGAGGATCTGGACCCGGCCTCGGGCCACGGGATCGCGCCCGTCCCAGGCGCCACCCTTCGGATCTTTCGCACGGTCCTTGTCGACCCGGATGGGATAGCCCACCTTCATCCGTGACGCCGCCGGTTCGATGACCGCGTTCGCAGCGGCAACGATATGTGCTGTGGACCGGTAGTTTTCGACGAGATGCACAGGCTTCGGTCCGTAGTCGGCCTTGAAGCGGCGGATGAACTCCACCGAAGCCCCGCTGAAACCGTAGATGTTCTGATCATCATCGCCGACGGCGAACACGGTCAGCTTGCGGTTGGCATCGGTCTTCGTCCGGCCCGCAATTGCCGAAATCAGGTCATACTGCCCGGAATCGATGTCCTGGTATTCGTCCACCAGGATCCAGCGATATCCGCCAAGGAGGCGTTCGCGGAATGCGTCGGCGTCGTCTGTCGGCAGCCCGTCTCCCTGGAGCAGTCGAATTGCCGCCCGGATCACCTCTCGGAATTGGTCGTCGCCCGGCCTCGCCGCCGAACCTGCAAAACTGGCGCCGACGAGCCGCATGGCGAAGCCGTGGCAGGTCATGACAGTAACCTGCCGGCTGTCGTCGCCAATCAGTTCCGCAAGCCGGCGCCGGATCTCGACGGCCGCAGGCCGGTTGTACGCAAGCGCCAGGATCCCCCGGGGCGGCTCCCGCCGGACCCGGACCAGATAGGCGATCCGATGGACGAGCACGCGGGTCTTGCCGGAACCGGGACCCGCGAGCACCAGGACATGGGTCTGCTCCCGGTCATCGGCGACGATTCGTTTCTGAACCGGATCGCCGAGATCGTCGACGATGGCCTGCCAGGACCGGCGCGTCGTCTGCCGGCCGATTTCCGGGCCGCGACCGGGGAGCCACTTTTCGAGAAACGTGCCCTCTTCGAGGTCGAAATAGTCAAGGGCCAACCGTGTGGCTTCCGCCATGGACTCGATTCCGCGCTCGGCGTATTCGGCCATCACGTGGACCTGCAGAACCTGCCCGTCGTAATGCAGCTGCAGCGGTTTGTAGTCGGCGTTCGAGAAACCGCGCCGTTGCGCATCGGGCAGGCGGAGTGTCATGGCCGACCGGAAGACGACCAGACCCTTGTGCAACCGGATTACCTCGAGTTCATGCAACCACAGAAGCGCCCGGTCCAGGAGCCTTTCGGGTGACCGGATCCGGCTCATCATGGCCATGTCGGATGTGATCGACCGCAGCAGGTCGCCAACGGTGGTCTCGACCAGGAGGTCGGTTCCCCGCACTCCACGGGGTAGACGTCCCAGGAGATGGTCCAGGAGAAGCCGGGCGGCTTCCCGCCGGCGTGCCGCCGTCTCCTCGAGCGCCTCCCATTCGCGTTTCAGGGTCACCATCAGGACTTCGGCATCGCGTTTGCGGATGCTCAGGCTCCCGGACGCACCGTCCTCACCCCGGCCGTCGGCAGCGATCCCGGAGATGATCTGGAACAGCCGTTGAGGCAGGGGATCCTTCAGACCCTGATCCCGAAGCCGTTGGGAAGCGACCCGGAGATTGAGTGGCGAGGTCTCGTCCACGTCAAGGTCCGGCGCCGCCTCGCACATATGCGCAACGAGTTCGCATTCGAGTTCGTCCGCTTGCGCGAGACGCTGCCTCGACGACCGCGCGATACCGGTGTGAACGAAGGCGGTCAGCACGGTGTCGTTGTTGGCGATCCCCAACCCTTCGAGCTGGTAAAGCGCCTGGCGGACCTTCTCGGGACCGAGGCCCGTGGCCATCATCAGCTCATCGGTTGTCACTCCCCGGTCGGGGTCGGCCTCGATAAGGACTTCCACGATTCGCAGGAGCTTCTGCCGGTGGTCCTCAGCCAGCATGCGGGACTTCATCCTGTCCCGGGCTTCGTCGACCGAGCTGACGAGCAGGGAGGACGGGAACACCTGGACGACGTTTTCGTGGCGGCTGATCAGCCGCGATTCCTCGAGCCAGGCAACGGCCGTCCGGACCCGCGTGTCGTCCGTTGCGGAATCCCTCTCAAAGACCCCCTCCTCGTCATCGAGGAGAATCTCGCCTGCGGTCACAACCAGATCGTCTGACACTCGTTTGCGTCTGCGGAGGTTGCGAACCGCCATAAGGATTCCGTGGATCTCCACCCGCCTGAGACGCGACCGGGCCATGAGCGAGAACTGGCGTTCCACATCTTCCGGTGCAAAGAGCAACACGCATCGCGCCGGTTCGCGGTCACGACCTGCACGGCCCGCCTCCTGCAGATAGTTCTCGAGGGAGCCGGGCATGTCGGCATGGACAACGAGTCGAACATCGGGCTTGTCGATCCCCATGCCAAAGGCGTTGGTCGCCGCGATGGCCCGAAGTTCACCGTTGATGAACCGCCGCTGCACGTCCGAACGCTCGTCCGGACGCATCCCGGCATGAAAGTGGCGGACGTCGATGTCCTTCTCCCGCAGGAACTCTGCCACCTCTTCGCTGGTCCGGCGGAACGCGCAGTAAACGATGGCGCCGCCGGGGTCGTCGGGTCGCAGGCAGTCAGCCAGCACTTGGCGAATCGTGGAGTATTTTTCCGCCGGGGTCGTGGGGATGACCTGGAAATTCAGGTTTGATCGCTCGGCGCCACCGTCGAAAACCCGCATCCCGATTCCGAGTACCGTGCCAAAATACTCGACGATGTCCGTGCAGACATCGGGTTTGGCGGTTGCCGTCAGGCACGTGATGACCGCCGTTTCGCCCCGGTCGATGCGCTTGCGAATGAATCGACCCACATATCGGTAGTCCGGCCGGAAATCCTGACCCCATTTCGACAGGCAGTGGGCCTCGTCAAGGACCCACCCGCCGACCTCGCGCAGTTCGATCGCACGGCTGACAGTTCGGGAACGCAGTTGTTCGGGCGCAATCAGGAGAATCCCGGCTTCCCCGAGACGGACCTTGTCGATCGCATCCGCGCGCTCCGGCATCGACAGCTGACCGTTGATCGTCACGCAGCTTCCGATTCCCTTGGCCTGCAGGCCGGCAATCTGATCCGCCATGAGCGCGACCAGCGGGGAGATCACGACGGTCAAGGCCCCTGTCCGTTCGAAGCGGGCAAGCGCCGGGATCTGGTAGCAGAGCGACTTGCCGGTCCCGGTCGGCAGGATTCCGAGACAGTGTCGGCCTGCCAACGTCTCCTCCACGATCGCCTGCTGCATCGGCCGGCCGTCGGCCGAACGCGGTTCCGGACGATAGGCCTCATATCCGAAGAACCGCTTCAATCGGCCAATGGCATCATGCTGTTCGGAGCACCATGCGCATCCCGGCTCACCGCAAGGCTGGTCCCTGAGGCGCCGAACCAACTGGCCGGTTTCAGGGAACTGGTGCCGGACCCAGGGTGGAATGACCGACTTGCCACCGGCGACCGAGAGCCAGGCCAGCGCGTAGGCCAGCGCCCACCCCGACTCCCACGCGCCGTGACCGATCCTCGCCGCCGCCGTTTCACAACTGATCCCGCGCAAGCGCCGCCGGATCGAATCCCGGGCAACGTCCTCCGGCGGACGTGGCGCATTCCGGATTTCGGTGAACATCGCATCCAGAGCCTCGTCCTTGCCTGCCGGGTCCTCGACAACCAGCCAATGCCACGCGGCGAGCAGATCAGGCGGCGTTTTTGCCAACGCCCGGACCTGATTGGCGAAAGCTTGAAGAGCGATTCGGGAATCGAGTTCGGGATCGTTGATCTGGACACGGCGCAGCGCCGCATCCTGATAGTGCTTGACCAAGCTGTGATAGGGGTGGGCCGGGAAGGCGAGCGGGTTGAGCCGGAGCGTATCGATTCTGGGCATGTCCAAGAGTCGGAGATCCGGTTTCACCGCCTCGAGATGCCGGATATCGAATTCGATCAGGTTGTGCCCGAGGATAAACGATGCCTGGCTGGCGAACCGGTCAAGTTGATCGAGCGCCCTCGCGAGCCCCGAACCCGAGTGCCGCCAACTCCTGCCGCTCCGACCATGAACTGCGGCCATCCCGTGAATGCGCCCGTCGCGCCGGCCGACCTCTAGATCGATGGAAACACAATCGGGCCGGAAGGCGCATTCGCCGTCTGCGGTCGCCGTTTGGACCGGTTCACCGAGCCGAGTCATCCGTACGCCGCCTTCTGCTGCTGGATCATCCATTCCCGTTCGCTCCAGCCTTCCAGCAGGACCCGGTCACGCCGTCGGTCACGTCGCCATTCGACGACAGTCGCCCGTATCGGCCGGTTCGGCAGGATTCCGGTGCCGGATTCCGAACACATGATTTGCCGCGGATCGACCAATATGCAACCCGATCCGGGAGTCTACCGGCTTCAGCAGACACCCGGGCGAACCCGGGCAATGGATCGAGGATCAATTGACCGCCCGTATCAGCACCCGCGTAAGGGACGCTGTTTGACAATTGATCAGCGAGAAAGGTTCAAAAATGACGGATCGGGGCGTCGCAGCCATCACCGCAGGCGATACCGGTTGCGATAGTCGAGTCCGGATTGCGTACCCTTGCATTCGATGACGTGCCATCTGCCCCGATGATCTTGGGCGCCGAAGTCGGGAGACTTTCTGGGTCCTCGCCGTGCCGGGCGTTCAGCGGTTGTGCCAACGAGTGGGGCGAGGCGGTCGATAAAGTAACGACCATCGGTGAAGGGACCGAGGCCAAGGGTGCGGATCAGCCAGTAATTGGGTACAGCCATTCCGAAGTCATCGCTCAGAATGGTCTTTTGATGGGGATCGAGTTCAGAGAAGTCGTTGGTGAGGCGTAGATCAGACTCGTCGGAAATCGCACAGAATCAGCGGACCCAAGCCCAGTATTCGCTCAAGGAAGCGCCCGAGGATTGTGGCGGGGTCGTGAGATAGCCAAGTGCCGGCAACATCGCTGGGATGTTGAAGTCAAATTTGCGTCTACCTCGATGGAAGGCGCGAGGAAACCGAGGACCGCCCTTCGGCCAAGTGGACGCATCGACGGTGGCGGTGAGCGATTTTTCCATAGGTAATGCCTTTGATTGAATGCAGGGAAGCCAGCGTGGTCGAATAGGTTTGCCTGAAGCGGGGCTGGTGTGGATTGCAGGGTTGTTCAGCCTGCTTCGGTGGCAGCGATGCGGAGCTTCCCGCCGGTGGCCGAGCGGGGTTGCCGGATGATGATGTCGACGTCGCGCCCGAACGCGGTCAGCAGCCGGAACAGGCGCTCCAGCGGGTACTCGCGGAAGTCGCCCCGAAGAAGCCGCGACACGTCGGGCTGTGACAGGCCGAGAAGCCGCGCGGCCTCGGTCTGTGTAATTCCGCGTTTGCGGACGATATCGTCGATGCGGCTCACGAGCTCAGCCTTCACGAAGTGAGCGTCGGCGTCGGGAAGTCCCAAATCGGCGAAGACGTTGCCGCATCCGCGTTCGACGGTGGTTTCGGTGGGTTCCATAGCGTAAGTCTCCACGGTGCGTGTCACGGTAGTGCCGCTCGGCGGCGGCGAGGCGCCGGCGGACGAGGTCGGGTTCGGGCGTCGGTGTTGCGATGCCCCCGCGGGCTTTCTTCTGGAAGGCGTGCAGGACGTAGACGGCAGCCTCGAACCGGACGGTACAGACCGCCCCCGGAAGGTGTCGCCGTCGTGGCACGACACCACTTCCAGGGCGCCCGAACCGAAGCCCCCGAGCGGTTTGGCGTCACGGCGCCGGTGCCCGAGCTCGGCTTGGTAGATTGCGAAGCCCACGCGGTGCTGTACGGGCTCCGGGAAGCGTTTCAGATCTGTCCTGCTCGAACCGATCCATTCGACTCGCTTCAACACGGTGGTGTGCGCTCCGCACTAAAGGGGTTTCCCCTTGCCCGAACCCCGAAAATCGACTCCAAATCAAGGACTTGCGCCAAGTCGATTCCGTTTTGTTCTCATTGAAGTTCCGGCTAACCGTAATACTGTTGCTTTAAACGCAATTCGGGATGATCTCGGGCGTCCAGTCCTGCTGCTGGCGTGAAACCGGACCGCACTTGCGGAGGGGGTAACTGCTCATCTTCTGCCTGACACCCCGCGGCCTCGCCTGG
>JAPPHA010000065.1 GCA_028874915.1 Paracoccaceae bacterium
CCGTAACCCATTAACTTCACGAAGAATTCCTGTCAGAACTCGTCATGAAGTTCCGGTTAGTCGTAACCGCCTCTGACCAAGTGGCATTCGACGATTTCTGGGAAGGCGTCGAGCCCGGCCTCGAAGACCTTGAAGTCCTCGCTTCGGTGATCCTTCAGCGACATCTCCGTGAACACCGTCAGGGTGTCGCCGAGCTTGGCGAGATCGATCTCGGTGCCGTAGCCGCTGATGTAGCCGGCCGCTTCCAGCCGCTTGACCCGCTCAGGCAGGGGCTCTGCGAGAGGCCCACCGCGTCGGCGAGGGCCACGTTGGTGATTCGTCCCTCGCGCTGCAGGACGCTGAGGAACTTCACGTCGATCCGGTCGATCTTGCTGCCGACCTGCATCTTGCGACGTTGTCCTTACCCCGCCTAGCCGGCTTCGAGTTCCGCCTGATGCGCCTTCACCAGAGCGGCCATGGAATTGAACATGAAGTCGACGCTCGGCCGTTCGCCTGGATCCATGGTCGCCCCGAAGCCTTCCTGGTTATGACGGCGGTAAATCCAACAATTCGCAAGCCCGAATTCGTTGGCCGGCTTGTGATCGTGGAACAGGCTTTCGGCGGTGTGCAGGATGTCGCCCTTCTCGATCCCGAGGCGCCCTAGGTTTTCGATCATGTACTCGAAGTTGCGGGGCGATGGCTTGTACGAGCCGACGTCCTCGGCCGTGTAGGCGGCATCAAAGGCGACCTCGAGCTTCCGGTTCGAGTGCGCGAAGCTGGCGTTGTCGACGTTCGAAAGCACGACGAGTTTGTAGTGCTTCTTGAGGTACTGGAGCGCGCCCGCGCTGTCGGCGAAGGCGGGCCAGTGTTCGACCGAGCGGCCGTAGGCGAGACACTCGTCCCAGCCGGCCTCGACGCCCCATTCCTCGGCCAGCCGCTTGTAGACCACGGGCAGGAGCTGGGAATAGACCTTCGCCGGGGTCTGGCGCTGGGTCGACGATTCGTAATGCGCGTGGACCTCGAGGATCTCGTTCCGGCTGAGCGTTCCGTCCACCCTATCGGTCAGCGGCTTGAGGCCTTTGACCATGCCGGTCTCCCAGTCGATCAGCGTGCCGTAGACATCGAAGGTCAGGGCTTTGAAGTCGGTCAGTTTCATCGCGGCCGTCCTAATCTGAGTGTCCGATGCCCGAGACCATAGTTCGCGATGAGAAAAAAAGGGTGCCGAATATCGCGAGCCGGGCGGCAGGTGTTGCCTTTGGGCCCGGGGCTGGCCGCAGAATCTGCTGCTATACGCCTGCCTAGGCGATCGGCGTCAGGCGACGGGGGTGAGGCGGCGGAACTTCTCAACGGCTGCGGTATTGAGACAGACCGCTTTGTCATCGAAGACATCCCCCCGGATCAGCCGTTGACGCCGTCGCTAGGCCGGCAGCGAATCTAGACACTGCTCGACCTGAGTAGTTGGTTCGGTGATCTGGCCCCACCCGCACTCGCAGAAGCAAACAAAAATATCGAACTGGCGCGAAAGTGCTTTCAAGCTGAACAGGATATCCGAATCTGACACGGGAAGGTCAGCGACCCCCATGGTCGGAGGTGATTCCGGGAGACTCGGTGTTCAAGTGGCCCGTGTCGGCTCACGAAGCGCTGGTCCAGAGGAGCCAGCCGGGTGGTCACGTGGACAGGATTTGCTGGCTGTTCGCATCAGGCGACAAAACCGCATCAAGCAAAGGGTTACAGGATCTGGCTCAGGAACTCCCGGGTTCTCGGGTCGCTGGCTTCCTCGAAAAAGGTCGCAGGCGGACCGTGTTCGACGATGACACCGCGGTCCGTAAAATAGATGTGGTCAGCAACCTCTCGCGCGAAACCCATTTCGTGGGTGACGAGGATGCAGGTCATTCCCTCTTCGGCGAGTTCCCGGATGGTGACCAGAACTTCCTTGACGGTTTCGGGATCCAGTGCCGCCGTGACTTCGTCGAACAGCATTACGTCAGGATTCATGGCGAGCGAGCGGGCAATGGCAACTCTTTGCTGCTGTCCGCCGGAGAGCTCCCCGGGATAACTGCCTTCCTTGCCATGCAGGCGGACCTTGGCCATCAGCGCGCGCGCTCGGCCCTCGACTTCGCGCTTATTCTGCTTGAGGACCAGGACAGGAGCCATCATCACGTTCTCAAGCGCGGTCTTGTGAGGGAAGAGGTTGTATTGCTGGAACACCATTCCGACTTTCTTGCGGAGTTCCAGCTTGTCGAGTTTCGGATCGTGAACTTCTTGTCCCAGGACGGTGATGGAACCCGACTGGATGTCGTTGAGCCCGTTGACGCAACGGATCAAGGTCGACTTTCCGGAACCTGACGGGCCGATGATGCAAATCACTTCACCTTTCATGACCTGGAGAGAAACGCCCTTCAACACTTCCAGATCGCCGAAGGACTTGTGGACGTCCTGGATCGAGACGATCGGTTGGTCGGCAGTCCAGGTCATAGTTTCACCGCGAATTTGCGTTCCAGGTGAATGGTCCACCGGGCAATAGGATAGCAATAGATGAAAAAGAGCAGCAGCGCGAAGCCGAAAAAAGGAACCAGAAGTTCAGGATGATTGTCTTCGGCCTCCATGGCCTGCCGGCTCAGCGTGATCAGTTCCTCAATTCCGAGAAGGCTGCAGAGCGGCGTGGCCATGGCCAGGATCGCATACCAGTTCATCCATGGCGGCAGCATGCGTTTGTAGCATTGCGGCAGAATCACCTGCCATAGCACCTGTCGGCGGGTGAAGGCGAGACTTTCGGCCGCCTCCCACTGCGCCGATGGCACCGACAGTACGGCGCCGCGAACCACCTCGGAAATATTGGCCATGATCGGCAGGCTGAGGCCAAAAACACCTTTGACCCAGTCGGGAATGCGGACAGATGCGCCGAAAAGGGTCACCTCGAACGGAAAGGCCAGGAGCACAATGAAGAGCAGAACCAGCCAAGGCGAGTTGCGGAACAGCTGGGTGAAAAACCAGGCGAAGACCCGCACAGGCCGATACAGGGAGATCTGCGCCAGTCCCAGCATGGCGCCCGCCACCGTACCGATGGCCATCGCGAGGACCGAAATCAAGACATTGAAGAGGAATCCCGACTTGATCAGAAAGGGCATCCAGCGCCAAAGTGCACCAAAGGCTTCGCCCGTGCCGTAGCGGCCTTGCGCAAGCGGGATTTGCGGCCAGATCGCCATGACCGACAGCACCAAGAAGGGTGACCACCATGGCAACGAGGCCAGCCATCGCGTCATGACGTAGCCGTCAGGAACGTGCCTATGCACGTCAAACGGCTTGAGGACGGCCATGCCTCCGCGAGCCGGAACGGTGACTCCCGGGATCCTCCTCACACGCCGTACCCCGGGATCTTCATTGCCCTCTCCCAACGGGTCATTCCGAAAACCAGGATGGCCACCAGCACGATGTAGGCTGTGAACAACATCAGCATCGTCGGGTATTGGGCGGATGGATAGTCATTCCAGATCGATACGGAATGATACAGCAGCTCCGGCACGGCTATCGCATAGGCCTGGGTCGTGGTCTTGACCAGATTGATCAGGTTATTGTTGAGTGCCGGAAGGCAAACTCGAAAGGCCAGCGGCAGAACAACGTAGATGTAGCTTTGCAACCGGGAGAAGCCGAGAGATTCCGAAGCTTCGACCATGGATTCCGGTACGGCCTCGATGCCGGCACGGAAGATCTCGACGTTGAACGCGCCGGCAAAGAAACTGAGCGAGATAATCGCCCAGCCGACATTTGAAATGACGGGTTCGACCGTCCAGCCGTCATCTCCGGTCATGACCGGGGTGAACTGGCCGAGGGCAAAATAGAAGAAGAGCAACTGCACGAGCGGCGGCGTGTTCCGGAAGAACTGGATATAACCCTGCACGACGGCCCGGACCCCGGCCGAACGAGCCCCCTGCATCCATGCGCCCACGAGGCCGATCAAAACCGAGAAGACGAGGCACAATGCACTCAACTTGATCGTCATCCAGAGCCCGGACAGCACCTTGCCCTGCTGGCGATCGTCGTACATCCAGATGAAATTCCAGCGTGGCGCGTCGGCAGCCAGCTCGCGAAAGAAGTCTTCCATCAGTCAGACTGAATGGCATGCGCCTTCCCTGAACCGGGAAGGCGCATGACCGAAACGTCGATTATTGAAGCCAATCGCTATGGCGTTCGCCCTGGATCTTGAGGTACTCGGTGGGTTTGATGCCCCATTTGGCCTCGAGTTCAATCAGACGTCCCGAACGGTGCCAATTGTACTGCATTCCGGACATGAACTGGCCGAAGATGCAATTGACCTCGTCAAGTGGCACGGCCAGACCCCATGGGTTGTCGTCCTCGGACATGAGCGGCATTTCGAATTCATCCCAATTCCCCGACGCCAGGTCTGAACCGATCGAGCTGTCATCGTAAACCCAGGCCACGCATTTCCTGTCCCGCAGCGCCTGTTTGGCCTCGGCGTTGCCGGTAAAGGCGACGATCTCGACGCCGTAGCGTTCTTCGACGATCTGGTTGTAGAATGCGCCCTGCTTGCCGCACACCTTCCGGCCACGCAGGTCTTCCCACTGTGTAAAGCCGAGAGCAGTGGGCGACATGATATTGGTTCCCGAGGTGTAGTAGTTGGGCCCCGGAATTCCGACAATCTCCCGCCGGTCGGCACGATCGGACATCGTGGCGATCATCATGTCGATCCTGCCCTGTTCCAGAAACTGCATCCGGTTCGAGGATTGGACCGGCACCAGTTCCAGTTCGACACCCAACGTATTGGCGACATCCTGGGCCATGTCGATTTCCATGCCCACCAGATTGCCATTCTCGTCACGGTAGCCCCACGGTTTGTAGTCAGCCTTGACGCCGACCACGACCTTTCCGCGCTCCATGACTTTGTTCCACCCCTCATTGGTGCATTCCGCACTGGTGGCTGCGCCCGCGGACAAGGCCAGCAAGGCGATGCTGCTGACTGCGGACCTGATGTATTTGGTCATAGGATTACCCTCCCTCGTTGGTGGCAGGCCGATCCTGCCAGTATCGTTCCAGTTGGTGGTTTTGCCGTTCGATCGCGGCTATGCGCTCCTGCGATTCCTTTCCTCTCTTTCGAGCAGCCATTCCGACCACCGCTTCAAAAAACACGATAGCCGCGACGTGAGACGGAAAAAAATGCTGACTATCTGTGCGAATGAAGAAACATTGACGCGCATATGCGGTGACTGGAGACAAGGGGCTGTCCGTCACTGCAATCAGGCGCACATTTTGAGCGCGTACAATTCCGGCGATGGCAATGGCCCGGGCCGCATAAGGCTTGATGCTGAAGAGTACACAGGCGTCATCGGAGCCAAGGTCGGCCAGGTCATTGGCCATTCCGGTGCCGCCCCGCCCGGGGACGATCCAGCCATTCAGAGACATGTTCGCAAGGTAATGGGCATATTCAACGATTGGCTGTGCACTCATTTCGCCAATCAACGCCACGTGGCGCGCGCGCGCAAGCGTTTCCACCGCCTTGTCCAGTTCACCGGGGTCGATCCCTGCAAACAGAGCTTCGGTGTTGCGAATGGCCGCGGCAGCATGACGAGTGGCGATTCCGGAACTTTCGTCGTCGGCCTCGATCAGCTCCTGTGCCATCTCGGCGAGATGCGTGCGACTCCCGAGGACTTCCGCCCGGCAGGTTTCCCTGAGCGCGTCATAGCTTTCGTAGCCGACGGCACGTGCCATTCGAGTGAAGGTCGGTGCCGGGAGATTCGTGGTCCGGGCGATACTGCGTTGCGACCGCGTCGCGACTTCGCCCGGATTTTCGACAACGTATTGCGCGGCCCGCCGTAGCTGCGGACTGAGGGCCTGAAGACTGTGCGGTGTCAGGTCTTTCAGTCGCAATTCTGTCACGGCCTGCATGCCTCTGTTGCATTTGTTTCAAAGAATAAAAAGAATGAAACATATCCAACAGAGTCTTTCAAGCCGGGAGTGATCGTTTGTCGGCAAATGGACTGCCAGACCATGCCGGTGCTGTCGTCATCGGTGGCGGAATCATGGGGTGTTCGACGTTGTACCATCTGGCCAAGATGGGGGTCAGTGATGCCATTCTGCTGGAACGCAACCGTCTCACAAGCGGCACCACCTGGCATTCGGCCGCCCAGGTTCGGATGCTCAGGCATTCACGAAACCTGACCCGGATGATCCGTTACTCGGTTGATCTCTACAAACGGCTCGAGACCGAGACGGGCCAGTCCGTGGGTTGGATCCGGAACGGATCTTTGTCGATTGCCACCTGTCGTGACCGCCTGATCCACATTCGGCGGCAAGAGGCCCTGGCGCATGCCTATGGCGTGAACGCGAAATCCATGACCACAGGTGAAGCGCTTGAACGTTGGCCGTTGATGAATTCAGGCGACGTCCTGGGCGCGGTCTGGTCGCCCGATGACGGACGGGTATCGCCAAGCGACGTCTGTTCCGCACTGGTCAGGGCAGCGAGAGGCCTGGGTGCCCGGCTCTTCGAGCGAACAGGTGTGACGGGGATCCTGACCCGGAACGGAAGCGTATACGGAGTTGAGACGGCGGCCGGCGTCGTGCGGTGCGGTGCGATTGCGCTGTGCGGCGGGCTCTGGTCGCGTGACCTGGGCGCAATGGCCGGTGCAGCCGTTCCCGTGCTCGCCTGCGAGCATTTCTACCTGTTGACCCGGCCGGTTGACGGCATCGCCGGGATCCTGCCCACGCTCGGTGACCATGACGGCCACCTGTACATCCGGGACGATGGCGGCGGGCTCCTCGTGGGCTGTTTTGAACCGGTCGGCAAACCGATCGCGCCGGGCGAATTGGATGAGACCTTCGAGTTCGGACTGCTTCCCGAGGACTGGGATCATTTCGAACCGATGATGAAACGGGCTTTGCACCGCCTGCCGGTCCTCGAGCGGGCCGAAGTGAAGATGCTGCTCAACGGTCCGGAGAGCTTTACGCCTGATGGTATGTTCATGCTGGGAGAAACGGCCGAAACCCGCGGGCTATATCTCGGCTGCGGGATGAATTCGGTGGGTGTGGCCTCCGGCGGGGGGGCCGGCATGAACCTGGCGCACTGTATTGTGCATGGTCGCCCGGCCTACGATCTGACAGAGGCGGATGCCCGAAGATTCGCGCCGGTTTTCAACTCTGTCGAACACCTGATGGACCGCATCCCCGAGGTTCTCGGCTCCCACTACGATATCGCCTATCCAGGCAAGCAGCTGAAGACTGCCCGAAACCTGCGGGCCCTGCCGCTTGACAAAGAACACCGCCGGGCGCGTGCACGCATGGAGCAGGTCTTTGGCTGGGAACGGCCCCTGTATTTTGGCAGGGACCGGAAGCCTCGACTGCGTTTCGACCGTCCCGACTGGTTCGAATCGGTCCGTTCGGAAGTGATGGCTGCCCATGAAGCCGCCGCCGTATTTGACACCTCGTCCTTCGGAAAGATCGACGTCGAGGGCCCGGACTCGGAGGCATTCCTGTTGAAGGTCTGCGCCGGGCACATGAATCGCCCGCCGGGTACAGTCGTTTACACGGCGGTGCTCAATGAACTGGGCACCTACGAAAGCGACCTGATCGCGCAGAGGTTCACATCCCATCACTACCGTCTTTTCACCGGTTCCGGTGCCATCGGACGCGATCTTTCCTGGTTGTCACGGGCTGCAGCGGGCTTCGACGTGCGGCTCACAGACTGCACGGAACGTCACGCCTTGCTCGGGCTGATGGGACCGGATGCAGCAACGGTCGCTGCGAAATGCGGTGCCGACACGTCTGCACTCGACGGCCTGGAGTACTTCAGGCTCGGCAGTGTCAGCATTGCCGGCAATCCGGTTGTCGCCGCACGCATGTCCTACGTGGGCGAGGCAGGCTGGGAGTTCACATGCAAGAGCGAGAATGCCAGGGCGGTCCACCAAGCGCTGGTCCGTGCGGGAGCGAGGCCTGCGGGGAGTCTTGCCCAGACATCGATGCGGATCGAGAAAGGGTTTCGAGCGATGGGTCACGAACTTGACGGAGACATCTCCCCGATCGAGGCCGGACTCGCTTTTGCCACGCGGCGATCAGGAGGGTTCGTCGGATTCGAGGCCATGAGCAAAAGGTGGGTCGCCGGGTCCCGTCCGGAGCTTGTTTCCCTGGTGCTGGACGACCCGACCGTCTGCCCACTCGGCCACGAACCGGTCTTCCAGGGCGAAAACATCATTGGCCAGACGACATCCTGCGCCTTCGGTTACCGGGTCGGCGGGCCGGTGGCGCTTGCTCGCCTGTCGAGACCACCTGCGGACGGCTCCCGCGTTCGGATCGACATCGCCCGTGAAATGTTTGACGCCATCGTCCAAGCCGGCCCGGCATTCGATCCGGCTGGCGTTCGCATGAAGACGTCCTCAAACTCCGATTGAACGCAGGGACCATGTCGCGATGTTGCCGCCGTCCGGACCACCGCGGAAATTCGCGAACCAGGCCATGTCGAAAGTGCCCGGGCCCACTGCGGAAGCGGAGATATCGACATGGCCAGGAATGTTGGCAGGCGCCGGTCGCGGTTCGGTCTCGAAGCGGCGGCGTGTCACGCCGTCGACGAGATGCGATCCCGATCCCGGGATTGGACAATCCACGTCAGGCGAGATCAGAGCCTGAAAAGATCGCCCGGAATGTCATCGCCGGAATTTTCAATTGTGACAATGCGGTACGACTCGACGTGGATCCGGTGTGCCCGGACCTTGCCATGGGGCCCTGACGGTTTCAGCGAATGTGGATTTCGACTGCGTTGGTTTCAGCGATGACGCGAATTCGACGGAGACGGTCGAGCGAACGGGCAGGGATGAAGGAAGCCACTGTCAAAGTAACGGTTCCGTCCCTCCTGTCCCGTTCCGGTTGGCCCTCCGAGTCGGACACGATTCCCCGAACTTCGTAGGTCATGACACCTGTTCCTCCGGTTTCGGAAGATGTCCCGGGCCCGGGTTGAAGGGAACCGGAATGAAAACTGGCGTCCATGGACACGATGTCGACGAGAAGAATGGCACCGGCTTTGGCCGGATCGAGCCTTGCATTGACGATGCGGTCGGCCAAGGCGCGGGTATCCAAGGTGGAAACACGATCACCACCGGCCGTTTGCCGGAACGGGCTTTGTTGTTCTGATTCCGTTGATGCCCCGTCCGGGTCGGAACCGCGGAATGGGTTCAGGCCACCATCCTCTCCGCATCCGAAGAGGGCAAGAACGACAACCGAGACCCCGAGTGACCGCGAACGCCGTTTGAGCCCCGAATGGTTGGTCCCTGTGACTGAGGAATGGACCTTTACCAACGGTCCATTCCACGGTCGCGGCGACCCACATCAGATCCTCGCAGGTCCGAATCGGTGATGAGCATCAGTTGCGGATCCGGCAGCAGAAATCTCCAGGGTTTCGGGCAGGAACGGATCCCGGTCGTCCGCGCGGGACCTCGTTCACATCGTTATGGTGCGAGTTCTGCCCGAACAGAACGGCACAGAATTCTATGTCTGGCCCTAGACTTCTCAAGCCTAGCCCGCGTCAGCGACATCGTCGGGCGAAGGTTCCACGATGTCGTCGTCGTCGCCTCCGAACCAGGTCATCGGATTGGCCCATGACCAGTCCCAACCACCCGAGCCGCCCGAACAAGCAGCAAGCGAGATCAGCAGGATGCCAGCCAGTATCGATTTCTTCATGATCCAAGTCCTTCAATTGTTCCACGTCTAAGGCGGGTTGAGATGATCGAGAGCCGACCCGCAGACGTCAGTAAAGTCAAGGCGAAACGGATCCAGCAGTCAATTGATCCTGACGCCTGCAACAACGCAATGACGCGATGATCGATCAATGATCACAATCCGGGGCAATTGGCAATGATCTGTAGTCGAGCGAGCATGGTGTGTCAGAGAACGGTTGCTTCGGCGGGCGGCAACAATCGATTCGTTTCGCAACTATGCCAGGATCCGCTCTTGCCAGCGTGTCCGTTTCCTCAAACGTCGGTTCGCCCCTTCGAATTGCTCGATTGACCGCGATTCGGGGATGTTCTTGCGTGAGGTCGCTTGGTCCGATGCCATGTTCTTGCTTGGCGCCGCGGCCTTGGGACGCCATGAAATGGGTCGCACAATTCGGGAATTCCTGAATCGCGATCGAAGATCGTAACTTTTGGATCTAAAGTGCTTTCTATCATGATCGGGCCTTCGTCCGGGCTTGAGTATCGTCACAATGATGAACCTCGCGGCTGAAAGAGATGGTGGGCGGAGTGACTCGAACCAGGACCGGGTTGGCCGAAACCTGCCCATGAGTGAACGATTGCAGACTCACGTTAGGGATTCTGAAGGGGGTCAGGCTTTTTCTTGGCGCCCGGATGGACTCGGCTTTGGGCGACGCAACCTCCCATGGGGGAGACGTCTGCTGCATTGGCACTGGACCTTTCTCTGCGTTAGGATTAGGCGCAACGAGAAATTCTCCGGTCGCAGGTGACGATCTCATGTCGGAGTCCTTCGACGACATCGCCGAGAACTTTGAATACCTCGACGATTGGGAAGACCGGTACCGTTATGTCATCGAATTGGGTCGCGCCATGTCGCCGCTCGACGATTCGCTGCGGATTCCGGCAACCATGGTCGAAGGTTGCGCATCACAGGTCTGGTTAGTTCCACGGGTTGAAGGGGAAGGGGAGGCTGCACGTTTTTTCTTTGACGGCGATTCCGACGCGATGATCGTCAAGGGATTGATTGCCATCCTCAGGACCTATTATTGCGGCCGCAGACTGAACGAAATCTCTGAGCTCGACGCACCGGGTGCCCTGGCCCGGCTCGGACTTGACCAGCATTTATCGTCACAGCGATCGAATGGACTCCGGTCAATGATCGGGCGAATCCGGTTGTTCGGTAGTGAATGCGCAGTCAGCGGGGTCGGGTAACGGTCCCGTCGGTGGTTCGGGTCTCGAGGGATTGGGGTCGAACAGGTCCGTCGCAGACCGAAGTCTCAACATTGGAATTGAACAAGAATGACAGGTGCAGGTGAAAGACTGTCCCATCTCATCGAGTCCCGGGGCTGGATCCTTGCCGACGGTGCTACCGGTACCAACCTTTTCAACATGGGCCTGAAGTCCGGCGATGCACCGGAATTCTGGAACGAACGCCATCCTGATCGGATCCGGGCTCTTTATCAGGGGTCGGTCAATGTCGGTGCCGATGTCTTCCTCACCAACAGCTTCGGTGGAAACGCCGCTCGACTGGCCCTTCACGGCGCGGCGGACCGGGCACGTGAACTTTCGCGACTGTCCGCCGAACTGGCCCGGGAAGTCGCCGATTCCGCTGGTCGGCCGGTGGCCGTCGCTGGCTCCATCGGACCGACCGGTGAACTCATTCAACCTCTGGGAAGCCTGGCGCCGGACCGGGCCGTCGAAATCCTGGCAGAGCAGGCCGCCGGGCTCGCCGAGGGTGGTGTGGACATGTTCTGGATCGAAACCATGTCGGCAATCGAGGAACTGACGGCCGCCAGTGAAGCCGTTCGGGGTTTTGGCCTGCCGTGGTGTGCGACAATGAGTTTCGACACGGCGGGACGGACCATGATGGGGGTCACCGAGGCGGACCTGGCCCGGGCCGTAACAGGCATCGCTCCGGCGCCGTTCGCCATCGGTGCCAATTGCGGGCTGGGGGCGCCGGACCTATTGCGAACTGTACTCGGATTTGCCGATTCCGGTCTGAGCGTACCCATCATCGCGAAGGCAAATGCGGGCATTCCGCGGTTTCGTCATGGCAAGATCCGTTACGACGCATCGGTCGAGACCATGGCCGATTATGCAGTTCTCGCAAGGGATTGCGGCGCGACGTTGATAGGAGGTTGTTGCGGAACGACGGCGACCCACCTGGATGCGATGCGAATTGCGCTCGAACAGACGTCTCCCGGCCAACGGCCTTCGCTGGACGAGATTTCCAGGCGTCTCGGAGGATTTGTCGGCCGCCTGCCAGGTCCGGAGACGGCCGGCCGGGAAACCCGGCGCAAGGGTTTGGCCCGCCGAAGAACTCGACGAACGGAGCCGCAGTAACGGTTCCGGGCCGGTCTCCCGGGACTTGGTGTCGGATCGGCACGGGGAACGGTCGCAACGGGCACAGGAATCCCTTTCAAACGGTGAGATTTCCGTGCAAGAGTGATTCATTTGTGACGGGGCTTGATCACGGTCGAGGCCGTCGGCAACGAACGGCCGGAAACGGGCAACGATCAGCGAACAGAGGCGACGAGAATCGATCATGTCTGAATACGACAACGACGACGACATCATCCTGTCGGAACTGCCGGACGAGGAACTTGTGCCCCAGATGCACGACGATCTCTACGATGGCCTGAAGGAGGAGATCGAAGAGGGTGTGAACATTCTGCTCGAACGGGGTTGGGCACCCTATGATGTCCTGACCAAGGCGCTTGTCGAAGGGATGAGGATCGTCGGGATTGATTTTCGGGACGGGATCCTGTTCGTCCCCGAAGTTCTGCTTGCCGCCAACGCGATGAAGGCAGGTATGGCCATTCTCAAACCTTTGCTGGCCGAAACCGGGGCACCGCGAGTGGGCAAGATGGTTATCGGGACAGTCAAGGGAGATATCCACGATATTGGAAAGAACCTGGTCACGATGATGATGGAAGGCGCCGGGTTCGAAGTCCAGGATCTTGGAATCAACAATCCCGTCGAAAACTACATTGAGGCGCTGGAAGCTGGTGAGGTCGACATTCTGGGAATGTCGGCTCTCTTGACCACGACCATGCCCTACATGAAGGTCGTCATCGACACCATGGTCGAAAAGGGAATGCGCGAAGACTACATCGTTCTCGTCGGCGGTGCGCCTCTCAACGAGGAATTCGGCAAGTCGATCGGTGCTGACGCCTACTGCAGGGACGCGGCAGTTGCCGTGGAAACCGCAAAGGCGTTCATGGCTCGGAAACACAACCAGTTGGCGATGGCGGCGGCCGGCAATGGAACTGGATGACACGGCACTTTCGGAGACGGGGCTTTCGAAGCGCCGGATTCGCAAGGGCAGGGGCAAAGTTTCCGGTCCGGGAACCGGACAGGGAGCGTCCGGGGCGCGGTCGGAACCGGACCGGATTCTTGTCATTGCCTGCGGTGCGCTCGCACGCGAAATCATCGCCCTGATCGACCAGTATCGTTGGGACCACATCGATCTGACGTGCCTTCCTGCCAAGTTTCATCTTTATCCCGATCGGATCACCGATGCTGTTTCCGAAACCGTCGAAAAGAACCGTTCCGACTATCGCTCAATCTTCGTCGCCTACGCCGATTGCGGCACAGGCGGCCGACTGGAAGCGCGCTGTCGGGAACTCGGCGTTCGAATGATCGAAGGGCCGCACTGCTACAGCTTCTATGAGGGCAATTCCGCATTCATGGAGCGTGCAGACGAGGAGATTACGACCTTTTACCTGACGGACTTCCTTGTCAGGCAGTTCGACGCCTTCGTCTGGCGGCCCCTGGGTCTTGATCGCCATGCGGAGCTCAGGGACGCCTACTTCGGGAACTATACGAAACTCGTCTACCAGTCCCAGCGGGAGGACGTTGATCTTCAGGCAAAGGCCCGTGACTGCGCGGTGCGGCTCAATCTGGACTACGAGTTTCGCTTCACGGGTTACGGTGACCTGGAGACGGCGATGGCCGAGTTCGCTGAACCTTCCTAATCGGGCCGGGCGCGTCCGCGGGCGCTCGGCGTCATTTCAGATAGTCGGCGCGGTTCATCCCGAATTTCGCCAGCTTTTCGTTCAGTGCACGCCTTGGCACGGAAATGTCGTCCGTGACTCCATCGATGGACCCGCTGTGTCTTCGCATCGAGTGATCGATCAGCATCCGTTCGAAGGCGTCGACATTGTCCCTGAGTGACAGTCCGTTGTCTGCTGTCTCCGTTTCGACCTGGGGATCTCCCGAGCCCGTCGACAGAAGTGTCCCCAAGGAATAACCGCCTCGCCGGTTGCTGAGAACCGCCCGTTCGGCCACCTGAATGACCTGGCGGATGTTGCCGGGCCAGTCGGCCTGAATCAGATGGGCCGCGTCATTCGCCGTCACGGCCGGTGGCGAGTAGCCGTATTCTTCGGAGAAGAGCCAGGTGAAGTGGGTAAACAGCGTCAGGATGTCCTCGCCGCGCTGGCGAAGCGGAGGCAGGAAGATCTGGAATGCGGTCAAGCGATCCAGAAGGTCCCGCCGGATCACTGCCTCCGCGGAACCCGTCCCGTCGTCCGGATCCTGGTTAAAGACCGAGATGATCCTGAGCAGGGACCCGTCGCGGTTCTCCATCGTCTCGATTCGTTCAAGTAGCCGAGCCTGAAGGCCTGGAGGGAGCGCGTGAATCGCTTCCAGGCAAAGACTGCCTCCGAGCGACTGATCCAGCAGGGGTTGCCCCGAATCGAGCGGCCCGAAAAGCTGGCGCGAGAGTTCGTCATCAGCGAAGGCGTCACAGTTCACCGTGACAATCTTCTTGCCCTGCCGCGGACCACAGGCGTGCAGGGCACGAGCAATCGTGCTCTTTCCCGTCCCGATTTCTCCTCGGATCATGACATGGCGGTCCGCCTGGCTGGCATCAAGAATTTCCTCCCGGATGTGTTGCATCGCCTGGCTGGTTCCGACCAGCTTTCGGGACAACACGGTCCCGTCTGAGAGTTCCCGTTTCAGTGTCCTGTTCTCGAGAATCAGGCACCTGGCCTCAACGGCCCGCCTGGAAAGCTCGGTCAGTCGATCCGGTTCGAACGGTTTTTCGAGAATGTCATAGGCACCGGATTTCATGGCCGTGACCGCGAGCGGGATATCGCCGTGACCTGTGATCATGATGACGGGCAACTGGGAATCGATAGCCTTCAGGCGCCGCAGAAACTCGATTCCATCGAGGCCCGGCATTCTGAAGTCGGAAACGATGATTCCCGGAAAGTCAGCATTGATGTCCCGCAGCGCCTGTTCGGCTCCCGCATAGGTTCGCAGCGAGTAGCCGGAGAGCGCGAGCCATTGCGAAATCGACTCGCGGACATCCTTTTCGTCGTCGACAATCGCGATGACCGGTTGTTCTATCATTAACGACTCCGCTGTTTGATCTGATCCGGGAAACTGAACACCTTTTGCGCTGCGGAATCCGGACAGGACTTCAGGCAGGTATGCGATGATGGTGCGGAACTGTCTACCGGGTTAAGGCCGATCGCAACATCGGACCCGGGTCAGGCCCGTGGGTCGAGTCCCTGACCCGGGCATTCCACTGACCGGTCCTGGCCAGTTCATTCCATCGCGAATTGCGGGCCGTTGGCCTGTGCCCCCCGGCAATCCACAGCCTCGGTGGTTTTCCCAAGTTGCGCTGTACCGTCGGACTCCGCCAGGCATCGACCGAGGCGGACGTTCGATCATTCGGCGACGGCTGCCCGTCAGGACGCCAACAACCGCGCAACAATGCCTTCGAAAATGCGACGTCCGTCCGTCCCGCCGGTTAGCGCGTCGACCTGCCGTTCGGGATGAGGCATCAGTCCGAGCACGCGGCGATTCTCGGAAAGAACACCAGCGATGGATTCCAGGGATCCGTTCGGATTGTCCTGATATCTGAATGCGATCCGATCCTCCTGGCGCAATCGGGTCAGCGTGTCAGGATCGGTCCGATAGTTGCCTTCGAGATGGGCGATCGGAAGTCGAACGACCTGCTCTCGTTCGAACCGGCACGTAAATGCCGATGATGTTGTTCCGACCTCGAGTTCGACATCCATGCAAAGAAAGCGAATCCCGGCGTTTCTAATCAGGGTCCCGGGAAGCAGTCCGGACTCGGTCAGGACCTGAAACCCGTTGCAGGTACCGATGACGTACCCACCATCGTCGGCAAACCGGGCGACCGCATTCATGATGGGAGACCGTGCAGCGAGGGCGCCACATCGCAGATAGTCCCCGAAAGAAAACCCGCCCGGAATACCGATGACATCGGTCCCCTCTGGCAAGCTCGTGTCCTTGTGCCAGACCATGGAAACGGAGGAATTCGAAAGTGACCGTCCGTTGTCGCTCGACAGGTCCGATTCGCCGAATGTCTTCGAAAAGGCGACGGCGAGGTCGCGGTCACAGTTGGATCCCGGAAACCGGATGATGGCTGCCCGCATCAGTCGGCTCTGATGGCGAAGTCTTCAATGACGGCATTCGCGAGGAGTTGTTCGCACATGTCGGTGACGATACGCCGGGCCTCGCCCGGTTCGGACTCCGCGAGTTCGATTTCGATGAGCTTGCCGATTCGCACACTTCGGATTCCCGTGAATCCGAAGGTTGTCAGGGCATTGCGCACCGCTTCACCCTGAGGATCGAGGATGCCGGGCTTCAGCGTGACGTCGATCCGGACCTTCATGCCGATATTGTCTCGACGGAATGTTGAATCTGGTGACGGTGGTCAGTTCGACGGTCTTGGGACAATGAGTTCGTTGCCCGGTAGCAGGTCGAGCCGGCGCGCCACTTCGGCGTAGGCCTCCGAAAGGCTCCCAATGTCAAGGCGAAACAGGTCCTTGTCCAGCTTGTCACCGGATTCGATGTCCCAAAGGCGACAGCAGTCGGGTGTGATTTCGTCTGCGACGATGAGCCTATGGTAGTCGCCGTCATACTGCCGGCCGATTTCGATCTTGAAGTCGACCAGGCGGATTCCGACACCAAAAAGAAGGCCGGACATGTAGTCGTTGACCCTCAAGGCCAGTGAAATCATGTTTTCGACATCGTGCTGGCTGGCCCAGTTGAACGCAAAGATGTGCTCTTCGGTTACAAGCGGGTCCCCGAGGTCGTCATTCTTGTAGCAGAATTCGACTATGGGTCTTGGAAGCGGCGTCCCTTCCTCGATTCCGAGACGCTTTGCCATCGTACCGGCCGAGTAGTTCCGGACCACCACCTCGAGTGGAATGATTTCGACAGCCCGGACAAGTTGTTCGCGCATGTTCAGGCGGCGAATGAAATGCGTGGGGATTCCGACCGCGTCCAGTCCCACCATGAAATGTTCGGAAATGCGGTTGTTCAGGACACCCTTTCCCTGGATGATATCTCGTTTCTTGGCGTTGAAGGCAGTTGCGTCATCCTTGAAATACTGAACGATTGTCCCGGGCTCAGGGCCTTCGAACATGATCTTGGCCTTGCCCTCGTAAATCTTTTTTCGCCGCGCCATTGGGGGGTGCTCCTGCCTCGGCCGGAAATCGACCGGTTCAATCCGGCTTCTAATAAATTCGGCGATTCGCGGCAAGCAACGGAACTGTGCCCGACCGTTCACTGCGGGCGGAATCTTCTGCCTCGGATGGAATTTGCTGCCTGTCTCTCACGCAGGTCGGGACCCGGTCGGGAGCCCAATCCGGTGTCTGGCTTGCACCTCCGCTGGCGCTTCCGGCCGGCTCGAGAATCGTCCAACGCCCGAACTTCATGAACGCCTACGCCTTGTCGATGCGATGTCCCGGCGTCGAGCACTCACTGCCGTTGGGACCGAGTTGCTTCGTCCCGCCAGCCCCAAGCACGTCCAGCGCCGCCTTCCGCACCGATTCCACTGCGTAGAAGACTTCCAGGAACTTGAGAGGTTTTTCGTCGTTGTCGCCTGGGCCAGCCTCCAACAGCGCCACCGAAGAGGGGCGATCGCCCCGTTACCCGCCACAGGTCTCCGACCCGCGGTACCGCTGCTGGCGGAAGGCTCAGTCAGAGCTTCGTCATGAATCCGTCTCCGAGCCCGAAACTCCGGCCCGATGGTACCGGGTTTTGCACCCGGTCTGTCAGCTGCAACCCGCGCCCGGGACTCCACTCACCGCCTCCGGCGCGCGCGGCCGGCGCGCTTCGCGAACGCGCCGTTCATTCACCATCGGGCCGTCACGTTCATTCCGATCCCGTACTCTGGTCCAGCGTTGTCGTTGGCGCTCTCCGTCCGGGTGGCGTCGAGGCTGATCCCGAAGCCCGGGCCGCCCGAACCGGCCGGGCTCAGCCGCCAGCCCATGCGAACCTCCCGATCCGTCTCCGAGAGCCCCAACCCGACATGCGGCGTGCCCGTGAAGCCGCCGCCGAAGAGCGCCAGGCCGTAGCCCAGCTCCGCGTCGAGCCGGCCCGACGGGTCCGCGCCGCCGTTCGCCGCGAGCCCCGATACGTCCGGCAGCATCCACAGACGCTCCGAGCCGCCCGGGTCCGCACCGTATGACGGGGTGAGGGACATCGAGAGGCCGCGACCCGCGGCCCCCGGCACCAGCCTCAGCGACCCCGACACGCCCCATTCGCCGTAGCCGTCCTCGGCATGCGACGCCAGACCGTGCACCCGGAGCGCCATGTCCAGGCCCCGCGACGGGGCCGCGTAGCCAAGGCCGGCCCCGAACTCCAGGCCCGTCCCGGTCTCCGCGTCGCCCCCGTCATGGCGAACGCCGAACGCCACCGACGGCGTCAGCGTCGCACCGCCGGCGAGCGCGAAGCTGCGCGAGCCGTCCAGCACCGCCCGCAGCCGGCTCGCCTCGCCCCGCGCCGCCGCGAGGTTGCCCGCGCCCGGCACCGAGACCGCGTCCGACTCCGTGCGGACCCAGAACGCATCCGCCTTCAGCGCCAGCGCGAACCCGCCCGCCTCGGCAGGCGTCACGAGGTCGCCCCGCACGCCCATGGCGGCCAGCGACATCGAGAGGTCCGCGCCGTAGCGCTCCGGCGCGCCGCCGGCGAGGTCGAGCGTCAGCCGCCCGGTGCCCGTCCCGGCGAGACCCCATGCCGAGACCCGCTCCGAGAGCGCGACCCGCAGATAGGGCAGCATCGTCGTCACCGTGCTCCCCATGACGTAGCTCCGGCCCGCGCCCTCCGCCGTGCCCTCGCCGAGGCTGTGGGTCATCGCGAACCCGGTCAGCAGCCGGCCCCACTCGTAGTCCATGCCCATGGACCCGGTCGCCGTCTCGCCGCTCAAGGACAGCCCCGGACCGGCGCTGGAGAATGCGGACACCGAGGCGCCCTGGCCCCAGCCCGTCCACTGCGGCCCGGCGCCGTTGCCGAGCACCGCGCGGAAGGAGGTCCCCATCAGCAGTTCGCGCCCGCTCATCGCGCGGGAGCTGTACTCCCCGGCGGGCTCGCCGGACCACGAGAGCCACGACGCGCCGCCGGGTCTGCCCGCCGGTTCCGGAGGCAGGCTGGATTTTCCCCCGGAACCGCCGAGCGCCAGGCGGTGCCCGCCCAGCGTGACGTGCGAACCTGCATCGCGCGGCGTCTCGAGCCGCGCCGTCACCGCCGCCACCGCGTCCGCCGCCGCCGCGCGGCCGAAGCGCGCCAGCCAGTCCCTCTGCAGCGGGTCCGCGTTGGTGATGGTGCCCGTCGCCTCGCCGTCCGTGATCGCCGCGCCCTTCGGCTTGCTCAGGCGCAGCGTGAAGGTCTCCGTGCCCTCGTCGTGCGCGTCGTCGAGGATGACGACCGAGACGGTCTTCGACGTCTCGCCCGCCGCGAAGGTGAGCGTGCCCGAGGCCTTGCGGTAGTCCCTGCGCTTCTTCGCCGTGCCGTCGCGGGTCGCGTATCGCACCGTGACCTCGCCCGAGGCCGCGCGGGAGAGCGTCACCGGGAAGTCGATGGTGGCGCCGGGTCCCTCCTGCGCGCTGGCGTCCGCCACCGAGAGCGACGCCGGGCCGGGCACCGTGAGGGTGAGCGCGGTCCCGAGCTTGCGCCCGTCCGCGGTGCATATCGCGCCCGCCGCCGTGCAGTCCGTGGTCGCCGGCAGGGTCAGCGTCACCGCCGCGTTCGAGGACGGCTGGATGTCGAGCGCCCAGCGGTCCGCGCCGCCCGCGCGCCGGACGCGCTTCAGCGTGCCGCCGCTCACCTGAATGGTCCTAGCCGCCGCCCTGACCCTGCCCGCGACAGGGGCGCTGAACGCGACCTTCACCGTGAACTTGCCCTTGCCTTTGCCCTTGCCCTTGTGCTCGGCCGGCGCGCTCGCGACGCTCGCCGTCAGCGGCGCCGGCGACGGGGCCTGTTGCAACAGGCCGGAGACCGGCGTGTCGTTGGTAACCGTTTGGCCCGTGAACGCCGCCACCTCGGCACCGCTGCCCGAGGCGCGGAGCTTGCCCGTCGAGGGGGGCGTGTAGCCCACCGTCACTGCCTCGCCCGACGACACCGCCGAGGCCAGCGTCAGCGTCACCGTCTCCTGGCTCACCGACACGTTGGAGACGCCGCGCGCGGTACCCGCGACGCTCACCGAGAACGCGCTGCCTCCGGGCACCGACGACTCGTCGAGCGTCGCGTCGAAGCGGAGCGCCATCTCCGCGGCGTTCACCCGCGCCCACGATAGCGCCGGCCCCTGCACCGCGACTTGCGGCGGCGCCATCGACTGCCCGTTCGTTGTCGCCGTCGTCTCGAAGGCGAGGTCCGCGCTCGAATGCACCCAGTCCGGTCCTGATCGCGGCGGGTGCACGTACACCCGCACGTCGTAGGACGTGCCCGCCTCAAGGGTCCAGGTCCGGAACCACGGCCTGCTCAAGTAGTCGTAGACGTCCTTGTACCGCCACGGGTTCGTTCCGCTCTCCTCGCCGTCTGTCTTCTTGCGCCACGCGACCCGGTAGGCGCACCGCTTGTGGTTCGGGTTCTTCACCCGCCACGACATCCTGAGCCGGCGGTCGGCGGCGGGCGTCACCTGGAACTCGGACAGCTCCAACCCGTGCACGTTGACCGCGCCGGACCCCGACGGCGTGGCTTTCAGATTGATCGACCACGGGCCGGCGCCCACGTCGTTCACCGCCCGGATAGCGAATTTGTACTCGCCTCCGTTCACCAGGCCCTTCACGACGTGGCGCGTCGTGCCGGCGCCGGGAATGTCGGTTGTTGTGCCAGCTGCTCCTGGGGGGACTACGAAGACCTGGTACTTCGTGATACTCGGGTTGTTGGGGTTGTCCCACCTGAGTGTGACCTGCTTGTAGCCGGCGGTCGCCGAGAAACCCGTGGGCTTTGCCGGACTGGAGGGGCCGGTCAGCGACAGCTCGACCGTCGTCCCGTCCTGCCAGTCCGTGGCCGGGGCGTATGACCATTCGACGTTCTCGGACGAACCGTCAGTTGAAGCGTTGCTGATGGCAAGCGCAGTACCGCCCACATTCAGCGTCAGCGAACCGAGCGCGGTCTTGGCGGTGTTGCCCGTGATGCCAAAGGATACGTCCAATATTTTGGGGTTCACGTTCGAAATCCAACGGATCCATTTTATGGTGTAGGTGGTGCCTCCGTAGGTGAATTCGTCCTCCGTGAGATACGTGGTGCTTGAACAGTTGTTTAGGTCGCCGGTCGACGAGCTGTCGCAACCGAAGAGGTCGACGTTGTTACTGCCTCTGTCGGCCGTCAGCGTGGCGGACCAGACGGTGGTCTGGGCTTGGGCGGGGGCTGCGGCGAACAGGCCGAGCGCGCCGAGCAGCAGCGCGAGGACGGGCAGGAGAAGGG
>JAPPHA010000075.1 GCA_028874915.1 Paracoccaceae bacterium
CCCCCCCCCCCCCCCCCCCCCCCCCCCCCCCCCCCCCCCCCCCCCCCGACTCCAGATGACAGAACGGGACGCTGTTCGGACAGGTCGATCATGCCCCATCGGACCTTTGCCTGGTTCATTGCCCCGACGCTGACCGCAATGATCCTGTTCATTGCGCTGCCCATCGTCTCGGTCGCCGTCCAGTCCCTCTTTGTAGCCCACGAACAGGTCATAATCGAAGTCGAGAACTGCAATCCGTTCAAATGCGAGAAGGCGCTCACGGTCGACATCGAGGCTACCAGGAAACTCAACGACGAAGCGCCTCTCGGACGGTTCAACGCGCTTGGAACCTATATCAATCGTAATCATCTGGCCTTCGCCGAAGTCGCGGTGGTCTGGCGGGAATCGGCATCATGGCGGCAGTTCATCGCCGGAGTCTACAATTTGCCGTTTTACAAGGCCCTGTTTTTCACGCTCACCTACACCTTCGTGGTTGCCCCCGTCGTTCTCGTACTTGGCCTGTTCGTGGCCCTTGGTGTCAACGCGCTACCTCGGATCACAAAAGGGCCGACTATTTTCGTATCTCTCCTGCCGATGATCGTGACGCCCCTCATCGGTTCGTTGATCCTCTTCTGGATGGTTGACGCCGACGGCATCATCGGTGCCACATTGCAACTGATCTTCGATGACGATGATCTGTCCCTGAAGGCCTCGGCGACCCTGACCTGGGTGCTGCTGATCGTCTATGGAATCTGGCACAACACACCATTCAGCTTCATCGTTTTTTATGCCGGTCTTCAGACCGTTCCACAGGAGACGATCGAGGCGGCACAGATCGACGGTGCCACCCGCTGGCAGCGAGTTCGCTATGTGGTGGTTCCCTATATGATGCCGCTGGCGGTCTTCATCATCCTGATGCAGTTGATGGATGGATTCCGAATTTTCGAGCCCATCGTCGGATTCTCGGCCTCGGCGAAAGCCACCTCGCTCTCCTGGATCATTTTCAATGACCTGTTCGGAGACGCGAAGCTGTTTGGGTCGGCGGCTGCCACATCCATGATGACCATTATCGGGGTCTGTATCCTGCTGACCCCGGTTCTCATCCGAACGTGGCGCGACTTCACAACTCGGCGGGTCGTCTAGGGCCGGGCGAGATCTCACGGGCGGGGCAAGGACAAGGGACAACAATCGTGGCGAGTCAGGCGAACAGACGATCCAGCCCGCTGATCTGGTTCTCAACCAGCCTGATTGCCCTGTGGCTCCTGATCGCAATCGGGCCTTTCGCCTGGACTGTCTGGGGGTCCTTCAAGGTCCAGGGCGATTTCTTTTCGAAAGCCGATTGGCGAAACGCTCTCTACGGAGTCATGACGACGGTCGAGACCGGGAGCGGCTTCACCCTCAATGGCTATTCCGGCGCCTGGATCCAGGAAGAATTCTGGCGAAACGTCCTCAACACCAGTTTCGTTGTCACCTTCACAGTGGTCATTTCCCTGACGATCGGCACGCTTGGCGGGTATGCGCTGGCGCGCTCCGGCTTCCGCTACGCCTTCTGGATCCTGATTGCGGCCCTCGTCTTTCGCGCCATGCCACACATTACACTGGTGTCCGGTTATCTTCTGCCGTTCTTCCAGTGGAACCTGTGGGGCCATCTCACCACGACCGTCATCGTTCTGGTCGCCATCAACCAACCCTTCACCCTGTGGATGCTCCACTCATTCTTTCTCAACATCCCGAAAGACATGGACGAAAGCGCCATGGTTGACGGCTGCACGCGATTCCAGGCCTTTCGTCACGTCATCATTCCGGTCATGTGGCCGGGCGTGATCACGACAGGTCTCTTCAGCTTCCTACTCGCCTACAATGACTTCGCGATCACTTCGATGCTGCTGTCTTCTGAAAACCAGACCATGGTACCGAAGATTGCCAGCTTCCTCGGAACCGTTCGCGAACAGGGGAACGTGATGTTTGCCGTGGCTGCGGTTGTGAGCGCGATCATCCCGCTGTTTTTCCTCGTCCTGTTCTTCCAGCGGCAAATCGTCAGCGGCCTGACGACGGGTGCGGTCAAGGGATGACCACCAACTTCGGCCCCCGCGAACGGGCCGCCCGGATCAACGCGGCACGGTCGCTGGTACTCGATCACCTGGAACGTCTGGATGCCGCCACGCCCGGCAAAGAGACGACCGACGCATGCAGGGCAGCGTTTTCCTCCGAGCATCTTTACCTGGGCGTGCACCCGTTCAACACGCTCCGTGGCCCCGAGCGTCTGGCAGAAGTTCTCTGGTCGCCATTTCATTCTGCAAGATCCGGAACCCCGTGCCAGCGCCGACTCGACATCGTCATTGCCGGGCACCAGGCCTGCGACATCCGAGAGCCGATCTGGGTCGTCGCCATGGGCCATTGTCTCTGGCATTTCGACAGGAGCTGGCTGGGCATTCCACCAACCGGCAAAGTCTCTTTTCTGCGTTTCGCCAGTGCGTTCCGAGTCGAATCGACAGAAATCGTCGAAACCGTCGAGTTTCTCGATATCCTAGGTGTCCTCGATCAGGCGGGTGTCAACGGCTATTCCGGTTATCAGACGGCCGCCCAGTTCCTTACGCCCGGTCCGAGAACCCATGACGGGATTTTGAGCGGAACCCGGGATCCGACGGAAGGCCGTCGGACAATGGACCTGACCAAGGCCATGCTAGACGATCTCGTGGCCAATGGCATGCAATCGCCCGTCGCCCACCTCAAACGCTTCTGGCATCCGGATATGAACTGGTTTGGACCGACTGGAATCGGTTCCTGTCTGGGTTTCAAGAGCTATCGGCGTGGCCACACGGGCCCGTTCGAAGAGAGACTGGAGTTTGTCCAGGACTTCGACACGGTCTGCCGCATTGCCGAAGGCGACTATGCCGCTTTTTTCTGGCGTCCCTGCCTGAGCATGCGATCGACCGGTGGATTTCTCGGTCTGCCGCCCCTCGACAGGCCTGCAGAAATGCGGGTTGTCGACCTTTACCGCCGGCAGGGCGACCGACTTGCCGAGAACTGGATCTTCATCGACATGCTGCACTTCCTGAACATGCAGGGCGTCGACGTCCTGTCTGGAATCCAGGAGCGTGAGACGTAGGGCCGCGTTTCCGCCCTGGCCGGCCGTGCCCGTTTTGCGTCCGCCATCGGCCCGGCCGCCTGAAATCAAGAGGACGATGCGCCATGAACTGGAACAGTCGCGACCGGGGCAACAGAAAATCCCATCACCCTGCACAACCGCTGGCGCGGTCACACATGCCAGGGACATTTGCGATTTCTCTCCGCCAGTATACCGGCGACCGGTCCGTGCGGATTCCGGCGGATCGGGGTCCTTCACAGAGTCTTCGCGGTTTTGATCCCGATTACCGGAACATCGTCGATTACATTGTCAGGATCACATACCGGATCTGGGAAACCGAGAATCGGGACGTCGAATACATCGGTGAATGCTATGCGCCGGATTCCATCGTATACGACGACTACGGACTTCAGTCCGGAAGCCGCAAGATCATCGACGACACCTTTCATACCACGGGCGCCTTTCCCGACATCATACTTGATGCCGAAGACGTGATCTGGGGCGGCGATGACCAGATCGGGTTTCATACGTCCCATCTGACACGAATCATTGGGACCAATACCCGGCCGAGCCGATATGGAGCGTCGACCGGTCGCCGGGTCCATGTACCCGTGATCGCCAATTGCGTGGCCCTTGAGAATGATATCTTCCTGGAGCACGTCCTCTACAACACGTCGGCCATGCTGCGACAACTCGGTATCGAACTCTGGCCCGAAGCCGAGCGTCTCGCCGCGGATCCGCCGCACGGCTGGCCCCGGAGCGACACGGTCTGGCGGGACTTGCGAAAAGCCGCGAGTCCTGACCGACCGATCTCTGTCACTGATCCGGTCGCCGGCTTCGATCCGGATCAGTTTTCAAGACGCGTCCATCATTCCATCTGGAACGGCGATGTCGGAGCGCTCGATTGGGCCTACGTGCCTGACTTTGAATTCGAGGGGACAACCGGGCGGACCTTTGCCGGACGCCGTCCCTACCGAAGCTATGTTGCGGAGATCCGCGAGTGCTTTCCCGATCTCGACCTGCAGGTCGACGAAGTCTACTGGATGGGTAATGACAGCGATGGCTGGCTGATCTCGACCCGGTGGAGCGCCGAGGGGACCCATGAAAGCGGTGGCCACTTCGGCGATGCGACCGGAACCGAATGCCAGATCTGGGGCATTACCCAATGCCAGGTGAAAAACGGGCGGATCCGGAAAGAGTGGCAGCTATTCAATGAATTCGACCTGATGATGCAGATATCCAGAGACCGACATGGCTGACAACCTGGACTTCCAGGCTGAAAAGGCGCTTGTTCTCGAAGCGAATGCCGCCATAGACGCGGCGGCGCCGGACGCCACTGCCGACGTTCTGGCCCGGTGGACAGCGCCTGGATTCCGATGGCGTGGCATGCATCCTTTCAACGAGTTGTCCGGGGCCGCGGCGGTCGCCGAGTCCTTTTGGGCGCCTTTAAAGACAGCGCTTGGCTCACTTCAGAGACGGTCCGACATCTTCATGGCCGGAAGGAACGCCCTGGATGGGGGTGCGAGTGTCTGGGTTGTCGAAATGGGTCACCTCATGGGACTCTGGGACCAGGAATGGCTTGGCGTAAATCCATCCCGCAAGACAGCGTTTCTTCGCTATGTCGAGTTTCACAGGGTCGCCGGCGGGCGCATTGAGGAAACCGCCTGCTATGTCGATATCCTCAATTTTCTGAACCACGCGGACATCCGAGTGCTGCCGCCGGCAACGGGCGCATCGATTCTGACGCCCGGACCGCGGACCCACGACGGGCTGCTCACGGAACCCCAGGACGCGAACGAAGGTCGAGCGACGCTTGAACTCATCACGGCCATGATTGCCGATCTCCGCGGAAACGGAATGGCTTCCCCGGAAATCCACATGAAGAGGTTCTGGCGACCGGACATGTGCTGGTTTGGTCCTGGCGGCATTGGTGCCAGTGCATATTTCCGTGGCTATCGGCGCGGCCATACGCAACCCTTCGAGGACGGCCTGGAATTTATCCGGCGTACCGAGCATGTGTGCCGAATCGGCGAAGGTCTTTACGGCGGTTTCTTCGGTTATCCGAGCCTGATCATGCGCTGTACGGGCGGTTTCATGGGGTTGCCGGCCACTTCCGTCGATGCCGAGATGCGCGTTGTCGATCTCTATCGGCGTCAGGGCGACAAGCTTGCCGAGAACTGGATCTTTATTGATCTCCTTCACTTTCTCGCCCAACAGGGTCTTGATGTCCTCTCCCGTCTGCGGGGCCTGTAGGCGGGCGGGCTTTTTCGCGGAGGCCAGCGACATTGACGCCAATACCCGAGGGGACAGGCTGTGGCTGGCACGGATGACTGCGGTGTCAGGCGCAACCGGATTTGCGATCCCGTCCGATGAGAACGGGCAGGCGCGGGATCCACTCAGGCAGCAACATTGAGTGTCACCGCCCCGGACACGGGACCGCGAAGAAAAACCGGAAACTCATACAGGGGGCCAGTGGACTTCGTTTTGTCGGGCTCCGGACCTGGCCGAATTGGATTCAGCAATCCGGACGACACGCCTGAATCGTCTTCGAAAGTTCCACTTTCACGCGTTCATAGCGGGCACTTGGAACCGGAGTGGACACGGCAAAGACATCGCCGTTTCGATCTTTGATCGCGAAGCCCAAGGCGCAGATTCCCTCTGTGTGCTCATTTTCATCCGTCGCCAATGCCCCTTTCCGAATGTTGTCGATCTCGGCCAGAATCTCCTTGATCGGCCGTCGAGGAGAGTCCCGACCTTTGGTTTCGGCAGCAATAAGTCCGGCTGTCCGGGCCGGGTCCATGCAGGCTAGCGCCGCCTTGCCGTTCGCCGTCGTCGCCAGGGGAAACGATTCACCGATTCTGGAGACCGCACGCAACCGTTGGCGGCCGACGATCTGGTCAATGAACAACATCCTGTTTCCATCCAGAATTGCCAGGTCGACTGTTTCACCGGACTCATCTGAGATTCGCTTCATGACCGGCCGAAGTCGATCCTTCATGTCAGACGCGGTTGCGTGAGCGAGGCTCTGGATCTCCGGTCCGATCCGGATACCTCCGTAACCTTTTTCAGTCGAAATGAATCCCTCGGCCGCGAGGGCGGCGACAATCCGCTGCACCGTGGAGCGCGGCAGCCCCACCTCTCGGGCGATCTGTCCCAGGCTCATTCCTCCCGTTTTCCGGCCCAGTAGACGAAGGATGTCGGCAGCTCTCGAAATCACCTGAATCCCCTGATGTCTTTGAGATTCCTGCTCGCCCAACCCGCGCCTCCGCATTTTCGAAACCAGCGTCCAGCTTCGCTCAGCCTGCGACAATCTGTCGATCGACCGGTGCTTGACCGCAATAAGATACATGTGTACCATAATACGAAACAGTTTGCGAGTCTTGGGGGGAGGCACCATGGCGATCACCATTCGCGGAATTGAATTCCAGGAAAACGACAACAACGACATGGGGCTCGAATTCGTCAACCTGAGCCATCGATACGGATTCCAGTGTCCGAATTGGCCGTATTTCCGCGACGTTCAGATCGAGCGAAAGCATTACATGGCGAAGTCGGGAGTCCTGTCCCAGACCATCACAACGACCATGCATGTGACGACGCACATCGATGCGCCGGCCCATGTCATCCAGGGGACCCCCTTTATCGATGAGGTGCCCCTCCCGCACTTTTTCGGCTCGGGCATCGTCGCGGGCATTCCCAAGGAAAAGTGGGAATCAATCACCGGTGACGACCTGGAAGCGGCGTGCGGTCACGCCATTCGCCGAAACGATGTTCTGATCATCAACACGGGATGGCACAAGCGGTACGAAGACGGCGATTACTTCCCCTACGGGCCGGGCCTCGTCCCGTCGGCCGCCGACTGGATGGTCGAGCAAGGTGTGAAGGTCGTCGGCCATGACACCCAGGCCAATGACCACCCGCTGGCGACTGCGATCGGTCCGCAACGCAATGGCCCGATCCTCCCTCATCTGGCAGAAGAGTATCGGGAGTGGTCCGGCGGACGCGACTGGAAAGATGACTTCCCGGAGTGGGAACCTGTGCACAACACACTCTTTTCCCATGGAATCCTGGGAATCGAGAATGTGGGTGGCGACCTTGACCGTGTCACTGGCAAACGCTGTACTTTTGCCTTTTTCCCGTGGAACTGGGATCGCGGCGACGGCTGCATCATCCGCCTGGTGGCCATGATGGATCGGGGCCAGTCCTACCGTATCGAGACGGGCGAGGACTTCTGATGCGAGTCAAGCGATTTGCCGAAGCCCGGACCTACGATGCCCCGAATCATCGGGGCGTCACGGGGCTGCGGCTGCAGGGATTTGAAGACGGTGGACCGGAGAACCAGTGGGTCGGGCTTTCGCAGTTCCTCCCCGGTGGCGGTGCCGGGCCGGATTCAACACCGTTCGAGAAAGTCTACGTCGTTCTCGAAGGCGAGATGACGGTCACCGTCGATGGCATGGACACGGTACTGGGGCCTTTGGACAGCTGCACAATCGTTCCCGGTGAAGTCCGGACCATCGAGAACCGATCCAATCACATCTGCAAGATGCTGGTCGTGATTCCGTATCCCGACGGCAAACGCCCGGAGTAAACCATGTCTTTGGACAGCCCTCATTCATTGTTTGATGTCTCTGGCAAGGTGGCCTTGGTTACGGGGGCTTCGGGGGCGTTCGGAGCGGTTGCCGCCCGGTGCCTGTCCGGTGCCGGATGCAAACTTGTCCTGGCGGCCGGAAACGCGGAGGCGCTGAAGGAGGTTTCCGAGACCTGCAGGGGC
This sequence comes from Paracoccaceae bacterium, assembly GCA_028874915.1. Taxonomy (GTDB): domain Bacteria; phylum Pseudomonadota; class Alphaproteobacteria; order Rhodobacterales; family Rhodobacteraceae; genus JAPPHA01. The sequence goes on from JAPPHA010000075.1 coordinate 7,839, forward strand.
GAAACCCATACGATCAATTCGCGACCCGATAGCGAAGCTGCCTGTCAGGCGCTCGTCGCCGAGACCGTGAAGGTTTTCGGCGGGATCGACATTCTCGTCGTGGCGTCGGGCATGAACAGGGTGGCCAAGATCGATGAGATGAAGGTCGAGACCTTTTCCGACGTGATGGATGCCAATGTCACCCAGAGCTGGCTGATTGCCCGTGCGGCATCCCGCCAGATGAAGGCGCAGGGGGAGGGCGGAAAGATCGTGTTGATGTCATCAGCCAGGGGATTGCTTGGGCATCCCGCTGGTTATTCAGCCTACTGCGCGTCCAAGTCCGCAATCGACGGTATCACTCGGGCCCTTGGTTGCGAGTTGGGACCGACAGGCATTACCGTGAATGCAATCGCACCGACGGTCTTCCGCTCCCCGCTTACAGCTTGGATGTTTGAGGACACGGAACAGGCCAAGGCGGTCCGTCAGGGGTTCCTGGCCCGTGTGCCTTGCGGCCGCCTCGGAGAACCGGAAGATCTGGCCGGTCCTCTCCTGTTTCTTTCATCGAAGGCATCGGACTTCTACACGGGACATATCCTGTACGCCGACGGAGGCTACACGGCGGGCTGAAACATGGTCGGGAATCAGCAGATTGCGGTCATCGGCGCCGGTTTGATGGGGCACGGAATCGCGCTCACATTCGCCAATTCCGGGCATCCGGTGGCGGTGATGGATCCGGTAGAAGACAGTCTGCGTTCGGTTCGCCAAAGGGTATCCGATAGTCTGAGATTGCTTGGCACTCCAGATGCCGGAATCGCGAAAACTCTTGAGAAGATTGAACTCTTCGATTCCGTGCCAATGGCGGTCAAGGACGCGGCATTCGTCTTTGAGGCCGCACCCGAGAATCTGGATCTAAAACGCTCCATCTTTGGCGAAATCGAGGACCATGCTCCCGAGCGGGCACTCTTGGCGTCCAACACATCGGCCATACCGATCTCCAGAATAACCGGCGAACTTTCATCCCGTCACAGGGCACTTGGAACGCACTGGTGGAACCCGCCGCACATGATTCCTCTCGTCGAGGTCATCAAGACTGAATGGACGAACGCAGACTGTGCGCAGTCGGCTTTCGACTTCCTGAAAGGTGCCGGGAAAACACCGGTGATGGTGGAAAGGGATATTCCCGGATTCATTGGGAATCGTTTGCAACATGCCCTGTGGCGAGAGGCCATGTCGCTGGTCACGAATGGAATCTGCACGGCAGAGGCTGTCGACAATGTGGTGAAGGCCGGCTTCGGTCGGCGTCTGGCGGTCCTGGGCCCTTTGGAGAATGCCGATCTGATCGGGATTGACCTGACGCAGGACATTCACCGTCAGCTTTTACCCGACCTGGAAACATCTGGCGAACCATCGCCACATCTTCAGGAACTGTTGGAAAAGGGCCGAACGGGGATCGCCGCGGGCGCCGGGTTCCGAGACTGGAATGACGGTGATCTTGCCGCCGTGAAGGCGAGGATCGCAGGTCACCTCAGGAAATTGGAGGCGATTCTGCCCAATTGAACGGGTTTCAAGGAGGAGAACCATGACAATCAGAACGAACAGACGACAGGTCGTTTCGGGCCTCGCTGCAGCCGTTGCGGCCCCTGCCATACTGACCTCGACCCGGGCCTACGCCCAGAATCCGACAATCCGCGTCGGGCATGTCAGCCCGCGGACCGGGCCTCTGGCCGGATTTGCCGAGGCTGACGAACATGTCCTGAAGGGCATTGAGGCGGTGCTCTTGGGAGGTGTCGAAAACAATGGCAAGTCTTACGGTGTCGAGATTCTGTCAAAGGACAGTCAGTCGAACCCGAACCGGGCTGCCGAAGTCGCGGCCGATCTGATCCTCGGCGACGAAGTCGACATCATCGTGGCTGCCTCAACGCCGGACACGACCAACCCCGTTGCCGACCAGGCCGAAATCAACGAGGTTCCCTGCATCACGACCGACTGTCCCTGGCAGCCATATTTCTTTGGCCGCAACGGCAATCCGGCGGAGGGATTCGAATACACGTACCACTTCTTTTGGGGCCTCGAGGATGTCATTGCGAATTTCCTGGACCTTTGGGACCATACCGGGGTCGGAAAGACAGTGGCAGGCCTGTTCCCGAATGACGCCGACGGCAACGCCTGGGGCCACCCGGAGTTGGGCTTCCCGAAACCCCTGGCCGACGCGGGGTTCGCCCTGACCGACCCCGGACGGTACCAGCCGCTAAATGACGATTTCTCCAACTATATTGCAGCCTTCAAGGAGGCAGGCTGCGAGATCGTGACCGGCAACATGATACCTCCCGACTTTGCAACATTCTGGGCGCAGGCCGCGCAACAGGACTTCCGGCCCAAGATCGTAACCATCGGCAAGGCGCTGTTGTTCCCGTCCGTCATCGAGTCGCTCGGGGACCGTGGCGACGGGCTGACATCGGAGATCTGGTGGACACCGACCCACCCGTTCTCATCGTCCTTGACGGGCGAGAGTGCAAAGGTTCTCGCCGACGGATATGTCGCCGACAGCGGTCGGCCCTGGACGCAACCGATCGGTTTCAAGCATGCCCTGTTCGAGGTTGTACGCGACGTGATCGCACGTTCGGCGGATCTTGACGACCCGATGGCCACGCTTGACGCGATCCGGTCCACGGCGTTGTCCACGATCGTTGGTGACGTGAATTGGGCCCATGGACCCGTTCCCAACATTTCCAAAACACCACTGGTCGCCGGTCAGTGGCAGAAACAGGGAGACAGGTTTGAACTGGTGGTCACCACGAATGCGCATGCGCCGCAGATACCCGTTGGCGGCGAGCTGAAACTTCTGGTTTAGCGGAGACCACCGGACTTGTCGGTTCTCCTGTCGGTCACAGGACTGAGCAAGTCCTTCGGCGCCGTCGTTGTCGCGGATGACACGAATTTTGATGTCCGGACCGGAGAGGCCGTGGGCATACTTGGGCCGAACGGAGCCGGCAAGACATCGCTGTTCCACCTGATCACCGGCGCCCTTTGGCCGGACACCGGCCGGATCGAATTTGCGGGCCGTGACATTACCACGATGTCGGCAGCCCGCCGATGCAACGAAGGGATTGCCCGGTCGTTTCAAGTTCCACAGCCGTTCGGTGGCATGACGGTCTTCGAGAACGCGCTCGTCGGCGCAACGCATGGCGCCGGTCTGCGTGGCCTGGCTGCCGAAACGCATGCCCTTGCCGTCCTGAACGATACCGGCCTGCTGTCGAAATCGAACATACGGGCCGGGTCGTTGACGCTTTTGGAAAGGAAGCGCCTCGAGATGGCACGGGCATTGGCCGCACGACCGAGGCTGCTGCTACTGGATGAGATTGCGGGCGGACTGACGGATGCCGAATGCGAAATGCTGATCGAAACGATCAAACGGGTCCATGCCGGCGGCACAACGATCATCTGGATCGAGCATGTGGTCCACGCGTTGTTGGCTGTCGTGCAGAGACTCATCGTCATCGACTTTGGAAAGAAGATCGCCGAGGGAGACCCGCGAACGATCATGGAGAGCCGCGAGATCAAGGATATCTATCTGGGAATGGACCCGCATGCCTGAACCACTTCTGTCCTTGAATGCCCTGGATGCCCGGTATGGTGACTTTCAGGCCCTGTACGGTGTGGACATGCAAATCATCTCGGGCGAGGTTGTGGCCATCATCGGCGCCAATGGGGCCGGCAAGTCCACGCTCATGCGGTCCATTTCCGGCCTGCTTCCCAATGAATCCGAACAGGTGGTCTTCAAGGGTCGACCGGTCGGCGACTGGCGGGCCGACCGGATTGCCAAACTTGGCGTCGCACTTGTTCCCGAAGGGCGTCAGCTCTTTCCGTCGCTGTCCGTGGAAGAAAACCTGAAACTTGGTGGAGCGGTTGGACGCAAGGGACAGTGGTCGCTCGACGCCGTCTACGGGCTTTTCCCCGTATTGAAGGAACGGCGGCATCAGGCATCCAACGCTCTTTCCGGTGGCCAACAGCAAATGGCGGCGATCGGTCGGGCACTCATGGCAAATCCCGAACTGATTCTCTTCGACGAGATCAGCCTTGGGCTGGCCCCGGTCGTGATCAGATCCATTTACGAGGCTTTTCCAGATATTGTTCGACAGGGGATGACAGCGATCATCGTCGAACAGGACATTTCCAGGGCGCTGTCGGTTTCGTCACGCGTGTATTGCCTGCAGGAGGGCCGGGTCTCGCTGACGGGCCGGACAGACGATGTCAACCGTGATGAGATCACGGCTGCCTATTTTGGGTTGGCGGCATGATCGAATGGGTCAGTGCCGTCACGCAAGGTGTTCTTCTCGGAGGACTCTATGCGTTGTTCGCGGCCGGTCTGTCCCTGATTTTCGGCGTCATGCGGCTTGTCAATATTGCCCATGGAGACTTGATCGTATTCGCCGCGTACCTCGGTCTGAGCACGACGATGACCTTTGGAATCAATCCGTTCCTCGCGCTCTTTGTTGTCGTTCCCGTCATGGCCGGCCTTGGGTACATCCTTCAGCGAGGCCTGCTGAACAGGACACTGGGGGAGGATATCCTTCCGCCGCTGCTGGTGACATTCGGTTTGTCCGTCATCTTGCAGAACGCACTCCTGGAAGGGTACACGGCCGATCCTCGGAAGCTGTCCGCCGGAACCATCGAGACGGCCAGTCTTTCGGTTGGCGGCCTGTCGGTCGGAGTCCTTCCGTTGTTGACCTTCGCAATTGCGGTGGCGGTCATCGCCGGATTGCAATGGGTTTTTTACAGCACGAGCGCCGGGCGCGGTTTCCGGGCCGTCTCTGACAATCAGGAGATTGCGCAGATCATGGGCCTGAACAAGGCCCATGTCTTCGGGCTGGCCATGGCATTGGCACTCGCCGTCACTGCCATTGCCGGAATTCTGCTCGGCGTCCGCACGAGCTTCGACCCGTCGATTGGCGGGGGACGCCTGATCTTCGGTTTCGAAGCGGTCATTATCGGAGGACTGGGCAGCCTCTGGGGAACGCTGGCCGGGGGAATCATTCTCGGAGTGGCCCAGACGATTGGTGGAAAGATCGACCCCGGCTGGCAATTGCTTTCCGGCCACATTGCGTTTCTTGCCGTGCTTGCCATTCGTCCCAATGGCCTCTTCCCGAGGGTGGACCATTGAGCGATTCGGCAGTGACCCGGACCACGTCGGCGGCCCGGGCTGCAACGATTGTCGCATTCGTCGTGCTGGTCGCCGCAGCCGCCGCTCCCTGGTGGGCGGGGCGGGCGGACATGCGTCTGATGAGCGAACTCTACCTGTATCTGTCCCTGGCGTGCCTCTGGAACCTGATGGCCGGGTACGCAGGACTTGTCTCCGTCGGCCAGCAGGCATTCGTGGGATTCGGCGGTTACATGCTGTTCGCGTTGACGATCTTTGGTGGCCTGCATCCCATCGCCGCCATTGTCCTGGCCGGACTCCTGGCGGCCTGTCTTTCAGTGCCCATTGCGTCGCTGATCTTCCGACTGAAAGGGGCGTATTTTGCCATTGGAACGTGGGTGGTCGCCGAGGTCTTCCGCCTGTCCTTTGCCCAGATTTCAGCATTGGGTGGCGGTTCTGGATCGTCCCTTCCGGTGAGCGTCGTCAAATCCCTTGCCGCTTCCCGATCCGGTCGGGAGTCCTTGACGTATTGGCTCGCGCTGGGTGCTGCGATCGCCGTCATTCTGTCAGTCTACCTGTTCCTCAGATCCCGCAAGGGACTGGCGCTGACCGCGATTCGGGACAGCGAACTGGCGGCCTCGGGCCTCGGGATCGACATCTGGCGAGCAAAACTGGAAGTCTACGTCGTAACGTCCGCTTTAACAGCTATTATTGGTGGATTGATTTTCTTGCAGAAATTACGAATTTCACCCGATGCCGCATTCTCGGTCAATGACTGGACGGCATTCGTTATCTTCATCGTCGTCATCGGTGGAATCGGCACGTTGGAAGGTCCCATCATCGGGACCCTGATCTTTTTTGCGCTCCGGGAAACACTGGCCGACTTTGGTACAATCTACCTGATGATCCTGGGCCTCGTCGCAATTGTCATTATGCTCACGACACCGAAGGGTGTCTGGGGACTGATCCGCGACCGCCTTGATCTTGAACTCTTTCCGCTCGCTTATCGTGTTCAATTGGACGAGACCCGAAAATGATTCCGATCTTGTCAAGCCTGAAAGAAGAAATCGCCGTCGGCGTGGGCATGGCCCGTCGTTCGAAAGGACCGACGATTCCGTGCATCGATCCAGCGACGGTAATGCCATTCAGAGTGTCGATGCGGACAAACGATTCGGAGTCGATCCTGACTGCTGTCTTGCAAGACAGGTGGATGAAGGCGCGACCGTCAGGCATTGGCAACATCGTACCCGTCCGTTCAGGTAGCTGTCCGATGGCCGTTGCGATGACCTCCGACCTTGCGTGCAAATTGTCGAAGCTTTCATCCGGGTCCAGATCGACCCCGACGGAATCATCGTTCCCAAGACGAGCTCGACTCGCTTAACCGCGGTGAACGCTGCGGTCCTGTCACTGGCCAAACAAGTCAAAACATGGAATCTGCGGATCCCGAGATCGCGAAACCGGAGACGATGACCCCAATGACCGTGATGCAATTTCCAACATCAGGAAGCGAACCGGACCGATTTCACGGAATCACCGCAAATTCGCCATCCGGTTCCGCATTGTCATGTCACAATGCAAACTGAGATTCAGAATGGGCTTCAACTGTTTCACGACATCGGCAGCCATCCAATTCGTTCACCTGGGGGTCGGTGGCATCGTCCCCGGAGATCCGGGCCGGATCCTCAATTCAATGACGACTGGCAGGCCCGTCAACGACAACCGCACCGGGCACGCCCAAGCCGCAAGACCCCGCGGGACTCGTTCGTGACCACGACTGGCACGAGTTTGGCTGATGGGTGAGATGTTGATCCACGATCAGATCCGATCCGGGTTCCGCGTCGGAGAGACAGAGACAATCGATCCGATTCGTGGGATCCGGCCGGTCTGCGTACGACTCCCTATCCCGAAACGGTCTTGGGACATTCGTTCCCTTGTGCCTGGAACCACCGGAGTCCGTTGAGTTGAATGTGCTCTGGATCATGGCGGATCAACTGAGGTGGGACTACCTCAGTTGCTACGGTGCCAAGCACATCCACACGCCGAACGTGGACAGGCTGGCGTCCAGGGGCGTTCGGTTCGATAAGGCGTATGTCCAGTCGCCAATTTGCGGACCCAGCCGTATGAGTTTCTATACCGGCCGGTATGTTCGCAGCCATGGGTCCACCTGGAACGGCTTTCCTCTCGGCGTGGGAGAGGCGACCCTCGGCGATCACCTGCGTGAGAACGGTGTCAAATGTGCTCTCGTGGGTAAATCACACATGACGCCGGATCGCGAAGGCATGAAACGGTTGGGGATCGTGCCGGAAAGCACAATCGGCGCTCGTGTCAGCGAGTGCGGGTTCGATGTATCTGTTCGCGACGACGGAACAAATCACTCCGATTATCCGGGCCGTCATGCCGAGGACTATGACCAGTATCTTCGCGACCACGGCATGGACGCTCGAAACCCTTGGGAAGAATGGGCGAACACTGCGGTTGGACCCGGGGGCGAGTTCCGGTCCGGTTGGTTGCTGGAAAACGCGCCCCTTGCCGCTCGCGTTCCCCGTGAACATTCGGAGACGGCCTGGCTGACAACGCGGGGAATCGAATTTATCGAGTCGCAGGGAAACCAGCCTTGGCTCTGCCACTTGAGTTTCATCAAGCCGCACTGGCCCTATCTCGCGCCGGCACCTTACAATGACATGTACTCCTCCACGGACGTGCCGCCGGTCAACCGGGGAATCGTTGAGCGAAGAGCGGGTCACCCCTTGCTGAAGGCCTGGATGAATATGCGGGTCAGCGCCAGTTTTTCCCGTGACGACGTCCGCGATCGGGTGGCCCCTGTCTACATGGGTCTGATCAAGGAACTCGACGACCAACTGGGAAGACTGTTTGCCTGGCTCGAAGACACGGGACGTTTCAAGGACACAATGATCGTTTTCTGCTCCGATCACGGCGACAATTTGGGCGATCATTGGATCGGCGAAAAGGATCTTTTCTATGACTGTTCAGTTCGAATTCCCCTGATTGTCTACGATCCCAGGTCCGAAGCCGACACCACTCGAGGCACGTCCTGCGACGCCCTCGTCGAGGGCATCGACTTGGCTCCGACTTTTGTCGAGTTCTTCGGAGACCGCCCCAAGGCGCATGTCATCGAAGGCCGGTCGCTGCAACCCTGGCTCCACCAGGCGCCCACGGAGTGGCGACGCTACTGCGTTTCGGAATATGACTATTCGACCCGTGACTCCCGCCGACCCCTGGGAGTTGATCAAAAGGATGCGCGGCTTGTAATGATCTTTGACGGGCGCTGGAAATACGTTCATGTCGAAACGATGCGTCCCATGCTCTTCGATCTGGAGACCGACCCTGACGAGCAGGTTGACCTGGGTTCCGACCCAAACAGTCGGCGCCAGGTGGAGCGCATGGCGGCACTGCACTTCGAATGGTGCCGACAGCACCATTGCCGGACAACCTGTTCGGCGGAGACCGTCGAGGCGATGACCGACGCCCGGGAACCACCGGGAATCCTGATTGGATACCGGGACAGAAAGGAACTGGAGGCGGATGGCCTGGCGCTGCCGCTGCACGCCGACGATTGACGAAAAGAAACAAAGGACAAAAAGGGAGGATTCCATGTCCAAGACAAAGGCCCTGACGGCCACAATCGCTGCCCTGGGCATCACCACGGGGGCGTTTGCACAAGTCAACCTGACCGCCGAAACGGCATCGCCGGTATCAGTACCTGGACAAACTGTTCTGTCCTTGGCGGAAGTGGCCAAGTCCGCCGACACTGCCAATATTCAGGTAACGACCGGTCAGACCCTGACCAATTCGGTCCAGAACGTGGCCGAGGGAAAAACGGATATCGCAGCAGCCCCTTTCCTGTTGACGTTTCTGCTCTCGAATGGAGCAGGTCCCTACGCGTCCCTAGGAAAGGAAAACGGCGCCAACCTGGCCTCGGACCTGGCGGTTCTCTACACCTACCGTTTCGGTACCTATGGTCTTTCCGCGTACAGCAGCCGGAACTTCGGTGGTTGGGATGCGGTCGACGGTGCGACGATCTACAATGGCCCCCCTCGCGGTGCCGCACTCAATCGGGCCCGGGCACTGGTCAAGCTGGTCACAGGCCTCGACGATGGCGAAGGCTATTCGGGAATCCAGGTGAACTGGGGGCAGGCTGTCAAGACGATAACAGACGGAACGGCGGATGCCCACGTTCTTCCCATGAACTTTCCGGATGGGCGGTTGGGTCAGGCCGCGGCGTCAGGTGAAATCACGATCTTCTCCATGCCCTCTGATGCTTACAACAGTGAGGCATCGCAGAAGTATCGAAAGGCACCCGGGTCCGTTGGCGTGGTAGCCCCTTCGGAGGGGCTGTTTGGGCCGAACACTGTTGTCGTTTCAGAAGATGATATGTTCCGGGGGATCGGCGAAGTCGGAGGTGAAATCGTCAATGTCTCTATGGACGAGGAAATCGCCTACTCTCTCACCAAGGCCTTTATTGACGGTATGGAAGTCTTCACCGGCAAAGGACCCATGATGCCGACGGTTTGGCTGGGCGAAACGGATGTTGTCTTGACCGGCATGTGCGGTGCGATACCGGTCAAGTACCATCCCGGTGCAGTGCGAGCCTGGGAAGAAGCGGGACATTTGTTGCCCGACTGTGCAAAACCGTAAGGAACCAGGACGTAATCCTGGGGCGGGGCCACGCCTTCAGGTTGGCCCCGCCGGATACCGGCCGCCATGAGCGAAACCGAGGCCCATTCGCTCCCTCCGGTCAACCGGCTGACCAGCATCCTGGCAGTCGTCATCGTCGTTGGCGGGCTGCTGAATTCCATTCCCGGCATTCCAGGACTCGATGCAGGCGTCGTACGCCTGACGGGCCTGGAATGGCTGAGTATCCGAAAATATCCAACGGAGTGGTTCTACCCCATTGCATTCCTGTTGCTGATGTTCTGCGTGGCCTTGCGTCATTCGATGTGGGCCGAATGGCGGGGTCGACCGGTCACTACGCGAGTATTCGGATTGTTCATGGACATCGCATTGGTCTTGGCGGCGACAGCCGTGTCCGTGACCTACATGATCGAAATCGAGTCAATCTGTCTTGTCGACCGTTTTACGGGTGAGAGAGCCCGTCTGATTGCCGAAGCCCTGGAAACAGAGAAATACATCGCCGAAACCATGGGGCTGCCGGCACCCACGACCGTGGAAGACCCCAAGTGTGTCGGCAACACCGGCGGGTTCCTGGTGCTCATCGTCGGCTTAACGATCCTGGTCTTTCTCGCTTACAACATCAAAGTGTGGGGATTGCCCCTCGTGTTGGTCGCCCTCGTTGTCGCTCTCTATACCATCAGTACGGTCCTGGTTTGGTATTTCCACGGACCTGACGACATCAACAAATACCTGATGACCAAACTGGCCGGAGAGCCGCGCCTGCTCTCCGACGGCCGGCCGCGTGTCCATGACATCCTTGTCAACAATTCGTCCGGGTTGCTGGGCCGATTCATGGACATCATGCTGAACACGATTTTTCCGTATCTCGTGCTCGGTTCTCTGTTCGGGGCCTCGGCTGGTGGCCAGTCGCTAATCCGGCTGGCATTCCGGTGGACCCGTCATCTTCGCGGCGGCCCCGCTCATGCTGCCATTGTGTCGTCTGCCATGTTCGGGACGATCTCGGGCGGTCCCATCGTCAACGTTCTCTCCACCGGAGTATTGACCATACCCATGATGCTCAGGCGTGGATTCTCCAGAGTCTTCGCCGGCGGAGTCGAGGCTGCGGCATCCTCCGGGGGTTCCATCATGCCTCCGGTCATGGGCGTGGCTGCATTTGTTCTCGCGGCCTTGACTGTGGTTCCATATTCGGAAGTCATCGTCGCCGCAGTCATTCCGGCGATTGCGTATTTCCTGTGCCTCTTCCTGTCCGTCATCTTTCAGGCCCGAAAGCAGAACATCCAAGCCATAGGCAGGCTGACTGACGACATGCGCCTGGGCGGCCAGGACATCCTGAATCTGATCACGATTTTCGGCCCGATCCTGCTTATCCTCGTCCTGCTCCTGACGACAAAAGAAGACGTCGGTTGCGGTCCGCTCGGAGGCTTCCTTGGGGCCGAGCGTTCACTTTCTGACGGCGTCTGCAAGGTGACAAGCCTGTCATGGTTCCAGCAGACCGTTCAGAACGCGGCAGGGGACGCGGGAAGCGCTGGCTGGTGGGCAGTCATTCTCCTGCTGGCGTTGCTCTTTGTCGACCCGGACGTGCGTGCGAAACCGGGAAAGGTCGTCGAGGCCCTTTCGGACGCGGGTGTCCTGGTCTCAACCCTCTACCTGATGTTCTTGGCCGTATCGATCATCGACTTCTGCTTGCAGTTCACCGGACTGCCGACGTTCATTTCGCTCGATGTTCTCGGTTGGCTGAAATCATTGAATCTGGGGCAGGGCGGTTCGGTTGTCGTCCAGTTGACGGCCCTGTTCATGACGATGCTGATCGCGATTCTGCTTGGCATGGGCATGCCCGCTGTTCCGGCTTACATCAACGTTGCACTTCTGATGGGCCCGGTTCTGGCCGGGCTCGGAATCGCGACATTCACCGCCCACATGTTCATATTCTATTTCGCCGTTGCCAGTGCGATCACGCCGCCTGTCGCCTTGGCGGCATTCGCGGCCTCGACGATTACCAAGGCTGAACCCATGGCAACGGGCTTCTCGGCTGTGAAGTCCGGAATTGTCATGTTCGTCATCCCGTTCGTCTTTGCGCTCTATCCGGAAATCCTCCTGATCGACGCCGCCATACTCGATCCGGAGTCGGCATCGGGCGGGGTTCCGATATATTTGTCGGGATATGACGGAACAATGGATTGGCCGGCGTTGGGTTTGCTCTTGCTGCGCCTCGTGTTGGCCCTCTACTTGCTGTCGAGTGTCCTGGCCGCCTTCGATGGGCGACAGTTGACGTGGATTGAAATGGGTGCCCGATTGGCAGTGTCCGTGCTGCTGGTGACCAAGCCGGACTATCTGTACTTGACGGCCATCGCCGCGTCAGTCGTTTTGATCGCATTAGAAAAATCGGTGTTCATCACGCGTTGGATGGGTTCGCGATGACGTGGCCTTGCGAAGATTTCGATCGAGTTCGCAGCTGCTGAAGACGCTCAAACCCTCCATCCATCTTCTCTGCAAGAACTTCCAGGCACCCAGCGTTGCATTTGAGAACGTGTCTGATCTGGGACCGAATCGAAGAGTTGTTGTGATCGACAATTGGCTTGGCTGCGAACTTTACGGTACCGTCCGCCATCATCCGCAGGCCGGGGCTTATGTCATCTCGTCCCCAAAGACATGCCCGTGTACCGGGTCTGGCTTTGTCTTTACCCACCATGTCGATGCTTTCGTTTTTGCGGACACCGTCAATGATCAGCGATGCTGCCAACCGAAGCAAATCGCCTTTCCCGCCCAATAAATCAGACGGCCGTCCTTCCATTCGCGTACTGAGGATTGGCACGCCGGACAGGAACCTGAACGTCGTGCAGACATGGAACGGACATTTCCAAGAAGGCTGCGTGCAAAACGTACCGGCTGAAATTAACGGCTACGGGGTGGGTGGGATTCCTTTCCAAAGAAACGCTGCTCACACGAGATTTTCCGGAATTCTGGCGGCGTACAGTTTCCTCTCCTTTGCCCAGTACGATTATTCCGGACATCATTTCGCGACTCCGTGGACGAGAGCAGGTGAGTGGCTCGAGCCCAGACCCTGTGGCGGTGAACCCATGCGTTGATCACCTGGGATCCGATACATCCAACCTGGGAATCAGTGCTGAATGCGTCCGACACGTGCATCCGTTCGTCACCGTACGGCGGGCCGCGCCATCTCCGACTCACGGTGAGGGAACCGCTTTCAAGGCAGCCCCGAAGACATAGTATTCCAGAATCAACCGAAGGGACCGCCAGAGCAAGAAACGCGGGCTCGCAGGTTCTTTCCTTGTCTCATTCCCCGGACAAGGCTATTTTCCGTACCATGAGGTCCGTTACTGTCGGCAACGACTTCTGCAACGAGCAATTCCCAAGGGATTGCATGGTGATTCGCGAATTTGTCACTCTGACGTCGTGACATCCATGCGATCAGCCGGCAATTGGCGAGCCGGGTCACTCTGGCGGCCAGGAACACTAGAGACGAAATCGATGATGTGAGAGGAACCATGAAATACGCAGGAACAATTCTTTCGATTGCCACGATGCTCGCCTCGTCAGGCATGGCCATGGCGCAAACCCAAATTGAGTTCTGGCATGCCTTCACAGGGCGCCTAGCCCATGTTTAACGTTTCTTGGCGTGAATCTGCCGATTTCGGCGTATTTC